>JAJDTR010000058.1 GCA_022827055.1 Candidatus Poribacteria bacterium | reverse complement strand
AGATCCAGATGCCGATTGAACTTGCAACTGCAAGGCGGGTACCATCCGGCGAATACGCTATCTCGTCTATCCAGCCTTTACCGAGACGGGCTTTGGCGCCGTCAGGTAGATTTCTAGTTGTGAAATTTTGCGCAACACTGTCCGGCAGAGAAAGGGTTGAAAATAGGAGGGACATCAAGAAAATGGAAAAGAGTATTTTTCTCATGAGATAGTCATCTGTGAAAAGCGTTTTGGCTCGTGTCAAAAGAAGATGTAAAGAGACTTTGAGAAACCGAGTTTGAAGAAAAAACTCGGTTTCACCCACATGTTCTTAACATGAGCGAGCATATTTTACTTCCGCATCATCATCTTGCGCGTCGCCGTAAACTCGCCTGCTTTGAGTGTATAAAAATATAAACCACCTGCGACGAATTCTCCATCTTGATTGCGGCCGGCCCAGTACAACGCACGACTGCGGCTTTGGTACAGTCACGCCGCTTGATGCCCCGCGTCCAAATGCCGAACTGCTCCGCCGTTCATATCATAAATCGTAAACGCGACCGGTGCGAGGCTGCTGGCTAGTTGCTGAGTTATTCTTCCAGAGTCTGGAAGGCTTGTCCATCTTTTTCAGACAGTCGAATCTTAGATTGCGAACTGCATGTCCCCGTCTCAGCGCGCGACAATTCTGTGTCGCAGTTTCTCTATGGTTTTGTCGCCGATTCCGCTTACCTCCGTAAGGTCCTCAACAATATCGAATTTCCCGTTGACATTCCGATAGTAAATTATGCGCTCGGCAATCGCCGGGCCAATGCCCGGTAAAGACTCAAACTCCTCAAGAGTAGCGGTATTGATGTCAATACGACCATCGACCGATTCTTGCTGCAGGTGTTGGGAAACCGTCGTCGACTCCCCGTCGGTAGTTGGGCTTGAGGTTGCGGCTGGGGTCCTAGTCCCATCCGCTTCCTGTTGCTCATCCACGATGAGATCCGGCTCGCCAAGAAATAGCTCCGGATGACGGCGCTTTAACATCCAAAATCCGATGCCGAGCAGTATAACCGCGACCAGACAGATGACTATTTTGCGGTAGTTCGAATCGTCAAAGTTCATTTGTGTTTTGTCGGTAATCGGAATACCATTCGACGTATCGGGAATCGGAGTTCCCTCCTACAACGGGAATCGGAGTTCCCTCCTACTTGACTTTATTCAGTCGCTTGAGGGATCTCTATGTAGGCATACAAAGTCGTAAGAATGCGGGTTGTCGTTGTCTGATTCACGTTTAACGCGTTTTACCTCACGCCAGCGGCTTAGCTCGAACTCCGGGAAATAGACATCCCCCTCGAAGCACTCGTAGATTTGCGTCAGGTAGAAACGTCCGGCACAATCCAAAAACTGTTCGTAAACCGAATGACCGCCGATTATCATCACTTCTTCACAGCCGTCCGCCCTCCTCAGCGCTTCATCAACGCTGTGCACTACAATGCAGCCGCCTGCACGGAAATTCCGGTCACGGGTCAGGATAATGTTGGTTCGCTTTGCCAAGGGCTTGCCTATGGACTCAAATGTCCTTCGGCCCATCACGACGGGTTTCCCCAGAGTCAATTGTCGGAAATGCTTCATATCCGCGGGAAGTCTCCAAGGGAGTCGATTCCCCTGTCCGATGAGTCGATTTTGATCCATTGCTGCGATGAGCGATATAATCATCGAAAGTGGTTAGTGACTAGTGGTCAGTGGCTAGTGAACCGCGATGGGAACTCGATCGCACGGGAATTACCATCGCATTCCTTATTCAGTATTCAGTCGCTTAATGGCTCTTGCCGACAGTTAGGTGGTGTACGGCTGGTAACGGGCCGTGGAGTGTACCTAGTTCTTTTGGCGTGAAGTCCACTAAACCTCTCTCATACTGCCATAGGCGCTTTGATGGCGTCGTGGTGTTTGTAACCTCGCAATTTGATGTCTTGCATCTTGAAAGCATCAATCGACTTTCTCTTGGGATTAAGATAAAGTTCCGGCAACATCAGCGGTTCTCTTTCCAGTTGTATCTCCACTTGCTCAAAATGCTCATGATAGATGTGGGCATCTCCCAATGAGATTATCAACTCCGCCGGCTCCAGTTCGGTTACCTGTGC
Source organism: Candidatus Poribacteria bacterium (assembly GCA_022827055.1). Classification (GTDB taxonomy): domain Bacteria; phylum Poribacteria; class WGA-4E; order WGA-4E; family JAJDTR01; genus JAJDTR01. Next base: position 3,490 of record JAJDTR010000058.1, on the reverse strand, counting down.
CACCATGTACAGCAGCAGGGCGTACGACGCGATATTGAACGGCACCCCCAAGAACAGATCGCAACTCCGTTCGTACATGTGAAGCGAGAGTTTTCCACCGGCTACGAAAAATTGGAATAACGCATGGCATGGTGCGAGCGCCATTTCGTCGAGTTCGCCGGGATTCCAAGCTGTGACCACATGGCGGCGACTGGAGGGATTTTCTTTAATCTGGTCAATGACCGCAGCAAGTTGATCCACTGTCCGTCCGTCCGGGGTTTTCCATGACCGCCATTGCACGCCGTAAATTCGCCCCAAGTCGCCCTCAAATCGGGCGCGCGGTTTCCAATAATCCGCCTCCGCATTCTGATTCCAGACATTACAACCCAATTTCTGAAAGTCCTTGACATCCGAGTAGCCTCTCAGAAAGCCCAGAAGCTCGGCTTTCACTCCGGTGTTAAACGCGAGTTGCTTCGTCGTGACGGCTGGAAAGCCATCGGACATGTCAAAACGCATCTGCATTCCGAATACGGCGCGGGTAACCCCGTTGCGGCCTGTCCTATCAACCCCGGATTCTACAACCTGTCTGAGCGCGTCCAAATACTGCTTCACATCTAATCTCCTCGTGTATCAGTGCTCCCAAATCCGCCGCGCGTCTCCGAGTCGATTCGATGAACTTCCGACCACTGTGCCGCATCGACTCGGACGAAAACCCCTTGGGCAATCCGATCCCCCCGCTCTACCGTCACCGGATTGGAGCTGAAATTGTAGACCTGAATCTTTATCTCGTCGCGCTCTCCACAGTAGTCCTGATCGATGACTCCGACACCGTGTGGAATCAGTAGGCTCCGTTTCCTTGGCGTACTGCTGCGAAGCGTGACCATCAACATATATCCCGGCGGTGTTTCAACAATGACGTTGGCGGGGATGAGTTCCAAACTGTGCGGCTTGATTGTTACAGATTCTCGACAAACGAAATCAAATCCGACCGACCCCGCGGTTTCATATCTTGGCAGCGGGAGGTCGTTGTCTACTCGCTTGATTTTGACATTCATATACTTGACGCCGTTCTAGGTGTGTTCTTGGGACAACGGGTTGCGAGTTGAGTAAATTGAGTTCTACAATCGTCTTTAAGATTTGCACGAAATTCAATTTCCCGCCCGTAAATCAAGTTATCACAATTGGCAGCATCATTCAAGTAAATTCAGATTCGCCGATAGACTCAAGGGGTACGACATTGGAGAAATCGAGAAAAACCGGATATGGAAAAATAAAACGGGGTTCTTTCGGTTCATGATTATTCGATTGGCCAATGGGTCGCGGTCGGGAGAAGATCTCTATCGCACTCGCTAGGCGCTCGTTTGATCTCCTACAACTGCTTAATACGGTCGGTTGATGGCATATGATTTTCGTCGGGGACGATTCGGGCGCGGGAACCTAGGATTTCTATCGCGGTCGTTATTCACTCTCTTGATCCCCTACGAGAAAGAGTTAGATCCATGGCGCCTCTTCTACTAGCTATTGGAGAATGGTCTATCACGATTACACATGGTATACACATGGTAAGTCAAATGATAGGGGGCGACCGGGAGGGATTTGCTATCGCCGTCCCTATTCGGACGGTTGATTTAGTAGAGATGATGGGCGGGGGACTTTCTATCGCAGTCGCTGTGGGATCCCTATCGCACTCACTGTTCGTTCGTTTGATCTCCCTTGATCTCACCCTACAGATGAAATGTTCAGTCGCTCGATCTCAGTTCATCGGTCGCTTGATGGTACAACCCGACCTACGAGCCCTGAGAGACATATCACTGACTTAGCTCGATTTTCTCTTTTGCGAAGTAGAAAATTGTGATTTGTCTCTCTTACACAAATCGTTGACAGCGATTGGCAATCAGGAGTATAATTGAATATCGGCGCTAATTTAGGACTCTGCGCCTCATAAGAGTAGGAAAGAACAAAAGGTGGGATGGTGTGCCTGGGGCGATTCGAACGCCCGGCCTTCAGCTCCGGAGGCTGACGCTCTATCCAGCTGAGCTACAGGCACACTGTAAGCATGAATAGTAATGCATCCCTTCGTAATTGTCAAGCGATTTCGCACTGACGGTTATTGACCGCTACCCCCAACGGTCCAAGGAGTTTGTGATGTCTGACAAGACGATTCAAATGGATCAGGAGCTAAAGACGAAGTTGGCTTCCCGATTTCTACTGTACCGCATGATTGAAGACGAGGATTCGCCGCCGGTTCTGTTGAGCGACGATTACAAGTTTCTTGAAAAGCTGCTAGACGAACATTTCGATGAGTATTGGACCATTGAGGAGGGTGCCGAATACTATTCACCGACTCGAAAGGGCGAGTTAATTTACCACAATTTCATTGCGCGCTGGTGGGACTTTATCCTTACATACGATATATTTGCCGGTGTAGACTTGGGCGAGGGCGAATTTGCCGATGAAGATGCGGATTGGGAAGCGGTCGACGATGAGGGACGGCCAATCTGGGAAGACTTGCGAGTGGCCGTATGCATCTACAAACAAAGGCTCGCGGAAGAGGAAGGGAGCAAGACGGATCTCAACCCTTTCATGATCGCCTTCATGTCGCTTCTTTCCGAGCGAAGAATCGGGATAGAGAAATCTTGGCAATTCGATCTGGTGTCGGACGAGTTTTGGAAGGAAGTTGAAGAGATTGTAAACACCAACCTTTGGCCCGAGGATTTGGCTTATATTGACGAGGAAACGGGCGAGGAAATATCGGGAGATGACGTGATGCTCGACGTGATTGAACAGGGCATCGAGGAAACCAAGAGGAGATGGGAAGAAGAGGATGACGACGACGATGGTGAGTATCTGAATCCGCCTGATTCCATGACGACGCGGAAACAGGTGGTCGAGGAATACGAAGAGGAAGTGATTGACTACGGCTGGGGTTACGACCCGTTCTACTATAATCCGTATGCTGTTATCGGCGGCGGACTGTTGACGGCAGCGTTTATCGGTTCTGTTTGGCTCGCATTCTAGAGGAGGATCCAATGCAAAAAACTCGCGTGGTGCTTATTGGTTGTCTCTTGTGTGTCATGTTAGCGGCTTTGGCGGGCTGCGATAATCGTTCAAAGGATGTTCCGGTTGGCGTTGGCAGATCAGCAGTCACCGTGAAAATCGACCTGACCGACAAGCTTAACCCGGCAATCCTGCCGGATGTGCTAAAGGAGGTTTTTCGAGAAATTGCCCCCACGAAGAAACCCGACTCTAAAGAGTTTCAGCAAAAGGTGGTGCAGAAACTCAGCCAGAAAATCATGGACGACCCCGAGGTGAACTATCGGGTAGATATGAACGAGGATGGAAATATCGACCCGCTATTGGTGGTTCCGGAATCGGTGGAGGGCAAAGCGGCTGTCTACTCGCTCCGCGTTCCGGACCCGGGCAATCATCCGACCGATCCCAAACAGAATGCAGATTGGCACAAGATTGCAGATGGCGGTATTGAATTAATCGCGCTGTCGGTGACCTACGA
>JAJDTR010000006.1 GCA_022827055.1 Candidatus Poribacteria bacterium | reverse complement strand
TCTTTCGGTTCTGTACAAGAATTACATCAACGCATTTTATCTTTTATTTCTTACTTTAATCAAACGATGGCTAAACCGTTTAAATGGACGTACAAAGGCAGGCCTTTAACCGTTTAATCCACTAAACTATTTCTGCCAACGTGTACTAGGTTGGACCTCCAAGGTCTGTAGGAGCGATCTCCAGGTCGCGACTTCTTATCGCATACTAGCGAAAATCTCTATCAATCAACTGGGATCGAGCGAGTGCACAGCGAGTGATCGACTAAACGGATAGATTGAACGAGCGAATAGCGTATGTCCTTTACGCATAATTCTCAGACGCAAAAACTATTGATTAGGATTTTATATGTCCCCAGACAGTTGCAATCTTGCCTTGTGCGTCAACCGCCTGTGCTCCGACAACCCCTTTTTCCATCACCGTCGAAACCTCCAACGGAGATAGTGCTCTTCGGAAGATAAAGACTTCGTCGAGAACACCTCGGAAACAGAGACCGTCGTCATATGTGGGGGCGCCGATGCGAAAGTTATTTTTGTTAGGCGTCACCGGCCGCACCGAGCCCAAGTCAACGTAAAAATTTCCACGCTTAGGGCGATCCGGTTTGCCGTTGAGATACCAAATTCCTTCCCTTCCTTGGCGAACAAAAACGATATGATTCCATTCCTCTGATATTGGACGCACCGTATTTCTTGGATTACCTACTTCATTCCAATTTATGACGCCACCGATGACTATCCTGTACCGGTTGTGTGAACACTGGAGTTGGTCAAACTCAAAGCCATTCTCCGAATTGTTCGCATCCCTGGCGCTTAGAATGTTTGCATGGCAAACTTGGGCTCTGTGGGGTTTCATCCAACAACCAAAAGAAAAATCAACACTATCCACCGGGACAGGACCGTCCATTTCTATCCATTCTTTTTCTTGAGGCCCGCCAAATTCCAGCGCTGTGCCAAATTTTCCTTCGACGTATTGCAGTTCACCCCTAAACTCGCCGTCATGACCGTTACCGGAAGAATCTTCGACGGTCTCTCCCTTGCCTTCGTCGAAAAGCCAAATGGCTTCAACCTTTTGCAAAAATGCCTGGGCGTGGCTTTTCCCGGTCAATACCAAACAAATCATGAAACAGGCGCTGCAAAGCCGCATAAATCTATTGACCGCCGTTGTCATTTCTTGAACTCCTCTCGTTTTCACAAAGTTTGTAACCGATGCAAAAACCTAACTGCCTTAAACCGACTCGGTACATTTGTAGGGTGTGCACCGCCCAGTACGGAAAAATTAGTAAGATGGGACAGTGAAAGATGAATAACGCGGCGACTCTAGATTAGGTCTTTATCCGTCCCCAGACCGTTGCAATCTTGTCTTTCGCATCCACTGCTTGTGCCCCGATCAGCCCTTTCTCCATTACCTTTGTCACTTCAAGCTGAGTCAACGCTCTTTTGAATATAAAGGCTTCGTCAAGAGCTCCTCTATAGGACCTGCCTTCATTGAATATGGCGGTCGCAATGCGGAAATTCTCTCGGGATCGTCCCACTGGGCGCTCCGTACCCAAGTCAATATAAAGGCCGCCCCGTTTTGGGCGATCCGGTTCCCCGTTGAGATACCAGATCCCCTCCCTGCCTTGGCGGACGAAGACAACATGATTCCACTCCAGTGCCGTGGGACGCACGGTGTTTCTAGGATTACCAACCCCATCCCAATTGATTACGCCGCCAATAATAATTCTATACCAGTTGTCGAGACAACCGCTTTCCGCGATAGCTATTCCCGCATCTCCCCCGTCGTGATCTCGACTGGATATCACATTTCCCCAGCAGTTTTGGGGCTTGGCAGGCTTCATCCATAAGCCGATGCTAAAATCGACAGTGTCTACCACGACAGGCGCGTCCATTTGTATCCAATCCCCCTCTTCCGGTCCGCCGAAGTCCAGCGCAGTGCCAAATTTTCCCTCAATGAATTCTGGTTTGCCCCGGAACTCCCCGTGATGACCATTACCGGAGGAGTCTTTGACCGATTTTCCCCTGCCTTCATCAAAAAGCCACATAGCCTCAAGTCCCTTCAAAAACGTTTGAGCATGACCGTTACCGATCAACGCCAAAAAAGCGAGTAAGAAGGTAACGCAAAGAAGCACAGGTCGATATACCGTCACTGTCATGGTTCGAACTCCTTTCATTTTGATAAGATTGAAGTTGGTTTTACCATCTCGCTTGAACAACTGTGCATCTGATGTCCTAACCACATTGTGTACTTATTCCGTAGGCGGGCAAGCGACCGAAGCGAATTCAACCGAGTGGATAACGAGGGCGATAGAGATCCCCTTTCCTTGCCGACTTGGCGCCTCAACTAGGCTTCTTGCTCTGCTTCACTCATAATACCGTCAATTGAGTCATTCTCACAGGTCTCGTCGCACGATGAAATAATCGTGTTCACAGACTTAACGCGTCAATTAATTTGGGCGCGCGACCAAACAAAGGGTATCTCGAAACTCATTCATCAAGTGGCTTGTAGACAATAACCGCAGAACCCCGCGCCTGGTTGATTGAGATAGAAAGCCCTTCGTCCATGAGTTCCTGTCCGGTCATTTTCGAAGTTCCCGGCGCATCGAAGTTCATCACCATGTATTGCACCTCGGGGGACAATCCGCATAGTTTGAAGACGGTATAGGAGACTTCGCTACCGGACCTGCGAAACGCTTGCACCATGCCCTCATCAAGGTCGGATCGATGAAATTGCCAAGCAATCCAAGATTCCGAAGATACGCTGTACGGCGTTAGCGGGTAGAAATCACCATGAAACAGGTGGCGAACCGCCCTGTACTCCTTGAAGAGTTTTGCGGCAGGTTCCCAGATAGCCGGATCAGAATAATATCTCAATGACGCCGAAAAATTCGTTCCCATACCGCTGCGAAAATCGTACGGATCGACTGAGATTGAACCCACACCGTGCAGCGGCATCCAGAGCGACAGCCCGTAAGTCATGCTTTGTTCCACATCCGCATCCCAGCAGTGATCGCTTCGCCACAGCGCGGCCGACCGCCGCAACATCTCGAAGTCGAGCCGTCGACCGCCGCTTGCACAGTTGTCGATAAGGAGGTTCGGGTGTTCGCGTTGGAGCGAGTCAAAAAACGCATAGAGCCCTGTGATGTACCGAATCTCGGTCATGCCCTGCCGGTCCGGCGCTTCGCCATCGCGCCAATAGTGCAAAGGGTAGATATTGCAGTCGTGCCGGTAGATATCAATCCCGACCTCCCCAATCATCGCTGAAAAAGTCTCTTTCGCCCACGCGAGCGCTTCCGGGTTGCCTAGGTCCAACAGGTGGAATCCATCATTCTTTTCGTATTGGAGCTCAGGAGGAAGGTCTTCCGGCGGCGCCAGCAGCCATTGCAGGTGGTTTTCGTATAACCATGTACCGGGCATGACGCGCTCCGGTTCAAACCACAGCAGAAACTTCAATCCGTTTTGGTGCGCGGCGTCTGCCACGGGCTTCATACCGTTGGGGTAACGTTCGGGATCGGCATCCCAGTTTCCAACGCCTCTCGCCCAATTCCGTCCGCCTGTTGCGGCATCCGGGCACACATACCAACCTGCATCAATCCACCACGTGTCAATCGGCAGCTCGTTCGAGGTTACCTTTGTAATTCCTTCAATCATGTTAGATTCCGTGGTTGATTCGAAGGCAATCTCGCTATGAGGCGACGCGCCAACGGGCACATCGGTTAGAGTTCCATCAGAGGTAGGCGAATAGTGATTGAGCAGAAGGCTTCTGAACAGATTCTGACCGTGCGTTCGATTCTCGCTCCAAAAGCACAACAAGATCGACGGCGTCCTGATTTTTTCACCGGGGTGCAATTTGAGTCGCGTGGTCTCCATACCGGCTTGAAATTTGACATCCGCATCACTCTGTTGTGTGAACGATGCCGCCCACTGTCCGGTCCAACCGATAGCGGCTATCATACCATTGCCATCGGGCTTTTCAAGATTAAAATATGGGAGCACACCATCAGAAGATCGACCCCCGTAGGGTGCGAAGCGCAACTCTTCCCCGTAGGTAAGTTTTGTTTCGCGAGGGTGAAAATCCGTCGGGTCAGCGTGGCTTCCATCTGCATGATGCACAACAAAGTCTCCCATCCCAGTGCATAAGAGGGAAAAATCTGCCGCTTGAACATCCGAAATCACTAGCGTCGGCTCGCTGCCCTTGTTCTCAAAGAAGACTACCCATTCAACGGCGGGATAATCACAGTATTCAGTGACCTTGCATTGGACTTCAAGTCCGGTTTTTGAGTCGGTGTAGGTGAAAATCCTTTCAATCCGTGAGTCGTCCAGCTCCTGCACCACACTGTCTGTTCGCCATTCGCGGAGGGCTTCCGTTATCGGCTGACCGCCATAACGAAAGGAAAAGGGCGGAGCGGTATCGCCAGTATCAAAGTGGGTTGCAACCCACGCTCTTGAAACATCCAACTCTTCCATTGTCGGCATCGCCCCCATCACCTTTTGATTTACGCCCATGACCGCGGCAATTGCCAATAAAGCCGCCAGTCCCAATCGCATCGTCAGCCTTCTCCAAATCCGTTTCGCGACTATAATCCCGGCACGTAGCCTCTCCCGAAACGCGCGTCTCCGCTGCGTTGTCGGAAACCGTCGCTGAATGGCATCCAAGAGGTGGTGCCTCCGTCTACGATGATCGTCTGACCGATGATATAGCGTGCATCGTCGGAGGCGAGGAAAACAGCGACCCGAGCGATGTCCAATGGCACACCTTCAAACCCGCACGGAATCATTTGACCATTTGCCTTCGGGTCGTAATCCGGCACCGCTTTGTAGTGGTTCTCCACTTCGACGGCACCTGGAGCAATCGCGTTCACCCGCACACCTTGGACCGCCAGTTCAATGGCGAGTTCGCGCGTGAAGGCGACAATCGCCCCCTTGGTTCCAGCATATACCGAGTGCTCCGGAAAACCCTCAAAAGCATGAATGGATGTAAGGTTGATAACAACCCCTTGACTCTCAACCAACTGCGGCAGAGCGGCTTGCGTGAGAAAGAATTGGGCGCGTATGTTCACGTTGTACAGCGTGTCGAACTGCTCGGGCGTGACATCCTCAAACGGTAGATTCATTGTGATACCGGCGTTGTTAACGAGCACATCAAGCCCGCCAAGAAAATCGACCGCATGTTTTGCCAACTCCATGACGTCGTTGACATCTGTGAAATCCGATTTGAAAGCGATTGCCTTCCCGCCTGAACCTTCAATCTCCGTTACGGCGGACTCGGCGCCATCTGCACTATGGGCGTAATGAAGGACAACCGCGGCGCCCTCTCGCGCGTACTCTAGTGCAACTTCCCGTCCAATTCCCGTGCCCGCTCCAGTGACAAGAACCCGCTTGCCCTGCATTTTTTCACTGTGCCCCATAAAACTCCGTCTCCTTTGACTTTAGATTTCACGCTTCTATACACATTGATTGGTATGTGTAATCTCTTTACGCTAGTATCTCCACAGAATCGGTGAAACCGAGGGAACAACCGTACGCCTCCTCAATCACTGGCTCATTTACTTCCCGATCCCATCGGAATTAGCTGCCCCTCTCCTTCCCGAACCTCCAGATATTGATTCGGCTTTATCCCTTCAAACGTTTGTTCCGAGCCGCTGGGCCATCGGATTTCGATGCGAGTAACAATAGAGGCACTCCCCAGTCCGAAGTGCAAACGTAAATCACTTTGACAGAGGTAACTGGATCCACTTTTTACCTCCCGAAGTTGAGGCTCAAGTCCCGGAGCAATAACCGTCACCCGCGCGCCGATAGCATCCCTGTTGCTCGTCGTTCCAACGAGTTGCAAGCCCAGCCAGTTGTTCTGATTGGTACCCCTGTTCTCAAGGAGGTCGGGCGTCTGATTGGAATTGGTGACAAGGATATCAATATCGCCATCATTGTCATAGTCGCCGAAGGCGGCGCCGCGGCTGACTTTGATTAAGTCCAGCCCGGGGCCGCACTGACTGGAAATCTCATTCAGCGATCCATCACCCAGATTTCTGTAGATATGGTTGAGTTGGGGATACGTATAGCCCGGATCAAACTTTTCCACGTTGTCATATATATTCCCATTCGCGACAAACAGATCCACAAGTCCATCGTTATCCAAATCGACGAAATCGACTCCCCATCCGACATAAGGCAAACTTACTCCGCCCAACCGACTCGCATAGCTTGCGTCCGAAAATGTGCCGTCACCCTCACCATGATAAAGGCTGTTCGGATCATCTTGGAAATTCGTTACGACAATGTCTAACTGGCCATCGTTGTCGTAGTCGCCGAAACTGGTGCCCATACCGCCCATCGGGATTCCTTTCGCGCCAAGCGCAACGCCGACGAACAGCGCCACGTCCATAAAGGTGCCGTCACCGTTATTCCGGTAAAGCATGTCCGCCGTCGTGTCATTGGCAACGAAGACATCGGGATAAGTGTCGTTGTCGTAATCTCCCCAAACGACGCCCAGCCCCTTTCCTTCCGAATTGAACACGCCTGACTCCTGCGTTACATCCGTAAAACTGCCGTCACCGTTATTCCGGTAAAGCGCATCGGCTACACCCGTGAAATCCGCTGGCGGACAATAGACACGGAGATCGCCTCGATGGCAGATGGTGTTGTCTTCCAAGCGATAGTCTAGGTAGTTTGTAACATATAGGTCAAGGTCGCCATCCTTGTCGTAATCGGCGAATGCCGCGCTGCTGCTCCAGCGCTCATCTCCAATCCCCGCCGTCTCGGTGACATCGGAAAAACTGCCGTCCCCGTTATTGCGATACAGGATATTCGCGCCAAAATTCGTGACATACAGGTCTTGCCATCCATCGTTGTCGTAATCACCGACGCAACAGCCGAAACCGAAAGCCCCATCTCCAACCTTCGCCTCTTCAGTGATGTCCGTAAAGGTCTTGTCCCCGTTGTTCCGATAGAGTGAATTGGTGGGGGAATGATCCAGGGCCGCCCCCGGTAAGCTGGCTCCGTTCACGAAATACAGATCCAAGTCCCCGTCTTTGTCGTAATCGAACCACGCCGCGCCCGCTCCAAGTGTCTCCAAAAAATATCTCTGTCCGCTGCGCCCGTCGCTATGTTTGAAACGAATTCCGGCTTGAGCAGTCACCTCGGTGAACCAAAGGGATTCGCCCCCTCGCACATTTGATGGTATAAAAAATGCGCCAGCAATTACAGAACTGGCGATCAATCTCAGAAGGAAAGGGAGAACTCTCGGCATTATCTACGAAGGCGAAATTTACTAAACTGACATTAATTGATCAGCATATCAGAAAACCCTCTCTCCGTCAAGTCCAAAAAGGCTTGATTCTCGCAGGATTGGATTTGAGCCAGTGCGAAGACGATGGTATTCGCACGTCCACGTTAAGCTCGACTTGGTACACTTTACCGGGACATAAAACAGTGTCATTCAAGCGCTGCAGAAAAACGGTGGATATTGTTTTCATCTCGTCTATTTTGTATATCTATCGTCCCCGCAATCAGGATTTACTATGGGAACTCTGTCGTGATTGCCTATGGGATCTCTATCGCCTTCACTATCCGTTCAGTTGATCATTCATTATTCGTTCGTTCGATCCCAGTTAATCGGTCTTTTGATTCTAACATCAGGTGATATAGATGGAGCATACGGGGACGGTTGGTGATTGTCTGAACTGTGATTTTTGTGATTAGTGGGATTGCCATGATTGTCAGCGTTTTGTTGCGCGTGATGAGTGAATTAATCCGATAACTTGAAGCCACTATGATTCCGGGAAGAAACCGAGTTTTCAAGAATTTCTTTGGTTCCACCACTGAAATAGGCATTTATAACCTCACGACGCGTTGACGTTGTTTGCGGGCGGCGGATAGATTTACCCTCTGCTGCGCGGTGGTCATGATGCGCGCGCGGCAGGCACCTTGGACAGCGTCGGGCGCGTCGTTGTGATCGGCAGACGGGAATTGCCGGAATTGCGTCCATAGTTCGGGGGGCAAGTCCCGTTCGTTGAACGCCAGCCAGCCGTTGGCTATAGCCGGTTCAAGCGTTTCGATGCGGTCTTCCTTGTTTTGGTGCTGTTGGTGATAGTTAATTGCGCCCTGAAAACGATGGCGCTCTCTCATCACGCGAAACGCATGATCAGTTGACATCTTTATGGTGCCGTCTTTGTCGGGACGCTGCTCGCAAACGAAGTTGGATTTCGGATAGGCGGGCGCCAACATCGCCTCGGCGCGCTGCGCAAGTAGGATGGCGTTTTCCATCTGTTCCGTCAACGGAGTGCGCTCCAGCCACGCCAGCATCACATACCCGTTCACGCCGGAAAGTGAATCGGGATTCATTTTACTTCCTCCGGGCAGCGGTTCCCATACAACAACGACAGCGCACGCATAGCTATTGGCAAGCGCATCGCGCCCGCCCATGGTGTCGAGGTATGCCGTGAATCCGCCAATGTCGTGCCAAGGTACGACGCGCCCATCGCTGCGGCGAAAGCCTTCATCCGTGACGGAGAAGGTGACGGCGGCTTCCATGTTGAACAGCGCCATTCCCGGATCACGCGCATCGTTTTGGAGTTCGCGCATGACGCTGTGGTAACCGCGCTCGACGATTTCTTTGCGGACGCGGACGTAGGGGAGTTTTTCTTCCCAGAGCATCTGCACGTTTGCGTTCATTTCGGATTTTCGGGATTGGAAGAATGCGTTTGCCTTGCTCTCGCGCTCATCGTCGTTGAGGGTGGTGTCGCTGTACACACGTTCCCACTGCTTCCACTGGTTCTCGGCGGTGGGGTGATAGATATCTTTGGGATAGCGGACAGCTTCAAAGCGCAAGGTCTTCCAACCGGGCAGGGCGCGGAGGTGCTCGGAGAGGGATTCGGGGTGTTTCACGGTATCGACAATCATGGTGTTGGAGTGCTCACTTCCGAGGTCGCCGGCGTACATGAAGTCGGTCATGAACCACTCCCTGTCTTCTGCTCGGAGATCGGGATTAAGACACCGTTTCGGATCTTCGATGTCGTCGCACAGTTTCAACGTTGGCCGCACGTCGCCGAGGAGCGCGCCGCGGGGGGAAGCGCCCCTGCCGAGGGGTCTCAGACCGATGCCGTTACGGGTGTCGGTTTCGGTTTTTGTCCACGGTGAGCCGACGAGGTTGCCGAAATCGCGACGGATTAAGGGATTGCGTTCGAGGACGCTACGGATTTCGGTTATGCGTTGGCGCGCCATGCGTTCGTTGCGACCGACGATGAGGATGAATTCTTCAGGTTGCCTATCCATTATGAGATCGAAGCGCTTGTAGCAGATTCGCCATAGGGGGATTAGGCGGTTGACAAGGGTGGTCTTGCCGGTGCCACGCGGAGCTTGGATGTTAATCTGCTTGCCGTACTCGCCGGGTTTGATGGCACCGAGGATTTGGGTGTGGAAATCTTGGAGTTCGAGCATACGGTAGCTGGTGTTTCTGATGTAATACTCGACGAAGTATTTGGGGTTGATGTAGCCGGCGTGAATGTTATATGTCCGAACCAGGTTCCATCGCTTCATCAAGATCGCCTTCGAGATATATGCGTGCAAGTCGTTCGGCTTCATCGTCTCGAACTGTTGAATCAGATATTTGATCGGTTGAATCATCGGAAATACCGTTAATGTGTGCGTCCGAGATTACGTCAAGGACGACTTTCTTGATTGGAACGAGGGAGCGCGAGGCGGCGAGTAGATCGTTCGCAGTTTCGATTTGGACGTCCGGCGCACTCTGTCGCAGTTTGACGGCAATGGCTGAAATGGCGGCAGAAGCCGGTCGCAGCGCGGCTTCGACAAGCCTTTTGCAGTGTGCGACATACTGCGAATTTATGCGATTATATTCTTCGCTCCACTCACGCGTGAACGCATTTGAGCGCGGATTGGAGGTTCTGAGCGCGTCGGCAATCTTTTTTCGGGGGACATGCTCCCACTCGGGATGTGTTTCCACCAGCCAGTTTATCAGGGAGGTGGTGGTGGCGCCTTGAAATACGCGGCGCCATAGGGTTGCGCGATGTTCTTCATGGCTGATCGTTATATCGGGTTGATTGTTTTCTGATGACATATTCAAAACCTTTCTTTGAAGTATCGTGGGAACGATGGTAACTCTGTCGCGCGGGCGGCAGGGGTTACGGGACGCGGCGTGTATCTACAAGCATAAAAAAAGCCCACTAGCGGCTATCTGTCGTTGACTGACAGCAATGAAAGCCACCAATGGGCTGAAACAGATCAAAAAATTTAATTCAACTCAGCGCGGTTCGACTTGTTTTATATACGGCGGAACGCGCGCGCATTTTCCTAGAGAATCGAGGTGCGGACCAATGCCGCGGGGTGCAACTGTCAGGCATTATATCATGAAAGCATTGATTTGTCAAGCATAAGAATTTTTCTGAATATTGGCCCAGAGGAGAAAACGGGAAAACGCGAAGACGAGAGGACGGGAAATGCGTTGGTGAGGGGAGATTGGTGATTGTCTGAACTGTGATTTGTGTGATTAGTGAAATTGCCATGATTGGAGGCGGCGGTGTGCGCGGCGGTGTTGGTGGGGGTGGGAGTAAGGTTGGGCGGGATAGTTGTCTGAATCGCAGATTAAACGGATTACACGGATTTCGCGGATAAAAACTCACGCCTATGTTTGAGTAAATCTTTGTGGGAGCGCGATCGCACTGAGACCCGTATGAGGATTTGCCATCGGCTTAACAATCGCGTGAAGATGTCTATCGCCCTCGGATCTCTATCGCGATTCACTATCAAGACTTCCTACCGCCTCGGGATCTCTATCGCGCTCGTTAACCACTCGCTTGATCTATTCGTTCAGTTGATCGTTCATTATATATTCGCTTGATCGTTCTCTATCCCACCACTTGGTTTCGATGAGCATCGAACAACCGGTGTTGACTGGCTGGAACAATGTTGCGCTTGCCCTTGACAGCGGCGGCAATCTGTGAGAGCATTGAGGTGGGTTAGCGTTGAGTACCACTCTTTTGGATTGGCAACGGCCCCACAGTTGAGATAAACTGCCCTGGTTAAATGGGAAGCGGACGGTCAAAATACCGGAATTGCAGTTTCCACAGTTTGTACGTTTTTACGGGCTGGGAAGAAAGACGGAGACACGGATGCGGCGAGAGGACACAATCACGGTCTATATAGCGGATATTCTAAGAGAGCGCAGCAACACTTGGAACATCGAGCCCCAAGAAACACTGCTATGCGAAGGGCAACCCGATATGACCGTAACAGAAATTGGCAGAGAGCCAGTGGTCATAGAGGTAAAAGTTGATCGCCCCCATTCACCAAACTTGGATGGTGAAGAGCAAGCGCGACAGCGACTCGGAGAACGCTTGGCATCATTTGAGACGGTTAAAACCGCCATGGCGTTACGGATACCCAATCGGTTTCGACAATTCAGTAGCGCTGAGATCACCGGAGCACTCCGACGCGCCGATGATCTCCATTACGCCCTTTTCAGCGTTGATGCGCCTCACCGTTTCCCTAGTAGCGGTTGGAGTGTCGGCAATATCGGTGACGTTGCCACTGCCCTCCGAATTGGGGCAATCCCTATCTCCAAAGTTGTCCAAGCCGCAGAAGATTTAGAGAGCGGTGTGAATGAAGCAGCTATTCTCCTCGCCGCTGCCGTTGAACATCGTCCTCACATCGGAGAATCCGTTGAGGAAATTCTCTATCAAGAAGCAGGGGAACAGACTTATCGGATGGCAATGTTGATTATCACGAATGCCTTCGTTTTTCAGAGTGCCCTTGCCGGCACGCCGGGACTGGACACAGTGCCGTCCCTTGTCCAACTCCAGACAATAGGGGCACAACTTAACGTCAATAAAGTCCTGAACGCATGGAATGCTATTCGACAGGTCAACTATCGTCCCATCTTCGATGTTGCCTATCGTCTGACGAATGAGGTATTGGCGACAGATGACCGACTTGTGGGGCAAGTATTGCAAACGTTGCGTAACACTGCTCAGAGACTAATAGCGAGAGGGTTGGCGCAGGTACACGAGTTAGCGGGCATTGTCTTCCAGCGTTTGATTGTCGACCGGAGATTCATCAAGGCGAACTACACACGCCCCGAATCCGTTGCACTGCTCTCTACTCTCGTTTTACCCAATGGACACCCTACGTTTGAAGAGGGGTTACCAGTCTTTCCAAAGGTCGCCGATTTTGCCTGTGGTACCGGCGCGTTACTAAACGGACTTTACCAGCGGCTACTTGCACTACATGAACAAGCCGGCGGGAGCGGGAAAGACATTCACAGGCAAATGGTAGAAAATAACCTCGTGGGCGCCGATATTATGCCTAACGCTAGCCACCTAACTGCCTCAATTATTGCGAGTACCTATCCCGATGTCAAAATTGGAAAAACGCGTATTCACACCATGGCGTATGGCACACAACGTCGGGATGGCAAATATGCGATAGGAGCTTTGGATTTACTTGAGAATCCGGAGGCAACATTGCCATTGGGATTAATAAACACGGAGCAGGTTCAAGGTGATGACAGCCAAGACGGTACCCCATTATCGGAATTCCGGCACGGTGAATTTGATATCGTCATCGAAAATCCGCCCTTTACACGGACGGCTGCGGACACTAGTTCTGATAACCCTGATATTCCCAAGACTGTATTTGGAGATAGGGATAAAAATGTTGCCAAGGCGATGAAAGCATCGCTCAAAGGCATAGAGACTTCCATTGCACACAGTAACGCTGGGCTCGGATCCTACTTTGTTGACCTTGCAGATCGGATGTTAAAAGACAATGATAGGGAGGCATCTCCGTACGCGCCAACAATGGGGTTCGTATTGCCCCTGACTGTACTGACCTCTCCAGACTGGCAGAAGGTGCGAGACCTATGGGCTATTATGTACCACAATGTGGCCGTTGTTACAATTGCCGATGCCAAAACGGAGAACTGCGCATTCTCCGCAGATACCAACATGGCCGAGTGTCTCGTCGTCGCCCTCAAAGGCAGGACGGAAAACACGGGGCGCGGCACCTTTGTTTGTTTGCACCGCACGCCAAATAGCCATTTAGAGGCAGTTGAAATAGCCAAGTGTATTCAGCGTCTTGAGAATGTCAGGGAGTTTGAAGCCCCACCAATTGGTGGCGATCTCATTAAAATTGGGGATGAGACAGTCGGGGCTGCGTTGAATTGTCCGTTAGATAAGATATGGAGCACGTCACGCATAAAAGAACTAGCATTGATGCAATCGGCGTACCACTTAGCGAATGGGCGTGTCTGGTTGCCAGCACAGCATGAACCGCTCGAAGTTCCCATTTGCTCTGTCGGTGAAATTGCCAAGACTAGCTTTGATGAAACAATGATCAAAGGAGCACGAGGGGCATTTGATATAGAAGAGGGATGTTCCGATACAGAATTGTATCCAAGCTTGTGGCATGTCAATTCAGATAAACAACGCACCATGGAAGTAAAACCGGATTCCCATGGCATCATTCGCCCAGATTATTGGGAAAAAGCTCAACAGATATTGGGTAGGAATAGCCGAGTCCACCAGAATATAGGATTACGTTTTAATGCGAATTCTTTAGCGGTCCTCTTCACGGAGAAGCCAGCAATCGGTATCCGTTTATTGCCAAATGTCGTGTTTGAAAATCCGTCGTACGACTACGCCTTTGCCTTATGGGGCAACTCTACACTGGGCCTATTGTGTTACTGGTTGCGCTGCAACAAAGTACACGCGGGGCGAGGTGCAATTCGTCTGAAGCTGCTACGTTCGATGCCGATGTTAGATGTGCGTCAACTGGATCAGGTTGCATTGCAAAACGCTGAACGTATTTTCGATGAAATGAAGCATAAAAAGATGCTGCCGTTCAATCAGATGTTTGAGGATGCGGTGCGCCAAGAATTGGACCGCCGGCTGTTATCTGAAGTGCTTGGGATATGTGAGTCAACGCATCCGGAGATTCATGCGGGGCTGCGCGTTCTCCGTGAGAAGTTGTGTGCCGAGCCGAGCATCCATGGTGGGAAGAAGTCGCGGGTCGTGTTCGCACCGGATTAAAATCTGTCGTTGTGTTCAATCGACATGGGTTTGTGTATTATGTACATGACGATTGGGAGTCAATCGGTGCCTCGTCGGACTTGGTTGCGGCGATTGAGAGGATTGTGTATGTGAGTGTAGAGTCGACGCGAATTATTGAGGGGTTGAAGCCGTTCAGGTAGTTATTGAAGTTGAGGCGGATGTTGTTGGGATCGGCTTTCAGTCGAGAGAGAGCGTATCGGGAGGTGTTGTAAGAATTGGTGTTTGTCTCGTTCAGGATAATCTGGGGCAGGGATTCTTCGGGACGACATCCTTGAAGCGGTTGTAGGTCTCAACCACTGCATCTTTTCGATCATCTTCCGCCGAGATGCAGTCCAATCGGCGCAACACGAGAAACGGGAGGGTGATGTCGCCATATTTATGCGGTTTAAATAAGCCGCGGAGGACACGTCGGCTACGTTCCAAACGAGATTTGCGAGTTCTTGATAGTTTGCCATGGGTTCTATCTTGAGATTATATTCGGTTAAGGTTCTCTTTCTTCGTACATTCTTTCCTGTTCAACTTGAGTTTCCAATCCCCCTGCAAATTCATCGATCCAGCGTATGGCGTTCTCGTCATCTTCAATGTCTTTTATCCGCAGCAGCTTATCTCGTATCGCTTGATAGTGTAGGCTAGGAGGTCCATGCCATACCCCAGACAGATAATTACTCATGAGGCCGCTTCTTACCTCCTTGTGACTGCCGTAACGGACAAGGAACGATCGTACCAAAGAAGCCCTCCACTCCTCTGGCGAATGAGTTTTAGGCACCAGTCTATAGGCAAAATGCCATGCGCGGTTTTCCATATCCCCATCAATCCATTCCCAGATTAACTTGCGCGGGATACGTAGTAGAGCAGGTTTTGTTTCTTCTCGCCCCCAGGAGCCTCCTTCTCCGAGCCATTTTTCCAGAGCCATTTTCCTTGATGAATTCCCTTGGCTTTCTAAGAGCCTGTTTGAAAAGTCATTTGATTCGGTTTCGCATCAAGTAGATGGAAGCGATGTACACCATAGTTTCAGCAGTCTTAGGATAGCGTTCATAATCCAAAGTCAATCGGCGAAACCAACCAAACCAAGAAAATGTG
>JAJDTR010000105.1 GCA_022827055.1 Candidatus Poribacteria bacterium | reverse complement strand
ACATGTCGATCCTCTGGATCGAGGAATGGTACTCCGACTAGAGAGTTTTACTTGCTGAAAGAATTATTCCGCCAAGGACAATGTGCGCTATAGACAAACCGTCGGGGCAAGAAGATCTCTATCGCACTCACTATCCGTTCGCTTGATTCCCTCCTACATGGAAATTTGAGGCAGTTACTTGCTGAAAGAATTATTCCGACAGGGATTATGGCATGCTACCAAGTAACACACTACATTAAAGATTTCTATGGGATCTCTATCGCACTCGCTATTCGCTCGATTGATCGCCTACGGAAACATGTGTAAATGTGAACGGAATTAACTATAAAATGTAGCCGATTTTCCCCGCTTTACAACGATTCTATTTCATTATCGCCATCCGCCTCATCTGCCGGAAAGTCGGCGTGGAGAGTTGGTAAAAATAGACACCGCTCGAAACGCGCTCTCCCTGATTGTTGCGTCCATCCCAATACGCGGCGCGCCCTCGGCTGCGGTAGAAACCTGCCGGCTGGAATCCGAGCGATAAGGTCCGAATCAGGCGTCCGGATGCCCCGTAAATCGAGAAGGTTACAGCGCCCGCCTCCGAAAGTTGGTACGGTATCCACGTTTCGGGATTGAACGGGTTGGGGTAGTTCTGCAGCAATAGGCTTTGATTCGGTCTACCGACGCCGCGAAGGGTCACGGACAAAAGCGCGTTTTCAATGTCGTCGGGCGATACCGTGAAACTGAATCGCTCCGAGGCCACCTCCCCGGTCAGATCGGTAACGGTGACTTCTAGCGTGTCGCCAACCTGCACCACGCTGCGTCGGGCAAGGTCCGCGGTCGCCGCGGCGAAGTAACCGCTCCTCACACGGTCTTTCATGATGGTGTTGGTGCGTAGATTTCGCACGCTGACCAGATAGCCGTCAAAGTTCCGATCACCTTCCAATCGACCACTGAGAACGAACGCCCAAGCATCGTTATCCGATGTCCGGCCCGGCGCGGAAGCCGAATGATTTGTCCAACCTGTACCGACGAAAATGGCAAAACTTGGAAAGGGCACATTTACGATGTAACCGGAGGCGCCGTCAATCGGGAATCCGTCATCGGGTGCGTCCGGGGTCCAACCAACGAATTTTTGGCCTACATCACCTAACGTAATTACTATTGTTGCTCCCACCAGTTTCGATAAATAACGCGCGTTAATTGGTTGAAGCGGTTTTAAGGGCACCGAGAGCATATTCAAGCCTTCGGAGAGGTCAGCGAAGTAGATACCGGTGAAATTCTGCGCACTCTCACTTAGAGCAGGTCTGGCAATGAAACCGAGTCTGCGACCGTCCATAGTGTCATAGTAGCCGACTATACTCCCCTTGGTGTCAATATCGCGCGCTACGGTGGTGATACTGCCGGGAACTAGCAACTCCGTCGGTTCGCCGTTTGGTCTGAGGACATAGGAGCGTTCAACATCGTCAACCTTTTTTGCTCGAAACACGATGACTCCGGCATCGCTGATCGCGTTTACGAAAAGATATTCCAGATTCGATATGCCGCCGGGGATGTCGAAGGTGGTATAGCTGCCATCGGCAGTGCGCATGTAGCCGTGATACACTCCGTCCGCATCCACGTAACTGCCAACTAGGGTGCCCGCGACGTTCATATCGTCGGCGTAGGTTATCGCTGCCCCAGGCACATCGAATTGCTCGTCTCCCACGAATCCGTGGATGGCGCCCGCGTCGTCAAACACGTCACCGATCAGTTGACCCGCCGCGCTGACGCCGAAGATTTCCGTTTCGGCTGCACCGGGGAAATCGAACTGCGTCAATTCGCCGTTTTGCACGACCACACCGTGGGAGACCTCGTTCATGTCTTGATAGAAGCCCACGGTCTGTCCGGCGTTGTTGAGGCCATAGAAACCTATTGAGAGCGAGTTAGGTACATCATAGGTGGAAAACACGCCGTCGATCAACGTGAACCCAACAGCTTTCTCCTCGGCAGAGCCGCGAGTGTTGCCGGCAAAGTGCCCATAGTCGTTCGTAGATGTCAGTTCCAGAAAGTCAACACCGGGAACCTTAATTGTCTCAAATACGTAACCCATGGTCGCGGGCTTGGCGATAAATCCGCGTCTTTCCCCATCTAGCGTATCATAGTAACCCGCAACTTGTCCCTTTGCGTTGACATCGAACCCGACGGTACTGACGCTTCGCGGCACTCGCAACTCCATCGGCTCACCCCCCGGTAGAATCACATAAGAACGATCGAAATCGCCAATCTCTTTCGCTCTGAACACGATGACACCGGCATCGTTGATTGCGTTCACGTAAAGATGCTCTAGCTGGGACCGTGTGCCGGGATATTCCAGGGTCGTAAAGTTACCATCAGCGCCGAGTTTGAAGCCGTGAAGTATTCCATCGGCATCTACGTAACTCCCGACGGAAACCCCGGCGGAGTTAATATGGCCGGCATACGTCGTCATCGCACCGGGAAAATCCAACTGTATATCCCCCACAAATCCGTGAATGTCACCGGACGCGTCTATAATGCTGCCGGCAAGTTGCCCAATTTCGCTAATCCCGAAGACATAGGTTTCCGATGCGCCAGGGAAGTCGAATCGAGTCATTTCGCCATCATCAGCGATTAAGCCGTGAGAAACTCCGTCCGATTCCACGTAGTATCCGACGGCTTGGCCCTTATTGTTTAGCCCGTACAGATAGGTATTTTTTGAGTCGGGGAAATCGTACGTCGTGTAAACCCCGTCAATCAGTGTGAAGCCGATAGTCTCTTCGCTGTTGGAACCGCGCGTGTTACCGGCGTAATGCCCGAGGTCATTGGTGGCGGTCACTTCCATAAACTCAACGCCGGGTACCTCAATTGTCTCGAAGAAATAGTCCACGATGGGGTCGGACGATTCGGGGAGAGCTACCCGTATCGAATACTCTTGCGAATGCGAAATCCGAGGGAGAATCGCCGCGAGTACAAAAGCGGGAACGATAATGATAGCGAATTGAACCGTTTTCGTTTCCATAGAGTTCTGTTTCCTTGGTTGTTTGGTCTAGCTAATGGATATCGGGAGGAGTTTTCCTCGAATGTCGGTTGAAACAGGTTCATCCTAGAATAAAGGCTTCTTTACCATGTCTTGAAGTTACGCGTGGATGGTACTTGAAAATTGCGTAATCCATTATAGCACAAGTGTATTGACTTCTCAATTTCAGATCCAGCCTTCACATGTGTATGACGGACAAACGGCGCTCCTTGCGATTAAATCACGTTGAAAAAGACAAGCGAATGTGATATAGTTGCAAAGGTGCAGTTGGATTCTTTCATATTCCGATAGTGTAGCGTAACCGAAGGAGATTCCGATTCATGGAAGAATTACTCAATGGGTTCAAACTATGGGGTCCATTTGCTGTCTTCTTCGTTGCGATGGTGGTGTTCGGCTGGCGAATTTTGAATCGGAGAGAAGACAAACTTGAAGCCCGCCATAAAGAATTGCTCAGCCAGGTCCGGGAGGACTCGCAAAGGAGAGATGATAAGCTCGAAACGCTCATTAAAGGTTCAAACGACCAGTTCCGAGAGGAGATGCGAGGGAGGGATGACCAACTTGAGACGCGTATGAACGAAGGTTTTAAGATTCTCAGGAACTCAATCGACCAGCTCCGAGAGGAGATGCGAGAGAGGTATGACCAACTTGAGGCGCGTATGAACGAAGGTTTTAAGATTCTCAAGAACTCAATCGACCAGCTCCGGGAGGATATTCGACAGACAAACACTCGGTTAGATGCCACTGCCCAAACGTTGGGTGCGGAGATAAGCAAACTCACCGAAAGGATTGAGGTGAACTCCCACGACCTCAGAATGGAAATCGCACGGTTGAATCAGAATCACGTGAATCATCTGGAACATCACGAAGATTTTCACCAGCGCTCCGAGCAGAAGCCAGAGTAGAGTGCCAAAGGTTGTAAAATTACTTCTATTCTAAAGCCTGTTTGAAAAACCAGACGATCCTTCTTAATTCCATCTTCCCTGGTTCTTCCAATTTTCCCACCTCCCATCCTTCCTTATTCGTATCAGTTGCCGACAGCTCAACCCACCTACACCACGTCCATCAGAAACAACCACCACCGCCTAACTCCTTTCGTGCTTGACATGAATTTTGCCACGTGATACTTGTATATTGCGGCTTTTGAGCTATTCCTAGTCATCAAGTAGCGCTTATGTTCAAGTCTAACGCTTGTTTGCGAACTTGATCAGGTCTTTAGTCAGAGAACATTGGAGAAGAGGTTGCAAAGTATGGCATTTCCGTCACACGGTCTCACACATCGTCCAACGGTGACCGGTACGAGAGGCATGGTCGCCAGCGCCCATCCGCTTGCAAGTCTGGCAGGAGCGCGTATCCTGCTTCAGGGCGGCAACGCTTTCGATGCCACGGTTGCCGTCGCATCGACCCTGAACGTGGTTGAGCCGTACATGTCTGGGATTGCGGGCAACGGTTATCTCATCATGTACAGCGCCAAGGAGCAGACGCGCCATGTGCTCGATTACATGGGCACTAGTCCTTATGAGGCGAAACTTGACGCGTACTCGACGCCGCGGGCGAATCAGGTAGGCATCAGGTCAGGGATGGTGCCCGGGGCGTGCGGCGGATGGTTGGCGCTGCTGGAGCGGTACGGGAGCATGGATCTCGCCGACATTTTCAAGCCCGCGATTGAACTCGCCGAAAACGGTTACGCCGTTACGGTCAAGAACGCCTTTTTTATGGAGGGCGCGGCGCCCAATTTTTCGCCGACAGCAAAAAAGGTAATCATGACTCGCGGACGAACGCCGTTGGCCGGCGAAGTCCTCGTGCAAAAGGATCTTGCGCGAACCTTCCAACGGGTGATTGAAGGCGGCACGGAGGTGTTCTATCACGGCGAGATTGCTCATGAGATTGCCCGGTTTTGCCACGAGAATGACGGCTTAATCTCGGAAAAGGATTTGGCGGATTTCAAGGTGCGTTGGGAGACCCCAATCTCAAGCTCTTATAAGGGATATGATATCTACTGCCCTCCGCCGCCGTGCGCCGGATTCCAATACCTTGAAACGCTGAATATTCTGGAAAACGACTCTCTGCGTGAACTGGGGCACAATTCGACGGACTATCTACATCTTCTCATTGAGGCGATAAAGCTCGCGAGCGCCGACCGTGCGGCGTTCGCCTGCGCTCCGAATCCGCCCATTCCCGGTCTGCTCTCCAAGGGCTATGCCGCTTCTCAACGGGGGCGCATCGGTGAGCGGGCGGCGGTTAGCGGCGGTGAGCGCTACACGAAGGACAAGCTGCCCGGAGAAGTGGTGGAAGGCGACGTGAGCGAGTGGATAAACGAATGCACCACGCACTTTGACGTGATTGATGCGGAGGGAAATGCCGTTGCGGTGACACAGAGCCTCGGTTCGGGCTTCGGTTCGGGCGTGGTTCTAGGCGAGACGGGGATGTTCCTGAATAACTTCATGAACTGGTTCGATCTTCTGCCCGAAAGCCCGAATGTTATTGCCCCGCACAAGCGAATCGAGATGTGCATCTCTCCGTGTCAAATTTGGCGAGATGGGGTTCTTTTCGCCCTCATCGGGACGCCGGGCAGCCACGGGATCATGCAGACCACGCCGCAGATGATCCTGAACCTCATTGAGAACGGCATGAACATCCAAGCCGCCATTGAAGCGCCGCGAGTCCGGCTTGAAGAGCCGGGCACCCACGTTGGAATAGAAAGTCGTGTGCCCACCGAGATTAGGGACGCGCTTGCCGCGCGGGGGCATGATGTGCGCGCGTTGCCCGACTGGACAGCAGGCGTGGGCGGCGGACAGGGAATTGCCGTCGATCAGGAGGAAGGATCGCTGATGGGAGGCGCCGATCCGCGCCGCGATGGGTACGCCATTGGAATCTAAGGAGGAACCGGGTTTCAGTAATAAACCTAGGAGAGATTTTCACTTGTCAGGAATCGGAAAGGGTCTCTATCGTACTCCCTATTCGGTCGCTTGATCCCTCCTACAGAGGAAGAACCTCAGAATCGATCAACCGAACGAATATTGAGGGCGATAGACATTTTCTTCATTCGCCGATATTAGCGGGTTGCTATGCGAGGAAAGTTATGTCAGATGCTCCGAACCAAGAAACCCAAGAACGCTACCAGCAGGCGCTCTCATCTCTCGTCGAGAAACTCGAAAAAGACCGGACGGTGGTGGCGGCAATCCTCTTCGGCAGCCTCTCCTACGACGAAGTCTGGAAGAACTCTGACATCGACCTATGGCTCATCATGGAAGACGGTCAAAAGGAGGGAGAGGTTACTCTCTGCGAGTACGAGGTAAACATCCACGCGCAACGCATACCGCGGAGCAGGTTCAAGCGCAGCATCGAAGGCGACTTGGCGGGCGGATGGCTCGACTTCAGCTTCTCCACAAGCACCCTCCTATTCACCAAAGACGATTCGGTAACACAATGGTATAGCACAATCAACCACATTGGCGCTCGCGACCAAGCGCTTCAACTGATGAGGCACGCCTCTTACCTTATTCCGTCCCTCAACAAAGCGGAGAAATACTTCCATCTCAAGAACGACTACGAATACAGTTTTTTGTGGCTCATGTACGTTGTTCGGGAGTTGGCGTCCATCGAAGTCATCCTTCACAATGAAGCGCCCTCGCGCGAGGTAATTCATCAGGCGCTCAAGCACAATCCCAAGTTTTTCAGGGCTGTCTACACCGACTTTGTTAACCAGCCGAAAACACGGGAGGCAGTTGGATGCGTGCTGGATCAAGTGAACGCGTATCTCGAAGAAAAAACAGATCGCCTCTTTCGCCCGTTACTCGACTATCTCACGGAATCCGCAGAGGTGCGTTCCCTCTCGGAAATCGATGATTATTTTCGAAAAAAGATCCAAGGCGGAGGTCTTGAAGAGGCGTGTGAGTGGCTGGTTCGACAGGATGTCATTGAGAAGTTGTCTAACCCCATCCACTTGACAGAGAAAAGCCGAATCAGGGTTGAAGAGCCGGCGTATTATTACGACGAGGACGTCGTTGAGTTGTTGTGAATCAAAGGTTGGCTAGTGATATTACTGTGCTGTATTTTCAATGAATTAACCTCATCAGTCATGTTTTTCAAATGCGGAGCAAGATGCCCCGCCTACGGGTTCGACGTGCAGGGTAACGGCTGACTTAGGCCTATTCATAATGGTGTAATTGACAACATAATATGCAATATTATGTTGGCGAAATGGTATTAATGAGATGAGATCCACCATCGAAGTCAAAGGCGCTCGCGAGAACAATCTGCGGAACGTCCATCTCGAAATCCCGCGAGACAAGCTAGTTGTCGTCACCGGCGTAAGCGGCTCGGGGAAATCCTCCCTCGCTTTCGACACGGTATACGCCGAAGGACAGCGGCGTTTCATGGAATCGCTCTCCACCTTTGCCCGCCAATTTGTCTCCCAACTCAAGAAACCCGATGTCGATTTCGTGAACGGTCTTTCCCCGGTCATCTCCATCGAACAGAAAACAATCATGAAGAACCCGCGATCAACGGTAGGTACCATGACGGATCTGTACGATTACCTGCGGATGCTCTTCGCGAACATCGGTCAGCCACGTTGCCCCATCACCAAGCAGAGGGTCAAAGTATGGACGCCTCACCAGATGACGGAGCACATGCTTTCGTTGCCCGAGGGCACCGAGGTTGAAGTTCGTGCGCCTGTGCTCAAAATCTACGGCGAGGATTACGCCTATCTATTCGACGAAATTCGCACCAAGGGATACCGCCGCGTGTGCATTGACGATAAATTCCACGATCTCAGCGAGGAGATCGACCTTGACGAAGACGAGGATTACCTCATCGAAGTGATTGTTGATCGCTTTGTCACCCGCAAGGGTCTCGACAAACAGATCGTCACCTCGCTGACGCACGGTCTTGAGGTCGTCGGCGAAGGCTTTTTGAGTTTCCACGTGCTTGACCCAACAAGCGCGAACACCGCCGAGACCTTCTACGAGAAACTCGGATGTTCGTCGATTCGCGTTGTCGCGGGCCGCATGCACCACGGCATGTTTACCTTCAACGACCCGGCGGGGGCATGCATCACCTGTTCGGGCTTGGGCACCTATCTCAAAGCGCATCCCGACCTCGTTGCCCCCGACAAAGACCGCAGCCTGCGCGAGGGCGCCTTCGTCAAGGAGGCGCTGCAATACAATGTCAATTCATGGGGCGGACGCATCCTCTACAGCCTTTCAAAGAAATACAATTTCGATCTCGACATGCCGTACAAAGACCTTTCCGACGAGGTAAAGGAATTGCTCCTGTTCGGGACAAAAGGCGAACGGGTTGTGGTTGAACAGCCCCCTGATGCCAAGACCGGCGCCAGCTACATCGGACGCGAATTTCGGTACGACGGTGTCATCAACCAGATAGAGCGTCATTATCGCCGTTACCGACAACAGGGCACCGCTCACGGACACATGGAGGATTATCTGCGCAAGGTGATGGTTGAGAACCTGTGTCCGGACTACGGCGGCGAACGTCTCAAGAAACAGCGCCTATTGGTCACTATCGAGGATTATAACATACATAACCTCGGCGAAATGCACCTGCCGGAACTGTTGTCCTTCCTCAACAATCTTGTCCTTCCTGCCAAACAGGAGAGGGTCGCCTCACAAA
Organism: Candidatus Poribacteria bacterium; assembly: GCA_022827055.1. Lineage (GTDB taxonomy): Bacteria > Poribacteria > WGA-4E > WGA-4E > JAJDTR01 > JAJDTR01. The sequence continues at coordinate 15,994 of JAJDTR010000105.1, read as the reverse complement.
TCCTGTTTGAAATCACGTCCCGCTTGGAGCTTCTCATCGGCATCGGTCTCGACTACCTCAGCCTCAATCGTCCGTCGGGCACGCTTTCGGGCGGTGAATCTCAGCGGATTCGTCTTTCCACGCAGATCGGTTCGGGGCTTATGGGAATGCTCTATGTGCTTGACGAGCCTAGCATCGGTCTGCATCCCAAAGACAACGTCAAGATGATAAATACCATACAGCGACTGCGCGACATCGGCAATACTGTTATCGTTGTCGAACACGATGAGGAAACCATCCGCGCCGCCGACCACATCATCGAGATGGGGCCGGGTCCGGGAGTGCACGGCGGTCACGTCGTAACAAGCGGGCCCCTTAAAGCGGTCTTGGAATGTCAAGAGTCGCCAACCGCGCAATACCTAGACGGCACACGGAAGATTGACGTTCCGAACCAGCGCCGCGAAAAGAACAAAAAGGTGCTGCATATCAAGGGCGCACGCGCGAACAACCTCAACGACATTGACGTTGAGATCCCTATCGGAGTCTTCACCTGCATCACCGGGGCGTCCGGATCGGGCAAAAGCACGCTGATTCACGAAATTCTGTACAAGAAACTATATAACCTGTACCACGACAGTCGGGTGTTTTCCGGAGATCACGATGCCCTTGTCGGTCACGAGTATTTCGGCGATGTTATCAACATTGACCAGTCTCCTATCGGGCGTTCCCCGCGCTCTAATCCTGCGACCTACATCGGATTTTACGACAACATCCGAAAACGTTTCGCGTCCACTCCCGATGCAAAAGAACGGGGTTACACAGCCTCTCGGTTCAGCTTCAACGTCAAGGGCGGTCGCTGTGAGGAGTGTGCGGGAGATGGCTCAATCAAGACAAGCCTGGCGTTTATGCCCGATGTTGAAGTTCCGTGCCCGACCTGTAAAGGGGCGCGTTACAACGATGAAACGCTTGAAGTCACTTATCAGGGCAAAACCATTGCCGACGTGCTCGACATGTCGATTGAGAACGCCGTCGAATTTTTTTCGAATGAGAAACTTATCCTGCACAAACTGTCCGTACTAGACGCGCTTGGGCTGGGCTATCTGAAAGTCGGTCATCCGGCCACTATTCTCTCAGGCGGTGAGGCGCAGCGTGTCAAGCTGGCAACTGAACTCGGAAAAATCAAACGCGGTAAACACAATCTTTACATCCTAGACGAACCGACGACCGGATTGCATCTGGCGGACATCCAGAAACTGCTTGACGCGCTCAACGGACTTGTCGATGCGGGCCATACGGTCATTGTCATCGAACACCACCTCGACGTGATTAAAACCGCAGATTACGTGATTGACCTCGGTCCGGAAGGCGGTCACAACGGAGGCAGTGTGATTGCAACCGGACCGCCGGAAGTGATCGCGAATACCGAACAGTCTTACACCGGACAGTTTCTGAAACCGCTTCTAAATGGGAAAATGTCATGAATGCGAGAAAGGACAAAAATACGTAGTCAGTCCTCTATTCGACGTTGTGAATGTGGAGAGATTAATCGAATTTTACGTCGATGGTTTCGGGTTCGGTCTGCGAGACAAGTGGGAGCGAGACGACTAACTGCGGTAGTGCCGGGCTTACGCTGTATTTCATGTGTGAAGATGCGAAAGCGGCGCACGAAGAGTTCAAAGAACACGGTGTTCGGGTAGGCGAACCCTTCGTTGGCAACAACATGGATGTCTTTTATTTCAAGGATTCGGGTGGTTACCGGTTGTCTTTTGAAAGCCCGATTAAGAAATGAAAATTGCTTAGACTATTGACATCTGGGGACTAACTAAAATCGACAGCTTTTATGGAATAAGCAGACAAATTCTAGGTTTTGTTGTGAATTGAATAATCAGTTACATGATCTATGACTTTTTCAGTTAGGAAATCAACTTTTTTAGATAATGCGTCGTGTTCCCTTGTCATCTGAGAACGTAAGTCATCAATTCGCTTCCCTATTGAATTCGATATAAAATACCCAACGCCTAATATTCCGCCTATGTACAACACCACTAACCCCGCTACTTGGGCGACCAAAGTCCAACTCATCGGAATCCTCCTTAGAAAATCGCATATGTGAAACTTCCTATACATTACTATATTTCAGTTATGAAAAACCAGCAAATTCTGGTCAACTCGGTGAACTACCAACCGCCCAATACGCTGCACCAGTCAACACCAATTGGAGGAGATGTGGACATTCAAGATTCTATCTTCGATTTTATAATCGGATTTCGCCTCTGAAGTCGGAGATGTGCATCACAGATGTGTAGAACACTAAACCCTCTCTCACTAAAGCCCTAACGGGGCGGCGGTAGCGTAATTCGAAAGGGGAAAATAAAAAAACTCGTTTCATACTAAAATAAGAGATATTGGCACCCATTATACAATCGAGTTCAGAAAGCTTGAAAAAAATGTCGCCATACGAAGTCGCCAACCATCTCAAAGTCATCAAACAGAAAGAGTTAGGCTGCTCAAGATCGGGTGAACAGAGGTGGGACGAAGTTGGTGGTGCTATTGTCACGACAGATCCGTCGTCGGGGTCGTCGCCGTATCCATCAGCCAACGGAAACGCCGTCCATTATTTTGGGTGCGAAACAACGGCATCCCGGGCAGATCTCAAGATGGTGCTGGACACATTGAAAGGGGCACAGGTTGAGCGGTTCTTCTTCTGGCTTAGCCCGAATCACCAGAAAGAGGAAATCGTCACGTGGCTATTGGACGACGGCCTTAAACCATTTCAAGGCACGCAGTATCCTACGCTGATTCGCCCCGTTGAGGAGGTAACGCCGCACGAAACGCACCTCAGAGTTGAGCGTGTTTCCCGACGTGAGGTCGAAGATTGTGCCGATGCAATAACCCATATCTACGAGCCTTGGAGCCCTTCATTCTTCTTTGACAGCGTCAATCAACCCGGATTTGAGCACTTTCTGGCGTATGAAAACCGCACTCCCGTTAGCGCCGCTATACTGGTGACACACGGAGATTTCGCCTATCTCGGCTGGGCAGGGACGGCTGAAAAACATAGAGGAAAGGGCGGACAAAATGCGCTCATAAGGGCACGGCTGAATCGTGCCGCCGAACTCGGTTGCCACATCGCTTGCAGCGAAACTCTCACCATGCTTAAAACATCGCTGGGGAATTTGGAGCGCAACGGGTTTGAAACTGTCTACGAAAAACAGATTTTTGTTTGGGAATCGTAAATCATAAGTGATCAGTGATTAGTGCCTAGTAACAGCCCTGAAGTCATGTGACAGGCAATTAAGAGAAATCTCTATCGTGCGGGATTATCTATGGGTTCCCTACCTCATACCTTATTGGTCACTTGATCTATCCACTCGCTTGATCCCCGAAGGACTTTTAGAGGCTGGTAGGATCTCTATCGCGCTCATTATTCATTCGCTTGATCGTAGTGCGCACCCTACAAATCTACCGGGAAATGCAAATTTGGGAGGCAACTTTATGTCATCTCCGCCGGAGGGTTACCATACGGTAACCCCCTACCTTGTTGTCCAAGATATCGAAGCGCTTATCACATTTTTGAAGGAGACGTTTGACGCCGAGGAAACCGAACGCGTTCCCGGTCCGGACGGCATATCGAGACACGCCGAAGTTCGGATAGGCGATTCCATCGTCATGATGGGCACGGCTCGAGGAAGACAGCCTATGCCGGGTATGTTGTATGTGTACACGGAGGATGTCGATACGACGTACTCCCGTGCGTTGAAGGCTGGCGGAGAGTCTATCGCGCAACCCGAAAACCAGTTCTACGGCGACCGCACCGCGGGCGTTAAGGACAGTCAAGGCAACATCTGGTACATGGCTACCCGCGTAGAAAATCTGTCCGAAGCGGAACTCCGTGAACGGGTGCTAACCGTAAAAGGCTGAGATGTCGTATGCACGCAGCAAGCATCAAACGTGTGATTATGCCATCCCGCACACCGAACACCGAGATGAGGCAAGGGGAATGCTATCAGGATCTACTATGGGATTAGCTATCGCGGTGAAATCTCTATCGCCCTCCCTATTCGGTCGGTCGATCTATCCGCTCCCTTGATCTCCTTATCCAGCCGCTTAATCCCACCCTACAGATATACTAAAGTCGAGCTTAGCCCCTTTGAGGACAGAGAAATTCTCCACGGATGCAAAAAAATACTTGACATGGGGAAAAACATTCGATATACTTAACGATGTTAAGTTAAATTACTATGTAAATTACGAGTAAAACGATGGGTGTAAAAGAACGGAGAGCACGGGAAAAAGAGCAGTTACGGCATCGAATACTTTCTGCGGCACGAGAGCTGTTCGTCGCTGAAGGCTATGAGAGCGTCTCCATGCGAAAGATTGCCGACATGATCGATTATTCACCGACGACGATCTACCTTTATTATAAAGACAAGGCAGATCTCCTGGATTCCGTTTGCAAGGAAACTCTCCTGAACCTGTTGAACACGCTTGATCGGCTAAGAAAAGATAAAAGCGACCCTGTCGAAACCCTGAGAATGAGTGGAAGAGCCTATGTCGAATTCGGTCTAAAATATCCGCAAGATTACAAGCTGACATTTGTTGTGCGTCCCCAGTTCCAAAAGGGTTTGGGTCTGGAAGAAGGATCGGTTGGCGAAAAGGTGTTCAACTACCTGCGTACAATGGTTTCCGAATGTATTCGGCAGAAGAAATTCCGTCAAGTGGATGTCGAAACCACCGGTCAGGTACTGTGGTCAGCGGTTCATGGTGTCACATTGCTTCTGATCGATTTTCCCGATTTCCCTTGGACAGAGAAAGACAAATTGATCGATACGGTGATTCACACGATGATTGAGGGTTTGAAGCCATAGATTTTAAATTGCCTGGCGAAGGCCGCTATATTTTTTTTGCAAGTATATTAACACTGTTAAAATAAATATCAATGTTAATATATGGAAAAACCGAAAGGAAAATAACAATGAAAGAGCAAAACCCATCCGTCAATCGCCTTTATTCGGCAAAACCGAACTCGACAGCTGACCCTACACCGCATTGTCGATGGAGCCTGCTCCCCATGCTGGTATTTAGAGTGTTCCTATCGGGATGCTCGAACCTGCCCGGCGAAGCGGTCGGTTCGATGACGCCTAGCCCCTTGGAATTCACTTTCGACAAATACGAGGTCGTCACTGGCGTCGCAAAACATCAGACCGTTTTGACGGGATTTCTACTTGGTGACACTATCGCGGAACTTGCCGTGGTAAGCATTGACGACAACGGTGATCGCCGCACCCGTATCTACGTGTTCGAGGACGACGCCTGGGCTCCGTACCTTGATACAACGCTGCGCCGTGATGTGTTATTCGTCGACGTGGCAAACATCAATGGACACGACCGATTGATTACCTACGAGCCTGGCAGGCTGAACTGGTTCGATCCCGAATCCGCGACGGAACACGCTCTGGTAGCGGTTACGTCCAACTTCAACCCGCCTCGCAGCGGTGAAATTCACCATGTAGACCTCACTCGAGACCTCAACGACGACGGCCGCGATGATCTCGTAGTGCCGGATGTAGATGGTTTCCGGGTGTTCATCCAAACGAGCGATGGCACGTTCGCCAATGCAGTGAAGGTCGGTTCCCGCACCGAGATGGCTAGGTTTTACGGGGACGACGGCTATCGTTACGACCCTTGGGGGCAGAGCGGCATCCACGAGGCGGATTACAATCGAGACGGCCGCAGCGACCTAGTGTACTGGAACGATGATCGCTTTGAAGTTCATCACCAGGACGAGTATGGGTTCTTTGCTCCGGATACCAAGGCTTTCACGACCGACGTGTCATTCGATTCCGATACGATCACCTCACTCGCCGCTCCGCATGGGGTGCGCCGGCGCCGCAAAGACCATCAACCAATCGGAGACATGGAGGGGAGGGTGCTTCACTCGTTAACCGACCAAAATGGCGATGGCATCGCCGATCTCGTGGTTTTCTCGCTGAAGGGCGGGAGCCTGTGGCGCATGCACTCCACCTACGAGGTACACTTCGGTGCGCCAACACCTGACGGCACCGTGTTTGCGCCGGATGTCGGCGCTGCGATTGAGTCGGATGGCATCCCGTTCGGGTTGGGGCAACACGACCTTGACCACGACGGCCAAGTCGACGTGGTGTTCACAACCATCAAGCCTAGGCTCCTCAAGGCTATCGGCATGATTGTCGGCTCGCTTCTAACTGGTTCCGGGTCGCTGGACCTCGAGTTCTACAGTATGGATGGGAGTGTCTACCCCGATAAACCGAGAGCTACCCGCAAAGTCAGATCGTACCCCGGCGATTCAGGTGAAAAAACAGCACACCTGTCAGTGCTAATTGGGGATGTGAACGGTGACAGACGTTCGGATCTTCTGGTACAGCACAGCTGGGAAGAGCTACATGTCTATGTAGGTGTGCCGGGGCGAGAACTGTTCGCCCAACGGCCTCAAAAGATAAAGGTCGCCATGCCAAACGAAGAATACACTTGGCTGGTGGACCTCAACAGGGACGGAAAGCAGGATGTCCTCATGCATCATCCGTCCACCACCGAACCGCATCGAGTGACGATGCTGATTGCCCGATAAGAAAATAGGAGGCATAACCGTTTGGGTTTTGGACCTGTGCGGTTGAACAAGGGTTTGGATTGTGGTATAGTTGCGCATGTGCAGTAGGTCACGATCGGGAGATCGCTCCTACCTACGCTCATCGCAATAATATTCAATCATCAAATTGCTAACGAGACGACTATGTGAGCAGAAGTCACACAGTCGAATCAGAATCAGATAAATCATCAAGGATATTATGAAGAATATCAAGAATCCACCGAGCAATTGCAGAAATGGGGCGCCAAAGATTATTACCATTCTTTGTTGCTTCACGAGTTTTGTCTTTTTCAGTCTTGTACCGGAGGGTCATCTCGACATCCGCAGTGAGGATGAAGTCACTCTGGAGGAACGACAGGAGGGTAGGAAACGGATGGTGTTTGATGCAACGATGTACGGTCTTCTGTTGTACGGGCCGGGGACGGCTCGATTGCTTGAGATGAGTTCGGCACGTCAGATAATCGGACTTGAACTGCTGATGGGCGGCGGGACATTTTGGGGCGCACTCAAAGCCACCGAAGATTATCGGCTCGGCGCCGGCCGTTCCAAACTCATTCAGTGGGGGAATTACGCGGGCACACTCTACGGCTTCGGCGTTCCTATTTTTTTTGAATCCGAGAACGACAAAGCTTATCTGGCTAGTGCGATGCTTGCCACGCCCTTGAGCGGACTAATTGCTCACTCACTGAGCAATCACAGGTGGTTTGAGAAGGGCGAATCAGATTTGCTTACCAACGGCGGGTTGGTCGGGGGATTGTATGGCATCGCGGTTCCGTATCTCCTTGACATCGAAAACCTTGAAAATTGGACGCAAGCCAAAATCTATACGGCGTCCGCCATGGTCGGTGTGCCGGCGGGCGTCTGGGCGACATCAAGACTATTTCGAGACAAATCCATTTCGCAGGGACGGGCGCACCTCATCTCTCTGGGAGGCGTCGTCGGCAGCCTATACGCCGCCGGATTGACGCACCTTTCCGGATTGGGCGACGTTACCTTTGAATCGGGCGAAATCGAAAAAGTCGAGCGTCCGCGCGCCTATGTACTCGCCTCCACGCTGGGGTTGCCGTTGGGAACGTATCTCGGCTACAAATTGACCGACAAAGAAGAGTACACCACTGGGCGTGCGAGACTGATTATGATCGGTGCGCTCGTAGGTGCGCTTTCCGGCACCGGAGTCCTCCTTCTTGCCGACATTGATGGGGAGAACACCAAGTCTTATGTCTTGGCAAATATGGTCGGATCTGCCGCGGGAATATGGTACGCACACCGTTTTACACGGGGGTGGGGCGAAGAACTCGCTTCCACGGAGGGCGTTCAGCCCGAGGTAGATGAGGGCTTCTCTATGGAATTCATACGTATCTCGTTCTGAATCGGTATGAGTGGAGGAATTATGTTCTTTTCATTACTGTTCGTCACGTTCGTTTTAGCGGCTTTTGTCTCATTGTGCGTCGTGAAGGTGTTCAATAAGCCAATATCCACTATTTTTATGCGAATTATTCAGGATGAAATCAGCAGCGCGTGGAATAGGTATGTGAAATTTGCCACTTATGTGGTCGGAATTTCGGGCGGTGTGAGGGTACATCAGCTAGAACGGTATATAAGCGCACCGACCAAAGATGACCAGGTTTTGAAGTTGAATCACGAGCGATGGATATTGGAGATTTATCGAACCATCATTGAAACTCTTCAAGCCATTGCTTGGATGTACTTGGTGATATTTGTCTTTGCCTTAATCGCGTACATCATAGTTAAGGCTTTTGAATTGAGAGGGGCTAAGCAAAAGTAGTAAGTGTTTAGTGGCTAGTGATTAGTGGTTAGACCATTTCTATCAAATGAAGGTGCACTGGCCATGCGGATAAAGTAAAGAAACTTGCTTGGAACGGAATAATAAGCTTTGTCTCCGCGCGAAGTCCGCGGAGCAAGATGCCCCGCCTACGGGGTAAAGTGGACGAAATAATTTAGACATCATATGCACTATTATTCAAGCGAAATGTATTAGCGAGAATCCTAAAGCCATAAGACGTGCAATGGAGAGGGATCTCTATCGCACTCGTTATTCACTCGCTTGATCCCATCCTACCAATGTACAAAGTCGAGCTTATGGTATCAGGAGTGAATGGTGTAACGACCGTTAATCTCATTATAGCAGGCCCCCTTGGTATCATTAGCTACTGTACCATTTATCTTTAGATGTTCACATGCCGCTCCTCTGGAGCGGAAGAAACCGGCAACCCTTGGCTATTGACATAGCACTCCGCTGGAGTGCATGACATAACCAACGCTTAACTATACTCAGCATCGGTTAATTTTGCGCAATTGTGCAACTAAGGTTTGTAGGAGCGATCTCCGAATCACGCCGGTCGGGAATCGGAAGGGATTTCTATCGCACTCGCTATCCACTCGCTTGATTCCTCCTACCACCCGCAAAACTCACGTTCCATTTCTTGACTCTTAAAAAGCGCAACTTCCAACAGCGTAGAGTATACATAGGCGTAACGCTACTTCAGGAGTCTCACTCCAGCGGAGCGCCATGCAGGCAGACTGTCAAATGTTCATTGAAGATACATGCACCTTAGTTTCGATTGTGTACATAATCTGACTTGGGCTTTTCATGTCAAGCCGTAGCAAGGGAGAATTATGGCAACAAGTGATACCTATAGAGTCGCCGACCTATGTGACGCGGCAAAGGCGGGCGATGTATCCAAGATTCAACAGATTCTTGAGCTCCAGCCCGATCTGGTCAACGTTCACATGGCGGAGAACGACGAACACCGCGCCATTCATTACGCGGTCATGAATCGGCACTCCGAAGCTGTACGCGTTCTAATGGAAGCGGGCGCGGATCACACGCACGGCATCTACCCCCACCGCGATGCTACCGGCGCGCTCACCATCGCCCATGAACGCGGCATGGATGAGATTGTGCACATCCTGCGGGAAGAGGACGAAAAACGCAAACTCGCCGCGTGCAAGAACATCACCATTACCGAAGAAAATGACGCGCTGTTTGCAGCCGTGGGCAAGGGGCAAAATTTGGAGGCGTTGTCAATTCTCGATCAGCAGCCGGATTTAATCGACGCCTGCCATCGGAATGGCGGCAGTGTTATTTATGCGGCGGCGTCTCACGGCCGTTACCAACTCGTTCAGGAGTTGCTCGCCCGCAATGCCGACATTACCCATCTCACGCCCGAGGGGCAGTCGCCGCTCGACGGCGCCGTTCACAAGATCCGCGGGCGAAACAGACCTATCAATGAAGGCTGTCTGATTTGCACTGGTATTCTCCTTCAGGCGGGATGCAAACAATCGCTCGAATCCGCGGTCGCGCTCGGTGATTTCGATTTCGTTCGCGCGTATGCCGACGAACAGCCCAGCCGCTTTGAATCTGCCGACAGCAGACGGGACGGTCTTCTCCAAATTGCCGTGGAGAACGACAATCTTGAGATGACCCGCGCCTTGCTCGATTTGGGCCTCGATCCCGACGACAGACATCAACTCCACGATTACGAATCCAAACCCTATTCGTGGGGGGAACCGCTGGCACACGCAGCGAGAAATTCGCAGTATGAGATTGCGGAACTCCTGCTTGAACGCGGCGCCGATCCCAATGCCAGCATCTATGCCAGCGGCAACCCAGTGGGCAACGCGTATAACAATCGCGATGAAAAAATGAAGGGGTTGCTATTTAGATACGGCGGCGTGTTGGATCCGGTAACCGCCGGACTCGAAGGCGAGACGTCCGCCGCTGCGGTTGCCTTCCACAACGACCCGTCGCTCGCCGAGGAACTGCTGTGGGCGGCTGCCTGCGGTGGTGATCCGAATATCGTGGGGATGTGTCTGCGTCAACTCGACTGGGAACCGGTTGACAATCGCTGGTTTAGTCTGCTTGAGCAACCGCTTCGCCTTTGGCGCACCAACCCTCACCGCATGTTTCGCGACTTTGACCGCGCTGTTTATCCCGAAATTTTTCGGATGATCTTGGATCACGGCGCCAACCCCAATCTGATCGGGCGTTACGGCTACCGGCTCGCACACGATCTGGCGGCTTGCGGCGTCGTCTGGGGTGAACCCATCATGACCGAGCCTGAACGCGTCACTTTTGGCGGCATCCTCCTCGACTATGGCGCCGACCTCAATGTGGTTGACGATCTTCTGCAATCCTCGCCCCTGGGTTGGGCGGTGCGCTGGGGAAAATACGAGCTTGCGCGCCTCTATCTCGAGCGCGGCGCCGATCCCACGCTTGCCGGCGCCGAGTGGGCAACACCGCTCGCTTGGGCGGAGAAAAAGGGGCATGACGACATCGCGGATCTTATCAAGCGGTATCTTTGACAGCTATAGTCATTACGGCTAAGATTGATACATTTGGGACCTACATCGATCGATTTGTAATAGCGATCAGCCGAGTGGATAGCGAGGGCAATAGAAATCCCGTAATTGTTTAGTCCATCGGTCTGGATTTGCCAATCCAGACCGAGCGGGGGCAGGGAACGCGCCGAGTAGGGAAGTACAATGCTAATTCCGGCTAATCGGGGGCTTACATGCCCAGACCGGACGTGCGACGAACTGTAATACTACGAACCAAACGATGCACTAAACAGTTACGAAATCCCTTAGTTCACGTCTTCTGTTGGAGCGAGTTCTGCTCGCGATAAGAGGTCGCGACCTGGAGATCGCTCCTACAGTTGGTTGGTTGCATATGTGCAAACGTGAATGTAAATGACTATAGAAAGTTTAGGTTACGTAGGGCATACACATACCGAATTCTGGCAACCCAAAATGGGACACTTCTTGCTCGGTCTGGATTTCCAAATCCAGACCCCCGGATTTGGCAATCCGAGGAGAGCGACAGTGTCGTTCCAACAGCCCATTGATTAGTAAATTTTCGGTCGCTTTGAGTATCTCCAAAAAGGAGGAGTAACGATGGTTCGTGTGTTAATTGGCAGTCGATATGCACCCGATGTTGAGGGGTTGTTGAAGGATGCACCGTCCGAGGCTGAGGTAACATTTCTTCCGGAAGGAGAGATACTGGCAGACCATCTCACCGGAATTGAGATTATGTTTGGAATACTCTCCGAAGCCGACTTTGATCGCGCCGATGGGCTGAAGTGGGTCCAGCAGCCTCACGCCGGGGCTGAAGGACACCTGTACGAAAAATTCAGGAACAGCGACATCGTGCTGACGAATGCGGGAGGGCTTTTTGGACCTCAGATTGCCGAACATGCGTTTGCGCTGCTACTGGCGCTGACGCGGCAAATCCACACGCAGTTGGAATTCATGAAAAGCAAGCAGTGGCGAGGCGCACCGTGTTTAGAGCTCGCAGGCATGACCATGGGAATTATCGGATTGGGCGGAATCGGACGTGCAGTTGCGGATCGGGCGAAAGCGTTTGAGTTTCGGGTAATTGCCGTTGATCCCGAAGACATGCAACCGCCCGAATCCGTCGACCAACTGGAGAAGATGGACTATCTGCCGGAACTCATGTCACAGTCTGATGTTGTCATGGTCTGCTGCCCGATCACGGAGGAAACGCATAAACTGCTATCTCAAGATCTCTTTGACCGATTGAAGGCGGGCAGTTTCCTCATCAACGTCAGTCGCGGCAGGGTGGTGGATGAGGAGGCAATGATCGCGGCGCTACAGTCCGGCAGACTAGCGGGAGTTGGACTGGATGTCACCTACACGGAACCCTGTCCCGAGGACAGTCCGTTGTGGACGCTACCCAATGTGATTCTGACAGCCCACACTGCTGGCGGCTCGCAGCACTTCCCAAAACGAACAATGGGGAGGTTTGTGGAAAACTTGCACCGGTACGTGAAGGGCGAGCCGTTGCAGAATGTGGTGGATAAAGAGAAGGGGTATTAGGCGCAGATATCGCAATCCGATGATAGCATTATGGCATAGGTGTGTAGCAGGCAGATAAGGACTACCGTACCCCGAGATTAAAAGGGTAAGTGGGAGGACGATGGCACATTTCCCACAAACCCTGCCTAGTGTAGTACAATTCATTGCGCTACCAAGTAACACTTTTTCAAAACGAGTCTTAGAGAAGGAAATCTGTACCACAATCTGTTAGATTGTGATCCGCAAACTAACAGTTTGCGGTACAAGAGTGTTACCTGCTGAATGAATTATTCCGACAGGAATAATGGCGTGCTACCAACCTCCACTAAGAATGGAGATTCACATGGAGATGAGACTGAAACTCACTTACACAGCACTTGGCGTGGCTCTGATGCTTGGAAGCGTGTATTCAGCCGCCACCTCGGCCTTAAATGCCGAGGAAAACGACAAGGGAGCACACGTGGACGCAATTATTAAGGCTGTCCAAGAAGGGGATTTTGCGGCGGTCAAAAGCCTCGTTGAAGGCGACCCACGACTTGCCAATGCGCGGGCATATCGTGGTGCGCGCAGTATAATTCAGATTGCGGCGGAAAAGGTGGTCTGGCATCGTCCGCAATATCGGAAAATCGTACAGTATCTGGCTGACAAAGGCGCCGACTATGACATCTTCACGGCGGCTAGAGCAGGGTTGCTGGACGCGGTTCGACGCATGATCAAAGAGACGCCCACACTGGTCAATGCCCGTGATTACCGCGATTATACGCCATTACAGTGCGCCTCACTTATCTATGGCGCTTGCGAAGAAGCCGAGGCCGTAATGGATTATCTTCTGGTGAGAGGCGCAGAAGTCGACATCTTGACCGCGTCCCATTACGGAATGTTGGGAGTTGTTCAGGACTTGCTTGAGGACAATCCGTCTTGCGCGACTGCTAGGGACGCCGATGGGCTGACACCTCTCCATTGGGCTGTGCGTCCGCGGCGAGGATCCAAAGCTAGTTTTCTTCGGATTACCGAGTTGCTCATACAGCATGGCGGCGACGTGAACGCTCAAAGTGACGCGCATGGGAATTGGACTCCAATGCACACGCTTGCTGAGTGGGCGGGATTCATGGAGCAAGCCGACCTTTTGCTCGGAGCAGGGTCGGATATCAATGCTGAAACAGATAGGGGTTGGACGCCGCTTGATTTCGCCATTGATCGTGACAGAGAAGCCATGGTCGAATATCTGCGCCCGAAAGGGGCAACGACAGGTGTGAAAAGGTAGTCTAGGCGCCCGCTTGACGTTCATAATCGCTGCAACTACGAGTTATGCGTGTGCCAGTCGGGAATTTACTTTGTTCAACGGTCTAGTTTTTGGGGGTAATTACAGTGGGATCTCTATCGCAGGATTAGCTATCGCACTCGCTATTCACTCGTTTGATCTCATTATTCAGTCGCTTGATCCACGCCTACGGAGAAAGTAGATATATTTGATGAAGCATATAGACGAAACATCCGTAGCAAATGAAGGGCTTTGGGAACGGGAGGTAGAAAAGGGGTGCGGCTATACAATCCCGTGGTTGGATCTGGAGCGTGACGAACTCCGCCGATTTGTTTGCGGCGACTTCGCTAAAATTGTGGGGCGTAGAAAGCCGTTACAACTGGTGAATATGTCTCCGCGAAGCATATTATCCGATGTTGAAGGGAAGGATGTGCTTTGCCTATCGTGCGGCGGTGGACAACAGTCAGCGGTATTTGCATTGCTGGGGGCACGTGTGACGGTAGTCGACATTGCCGAGGGGCAACTGGAATCTGACTCAAGAGCCGCCGCCCACTACGGGTATAAGGTCAGAACAATCCAAGGTGATATGCGTGACTTGTCCGAACTACAATCCGAATCCTTTGACATCGTGTACGCGATGACTCCCTGTTACGTTCCGGATATTCGACAAGTCTACTCGGAGGTTTCCAGAATACTGCGCTTAGGCGGACTATATCGAACCGACATTGAGCAACCCGCTGTACATTTCATACGGTGGGACGGTGAAGGTTACCGCATTACTAAACCGTACTATGAATTCGTGAATCGCCGTGATGACGGGGGAATCGAATTCAAGCACTATATGGACGATATATTTAACGGGCTGCTTGATGCTGACCTCTCACTTGTGAAAGTTATAGATTCAGCGCGAACTAAAGAGCCTGCTCCCGACGCTAACCCTGGCAGTTGGACCCACCAAAGCGCTTATATCGGCGGGAACTTTGTGATTGTTGCCAAGAAGACCGGTTCCTGACGGTGTCGATGCAGGCGGAATTTGGCGGCACACACATCCGCGCTATTGGTTTGTTGGCTGTGAACAACTCATAACAACGGCTTTCGTGACGAATCTGTTGCTGCTTACACTGCTTATACCCAGGGCGTTAGAATCTGAAAAGCTAGGGAATCGATTGAATTGGCGACATCGCCTGAAGGCTCCAGATTCCGGTCTCAAGTCCTTCGCGATAGAGAGCGATGCAGTGGCAAAAATGTTCCTACTGCGGCAATCTCATTTCTGCGAATCACACAAAACAACAGTGACCGAACCATACCGTTGCAAGGCGGCTTGTGATTGTCGATACACACGTACACGTTTGGGAGATTGATCCGCCCAAGTATCCAATCGGACCGACAGCGCCAACTTGGAATTCGTATCCGGACGAGCCGGGCACTGCAGATGAACTCCTATCCGAAATGGATGCGAACGGCGTCGATTGGTGCGTGTTGGTGCAGACTAGCTGGTCTACGTGGGACAATGGCTACATTGCGGATTCCGTAGGACGATTTCCAAACCGATTCATCGGGCATGGATTGATTGATCTGCAGGCGTTGGACAACGCCGAACTCGTCCGTTACTGGGTAGATGAGCGTAACCTTGCCGGATTCCGATTCCACCCGCTCTACTATCCCGACGAAAAGATTCTCCTCACCGATCAGAATCGCGCCATGTGGGACGAGATAGACGCTCGTGACGCCGTGATTCAATTCCACCTTAATGCCGCGTATGCAGATCAGGTAGAGCACATTGCGCGTCGGTATCCGCGCTTGAAACTGATTCTCGACCACATGGGCTATCCGGAGGTATCAGCCGGCTTGTCGGGATTTGAGCCGATTCTAGCGCTCTCCCGGTGCGAGAATGTCTATGTGAAGGTGTCGGACATAGCGGGGCGATCTGGAAAGTCGTTTCCGTTCGAGGATGTGCACCCGTTTATCAGAGCGTTGCTCAGCGCTTTTGGAGCAGAGCGAGCGGTGTGGGGCACCGGATATCCCGGCCATCACCGCGTCAAGCACAATTGGCTGCCGTTGAGCGAGGAACTCCGACTCATCCGCGAAGGGTTGCCGTTTCTGACGGACGCTGATCGCGATATGATATTGGGCGGTACGGCTGCGAGTATCTGGAATCTGTCATGAGCGGGCGATTTGTTAGGCGGCATTCAGAGTCATGAATCGGATTAAGAAGCCTTGTTCCCGCGCAGAATCAGCGGGGCAAGGGGATCTCTATCGCCCAAGGATCTCTATCGCGGTCACTCGCTTGA
>JAJDTR010000146.1 GCA_022827055.1 Candidatus Poribacteria bacterium | reverse complement strand
GGTCGGGTATTCCAGAGGGCATCATACCTTTTTTGAAATGCTGGGCAACTGGTCATTCGGAGACTACTACAAACGCGAAGCTATCGCGTTCGCTTGGGAGTTGGTCACGGAAATCTGGAAAATTCCGATACACCGATTGTGGGCGACAGTTCACGTGGATGACGATGAAGCCGAAAAACTGTGGACGGAAGTAACCGATGTGCCCGCGGGGCAAGTGCTTCGATTCGACAAGGACAATTTCTGGGAAATGGGGGACACCGGCCCTTGCGGACCCTGTTCAGAAATTCACATAGATCTCGGTCCCGAGGCGTGTCCACATCCAGACACAGCACATGAGTGCAGTGTAAATAACTGCGATCGGTACCGTGAGCTCTGGAATCTCGTGTTCATACAGTACAACCGCGACTCGGAAGGAAAACTGTATCCGCTGCCAGAAAAACACGTTGATACTGGTATGGGGTTTGAACGTGCAGTTGCAATCTTGCAGGGCGTTGATTCAAACTACAAAACTGATGTGTTCATTCCCCTGACGGATGCCATCGCCAACATCACCGATCGTGCTTATTCGGAGGATGACCCTGGCGTTCCCCACCGCGTCATTGCCGATCACGTGCGGTGCCTGACGTTTGCTATCGGTGATGGTGTGATGCCCTCTAACGCGGGGCGCGGCTATGTGGTTCGTAGAATTTTGCGCCGAGCCGTTCTTTACGGAAAACGGTTGGGGATGGATTTCCCGTTCATCTATCGGCTGGTGGATAACGTTATCGAATCGCTTGGCTCTGTCTACCCCGATATTGCGCCGCGTCGGGAGTTTGTTAAGCAGATTATTCAGGCTGAAGAAGGGCGGTTCCATCAAACGCTCGATCGCGGGCTTGAAATTCTCGGCAAATCTCTTGACGAGCTGGAGGCGCAACAGCATTCTGTCGTCCCCGGCAAACGCGCATTTGAACTTTACGATACGTTTGGATTTCCGCTGGATCTCACCGAGATTCTGGCGCGCGAACGCGGATTGTCTGTGGATGAGGTTGGCTTTGTCGAGGGCATGTCCACGCAGCGAGAGCGCAGCCGTACCGCTTGGAAAGCCGCGGGCGGCAGCGGAAAGGGCGACGCGATTTTTTTGGAAATCCTCAAGGAATATGAGAAAACCGAATTTCTGGGGTATGATTCGGATGTTGTAGAGGGAGAGGTCATCGCTCTAGTCAAAGACAATGAACTGGTATCGGGAATTCACGAGGGTGAAGAAGTTTCCGCCATCCTGAATCGCACGCCGTTTTATGGGGAATCGGGCGGTCAGATCGGAGACATCGGAACTATCGATAGCGACAGTGCTAAGCTTGAGGTCATTGATACTTTCAAGCCAAACCCGGATCTGATTGTTCACAATTGCAAGGTTATCGAAGGCGAGATTGTACCACAGACACCTGTTAAATCGCGAATTGATGCGGAGCGGCGGAGACATATTACCGTGAGCCACACCGCAACACATATGCTTCACAGCGCTCTGCGCAGAGTACTTGGGAAACACGTCAGTCAAGCGGGATCACTTGTAGAACCGGGAAGATTAAGATTTGACTTCGCGCACTTTCAGGCTGTTACTGACGATCAGCTCCGCGAGATTGAATGCTGGATTAACGATTGCATTCGTTTAAACGACAGTATTGAGATTGACTCCATGCCTTTGCAAGCGGCTAAGGATAAGGGTGCGCTTGCGTTTTTCGGCGATAAATACGACGACGTTGTCCGAGTCGTCGAGATTGGCGACTATAGTATGGAGCTATGCGGCGGCACACACGCACACGCGACGGGGGAAATTGGTCTGGTCAAGATTATCAGCGAAAGTAGCATCGCCGCCGGTACCCGCCGAATCGAAGCCGTATCGGGACGGGCAGCCTATCAACACATCTGCTCCGAAGATGATGTGCTTTCTTCTATCGGAAACATTCTCAAAATCCAAAAGAACCGCACGCCGGAACAGGTGGAAAGACTGGTTCAAACCAATCGAGAACTTGAGCAACAAATTAAAGAACTACAAGCGAAGATTGCAAAATCCCGGGTCGTCGAACTTGCCAATCGAGCTGTTGTCGTGAATGGTTTCCGCGTTGTAGCTTCTGTTGTGGAGCATACAGATCGAGATGGACTGCGGCGACTCGCCGATGAACTAAAAAACTGCATCGAATCCGGCGTCGTGGTGCTCGCCTCAGCAACTGGCAACGAAGTCGCATTCATCGCTGGCGTTACTTCCGATCTTGTGCAGTTTCGCGGCTTGAAAGCTGGCAACATTATTCAAGCGGTTACCCAAGTCGCTGAAGGGCGCGGGGGCGGGCGCCCCGAGCTTGCTCAAGGTGGCAGCAAGAATCCGAGCAAGATGAAATCTGCGATAGATGCCGCGGCAAATATTATTGCCGATCAGGTAAATTGAAGATTTTAGCGCTAGCTTGATACATAGGGCAAGCCGTTGATGTAGAAAGGAATGAAATATGGAATGGGCTCCGATAGTTTGGAAACTCAGTTTTGCTGTTTTTCTAATCGTTCTCAGTGGCGCAGTCGTGTATCTGGCTGTACGCTTGGGAAACGTCCTTGAAAGTATGGGCGCTACCATAAAATCGGTAGAAGTAGTAGTAGACAAAGAGGTGAACAACCTCCTTAAAGATGTCGATCAAACCGTCAAGGAACTGAATAACGAGCTGCCGCAACTACTAAAAAATGTCAATGCGATCACAGCTTCTCTCCATCAGATTAGCGAATCTGAAGTCCAACCGATAGCGCACAACATTCATGAAGTGACTGCAGCTGTGAGTCAAGGTGTAGGCAAGTTGGATGAGTTGGTCAACATGCTCGGCGATTTTTCCCAAGACACGGTCAAACGTGCTGAATTCTATCGAGATCAACTCGCTGTCCCTATCACAGACATCATAAGTTTGTGGAGCGGAATCAAAACCGGATGGGAAGTGTTTAGCCAATCGCGGAGACAGGATGAATGAAATGGTTGCAAATAGCCTAGGGAGGAAACTTCAAACCTTGGAGAAAGGAGGTAATCAACGTGAATAATGAAAAAGGAAGCGGCGGTCTTAGTCTCGTGGTTGCATTTTTTATGGGCGGCTTATT
>JAJDTR010000148.1 GCA_022827055.1 Candidatus Poribacteria bacterium | reverse complement strand
CCGATCGGATCACGAGTCGGTCACATGATTTCCGTCCACTGGGATTGGGGTACGGAAATCTCGGCGCGTTACTGATGTTGAACGGAATCCCGTATGATTCGGAGGTAGGCTTAGCTTGGGCGGGAGCCATCTCAGCCATTTTGTCCGGGCACGGCTACCTTACGAGCGCGGAGATAGCGAGCAGCGTTGGAGCTTTTGCCGGATTCGATGAAAATCGAGCGTCGATGTTGGATGTGATGCGGATGCACCGCAATGAGGCATACAAACTCGACGAGATTGCATGTCCGCAAACCTTGCTCAAAGCGGCGCATGAAGATTGGGATAACTGTGTGCGAGCGGGAGAACGCTTCGGATACCGAAATTCGCAGATAAGCGTAATCGCCCCGACGGGCACGATCGCGTTCCTGATGGATTGCGATACAACGGGCATAGAACCCGATTTTGCGCTCGTGAAGTTCAAGAAACTCGCGGGCGGCGGGTATTTCAAGATTGTCAATCAGGCCGTGCCGAATGCGTTGGCGCAACTCGGCTATCCACGGGGCCAAATTGATGAAATTGCGACATACATTGTAGGTACGGGGACACTTAAGGGCACACCCTATATCAACGAGCGAACCCTCATGGACAAGGGTTTCACCGATGAGGATCTGGGTAAAATAGAGCAAATGCTGCCAAGCGTTTTTAGTTTGGACCTCGCTTTTGCTCCCGGTATCCTCGGCGGCGACTGTTTGGAACGCTTGGGAATTGATAGCGCGAAAGCGCAGGAGCCGGGGTTCGGTATCTTGAGCGCCATTGGATTTCGTCAGGAAGAAATCGATGCTGCCGATGAAACTATCTGTGGATACGGGACAGTCGAAGGCGCCCCGTATCTCAGGGAAACGCACTATCCTATCTTCGATTGCGCGAACAAGTGCGGCCGAACTGGAACTCGTTTCATCGAACCTATGGGACATGTCAGAATGATGGCAGCGGTTCAGCCATTCATTAGCGGCGCAATCAGCAAAACGGTCAATCTTCCGAACGATGCTACCGTGGAAGACATCACGCAGGTGTATGTTGAGGCGTGGAAACTCGGCGTCAAATGTTTGGCAGTTTACCGCGATGGCTCAAAGAGTAGCCAGCCGTTGTCATCGGTAAATCAACAGGAGGAGAAAGAGAGTCAACCCGTACGCAAGCGGCTGCCCGATGAACGTCCATCAATTACTCACAAATTCAGCATCTCGGGACACGAAGGTTATATCACCGTTGGCATGTATGAAGACGGGAGGCCCGGAGAGGTATTCCTCAACATGTCGAAAGAGGGATCTGTCATCTCCGGACTAATGGACACCATTGCGCTGATGACTTCGGTCTCGTTACAACACGGCGTGTCGTTGGAATTCTTTGTGGACAAGTTCAGCCATATCCGATTTGAACCGTCGGGGTTCACGAACAACAAAGATATTCCAATCGCCAAGTCTATCATTGATTACGTGTTCCGCTGGCTTGGGCTAAAGTTCCTTCCCGACAGCCAAATTGTCGCCGGTGAAGTTGCAAGCCTTGAAGACGAACTGGCAAATCCACAGCAACTGCCGCCCTTATCATCCGGCCAAGAGATTGACAAAATCGAAGCGCGTGAAAAACAGGTGGCGGCTATGCAGTCCGACTCGCCTCCATGCCACGCTTGCGGTACCATTATGACACGGAACGGAACGTGTTACCGGTGTGCCAACTGCGGTGCGACGAGCGGATGCTCGTAAGGAGCGGAGTAGCACACACGCCGAAATGCCGGGAACGAGGTTGTCAAAATGAAAATCATTGCTGATCTGTGCGTGGTGCCGATAGGTGTGGGAGTATCTGTGTCAGAGCACGTAGCAGCGTGTGAGAAGGTACTCAAGGAGGCGGGGCTGAAAACGCAATTGCACGCCTACGGCACCAATGTTGAGGGAGAGTGGGACACGGTTTTTGCCGCCATCAAGCGCTGCCATGAGGTTGTTCATGAAATGGGGGCTCCGCGCATCTCGACAACGTTGAAGTTCGGTACGCGCACCGACCGAACCCAGACTATGGATGACAAGGTCGCTAGCGTACAACACAAATTGGGACTGGAATGATGCATGGGGGGAAGATTGGAAGGTAGATTCTTACAATTCGGACCTACTTCTAATTTACGGTGAAGTTTATGAAAATCTCTCCGGACTGGACGACCTGTGACACGTTCTTGGGCAGCGCGCTGAATCGAATTTGTTCGACGTAGCGCCTCGCACGCTCCTTTAATCTGACCTCGCCTATAGTCGTCCGCCCCGGCTTGATTTGCACGCTGAACACGCTTCCATCCGGCCGAACTTTGAAGCTGAGATGCACACCCCCGCCCTGTTTGCCTTTTGACTGAAGCGGCTTCTCCAAGCCGCTTATCACAGCTCGACCACTCACCTCTCCGCTAATTTCGTAGGGCACGCCTTCCGTAATCAGATTGGTCTTCACCTCCGACAATCTGCCCGGGGCGAACCTGCCCGCGAGCGCTTTCCCGCTCTCGCCGGTAATTGCCCGACGCGCATCCCGTTCCGGCAATCCTCTATGGCTATCGCGCCCGTGATGCCCCGTCTCAACCTCAATCGGTTTGCTACGAACCAACGCGTTGGGCTCGTCCAAAAAATCACCTTTTCTGCGTCCTTTTGAGGGCGGCGCGCCGAGAGACAAGCGTTCCGGGTTCTCACTCGACGCCTGTGTTCTCCGAAGGTTCGGTAATCCGCCTTCCGTTTGGGTCGCCGTAAGATAGTCGCGCAGATTTGTCGTGGGTTGGATTTGTGGCAGCGTCTCGGAGGGCTGATTCTGCCGGACATTGGGGATCGCTACAGGAATTTCTGTTTTGATTTTCTTTCGCGGCGATTCTGTTTTAACGAATTCTACGTTGATTGCAGACTCCTTGGGCCGCGGCGGCGACTTTGGAGCGATCGCCAAAGCCATCAAGAGGGCAAACACGATGTGCTCGATGACGACAATCCCTATGAAGAAGCGACCTCCGCGTCTTTTCCTCTCCATCAGTCTTCAACCCTTTTCAACTCCCGAATGTCCCCATATTCCTCTTGAAAGAGCTTATATTCCCCGGTGGCAAGAAACCGAACGAGCGACATCCCGTGCCTTTCCAAATCCGCGAGAAACCGATCCGCCTTATTCCTGAAGTAATCGTAAGCGACATAACTGGGCAGTGCGACAATTAGCCCGGCAGCCGTGGTGAGCAATGCTTCGGAAATACCATCCGCGATGGTGGGTAACTGTTTGGTTTGCACGTCTATCAGTGCGCCAAACGATCCTCTCATGCCAAGCACCGTGCCGAGCAAACCGGTGAACATTGCGACGGGCGCAAGCATAGCCAACGTGTTGAGCCCCTCATTCAGAACCGGTCTTTCGGCGCGAATCGCCTGACGTATGACTCGCTTGAGGGTCTCCTCATCGGCATTGCGATGCTGGATTCCGGTTCGAAGAATATTACTCAGCGGGCCCGGGCTTTTTTCGCACATCTTGATGGCGATGTCAGGGTTCCCCTGCACAAGTTCATGATAAATGCTTTGTGTCACAAAACGCGAAGGGATGACGCGCGGACGGTGCAGGTGGTACGCACGTTCAAGAATAATCTTGTGCGACCAGAGCGAGAAAAAAATTATCGGGATTAATATGGGTCCCCCGCTCGTCAACCGGTCAACGCCGGACACGATTAGGTTTAGGACGTATTCCATAAGCAATGTTGCCAATCAGGGATATAAAGAAATCGCGATTAAAATTTCAACTCGAGTCCGAAATCAAGATAATCTTGCGCCAATTCATACCCTTCCAAAAGCGTGTATGTACCGATAGCAAAATTCCCGCCAACAAACAAGCCTACATTGTTTTCGATGATCTTGCTTATCTTCGGTTTCAGCAGAAGGTAACGCTCCAGCCTTCTATCGGATGTCTCATCGGTATAGCGTGCGCCTCGAAACTCCCCGCCTAGCTCAATGTGGAAATCAGCCGGCAAATGAAAAGCGGCATTTATGTCAAGGAAGTCATTTGGTCGATACGGAATCCATTCGCCATCCTCCGGTTGGTGAACTTCGTGCGTGTACCGAACTTGCGCTTCCAAGCGATTCGTGATGTAGGCGGTCACACTCACGCTTCCACCGAAGATTTGGACGGATGTGTCGCGATTCCGCGGCACCCATGTAAGCTCTGTCGCAGCGTTTGCGGAATTTGTCGATGACTTTTCCAGAACAACGAGATCTTCAACTTGATTGGCGAAACCGGAAAAATTGGCTTCGAATCTCCTCCCCTGATGACGGGTGAGGGTTACCTTCCCATCCCACGTCTTTTCGGGGCGTAAAAACGGATTCGGGCTGAGATAATCCGCGTCAAAATAGAGGTCCGACAGCTTGGCTCGCTGGATATTCCGTTTTCCTTGCAATTGAAAGGTCCAGTGATCGCCGAGATGTGTTGTAATCGCCACACGTGGATTAACCTTTACGTGTGTTATTTCGTCACCAAGGTTATCACGTTCTCGATAGCCAACTCCCTCCGCTCCGATCCCCAGAACAAACCACTTTGCGGAAGTAAACTCATCACGAAGGTACAAGCGGAAGATTGTTGACCAGTTGTCTTGGCTCGGCAGCTCATCTGCATCGAGGTCATTCGCTGCGGTGAAGTATTCCGCAACCGCACCGAGACGGATTGGATTTATGTCGACCCCTCTGCCGAGGTGAAACGGATTTTGTATGCCGACGGGGACTTCCAGGTCGAGTTTGAATCGCATGTCCGTCGCCCGATTTTCGGGTTGCGTGCCTCCGCCTGTGGGCAGTAGGCGGAATTCCTCCAGATCTACGGATATCGCGGTGCGTCCTCGCTGCGAAATCCCGTGCTCCCAACGGGCATTGGAACGAAAGTGTTGTACCTCTTTGCCAATACGGTTATTCCCCGGTTCTGTTCCTAACCAGTTAAGATTCTTGAGGTCAAGCGCGGCATCCACTGCGAGTTCGCTTCGCTCGCCGTACTGATAAGTTAATCCGCCCCGAATTCCGTCAGCGCTATAGTCTCCCCGCCCTTTTGTGCGTTCATCGCCTAATTGTTTACGGTTCAGATAAAGAAACGCACGCGTGTCCTCAAGGTTTCCCCCGAATATCGCTCGATAGAAGAGTGCGTCTGGCAGGCTCGGGAAGGCGGTAAGTCTCAGCAGGTAGTTTTCGCGCGGTAACGGTTGCGTCCTACTGACTTTGGTGGGAGTTAGTATGGGCGGCAGGTTCCATCGGCGTTCTTTGGCATATAACGCCAATGCGGGAATAAGTTGGGGCTTGGCTGAGTCCTTGAATCGTGCGCGGGGCAGCAACCATATCTGTGTGGTATCAATTATTCGCGCCCGGATGACTTCAGGCAAATCTTCGGCTTGCAACTCTTCTTCTGATCCCGACGGTTGGGCATACAGATTGAAGCCGTTCAGCCCACAGAAAATGACGAGAAGATTGAATGCCAATAGATGTTTTGCCAATGGACATTGCCTGTTGGAAACCGGTTGCCGGAAGACGATCCCGAGGAGTCGTGCTTTGAAGGGTAATGTATGAAAAACTGCGTGTGGCCGAAATTGCCCGATCATGTCAGTCTGTTCGGGCAAACTCGATGCTAGGGCGTTGCTTGCGCGCGATTCGCAGGGGATTAATTCTGGCTAATCTTACTTGTGACCTGACCAAGTTTTTCCCGGGCGTAGTTGTACAACTTGTCCCAAGATTTTTTGTCGGGGGAATCTTGGATTACCGGACTCTGCGATTCGTAAAATTTTAAAGCTCTCTGATATTCGTCACGAGCATTTCTCAACTCGGTTGCGTCGGCGAAAGCATCACCCGCTCGAACCGCCGCGGTTAAAGCACTCAGCGGATCGTGTTCCTTATACAGGTAGAATACACGGAGGTAGGAGGTCGCGGCATCGAGATGATTGCTCATGAGTGATTGCGTTTCCGCCATATGAAGGATTGCCTCAATGACGACATCGGGAGGGTACCTGCCGACCCCGCCCTCACGAATAACATCGTACGCTTCGATAGCTCCCGCATAGTTGCCGGCAGATCGATAAGCGTGCCCCATAACGAGTTGTGCAACTTCAGCCTGCTTGGAGTCGGGATACTCGGCGATAATATAGTGATACATTTCAATCGCCTCATCCCACTGTACCAACTCTTCGTAACATTGGCCCGCAAGCAACAAGGCGCGGGGAGCATCAGGACTATTCGGGTATTTTATCGATACATTTCGAAGTGCTTCCACGGCGCTACCCAAATTCCGACCCTGATTGTTCGGATTGTACCAAGTATTTCCAATTTCAAAAGCTGCAGTTGATGCGTACTCGCTTCGAGGATCAACCTGCTCAAAGGCTTGTATCGCTTGCCGATAAGAATCCAAAGCAAGGTAACATTTCCCGATGTTGTACTGTGCCAGCCATGCCGACGCGGTTTTGGGATACTGGGTAATGACCTTCTGAAATTCTGCGATGGCGCGTTTGTAATCTTTGTCCTGATAGTAAAAACGTGCAATCTGCAACTGGACAGCGTGAGCCAGTTCTCCATCGGCATATCTGACCATTAAAGTCTGATACGCCTGAATTGCTTTCTCTTTCTGTCCCAAATTCTCGTATGCGACGGCAATACCGTATTGTGCGTCGTCCGCCCAATCGCTCTTTGGGTAATGTTGTATTACCTGTTCATAAGCGCGGATGGCTTGTAAATAATCAGCGAGATTGAGATAGCTTTCGGCGCTATAGTATTGCGCTTCAGGTCGAAGGTCTTCAATTGGTTCCGCGCCCGCTTCGTGTATTGGCACCCGTTGATTGGGAAACTTTTCAACAACCTGCTGGTAATATCTGATGGCGTCGGTAAACTTGCTCTGCTTGAAATAGGCGTTGGCAGTGCCGAAGATTGCTTTCGGAATAAGAGGCGATCCCGGATGCTCACGCAGCATATCATTGAAAGCATTGATTGCTTCCGGATATCTCTCCTGTTTGTAGTAGGCACGTCCAATTTGGTACCGTGCGTTGTCGTGCCAATCGCTTCCAGGATAACCCGAAAGGACTTGATTAAATGCTTCTATTCCCTCGTTGTACTGTTTGAGGTTAATGTAGACAACTCCACTCTGGTGAAGCGCCGCGTCCGCAAACTCCCCGCGAGGATGATGTTTGACAACTTCCGCCCATGCGTTAATTGCCTCTAGATATTGTGTGGTCTGGTTCTGACCGCTTGACGCAGCTGCCTCGGAAAGATGAGTCCAACCGATTCCGTAACGACACTTCTCCGCCCATTCGGCGGCAGGCTGTTTACTCAACAAGGATTTATATTGGGAACGGGCAGAGCGATACGCTTCAACCGTTTGATCGCTCCAATAAGTGCTTTCAGCAATAAAGAACTCGGCTCGGAATCGAAGCGAACTATTTGGATATTCCCGAATTAAACGTTCGCAGGTCACAATCGTGGCTTGATAATCCTCAAGTTCATAAAGTGCGCGTGCTTTCCAAATCAGGACGTCATCTGCCGGCGCCGTTTCCAATGTCGCATCACCACGCACTTCCTCGTGTCGATTCAACGATTCGACGCATTTTTCGTATTCCTTTTGATGGAAATAGGCAAGGGCAAGTTGGTATAGAGCGTAGGCTTTAAGCGGACTGGCGGGATAGGATTGAAGTAAAGCATTCAGCGTGCGAACGGTCTCGGCGTAATCTCGCAACTGAAAGGCGCTTGTCGCGAAACCGTAGAGCGCGTCGTCAGCATAGGTTGATTTCGGGCTAACCTTTTTGTAGTTTAAGATGGCAGAATTAAACTCGCGTTGCAATCGAAAACATTCGCCAATGCGGAAACGCGCGGGATCAACAAGATCGGAACGCGGATTGTCGGCAACAACTTTGAATTGACTGCGCGCTTGCGGGTAGTCCCCCTGAAGAAAATGAACCATTGCAATTCCGAATTGCGCATCA
Source organism: Candidatus Poribacteria bacterium (assembly GCA_022827055.1). GTDB lineage: Bacteria > Poribacteria > WGA-4E > WGA-4E > JAJDTR01 > JAJDTR01. The sequence goes on along the minus strand of JAJDTR010000148.1, from coordinate 2,604 downwards.
TCCACAACATCACTTCGCGGATATAGTTCCTTCACCTTTTGATACTCGTAAATCGCCTCCATGTACTTCTTCTGTTCCAAGAGAATCTCGGCGATCCAGTATTGTGCATCCGGCGCTACGGATGAGTCACCGCTTTCATGAAGCAGCAAGTTAAAAGTGTTCTTTGCATTCTCCATCATCCGCTGCTGAAAGTAACATTCGCCAAGACGGTATCGCGCATTTATAACAAATTCGCGATGTTCTTCATCATCTCGATAGCTGTCAATCACGTTCTGGTAGGCAACCTGCGCATTTGCCCAATCGCCAAACTTGAAGAGCGATTCGGCTGCACGATATGACGCCTCTACAATCGCGGGATGATTCGGTGAAGTTTTGACGAACTCCGCAAATGCCTTGTATGCCGCTTCGTAGTCTTCGATCCGAAAAAGCCCCCACGCCTTACCATACAACGCGTCTTTGGCTTCGGCGGATTTCGGAAATTGCTCCAGTACTCGATTGTAGTATTCTATAGCTTTTTGATATAGCCCCAGATTGTCGTACGCCTCACCAACGAGATAAAGACTCCGCGAGAGCGCATTAACATCGCGCGATCCTGTTATAACCTCCTCATACGCCTTGATAGCCTCCTCGTACCTACCTTGATGAAACCAAGCGGTTGCCACACCACGCACCGCATCCAAGCGTAAGGGGCTTGCCGGATCCGCCGTCAGTTTCTTATAGTGCAGGATGGCATCGTCATAGTCCTCAAGACGCAACGCGCACTCGCCCAATAGGAAGCGTGCATCATCGGCATTTTCGCCATCCGGATAGTTCTCAAGATAGGCTTTAAACTGGTCTTTCGCGAAGATGTACTTCCCATCTTGGAACAACTTATACGCAAAGGTGTACTCTTCGCGCTCCCCCGCGATTACGGGAAGACACAACACAACCGTAACAAAGATGATTGCGAATATCCAGAGACGGCGGACACCCTGATATGCCATTACCTTACTCCCAAAGACCATGCGATTTTGAGGCTATTATATCATTGCCGACAGGGGTTTTCAAGGCATTTTAGGAAGGCGAAATGGCGGTCCGAGACTCTAAAACATAGGTGACATAGATACGGCGGAGCGTCAAAAATTCACGTCGAAATATGGGTGTATGCGTGAGTCGGAAAGCATCTTTTCACTGTACTTTACATCGGAATTATGATAAACTTCCTGCGAATTTGGCCAGACGCAACCGACTAAAACTTTCTATGAATTTTGGTTGTTTGCCAGCCAACCACACTGCTTCGACACAACAGATCTCATCCACACAGTAAGGTTTAAGGAGACAGATATGGCAAACTCAGACTTCAAAATAGGGGTCGTCGGCGTTGGGAGAATGGGCAGCAATATCGCACGTCATTTGAACGATGAAGGATTTCAGGTCGTTGCCGTATATGACACCGATTCAGATCATGCGCAAGCGCTTGCCGACGAACTCGGCGCGGAAGCTGCGGACACGCTCGCGGGAGTGACCAAACTCGCCGATTACATTATAACGGTAGTAACCGACGACGCGGCGATGAGGCAAATCTTCTCGGATACCGCCGGAGACAGCCTCCTCAAAGGAGCTGAAGGAAAACTGTTTATCAATTGTGCTACAATTTCGCCGCAGGTTCATGTCGACGTGGAAAAACTCGCGGAAAAACACGGCGCTCAGAGTCTTGAAGGTTGCATGGCATCAAGCATTACGCAAGCACGCGAAGGGACCCTATATCTCATGTGCGGCGGTAATGAGGCGGCATTTAATCAAGCGAAACCCATTCTAGATTCAATGAGTATCTCGCTCCGCTACATAGGAGAAGCCGGGCAAGCCGCACAAGTAAAGGCGCTAGTGAACATGGTCATGAATATCAACACGGCGGGGCTCGCAGAGGGATTGGGACTCGGCGCCGCACTCGGACTTAATCTCGCGATGTTACAAGAGGTGTTCGCCCAAACGGGAGCGAACTCCAGAGTGCTGGAAACGGATGGCGAGGACATGGAGAATCGGGACCATGAGTGCTACTTCTCCTCCGCACACGCGTCAAAGGACTCGGGGATCGCGCTTGATTTAGCTGAATCTTCGGGATTGAACCTTCCGCTCGCCAAGGCAACAAAGGCTCAGTATGACCGTATGATTGAACTTGGCAAGGGAGAGCTGGACAAATCCGGAGTAGCTGAGCTTACTTTTCCCGGGCGGTCTTGAAAAACGGAGAATTTGGTTTCCGATTTTCGACGCTCGACAGTTTATCAAATAACACTTTTTCAAAACGAGTCTTAGAGATGGAAATCTGTACCACAATCTGTTAGATTGTGATCCGCAAACTAACAGTTTGCGGTACAAGAGTGTTGCTTGCTGAATGAATTATTCCGATAGGGATAATGGGACGCTCTCAAGTAACACTTTTTCAGAACCAGTCATAGGGCGGGAGTTGAGAGTCACTTATGAGGAAATTATTCCGCCAAGGATAATGTGCGCTCCAGACAAAACGTCGGGGCAAGAAGATCTCTATGGGAGCTCTATCGCGTTCGTTATCCACTCACTTGATCACTCACTATCCGTTCGCTTGATTCCCTCCTACATGGAAATGTG
>JAJDTR010000046.1 GCA_022827055.1 Candidatus Poribacteria bacterium | reverse complement strand
TAAAACACCCTTTACATTTTTTAAAATTAAAAGGGTTTTCCTTCCCGTTGTTGCTAACCGCCGTAAACCCGTTTCCGCCGGTCTCGTAGTGTTAATAAAAGACGGACCCGGGCAATATCCCCCCCCCCCCCCCCCCCCCCGTACCGTCCACTTTGATGAATCGACATTCGAAGTAGAACTTCCCGATGGGGAAACCATAGATGGGCAGCTCGTCATCATTTCCAACGACAGCCAACCCTACGATTGGGACGTGTTCTATCTCTTGCCTTCTGCCTCCAAAACGTTAGACGATCAATCAAGCGAATAGTGACTGCGACACCAAGATTAGGGCTTTGCCTCGTGACGTTTCTGCATTGATTGTACTCCTCCTCTGTAGACAAGTGCGTCCGTCTACAGATTCCTATTTGGCGAAGATGTGCGACATCTCTAGCCAGATTAAACTGGGTTCAGCCGGTTCTCTCCTCAAATATTGCCGCCACGTCATGATGTCCGTAGCGGATCGCCATCTCCAACGGTGTTTCGCCCGGATACGGCTCAAACAATACTCGCTTGAATTCGGTCATGGGCCAGAGGAATGATGTAACTTCCCCAGTCCACTCGGCGAGTTGCTTGGGCTCGGCGATCCGGCTGACCGTTCTGAGCGAGGCGTCCGCTCCGTGGTCAAGCAGAAGCCGTACCTGTAGCTTGCTTCCGGAACGTGCTGCGGAGTGGAGCGGGGTTTCTCGACCGTACCGGATCCCGTGCTCGTTCTCCATAATCGGTTCGTCATCCAGACCGGTTCGGGCTTGCGCGTTGACATCTGCTCCCGCCCGGATCAGCATAAAGGAACACGCCAACTCTTTGTCGTTATCATGCAGCGCCTGCATATGCAACATCGTCTGTCCAATATAAGCCCACGTGAAGTTCGGATCGAGGCCGTGCTTCATCATCAGGAGGAAGGTATCTAATCCTGTGACACCGAGGGCGTGGAACCCCAGAAAACTTGGTTGATTCACGTCAATTCCGCGCTCAACGAAGTACCGGTTAATCTCGTAATCGGTACTAGGCCAGTGCGTACCGAGTTCACTGTTGTTGATGTTCGCACCCGCTTCAATGAGGGCTTTGACCTTATCAAGGCTATTGAGCTTGACGCTGGCAACGAATAACGGTCCCCACCGCGGTTCTGCCTGATTGCTGCGCCTCACCCGCACATTAACCAGTCCCGGCTCTTGAGCGAGCATCTGTCTAACTGTTTTAGCGTCCGCCGCTTCAAATTCTTCCTGCCATTGGCGCTTGAGTTGTTGATTCATTGTATGACCTCTATGCAAGTCGAGTTGGGTTTCACCGTGTTCAACCTAACCTTAGTTTTGGTCGAAGAAATCCTTCAATCCTCTACCGCCCATTCGTCAAGTCCCAGTGGCAAAGGTGCGGGGGGTTCCACGTTGCTCTGGATTTCGACATGCGTCGCCGACTCTGAAGACTTGTCAAATGCGAGCATCACTTCGAGAACATGGTAAGCCAGAGCGTCACTGGCACGGTGCGGGCGACCGGAGCGAATCGCGCGAACCATGTCGATTACGCCGATGGTACGTGCGTTTGCAGGGAAGGCGTGCGGGACTTCCGACCATTCCTCGCGATTTTTTGAAAGGAACACCGGTCCGGCAAACCCGTTCGGATCGGGCACCTGTATGGAACCAGTTTCGCCGTAGAGTTCGATACACGGTAGGTTATGTCTCCACATATCAAAACTCATAATCATTGTGACGACGGTGCCGCTGACAAACTCAATCGCCCCGGTCAGATGGGTAGTCGTATTTACGGGGATGCGCAAACCGTGAGTGGTTTCGCTGGTTGCCACTCTTTCCTCAAACGCCTTGGTAGTCATGGCGGCGACGCGTTTGACGGGACCGAGAAGGTTGACTAGGGCTGTCACGTAGTAAGGTCCCATGTCTAGCATTGGACCGCCGCCAATGTCATAATAGAAGGCGGGATTCGGATGCCAGCTTTCGGGACCGTGGCCGCACATGAATGCCGTGCCCGCGATGGGCTTTCCGATTCCGCCTTCATCAACGGCCTTCCGCGAGGTCTGGACCCCAGCCCCGAAGAAAGTGTCTGGGGCGTTGCCGACGCGCAACCCCGTTTCAGCCGCTTTCGCGAGTAGCTGCCGACCACTTTCGATGCTCACACCGAACGGCTTTTCGCTGTAAACGTGCTTGCCCGATTCCAAGACCGCAATCGCCACCTCTACATGCGCCTTTGGAACGGTCAAGTTAATGACGAGTTCGATCTCGTTGTCAGCAAGCAGGTCGTCCACGCTGACGGCTTGGCACCCCCACGTGTCCGCCGCTTCTTGAGCGGCTTCTGCCCGAATGTCGGCACAGGATTTGATTCTCAAAGCGTTCGTGTTTTGGGCGCCGCCGAAGTATGCCCTGCTGATAGCGCCGCACCCGATGATTCCGATTGTCATTTGGTCTTGCATGAAACCCTCCATAGCGATTCTACGGCAATTGCGCGTGTTTGCGCAAGTTCCGTTTCGGTTAGGGAGAATATGATAGCAGATTGCCGGTCAAATTCGCTATCAGAACTGAGAAAGGAAGGAAAAGAGGTGAAGAGTAATGTGTAATACGTGAAGCGTGGGCCCGTCCAAGGGGTTTCCTAGGGTTTTGCTCCTACGTAGAGGAACGGAGGGAAGGGAGAGGAGATTGGACGCACAGGGTTATCATGGGCGGATGGTGAAAACGTTGGATTGGGACATGGGGAGGGGGAAGGATGGAGCACGTGATGGGCGAAATGCAGGGGGATTGACGTTGACGTAGAGGGCTCGTCGTGTTAAGGTTACTTCCGTGTTCCCCCGTGTGATAACTCGTTCCTCTCGCAATGTGTTTGTGGGTCGTAAGTAAGACAGATAGGGGTATCGTACATGAAACTTTCACTCTCCACGCGGATTGCGGAATCGTTCTCCGACAAAGAGAAGGCTGCTGTGCCATTTGAAGAGTTTTCGCAACTGGCGAAGGACAACGGCTATCACGCAATCTGTATGCGGGCATCGGCTGCCGGCATACAGTCCTCAAAGGAACGCATTGCAGAGGTGCGCCAAATCCTCGACCATTTGGATTTAAGAGTCTCAATGGTCACCGGTGACTTCGCCATCCCGGAGAATTTTGAGCGAGGTCCCGGCGCTCTACGAAACATTACACCGTACCTCGACCTCGCCGAAGCCTTCACTTGCGGATTGATGCGGATCTGCATGAAGAAAGAGGAGGACATCCCTTGGGCGCAGCGCGCCTCCGATGAAGCAGCGGAACGTGGGATACGTCTTGCACACCAGTGCCACGCTGCTAGCTTGTTCGAGACGATTGAAGGTTCGGTAGATGTGTTGCGCCGCGTTGATCGCACGAATTTCGGCATCATTTACGAGCCTGCAAATCTGCGAATGTGCGGTCAAACATACGGTTTGGAGGTGCTCCAAGCCTTCGAGCCGTATCTGTTCAATGTTTATCTTCAGAATTACATGCCCAACCCCGAAGGCAAGGCTAACGTCGAAACTTGGGTTCGCGGCGTAGTTCATTTTGACCACATCCCGCTCCACGACCCGCGCGGCGTGGACTGGAGTGAAGTTTTCCATGCTTTGGAATCGGTCGGCTATGGCGGATACGTGACCGTTCACCAGGCACTCGCCGAGATTATGTCGCCAGCGGAAGCCGCGCAGGTTAGCGCAGACTATCTGCGTTCACTGCAGAAATTTGACTCCTATCCCGATCCGTTGACGGGCACTATGGGGAGACGGATCCAATTTTAGGAGATCTGCTTCCATCAAAGCGATGATGGGATGGCTCAAAGTAAACAACATCCCGCAATCGTCACGAATCATAAACCCGCTGGGCTTGGCAACGGGGCATCCGAATGATTCTACCGAGAAGCACTTTTTGGAAGCCCATGTTGGTTTGTAATGTGCATACATGAGTTTCATCGCACTGGGATCTGTATCGAGACTTCCTATCGCCTGGGGAGTTCCATCGCGCGGGATTCACTATGGGATTTCTATCGCCCTGGTTATTCACTTAGTTGATCACTCCCTATCCGCTCGTTTGATTTATTCACTTCCTTGATCCATTCCTATCCGGTCCGTCGATCTGTTCGCTCCGGTGATTCTCTGTTGTTCACTCGGCCGATCGTACCTTACAGGACATGATGGGCCGTGGATCTCTATCGCACGCGCTATTCGCTCGGTTGATCCCATCCTACAAATATACTGAAGCCCGATCTTGAGGCTAAATTAAAAATTATGAACGTTATTGTCATTATGGCAGACAGTTGGCGTGTCGACCATTTCGGTTGCTACGGCAACGAGTGGATTCAAACTCCAAATCTCGATCAATTTGCCGAGGAAAGTTGTGTCTTCGATATGGCTTTTGCGGAAGGATTGCCAACTATCCCAACCCGTACCTCGCTGTTCACAGGACGTTATACCTTCCCTTTTCGGGGGTGGCAACGTCTCGAGCATGACGATGTTCTCTTGGCGGAAGTGCTCTGGAATTCGGGCTATACCTCGGCGTTGATTACGGACACGTATCACATGCACAAGCCGCAGATGGCGTTTGAGCGCGGCTTCGACTACGTCCACTTCGTCCGCGGCCAGGAGGGCGACCCTCATATCCTAGATGAATCCATTCAGGTCGATGTGGATGCGTATCACAAAGCCAACAGCGACGCGGAAGCAAGTGCGAACGTTCGCGAGCAGCTTGAACAGTATCTGCGAAATCGGTCGCACTGGACGAGCGATGAAGACCACTTTATCGCGCAGGTTGTCAAGTCATCTCTGCATTGGATCGAAAATCAACCCAAGAAGGATGGACTATTCCTGTGGATGGACTGTTTTGATCCCCATGAACCTTGGGACCCGCCGGAGCCATTCAACCGGATGTATCAGCCCGACTACAACGGCAAAGAACTCATTCACCCAATACCCAGCGAGGTGAAGGGGTATCTGACGGAGGAGGACCTAAAATGCGTCCAAGCGCTTTACGCGGGTGAAATCACATTGGTGGACAAATGGATGGGCATCTTCCTGGAGCGGTTGCGCAACCTAGGCATGTTCGATAACACCTTGATTGTCTTTATGTCCGACCACGGCGAACCGCTGGGCGAAGGTATATGGGGGCACGGCATCATGCGCAAAGCGCGTCCATGGCCCTACGAGGAACTTGTGCATGTTCCGTTGATCATTAGGCATCCAGAGGGAATTGGCGGCGGCGAACGAAGGAGGGCATTCGCGCAGCCACCGGATATTATGCCCACCACACTTGATTTCTTGGGAATTGCTGGACCGGGGCACATGCACGGTCAGAGCCTAATACCCATTATGTCAGGGCAGATCGAAAAGATTCGCGATTACGCTTACTCCGGGTTCTACCTAAAATCGTGGAGTATACGCACGCCGGATTGGAGTTACATCTGGTGGATGCCGACCCTTCCCAAGGTTGAGCGGAGCATGCCGGGTACGCTTGGCGCAATCTCCTGCACACTTGTCGGCAGTCTGGAAACGCCGCCAAAACCGGAACTTTATAATCGAAAGGCAGACCTGTACGAACTCAACAACCTGGTGGATGAGCGCCCGGCAATTGGCAGGGAACTAGAGCTCAAGTTACGGCGGTTTGTTGAACAGTTGTATTGATTTCTTTCTTCGTACAAGTTGTTTTATCTATCTTTGTGCGAAGACGTGTGAAGTCTGTTCACGAGTTTTTATTTTGAGTAAGTGTATACTCGCTAAGTGTTTGATGCAAGTAGAGGATCGCGACCTGGAGGTCGCTCCTACCGAGTTCGTGGTAAGTCCATAATCACCTAGGGAATGAACCGCTAAGGAGGGATAAATGACGGACTTAGCTGATTTGCAGGGACGAATTGCCGATGAACGCGGGAAACGCGGTTTTGTTACGGATCCCGTTAAGCTGGGGGTGTTACTGACTGAAGAGGTTGGCGAGATTGCGTCGGAATTGAAACGGCTATGGTCGAAAAACTATGACGGGTTTCGCGCGGATCGACTTAAAGACGAAATTGCCGACGCCTTCGTGATACTTGCCGCGTTAGCCGACCAGTTTGATATTGACATTGGGGAGGCGGTTGAAGCCAAGTTCTTCGGCAAGGATGCTCGGAGAGAATGGAAGTCTACCCAAGGTAAGTAAGATGGAGATGGAAAATCAAGGGTGAATTCAGTTTAATTCTCCAACATGAGGCATCGCGCGAAAACCGAGGAGAATTCAAGTGAGTGGCACTGTCGAGAAAGTTACCGCATTCGTTACACGGGAACGTAATGGGGTGCGTGAGTTACTATTGTTTAGACATCCGACGGCGGGAATCCAAATTCCAGCCGGCACCGTAGAAGACGGTGAGACGCCCGAAACAGCGGTAATACGAGAGGTCTATGAGGAAACCGGCCTGCGGGGTGTGAACATCGAACAATCGCTTGGCTGTTTCGAAAACGAGTTGGAGGAGAATGAGAGAATCGTTGCGAAAACAACCCCGGTTTATACCAACCCTAGTCTGAGTTCAAACGTCTACAAGGAAGAACTAACCGGGGGCCTGACCGTAAATTACAATTCTAGCCACACAGATTTCACTCACGTCTCGTATGTCGAGTCCGATAGCGCCCCCGATCCGACGCGGATCCGCTGCCACATTACCGGATGGGTGCCGAGTGAAAACCTTAGCGCTCGGAAAACAAGGTATTTCTTCAGGCTAACCGCGTTAGAAGAAACGGTGGAGGAATGGGCGGTAAAAGGCGATCGGGGCCATATCTTCACGCTGTTTTGGGCTCCGATTTCGGCGCTGCCGCCGCTTGTGTCACCGCAAGATAAGTGGTTGGATTACGTTTACGAGGAAATTGGTTAGGAGCGGCTGGCTCATTTGGGAGAAATGGGACTCGGCAAATTCAGAATGTACTAGGTTTTATATTGTCGATGCATGGATAGCGTCGATTACGTCTTCCCAAGGCGGGGCGAGATGCTCCGCCTACGATTGCGATCTCCCATTGCTGAGTGAGCCTTACGCAGGCTGCGCTCTGATTTAATTGGAATGGTTTCACGACAATCCCATCGTACCATTTGATCGTCAATCTCATGAACGATTCAGGATTTGGCTGATGGAAATCGCTCGTCCATTTCTACTCTTTCTGCTGCTCCTGCTTCCCGTCCTTTACTACGGCTATCGCCGCAGCCTCGTCGATTTGACGCGAACACAGCGCATTGTCAGCTTGATTATGAGAGCGATCATAATCGTGCTGCTTGTGCTGAGCGTCGCCGATTTTCAGTATCTGAAGACCGGCGATGAATTGGCAGTTATCTTTCTGGCAGACATTTCGGATAGTATCTCGACGGACGGATTGGAGACGTCCTCGAACTATATCAACAAGGCGCTCGAATCACGAGCCGCGGGGCAGCAAGGGGGTATCATCGGATTCACGGACAGGGCAGAGATTCTCAAGGATTTGCGCGGCGACTCCGAAGACGAGTTGGACCTTGCCGACATCAAGCAGTCGTGGTTGGATTCGGATGAGGAGGCGGGAGACGCCACGAACATTGCCCGAGCGATCGAGATGGCGTGGGGTGTTTTTCCCGCAAATGCAAATAAGCGGATTGTCCTCGTCACTGACGGCGTCGAGACGCAGGGGGACGCGATTCACGCCGGACTTCGGGGGCGGGATTTCGGCATTCAGATTGACACGGTGCCACTCTATCCGAGCGATGAGCCGGAAGTGATGCTGGAGCGGATCGATGCGCCCGTTCAGGTCAAACAGGGCGAGCCGTTCACCGTAGAGGTGCTTGTCCACAGCAACCATGAGGACATTGCGGAGATTCGTCTTTACAAGAACAAATTCGAGGCGGCAACGCAAGAGGTTCGCTTGACTGCGGGCGAAAATCGGGTGCTGTTCACGCAGACATCGACGGAGAGCGGCACCTTAACTTTTGATGCGCTTGCCCGATCCACGCAGGACACCCGCTACGACAACAATCGTGCACTCGGCATTGTCGTCGTATCGGGCAAGCCGAAGGTACTGCTGATTGACGAGAACGAACCGCAAGCACGCTATCTGACTCAGGCTCTTGAGGATGCCGACATTCGCGTCAACGTCCGCAACGGCTTGGGCGTCCCGGACGAACTAGCCGACCTGCAAAACTTCGATCTCGTCGTGTTCGCGGATGTGCCCGCCAGTCGCCTCTCCGAGAAACAGATGGAGCTTATCCGCACGTACGTGCAGGATCTCGGCGGCGGGTTCATGATGCTGGGCAGCGAAAACAGTTTTGGACTTGGCGGCTACTACAAAACACCAATCGAAGCCATTTTGCCCGTCCGCACCGACACGGAGAAGAAAAAGGAAACGCCTTCTCTGGGAATGGTGCTGGTAATCGACAAGTCGGGGAGCATGGGCGGCATCAAGATTGAGTTGGCGAAGGAGGCGGCGCGCGGGGCGGTCGAACTGCTAGGTAGGCGCGACAAGATTGGTGTGGTCGCTTTCGACGGCTCGCCGTTTTGGATTTCCGAGATGCATTCCGCATCGGACAAACTGTATCTCTCCGATCAGATAGGGTCGATCACCGCGGGCGGCGGGACGAACCTCTATCCCGCGCTTGAGCAAGCGTACCTCGCACTGACGGAGACAAACGCCAAGCTGAAGCACGTCATCGTTCTGAGCGACGGAATGTCGCAGCCCGGGGATTGGTACGGCATCGCGAGTTCCATGCGTGCGGAACGCATCACGATTTCCACGGTCGGCATCGGCAGCGGCGCGGACATGAATCTACTGGGAAACCTCGCCAACTGGGGAGGAGGCCGCGATTACTTTACCCAGGATCCTTACAACATCCCGCAGATATTTGCGAAAGAGACCATTACCGCATCGAAGTCGGCGATTATTGATGAGCCGTTTATTCCGCAGATGATCAAGCCTACGCAAGTTCTAAGCGGAATCGACCTTCAAGTTGCACCGTTTCTGCTCGGTTACGTCGCCACGCAACCACGGCCAACGGCGGAGATTTTTCTCGTTTCCGATCGCGGTGATCCACTGCTGGCGAGTTGGCAGTACGGCTTGGGCAAATCAGTCGCTTTTACATCTGACGCCAAAGCGCGTTGGGCGTCGGACTGGCTGGAGTGGCCCGGTTACGGCAAGTTCTGGACGCAGTTGGTGCGCGACACGATGCGTACGACAACCTTGAGCAATTTTCAAGCGGAAATCAAGCAGGAGAAGGGAAACGCGCACCTTGCGATTGACGCCCTTGGGGAGACCGGCGATTTTCTGAACGAGTTGGAAAGCGACATCTCCCTTATCGCTCCAGACCTGAAAAAGAAGCAACTTGGCGTGGCGCAAACCGCGCCGGGGCGGTATGAACTTGACTTTCCGACGAATGATGTCGGACCGTATTTCGTGAATATCATGCAGAAACGAAGCGGCGAGGTCGTGAATACGCAGGTGACCGGCACCGTGGTTTCCTATCCGGAGGAATACCTCGTCCATAACGCTAACGAAGCCGGACTGACACAACTCGCATCCGTGTCCGGCGGTAGATTCAATCCCCCACCCGAAGACGCATTTCGCCCGCCCGAACGGCCAGTCGTTCTCCGCATTCACCTCTGGCGACCATACCTTATTGCCGCCCTCCTTCTGCTGCTGGCGGATATTGCGCTGCGCCGGATTGATCTCAGGCGCGCGCGACGAGTGTGAAAGCACAAAAAAACGGCGATTCTTGACATTTTTTTCGATCTGAATCACTCTCTGGCGAGTAAGGTGAAATTCGCACATTTCGACTAACAAAGCCGTCATTCACCGCCCAGCAATCCCGTTTATACCGCATGGAGAGCGCATGTCCCAACCTAGCAATCCACGACAACTCAATGAGGTTGAAACTTCCGCAGGGGCACTTCTTCAGCCGATGAGATTTGTGGACATCTTTGACACAATGTTTAGCATCTATCGCAAACATTTCAGATTGTTTGCGATCATCTCCACTATTTATTTTGTTATCAAATCACCTGTCGTGCTGCTCATTGGCACCCCGACAGTTTCTTATTCCGATCTGGGACAGTTGAGCGCACTGGTGCCAACGATCATCGTTGTTTCTCTGATTGGGATTCTGATTATGTTGTTTGTCATAGGTGGGACTGTCTTCGGAACTGTTCAAGCCATATTGGGCGAACACGTTTCCGTCGTCCTCGCATTAAGACAAACGAAACGCCGTTTTTTGCCTTGCCTTGGATATGGCCTCCTCTATATGCTAGTCGTCGGGCTATTGACGCTAACTATCGTGGGGCAGCTGCCTTCTATTTTGGCGTGCGCTGGGTTTTTGGCAGTTTGGCAGCTTTAGTGGTTTATTTTCCAAAAGAATATGGTTAGTGTGGGTGCCGGTGCGGTTAGAAACCGCACCTACCGGCGTGGTAGAACAGTTTCTTCTGCCAGTCTCGTAAGCATTAAATTCTTAGCGAATAGACCATTTAGTCGAAGAGAATTCGGCAATCGATGCGTTCAGGCGAAGCAGTGAGTTGGTAAAAGGCGGGTGGTGGAGGGGTTTTGGTATCAAATTTGGAGTTTGTCTGCTGGTTTTGGCAGTTCACTCAATGCTTCAGCTGTCGTTATTTGCTGCATTCAGTTTAACTGACGCGATGCACGGTCACAGAAATCTACTGGAAGTGTTACAACCCATATTTTGGGACGGATGGGTCGATCGCTTGATTTACGAGTGCATAAGTCTCTCCATCAATAGTTTGATGCTGCCAATCCCCATAATTGGCGTCACGTTGGTCTATTTCGATCAGCGTATTCGGAAGGGGAAATCGGTATTTAGATGTTGATGACGCGCGCTGCGGTTTAACAACGCGTGAGGAAAAACCACGATTCGATTGAGTTTTCCCGCCGGCAGGACTCGCAGTGACGATATAGCGCCGTATCCGATGCATCTCTCGGCGAAGGGACACCGAGACCTCTTGGCACTTCTTTACAATCCTATTGGGCTGTGCTATCATTGCTCAGGAATTTGTACGTCATGGATCGGCTGTGATTTACCATAGGAATTGGGCGATTGAGTTCATAGCGGTTCACGGCAGAGCAGTTTTTTGCATGTTTTTACATTCCAATCCCCGTGGGACCGATCTCCCGATCGCAACCTCCTAGCGTTGCAGGGCGAGATACCCTGCATACCGACGCGGGCGCCTGTTGCCGCGCGAGTCAAACCATTTGAGAACAAGGGGAGAGAAAATGTTACAATCAAATGATTCATCAGGATTGAACAACGGTGAAGAGCCGGCTGCGGCATCGCTTCAACCGATGGGGTTCAATGATATACTGGACAACATGTTTAGCCTATATCGCAACCATTTCCGATTGTTTGTGACCATTTGCAGCGTCTATTTTATCTGCGGATTCGTCGTCAATCTATTAATTGGTTGCGCCACGGTTTCCGCCACCGGCGCTGGAGAATTCAATATGTTGATGCTAGCCGTAGTAACCGGTATTCTTTCTTTGATTAACACCGTAGTTATGCTGTTTGTTATAGGCGGACTCGTCTTCGTAAGCGCTCAAGTCTTCTTGGGCAAACCTATTACTGCCGGAATGGCATTTAAGCAAACAAAACGCAGGTTTTGGTCATTCTTTTTTAGCAATCTTCTTTATGGTATAGTGGTTATAGCGTTGATTGTGCCCAACGTCATACTTCTTGGCCTCTTAGTTTCCGGAATTTGGAGGTCGCTTGCCGCGATATTGGTTGTTGGAATCATCAGTGTCATTGCTGCGCTTTTTGTTGGCGTTTGTTGGATTTTCTGTAGCCAAGCGGCGCTGTTTGAAGAAAAATCGGCAGTCAGGGCTCTCAGGCGCAGCAATGAATTGGTCAAAGGCGGGTGGTGGCGTGTTTTCGGTATGATGATCGGGATTTTTCTGCTGGTTTTCTTCGTTCAATCCATACTTCAATTTTCTTTATTGTTCGTGCTCGGCTTATCGCAAACGATGGGTGGAGATGGGAATTCGTTGGAAATGTTGCAACAAATGTTTATACCACAACTGACAACCTGGGATGAGTTTATCGCTTATTCAATTCGGAACTTCGTCGGTCTCGCCATCACTAGCCTAATGTTGCCGGTCGGCATTATTGGTGCAACGATGGTCTATTTCGACCAACGAATTCGAAAGGAAGGTTTCGACATTGAAATGCGGGCGACGAGCGAACCGACGTAACGAGTCGACGCGGTCACCCCGAGGCATCGACATTGGAGGACGAGGAAGATAACGGCGGCGGTAATCCGCACGTCTTCCATGGGTGAAGAAAGCTGACGAATTGATTTTTCCGCGCGGGGAAGGACTTGCTTAGGCAATATCAGCAGCGTATCTGATATGTCGTTCGATGGGAAATGTGGCCAAGGCCATCTCCCGGCCTCACACAACAGTAATGGGCTGTTTAACCATTACAACAAATTTACTGGTAAAAAGGAAGTTGTTGATAGTTTGGCGTTTAGCGGCTATTTTTGCATGGGGGTAGAAAGAATGTTACAACCTAACGATTCACTTCAAGCAAGCGACAGCGAAGACAGGCACGCGGCACGGCTTCAACCGATGGGGTTCGGCGACATTCTGGACAACATGTTTAGCCTTTATCGCAACCATTTCCGACTTTTTTTAACCATTTGCAGCGTCTATTTAGTCTACGGATGGGTTACCGATCTGCTGATTGGCATTTCTACGGTTTACGCCTCCAACTCGGGTGAATTCGGCACGTTGATGCTAGTTTCCGTTGCCTTCGAATTGGTTGGCGCCGTGGTTATGCTGTTTGTCATAAGCGCAATCGTCTTCGGAAGCGCTGAAACCTTCTTGGGTAGGGAGATTACCGCCAGCGCAGCGTTCAAGCGAACGGAACGCAGATTTTGGCCGTACGTCGGGAGCAATTTCCTCTATGGTTTGGTTGTAGGACTATTGATGATAACTTGCCTCGGCATTCCGTTAGCTATCTTTTTTGCATTTCGTTGGATTTTTTGCAGCCTGGCAGCCGTATTTGAAGAAAAATCGGCAGTCAAGGCGCTCAAGCGCAGCAGTGAGTTGGTTAAGGGCGGGTGGTGGAGAATTTTCGGTATGATGATAGCGATTTTTCTGCTTCTTTTCTTCGTCCAGTCCATAATTCAAATCTCATTGTCGTTCGTGCTCGGCATAACGCATGTGATGGGTGAAAATGGAGATTTGGTGGAAAGGCTGCGACAATATTTCTCGCCGTCGATGGATGGTGACGGAGATTTGGCGGAAATATGGCGACAGATCCTCTTGCCGCAACTGACGACTTGGAAAGAATTAATCGCTTATTCAATTCAAAACTTTATCAGTTTAGCCATTAATTGTTTGATGTTCCCAATCAGCTTCATCGGCGTGACCCTTGTTTACTTTGACCGCCGAATTCGGATAGAGGGTTTCGATATCGAGATGCGCGTGACCAGTGAGCCGGTGTGATAGCCGTGGGGATGTGTGGCGCATTACAACTCCGGCTAACCTGCCCGTCTCTAACACTTAGACGCCAAAATGCCACACCCCAGGGATTCATAACAAGCAAGTGACGGTGAAGTGTCGACCATGGCATCGCCTCAACCGATGGGGGTCACGGATATTCTGGACTCCATGTTTAGCCTCTATCGAGGCAATTTTCGACTGTTTGCAAGCATCTGTAGCGTTTATTATGTTATCGCATTAGCGGCGGATCTAGTGAATGGGCTTTCCGCGCTTTTGCTCCCTTCTGCCGACGATTTGAGCAGTATCATTGGAGTTGGTCGTCTTGTTTTCTTGGTCACCTCATTCGTCGCAAATTTAGCGATGTTTGCCGTCATAGGTACGCTTTTCGTCGGAGCCACCCAAGTTTACTTGGTCAAACGCCTTACAGCCCGTGCGGCGTTCAGGCAGACCAAACGTCGGTTTTGGCCATTCTTTGTTAGTGGGCTCCTTTACGGGATAGTGATAATACCGTTAATTCTTCTTTATCGTCTCGGATGGGACTTCCCGTTGGCACTCTTATGTCTCGGATCGGACCAATTGTTTCTTTGTGAAATCTATCTGCCCGAGATCGCGGACTACGTTATCGACTACATATTTCTTTTGGCAGCATTCTGTGTCGGAGTACGTTGGATTTTCTGTAGTCTAGCGGCGGTGTTTGAAGAAAAATCTGCAGTCCAGTCGCTTAAGCGCAGCGGTGAACTGGTCAAAGGCGGCTGGTGGCGGGTATTTGGGGTGGTAATAGGGATTTTTCTTCTGACATCCATCATTCTTAGCATTCTTCCTATGTCTTGGGGACTCATTAGCGGCCTGACGGGTGATGCGCAAAATGGTGAGGAGGTGCCGCAAGAAGACGTGAATCTACTAGATACATTGGAGAGTTTGTTCGCTCTGGAACTGCCGGAACCTACGTCTTGGCGGAGTTTTGCCCGATACGCCATTTGGAGCAGTCTCGATTACGCCATTTTTTGCCTAATTCTTCCAGTCGGTGTCATAGGCGTTACGCTCGTTTACTTCGACCTTCGAATTCGGAAAGAGGGTTTCGACATTGAGATTCACGTGACGAGCGAAGAGGCATGAATACGTCCGTGCAGCTTCCACCCACGCCAGTTCGCAGTTCCACAATCATCCGAGTCGGATTTTACTCAGACATTGTGAAGATCTTTTCAAATTTTAAGACTCCCATCTGTGTGATTCTCTTTTTTACGGCTATCCCCGTTCTGTTTGCAGTCGAGACAGAGGAGATGCGGTTTAGGGAAGAGGTAGAAACGAGCCAAGATACGATGGAAGTTTCCTTTGAGGAGTATGAGGATTTTCTCAGTAAGTTCCTCGCTCCTCGCAGTGAAATGGATATCAATCTCAGCCACGTTCTTATCCCGCTGGGCTGCATCCTTCTGGTCGTCGTAAGCATTTTCTTCATCCAACAGATTCGCACGAATTTGGTTGCCGAGGTGCGGCATGAGGAAACTGAATCCCCAACCGAAAGCGTGGCGACTGAGCAGGAAGCTCTAACGCATTCTGAAAAGGCTGCGGAATCAAAGAACTTTAGAGAAGCGCTCCGCTTTCTCTATTTGTCGGCTATCCTCAATCTCCAGGAGCGCGGTATGCTCACTTACGACAAGAGTTTGACCAATCTGGAATATCTTCACACATTGGGGGCGCACGCTGAATTGCAACAAGCGCTGGGACCGGCGATTCAGGTGTTCGACGATGTTTGGTACGGCTACAAACCGTGCGACGCGGATACCGTCGCCGATTATCGAGATATGTTGAAAAAAGTGTACTTAACGAACAGATGAAATCTCAGGTGGGAATCGCCCATAATTGTATTCACAGCATTGCGCTGGTTGTAATTGCTTTTTTCCAATTTTCGTGTGATTCCCTTGTGAATGAGAGCGTGCTTTATCGTGTTATGCGGGCTTCGAAATTTCGCGTGACGAAGATAAACGCGACGCAGCCTGCTCGGCTGGGTCGATTAGACGTGCTATTTCTTTGGGATCTTCGTCGAGGATTAGAAGAGGAAGATATTGAGGAGATACATGGATTCGTAAAAGAGGGCGGCACCCTGATTGCGGCGGGGGAGAACGAAGCGCTTGATTTGTTGTTGCTGGACTACGGATTGGAGATTCGTAGAGCATCAAACCCGTTGAGGGTTTCACGCCGAATCCCAACTGAGTCCATCTTTCAAAATCGTCCGGTGGACGAAATCTACTCCACTACGGATTACGCCATCCACCCAACGGCGAGAGATATCGCGCCGCTCTTCGGACAGGGCATGGACTATTCAGTTGTAACATTCCATGAAGGAGAGGGGCGCGCATATTTTTTTTCCTGCCCCGATATTTTTACCAAGCGCGGTTTACGGGACGATAGAAATGCGGCATTCCTATACAATTTAATGACGACGTTTCCTCGCCGCGCGCGAGTGGGACTCGCCCAAAAATACTACTATGCCGCTGGCTCGGCGTCCGAAGCAGACCCGTTGACGTATCTGTTGTTCAATACGTCGGGTGGTTTGGGCGTCGTTTATATTGGAGCGATTGTCTTCCTGTTTCTGATTCTTCGCGGAAGACGATTCGGTATGCCGTTAACGCTGGAGGATACACACAGGCGCGTCAGTTCGGAGTATGTGCACGCCATGACCGCATTGTATCAGAAAGGGGATACGCGTCGTGCAGTTTTGAAGCAGATACGCGATACATTTCGGTCAAATCTTGCGGCGCGGTGGCATATCAACCCGAATCTGGAGACCGCCGACTTCGTGGATGAAATCGCCAGACGGAAACCGATTGATACCGAGGAACTTCAAACGCTGCTAGCGGAGTTGGAACCGCGGAGTGACGTTTCAGAAGCCCGGCTGCTTTCACTTGCGAAGCAAGTTGAGGCATATTGTGATAGGGCGAAAATCGGGCGTACAAGACCAACACATCGCCGAAGAACTCAATAGAGTTACGGTGGAAGATTGGAAGGATGGAAGAACGGAAGGTTGGAAGATTTCCGTTTGCGCCCTCGGTCGAAATGTAAAGTTTAATTCTATAGGCATTTGGGGTAATTGGGAGTCATAATCGGCAGGGGAATCTGTATCGCCCTCGTTATTCCATGGTTGATCCCAGCCTACAAGAGACGGTGGGCGGTGCCCACCCTACAAATATACAAAGTCGAGCTCATAGGTTTGCATGAACATGTGTAAATGTGAACGGAAGGAGTGAAATTCATGCCAGTTGAACTGAGATCTCTATTTCGCTTGTCAGGTCCCACTAAGGCGGATATTGATTCCTTTCATAACGATGGCTACATCGTTTATCCCGATGTCCTCACCGACCAAGCAAGAGGGAACCTGATCGCGGAAATTACGGAATACGCACCTGTGCGTCGGTACCTTGATGCGTCGGAGCAAAATGGCGGGGAACCGAAATCGTATTTCATTCGTCCTTGGAACGAACGCGGGCTTTTTAGCGACCGCTTGATTGACGATCCCTTCATAACATCCTTGTTACAATCTACCATCGGCGGCGACTATCATTTCTGTCATTCCGCCCTGAATATCGCACCGCGCGGCGTTGGGGCAGTTCCGTACCACCAAGACCATCACCATTGGAAGCACGAGAATCCAATCAACCTTGCCGAGCGTGACAAGTACTATGTGCAGATTCTGTACTATCCAAACGGATTCACACTCGGTGACCGTAATCTGAAAGTCATCCCCGGCAGCCACCGCGTTGCGCCGACCAAAGCCGCGACACCGGAGCGGATGTTGGCGGGCGAGTTCGACGCCGAGGCTGGACGCGCGCTCAAAGAGAAGCGGCTTTCCCTGCCACCCGGTAGCATGGTTTATATTAACGCGCGAATTTTTCATGCGGTTGAAGCGAAGCCGTTAGATTCTCCACGAAGGTACCGAATCTTCGCTATCGACATCTTCAAGGAGGCAGGTCCCCCGCACCGTCACACTCAAGAGATTCCGCCCGAATGGATGGCGCGCGCCGATGCGACGCTCAGGAAACTGTTCACCCGCAAGGCGTACACAGAGGGGTGTTGGACGCCATGATGGACGGAACGGCTTGTTCTGAGAATCTTCCTATCAACTAACACTCGCTCGAAGCCAGTCATAGAGCGAAAAACGAGGTCAATTTATGATGCACGACACACATTGCACTCCTCTGGAGCGCGGGAATATGGACATATCGCATTCTATTGACATTTCGATCCTCTGGATCGAGGAAAGAGACTCCGACTAGAACGTGTTACTTGCTGAAAGAATTATTCCGCTAGGGATAATGGCGTGCTACCAAGGAATCTGACCAGCCCGCTAACGGAATATGTTGCGCACGGTTGCACAGAGTGGGGAGAGAGGTATGACGACGGCAAGCCCCAAGGCTTTCCTTATAGACTTGGATGGCACGCTCTATTTCAAGAATGAACCTTACCCCGAGGCGGTTCAAACTGTAAGGCATTTGCGCGAGAAAGGGTATCAAATTCGATTTCTTACAAATATCACTGCCAAGACCCCGAAAATGCTTCATGAAGAGATGCAGAACTTGGGGTTTGATGTCAATGAAAGTGAAATATTTAACGCGAGTTACGATTGTCTCCTCTATTTGCGATCGCAACCCCGTGCGCGCTGCCACTTTATGGTGGATGATTTCGTTAAATCTTATTTCAACGAGATACCAACAGACAATGAGTCTCCCGATTTTGTCGTGCTTGGCGATTACGGAGACAGGTTCGACTTTCGCTCTCTGAATCATGCATTTCGGTTGTTAATGGATGGCGCCGAACTCATTGCGCTGCAAAAGTCGCCTTATTGGGTCTCGGCGGAAGGGGTGCTGTTGGATTGCGGCGCGTTTGCGGCACTTCTCGAACATGCTTCGAACAAGACAGCGAAAGTAATGGGCAAGCCGAGTGAACTCTTTTTCAATATTGCGCTTGATAGTCTCCAACTGTCACCTAGCGAAGTGATTATGGTTGGCGATGATATCACAACCGACATCTTGGGTGCGGAAAGAATGGGAATGAGGAGCGTTTTGGTTAAGACCGGGAAGTTCCAACCGAATCAGTTGGATGACCCGGTAGCGAATCCGACATGGGTTCTTGATAGTGTTTCGGATTTGTGCCAGATGTTTTGAGAGAAGTTGTCTGTACCCGCCGTTCGAATGATGTACGTGAACTAAATTTTGTGTGCTGACGAGAGATCTTGGCAATATCTACTATAATATTAAATGGTCTATTCGTTCAAAGAATCAGGTCTGAGGCCTGTGAATTTTAGTAATTGTCTGAATCGCAGATTAAACGGATTAAACGGATTACGCAGATTACGCGGATTAGGATTGGTTAAGCAGGACATCTCGTAGAGCCGGGCTAGAAGGGATTTCTATGAGATTCCTATCGCGCTCTCGCCGGTCGCTCAAACTTTCGCCATTCACTTAGTTGATCCTTCGTTGATTGCTGGCTTGATGGTCTGGATTTGTCAATCCAGACCGAGCAGGTAGAGAGTGCGTCGATTAAAAAAGCATAATACCAATCCCGATGAGTTAGGGCTTAAAACACCCACACCGGATGTGCACTGGGAAGAGAGGAAATCAACCATTGATGTTTGCTCATCCAACTCGGTTGCGCAAAAAAGAAACCAAGTTTTCAAGGAAAAATTCGGTTTCAGCATAGGAGGACTATGTCCGATTTAATTCAAGACGTCTTTGAAAGAATGAAACAGGAAGCCCGAAAGGTGATTGTCGGGCAGGAGGAACTGTTTGAACTGGTGGTTGTCGGTTTCTTTTCGGGAGGGCATGTTCTGCTTGAAGGTGTCCCCGGCACGGCGAAAACGCTGCTCGCGAAAACATTGGCAATGGTGGTGTCGGGTAAATTTAGCCGCGTGCAATTCACGCCGGACCTCATGCCATCAGATATTGTCGGCACTAGCGTTTATGATTTAGCGACGCATCAATTCAACCTTAAACGGGGACCGGTTTTCACCAACGTGTTGCTGGCGGATGAAATCAACCGCGCCCCGGCGAAGACTCAATCGGCGCTCCTCGAATGTATGGAGGAGCGGCAGGTCAGTATTGACGGTGTCCGCCATGAACTTGCCGCACCGTTTATGGTATTGGCAACGCAGAATCCGGTAGAATACGAGGGCACTTATCCGCTTCCCGAAGCGCAACTGGATCGATTCCTATTCAAGTTGCGCGTTGATTATCCCGGTCACGAGGTGGAACAGCAGATCCTGATTAACTATCATAACGGCTTCGATGCCTCTCAACTCGCGGATGCCGGGGTTGAGGGCGTCATTGATAAGGATTTGCTCCAGCAATGCCAAGCGGCAATTCAGGCGGTCACGGTCGAAGAATCTATCTTCAACTACATTGTGAGTATTGCGGAAGCTTCGCGCAGTTCGGATGACCTCGTATTGGGCGGCAGCCCGCGGGCATCGATCTCGCTGCTGCTGGCGAGCAAGACTTACGCCGCAATGCAGGGTCGGGATTACGTCTTACCGGACGATGTGAAGCGGCTAGCTCCTCATGTCTATCGGCACCGGGTGCTTCTGAAGCCGGAGGCGGAGATTGAGGGACTATCGGCGGACGACGTAATTGAGAGATTACTCGCCGAAGTGGAGATCCCACGTTAATCCGCGCCCCCAGTTTCGTCCGTGATTTTGACAACAGGTAAACACCCGCATGAGATTTAGTAAACGACTGCTCGGCTTTCTACTGCCATCGGCAATTCCGATTATGCTTTACTCGGTTGCGCCGAATTTGTTGGTTATTGACGCCGTCTATCTGACGCTGCTCTCCATCGTTTGCGTCGTCGATTACGTGAACACGCCCCTGTTCACTAAGGTTGAAGTTGCCCGCCTGATGAACTCCAAGTTCTCATTGGGTGCGGAAAATGTGGTAACACTGCGCGTTGCTAACCGTTCTCGCCACGATTTACGGTTGCACCTGAAAGATGATTTCCCCCCGACGTTTCGGTTTGACCGCGTTATTCACGAGGTTTATGCGGCGCCGGGCGCAACCGAAAGCGTCACTTACCGACTTACCCCGTCACGCCGCGGCATCTATCATTTTGGGGACATCCACGTCCAGTGTTGGGGGATTTTGGGGCTGATTATTCGTCAACGTCGGATTGAAGCGGGGGCGGAGGTCAAGGTCTATCCCAATCTGCTCGCCATTCGACAGTACGAACTGCTGGTTAGACGTGGACTGCTGGGTCAACTTGGGCTGAAAAACTCACGACAGTTTGGTGAGGGGACGGAATTTGAACGGCTGCGTGATTACGCTCCCGACGATGACATCCGCCGAGTAGACTGGAAGGCGACATCAAGACACCAAAAACCGATTGTCCGCGAGTTTGAAACCGAACGGAGTCAAGACGTGGTGATAATGTTGGACGCCGGAAGGTTGATGGCATCGCCGATATTGACAGAAGCACAGGAACAGGAAAGCGCACTGGACGCGGCGTCAATCTCGGGACAAGCGATGATTAAACTCGATTACGCCATCAATACCACCCTCATGACAAGCTACGTGTCAACGCTCAAGGGGGACAAAGTGGGATTGATTGCTTTTTCGGACGCCGTCCACCGATATCTAGACCCCAAACCGGGAAAGAAGCAGTTCCTCGCCATGCTGGAAGCCACCTTCGCCTTGCAGGTTTATCCGGTTGAACCGGATTTCGAGACCGCCTTCAAATTCTTGGCGTCGAAACAGCGCAAACGCGCGCTGATTATCCTTTTTACCGACATCTTGGATCGGGATGCGGCGGAAAGCCTCGCCCATTATGTGACGACGCTTGCCAGACACCATCTCATCGCCTGCGTGACGTTGACGGATTCCGGGATTATCGCACTTGCTACGCAGAAACCGACGAGTTCCAAAGTCGTCTACCAGCGGGCGATCGCCGAGAGGTTGCTACAGGAGAAACAGGCAACGTTGGAGATTCTGCGGAGTCGGGGCGTCATTACACTCGATGTCCCGGCACACCAGTTGACGATGGAGGTGGTGAATAAGTATCTTGAGCTTAAGGCAAAGTCGCAGATTTAACGTGTTCCCTGAAATCAATTATTCAAAAGGAGAGTCATGAGCGAGTTCATTGATTTGCTACTCCCATGGAGGGAGGCAACCGATGACCAGATTTCGGATGTCTTTGTATATATCATTGGTACTGCATTCCTTATTTTTGGTTTTTATTTCTTTGTAAGAACTTTTATCCAACGTCGCTTG
The DNA here is from genome assembly GCA_022827055.1 of Candidatus Poribacteria bacterium. Taxonomy (GTDB): domain Bacteria; phylum Poribacteria; class WGA-4E; order WGA-4E; family JAJDTR01; genus JAJDTR01. The sequence continues at coordinate 58,949 of JAJDTR010000046.1, read as the reverse complement.
ATTTGCGGTTTAATTAAGGACATACTAAAGTATGACAGTCCTGCTCAACCCAGGCATCTGCATGAATTGAAGGAGATATTTTCCAATAAAGAGAGGACGATCGCTACCGAGAAGTTCTCGGGCAAAGTGAAACTCACAGAGGCGTGGCAGGAATTTGAGGGCTCCCTCATTACACGTGAGCGTGGTGAGAATCAATCGGTGGCGTACAAAACAGACGAAGCATCGCTTTTCTTCAGCGAAGACCGTCTGTTGGAGCAACATTTAAATCTTAGATTTTGGAATAGCGTGCCCGCCTTGCTAGTTGGATTCGGAATTCTTGGTACCTTTGTCGGGTTGGTCCGGGGGTTGATACCATTTTCCGGTATTAACTTTACACAGACGGAAGAAATTCGGAGCGCGATTCAAATACTCCTATCGGGGGTATCAACTGCTTTTGTGACATCTGTCTGGGGAATGCTGACTTCACTTGTTTTCAACGGTATGGAAAAGTGGCGCATCGGGAGAGTAAGTCAGGCAATTGCGAATCTACAACGCGCACTCGATCAGCTATTTACGCTGACAACCCAAGAGCAAATCTCGTATCGCCAGGAAGACGAACTTGAACAACAAACCGCTGCACTTAAATCAGTCGCGACAGACTTTGCAACTGCGATTGATTACAAATTGGGGCAGCGCTTTGATGCCCTGCGTGCTGCCATTGCCGAAATTAAAGGTGCAATGGAACGGGAACAAGAGAAAATTATTCAGAAACTTGACAATGCCCCGACTGCTATTGGCGAACAGTTGGAACCGAATTTCAGCAAACTAGAGACCGCTATTGGCAGTATTAAAGATGAGATGTTACGGGGGAAAACAGAGATTATTCAGAAACTCGACGAGACCTCCGAAGCCCTTAGCAATGCTATCGGCGACAAGCTAGAATCGAATTTTAAGAAGCTAGGAACTGCCGTTGAAGGTATTAAAAGTGAAATGACACAGGGACAAACAGAAATTATCCATGAACTTCAGAACGCCCCTGAAGCCTTCAGCAATGCCGTACGTGAACAATTGGAATCCAGTCTTGAAAAATTGAACAAAGCCGTCGAAAGATTGCGCGAGGAAAAAGAGGAATCCTCTATAGATGCCATTAAGGAACTCGTAGAGGAATTTAAGACTTCGCTTTCCGGGGCAGCCATGGAACAAATCGAAAAGCTTGCTGAAACGGTCGGCGAAGCAAGTGAAGGTCTGAAGGATTTACCCGGGCAAATATCAAAAATGATAGAGAGTGTCCAAGAGCAGATTGATGGGACTCGTGAATTGATGAGCGAGAAATCTGAAGAACAGAGAAAGGAGATGGAGAAAACCTTCCAGGATATGCTTGAAGCACTCAAAGAAGCGAATAAAGGGGCGACTGACGCTCAGGCCAAGACAACAGAAAGTGTTAATCAGCAGATGGAAAAACGGTTAGAAGAAATGGCGAGAATTTTCGATCAGAGCACTGAAACACTTAGATCGACGATTATACAACTTAAAGATGCTCTTGATTCCAGTACGTCACAAGCCTCTAAAGAATCCTCGGAAATGATTAAGCAAATGCGCGAACAAGTAAATCTAGCTGCAGAGCGCCTGGACGCCATTTTCAAGAGTGGAGAAAAGAGCGTCAATCATCTATTAGAGTTGCAAGCTGCCCAATTCAAAGCTATTGACGAGCAGCTCACTAACTCCCAGGAGACGCTCACAAAAGGACGCGAAATGTTGGAACAAATGGACTCAAGCATTGGAAACGTCCGCGAACTGATTGACACAACCAAAGAATTTTCAGGACTGTTAACTACAGGAGCGAATCAACTTCAAGTTGCAGGGCAGAATCTGACAAGAGCTAGTGAAGAGTTCAACCGAGAGAACCGAAGATATCTTGAAGCGAACAGTACCACGATTGCAAGAATTGAGGATGCCCTTGAGAGGTCCAATCAAACGCTCAACGACTTTGCTCAACGCTTCCAAACGATTGATGACGGGTTACAGGGCATCTTCACAGAAATTGAAAGTGGCTTGACTAATTATTCCGCAACCACTCGCGATTCGATCAATGAGTACCTCAACTCATTTTCCACTCAGTTGTCTAATGCTGCATCCGCACTAGCTGGAGGTGTTGAAGCACTAGGGGAAAATGTTGAAGTATTGAACGATATGATGGAACGATTACAACCCCGGTGAGGTAAAAGGTAATGCGAAGAACGCCGTCTGAATCCAGAAAACTCGTAGACGAGAACCCTTTCAGTCTTTCGTTGGGTGACTTGATGGCAGGGCTACTGCTGATTTTTGTACTTCTTCTCTCCTTCGTCATGTTGAACTTGTCTGAACAAGAGGACCGTCTAGTGGAAATTGTCAAGGCTTACATGAAATTACGAGAAGATTTATACTTTGACCTCAAGAAAGAGTTTGAAAAAGATCTGGAGAAATGGCAGGCGGTCTTGGACAAGGAGAAAATTTCTATTCGTTTTAAAGAGCCTGAGGTGTTATTTGAGCCCGGTAAAGCAGAAGTTCGTCCGCAATTCCAGGGCATATTAGACGATTTTTTCCCGCGCTACGTCCGAATTTTAAGGGACTCTAAATACATCAATGATCTCGCGGAAATTCGGATTGAAGGACACACTTCAAGCGAATGGATTGGGGAAAAAGACAAAAAGGTGGCTTATATTCGCAATATGGAACTATCACAGGACAGAACGAGGAACGTTCTTCAATATGTCCTTGATATACCCGGTATCAGTGAGAAACACAAAGAATGGCTAAAGCAGTATTTAACTGCCAATGGCTTATCCTCAAGCAAATTGATTAAGTCAATTACGATTGCAAATAGGAATGAAGACCAGGGAAAGTCTGGCCATCATACAATGACTACTTGGGGTACAATCAAAACACATATTCCCAAAGCAACCACCACATGGGGAACGATCAGAACACGTTTGTCGAAGGAGATTCCGGAAGAATCGCGGCGGGTAGAGTTTCGAGTGCGGACAAACGCAGAAAAGCAACTTGACAAATTACTGGATGGGAATCGTGAATATCGCTAGAGAACTGCTTCAATTTAATTTTAATGCGGACGCGTTCACTGGTCGCGCGCCGAAGCCTACTACAATTCCGCTGGAGATACGTGCGGATTTGGAGAAAATTGAAAGGGAACAAAAGAATATGAATAATGTTCCAGAGCGGGAAGATTTACGCCAAATTTATCGCCTCTTCCTCAATGCGATCCGAACTGGAAGGCTGCATACCGAGTTTGATTCGCTTAAGCGCATCCGTAGGCTTGCATGGGCGTTGACCTTCTCCGAAGACAGATTATTCCGAATTGTGGATATGCCGGAGGAACTCCACGATGCCCTCCAACTCATTGAAAACCGTTTCAGCATTAGCGCGTTGCTCGGGGTTTTCGATGCCCTACTGAAAGCGTGGGATGCACGGGGAGCAAACTTGCTACGCGCGTTTGTCAGAAGGCATCTTGCCGATTATGATGGACGCCGGAGATTTGTTCTGAACCTCAGAGATAATTTAGCGTGGTATTGTGAAGAGAACGGAGCTACTCGGGTCGCGATGAATCTGTTGCGCGCACAAGTGAGATTATCGGATGTTTGGTCATATCTCAATCTACCTGACCATACGCACGGCTATCGTTATTTTGGCGCTGTTGCAGAGGCCTATGTGGCGCATAGCGGCCGTCTCAATAGGGAGTTGGTTGTCGACATCATGGAATTTGTCGAGATGCATAGAGATGACAAAACAAACCGTGCTATCGTGTCGGGAACTATTGAAAAACTGGGGCTTGACGCTTCCGAGGATTTGCGGCAGCCCGTTCAGTCCTACGTTCTTAGAAACTGGGGAGACCCGCGCGTTGCAGGTGGGACTGTGCGTTGGCGAGATGTGTCTGATAAGGCGTTGCGAATTTTTACGCGTTGGATTACAGAAGAAGATATTCGCTTTTTCTTTGATGTCGTTGCCCGAGCATGTAACGATCCGAAGTTTGCCTACCGAAGAGCGTTCTGGTTGGCGTATCTCGGAGAGACTGATTCTGGCCATATTGATTCGTGTCGTCCCGTGTTGCGTAGGAATGCCGAATCTCTTTTTACTAATGACCTTCAAGCTAGACAATACTACATGGAACGGCAACCCGCTAGGTTAAAAGGGGGTAAGGGTAGTCAGTACGCATTTATAATTCAGATGGGTGGTTATACCTTTGTTGAGATTAGCACAGAGGGTGCTTGCTATGTCTATGACAACGCCTCGCGCCCCTTTGAGTTGGGAGATTCGGAATATCACATAACCGAGTTACGTGATCAATCGTTGGCCACACATCGTGTGGATCATATCGGCTCTGAACGGTATTATTGGCAAAGAAAATTTGCATGGTGGAATAGGCGTGAACTCGGAATTGAGCCATTGCGAAGTTATCGATTAGGAGCATAACTACCATGTTGGACCTATTCGGTAAGAGAAAGTCTGAACCGTTACAATTCCATTGGCAGGAGACGCAAACAGGTATCCGGTTTACCGCTCCGACAGATAGTCTTTCTGTAAGCGAATACGCGGAAAACTTGCCTGCGGATGCCTATCAGGCTCAGGCACAGTGGGTGTTGCTTAAGGAACTGCTTGATAACGGTCAAGCAGAAGCGTCGGATACGGACATTTTCATACCATGTGAGGAAGTATGTCGTCTCGACTTCGTTGCACAGAGTTTGCTCGGTTTGCCCGATCCTTATCCATTTGACCTTGAGATTCGCTCCGACAGAACACTCAGGGAAACGGCGTTTCGTTACAATTATCAGTTTCTACAGCCGGATCGAAAACCCTTGCATCCGGAACGGATTGGATGCGTGTTGCGTTTGACGCCGAAGTGGACGTATCTCCTGACAGGTGAACAATTCTTGCTCCTGGAGGAATTGGATGCGTTCAATAATCGACACGAGGGAGATAAGAACTATCAGGCTAATTTGATTGAATTTGCAAAAATCAAAGGGCTTGCGAAACAAACTGGGGTTGAACTTGACGGATATCTGAACCAAGAGGAAGTCGTCGCGCCGAAAACGGTTCGCTTGCGTCTGCGAGCGGCGGGGGATGGCATTGAGATCATCCCTGACGTAGATGGAGTTGACAGCACGCAATTTGAGGAGGTGTTTGACCAAGATCTGAACATCAAAACTGTGTACAACATCTCGCAACCCGATGGAGCACGAACGCGCGTGTTGTTCCGGGAAGATCAGTGCGAGGCGTTAGAAGCCGTCAAGCGTTACCGTCGCGTTTCCCGTGAGGAACTGGACGAGATTGCCAAACATCCACAGGGCTATTTCAATCCGGAAATCATAGAACTGGACCCACCCGATGAAGATGGTTTGTCATTCAGCGATCGCGTCCGTGAGATTGGGGTCTACCAGCCAAAAGTTTATCCATTCATTTCCCCTTACAAGAGTGACTGGATTCCCGGCATTATCGTTGAAGACAAGGATGGAAAGCACACAAAGATTCCGGTCAAGGATGATCGAGAACTAACCGAACTGAAGGGTGTCATTGCGCAGGCAAAAGAGACGGGCAAAACAACAGTGACATGGAAAGATAGTCAGCTTCCTGTTTCCGAGGTTGAGCAATATCTTCCTTTCATCGAAAAGCGCCTCAAACGCCGAAAGAAACGTCCGGGGCCAGATGAAAAGTTTGAACATCCGGTCTTGATAATTGAGGGGAACATTGAAAAACCTAGTTACGTTAAACCGACACCTGATCCGCCGGTTGAAGAACCGTTTCGTCATCTACTTGAACCTTCACCGAACCTGAAGCAGGAGGTAGAACTCCTTCCGCATCAAGAGGAGGGGATTGCATGGGCACAGCGACTATGGGAGAAAAAAATATCCCGGCGGTTTGCTCGCTGACGACATGGGACTTGGCAAAACACTGCAAGTGCTCTGTTTTCTGGAATGGCATCATGCAAAATATAGCTCTGAACAACCGTACCTGATAGTTGCTCCCATTGCGCTATTGGAAAATTGGCAATCGGAATATCCGAAGTTTTTTGATAGGGGCTCATTGGATTTCATTACGTTGTACGGAAAAGAACTACAAGCCTTTAAGCGTGAAATTGGCTACGAAATGCCGGAAATTGAAGGCGCAGAGCGATTCCCGGAATTACGTCAACGACGCGGGGGACTTGATGTGGACAGACTCCGTACTGCCAAGCTGGTGCTCACTACCTATGAAACCGTTCGCGATTTTCAGTTGGATTTGGGCTTGATTCCTTGGGCTGCTGTTGTGATTGATGAAGCACAGCGCATCAAGACACCGGGAACATTGGTCACCAACGCGGTGAAAGCGCTTAAAACCGATTTTCGGCTCGCGCTGACGGGTACGCCAGTTGAGAACTCGTTAATGGATTTGTGGTGTATTACGGATTTTGTGGCGCCGGGTTATCTTGACAGCGCCAAAAATTTCAATCGAAACTTCTGCCATCCTCTTAAACGTCCCGATACGGACATTCGCGCACTTGGAGATAAGAGTCGTAAACGGATCGGAGTTCACTTCAAAAGACGGCTAAAAACCGACATTCTTCATGACCTTCCCCAAAAACACATCCATGTCGAGGCGTGCCAACGGGAGATGCCATCGCGTCAGGCTGATCGCTATTTGGCCGCGCTTCAATCCGTGCACGAGAGCGAGTCAGAGGGACCCCAGACTCCGAACAGTATCTTGAGGGTGCTTCACCAGTTGCGCGACATATCCGACCATCCGCTGTTAGCCGATTCTGAATGGGAGAACGTTTCTACTCCGGAGTTAATTGAACAATCGGCAAAATTGCTCGTTACAGTAGAGCTTCTAAAAAAGATCGCTCATGCTGAAGAGAAGGTGATTCTGTTTGCAGAACGTCGGAAAACACAGCATCTGTTGAAACGTGTCATCCAAGAACGCTTCGGATTGGCGGACATCTCTATCGTGAATGGTGACACTCCCGGTAGCGCACGACGGGAGAATTCAATGAAGCTAAGCCGACAACAAGCCGTTAATCGTTTTCAAGTCGCGTCGGGTTTCAACGCTATCATCATGTCCCCTCTCGCTGCCGGTGTTGGGCTAAACATCACAGAAGCTAACCATGTCATTCACTATAGCCGTTGGTGGAATCCCGCCAAAGAGGATCAGGCGAGCGACCGCGTCTACCGAATAGGACAAACGCGCCCCGTACATATTTACCTACCGATGGCAACCCATCCCGAGTTTCGGACGTTTGATATAATTTTGCACGAACTGCTAGAGAGAAAACGCCAACTTTCACAGGGCACTCTGTTTCCCACTGAACAAGCTGAAGTCACTCGTAAAGAGATTCTGGATGAACTACGACAAACGCAAACCCAACCGCAAGATGGGCCACCATTGACCATAGAGAAGGCTGACGCGCTTAATCCGGCATTCTTTGAGGCTTTCGTTGCTGCCCTTTTTCAAGCGCAGGGTTTTCGCGTTGAATTAACACCCTATTCCGGTGACAAAGGGGCGGATGTCATCGCTTATCAGGACCAGGAAGAAACCAACGGATTGTTGATACAGGTCAAACAACGTAAAGAAGGAAATAAACCGGGAGGTGATGCGGTGGATGAGATTGTCGCGGCAAAACCGATTTACGAGGAAAAATGCGGCTCGCCGCTCCAGCTAATTGTCGTTTCGAATCGCGATTTTACTAGGCAAACGCGCCAGTACGGCGAAGAAAATAATGTGAAAATATACGGGCGCAAATGGTTGAAACGAAGTTTGAAGCGAAACCCGGTAACGTGGACAGAAGTTAATCTCTGTGAGTTACAGAGATGATGAATAACTTCAGAGCCTGTTTGAATTGATGCTAGCGCCATTTTTGGGCATTTGGCTTAAAGCAGATGACACGGTTACAAGGAAGTTCTCAAGCAAGTTTTTAACCAAATTCAAGCAAGGCTTGCTTCCAGCCTACGATTTCTCACCCCACAGAATTCCGTCGTGACGAGCGGTTGCTCACATTTCTCATCACTGCCTTATCCTGAAAATCCTGATTCACGCAATCGTATTCCCTCATTTTTCTAGCAGCTTACTTGCTGTGCCTCTCCACAATTTCATTTTTGGCGTAACCACTTCCGCACTTCTCGCATCTTATTCGCTGAAATTTAATCATCAAACTTTTCAGGGAGGAAATCATGCGTTACGATGATGATGCCGGTTTGGTCAAAGCCGTATTGGATGGGGACAAAGATGCGTTTGTCTTTTTGGTGGACCGCTATCAAGGCGCCGTCTACGCCTACTGTCTGAACCAGGTTCGAAGCGAAGAGGACGCGAAAGACGTAACACAGGAGGTGTTGCTAAAGGCGTATCTCAACCTTGCGCAACTAAAAACACCGCATGCTTTTCGGAGTTGGTTGTATACCATCGCCTCGAACGAGTGCCGCATGTGGCATCGCAAGCGTCAATCGCACGAAGCGTTGGAATCCGAGGCTGAAACAGCAACGATAGCACGCGGCAGCGATTTGGAAACGCAACTCACGGTTAAGAAGGAGATTGATGCGTTACCGGAATCGCAACGATTGGTCGTACTGATGCACTACTTTAGTGGATTCTCGCTTAAGGAGATTGGGGAATTCGTGGGGACATCGCGCGAGGCGATAAAGGCGCGTTTGTTTCGGGCACGCCAGAGGCTCGGTATGCGGCTAAAGGGTACATTTGAGGAGTATTTCGACTCCTCGACCAAACCCAATCTATGTGTTGCAATCTTGGACAGAATTTCTTCACTTCCCCAACCGTTTGGGGCTGATTCGCCTGTTTCCAAGGCGCATCGGTTCACACCATTACCGGTCGCGCCCGTATTGAGCGTTGTGCTGTTCGGCGGGCCTGCAGGACTCTTTCCAATGGGCACAGACAGCGACGAGTCCAAAGGGGGTGTGAATGTGTCGCTGGTCGATGCCGACTCAGATATTGAAATAGCGCAAGCGGACGAGCGGAAGAAGCGAATTACCGTGTCAGCCAAACCGGCAAAAACGGGGGAACAGCGAGGTGATAGCGGCAAAACCGGCACGTCGCCAGCGCAAGTCATCGGTACCGGTCGCGTTGAAGATGTTGTTTCTTCCCCAGATGGAAAACTGTTTGCCATTCATACACCGTTTGGACTGGAACTGCGCCGCCTCGACGGTAACCAACCACCGCTAACTGTTGATACCACCGGACACATTGAGTCTCCAACCTTTAGTCGGGATAGTCGGTTTTTGGTCTGGAATGGCGGTGAACAGGTAAAGGTGTGGGATATAGAGAAACAAGGGGCGGTTGCGACGCATTCGCTTGATTCGCTTAAGAGCACGTTTTTGTTCCACATAGGGCTGGAGTTTGCGACTGAACTTGATAACAAAATCGTGTCCGGTGACTTGAAGCGCGTTTTCGAGGAACATGACATTCGGCTGAAGAACCCGTACTTTCCACGAGGTGCCCCACGTTGGCATCTTGGGCATCGAGATGGCCGCCGTATTTTCGACATACGAGAAGCGGATGATAAGCTCAGCGTTTACGCTATACACCAGCGGCGATGGCCTGACCAGCTCAACATTGCACCCCATCCGGAAATGAGAGAAGTCGCCCTAGGGCTGCCTTGGCAAGGTTTGAATGAAAATACCTTCAAACTCGTATTCATTGATCCCATTTCAGGAAAGGAACTCCGTTCGTTTGAATGGTCGGATACCCAAGGCCTCCTTATTCACGCTATGCAATACAGTCCCGATGGCGAGCAACTGGTGATGTTTGAACATGACAAATTTAACTCGACTCGTCCAAAACCGCCTCCGCCTAGACTCGTTTTCCTTAATCCGAAGGATGGAGAGATTCTACACGAATTAAACGTCAAAGGCACTACCGCAGAAGTGACCTTTGCATACAGCCCGGGAAGTCAATGGTTTGCGTTCCGCGCGTGGAGAGACAAACGCATTGATGTGATAGATACACTTGATTGGCAGGTTGAAAAAACCTTCACGATTCCTGATCGGCAAAAGATGACAAATTTCTTGACACCTGTCCACATGCCAAAACGGAAAGCCTCAATCTCGTTTTCGTCTGACAGTCGTTACCTCGCACTAGGGAGCATGGTGTGGGACTTCAGAACTGGCGATACCGTTCACGCAGGCGAGTATAGGGCGATGAGTCAGTTCCTTGATGACATTCACTTGCTGATTAGCAACGGGGGAGCGGTCAAAGTGCTGGACGTAGCGACGAATAGATTGGAAGAGCGCGTGAATCTTCAGTACGGCGTACTTCCCGGAGGCGCGTATTTCTTGTCCGACAATGACACGATCCTTGTCCAAGGTTGGCGCACGTCAGTTTGGAAGGCGAGTACAGGCGACATAATTGACGAAGACGTATTTGGTAATCATTTCGACATAAAATTTTCGGTTGTCAGTCCGATAAACGATATCGTGGCGAGTGTCGTGACAGCCAAGGTCCTGGAAAATCCCGTAGACCCAGCGAAAGAACTTGCTAGACTCGAAGACATTATTGAAAAACAGTTCGTGAAAGACGAAATGCTAGTCTGGTCCGCGCAGAAGCGCGAAGTGGTTCAACGAATATCGCCTCGGCTTGGCTCTACGTTCTTTGACTCGGTGATAGCCGACTCAGATATTGAACAACACTTTTTCCGACATGGTCTAAGGGCCGACTTTGACTTTCATGTGCTGGAATTCAGTCCAAACGGAATGCAACTTGCCGTGGGACAGCGTAACGGTTTGGCAAGCCTGTGGGATATTTCGGAGCCCCAGAAATTGCATCAGTTTGACAATTTTAACACTGTATTCGGGTACGGAAGCAAACCAATACACGACAGGTTCGCACTGGTGAGCGCATTAGCTTTTAGCCCTGACGGGAATCACCTCGCTTGTGGCGTGTTCGACGTCATTCGGATTTGGGATGTCAACACCGGAGAGTCGGTACAGGCACTCCGAATCCCCAACACGCCGGACACCACTTTGCCGCTGTTTTTGCGATTCAGCAGGGACGGAAAACGAATTTTCACAGGCTTGATGTCGGGAGATTTTGTGGTCTTCGATATTGCCAGCGGAAGGGTCACGAAAAAATTGAATCCCGGTTATCAACGGGTGAAGGCGCCGCATATCGGAGATTCAATTCCCTTGGACCTGAATCCGGACACGACCTTGATGGCAGTTGGGCGAACAGATAATGTTATCGAACTCATTAGCACCCACACGTGGAAGCGCATCACGGAACTATCCGGGCATCGCGAGGGAATCCGTTCCGTGGACTTCAGTCACGATGGCACAAAATTAGTCTCGACATCTCGTGATGGGACCATGCGTGTGTGGAATGTCGAAGATTTGTGATTCAATACTAATTTGTAACCCATAAGTTACAAGAATCGGCGGTTTGTAGTAGCGCAATTCATTGCGCGTCTTGGACCGAACGTGCCGATCTTTGATGAAATCGGCATTGATGTGATTTGGCGGAAGTGCTAAAATAGTCGCTTGATACGAGAGGCGTGAACTCCCATGATAACGAGGGTGAAGGCTTGATGTTCAGTTTTCTTGATTTGAAAAAATGCCTTACACATCTCTCCTTAATCCTCCGGGCAATGCCAAGGCTTGTGAACTCGACGGGCATTGTCAGAAATGTCCACTCAGCACATCGACCGTATAAGGAAAACGACGATGTCTAGCCAAGGCATTAAGTCAATCAAACCCCTGACAGCAGACCAGATCGCCCAGTTCAAACGTGACGGATTCCTAATTCTCAGAGGGGTTCTCGACCCCGCGCTCTGCCGTCAGGCGCGTGACGACATGTGGGATGTAATTCAAACCCGGCTCCCGCGTATGAAAAGGGATGACCCTTCGACATGGGAGCCTATCACCGATAAGGAGAGCGCCAAGCTGCGGTCAATGCGGCCCGAGGGCGGAGGCGAGCCGTATCTTAGCGGGGGCGGACACCAGCTTGTTGTCCGCAATGGGGCGTCAGAATTGATGCTCAATCTGGCGCCCCGCGCCTTATGGCGTGTCGCGGAGCAGCTTCTTGGAAAGGGGACAGTGGTGTGGCCCGCCGGACTTGACAAATCTGGTTATACGACCGGACCGTGCTTTATGTGTGACGACGCCGTGGGAGGACTGAATACACATCTGGGGGGCGCAATGGGTTTTCCAGCAAAGGGCAGCTTCGCGACAGAGCCCGCGCTGCGATTGCCTAAAACCGGACCGGTGTGGCTCAATGGGCAGGGGACTCGCGGATTATATTGCACGCTTCCGAACAGTCCTTCTCACGCCCCTCACTACAGCGGCGCCCACTCCGACGGTCCGTGCTACGGCACGTGGCGGCTGCAGATGTCGGCATACATCGCCGATGTGCCGCCGAACTGCGGGGGATTTACCGTTTGGCCGAGGAGCCACTCGCGGATCTGGCGGGAACAGTGGAAGGCTTTCAAAGCTGGCGAGAAACACACGGACAAACACTTGGCGGTACGGGTGGCCGGGGGTTATACCGATCCTGTGATTGGGCAGATCAAGGAGGATACCCAACCGTTCGATTGCCATGGACCTGCCGGTACTGTTATACTGTGGCACACCAAAATTCTACACATCGCGGGACAGAACGCGTCTAGCGACGTTATCCGCCAAGCGACAATTTACGGATTCAAGAAAACGCCCGAGTCGCTTCCCGACCCACTCGTGGTGGATGACACAGATGGCGACATCTGGCGGGATTGGTCCGATGAAATGCGAAACCGTTGACATCGGCCAGCAAAGAAGCATCCCCACGGTAGAGTGACACTTGCCCTGCGGCGCATAGGCGGTCGCGACCAGGAGATCGCTCCTACAGAAGACGCTTGATCTCTACGGAATCTCCGCATTTAATGAACTATTCTCAATTAAAAACGGCAGTGCATGGCTGAAATCTTTTGAGGAGCAACTCGTGTTACAATAACTATAGACACTGGCTCAATCGGATTTGCCGGTCAGAATAGGCTTCCCTTTTGGGCGCCCCATTAGGAGGAGGTAGCAAAACAGCAGCACACCCGTTGCGAATCCGAATCCGATTTTTACGATTGGCGGCAAACTCGAAGGGGATATGAAGCCTTCAATAACACCGGCGATGACGAGCAGGACAACACACCCTCCGATGAGCTGAACAGCGACTTTCGCGGCATCGGTCAACGCCTGTTTTCGGGTCGACAAACCCGGCGCAATCAGGGCATAGCCCATTTTTAGCCCGGCGCCGCCTGCGACAAAAATAGTTGTCAATTCGATATAACCGTGCGGCGAAACAAACGACCATAGTGGAAGAGCAAGCCCATGAACGTGGCATAGTCCAGCGACTGCGCCGATGAGTACACCGTTGAAAGCCAAAATATACATCGTGCCGATCATAAACGTGACGCCAAGCGCGAACGCCGCAAAAGCCACTTTGATGTTGTTCGTCATGACAAATGAAGCGAAAAGATTTCTTTGAAGCGCCGGGACATCCGTCCACATCTCCTTATCGTGGATTGTTTCGACGAGGTGCTGGGGCACGAGTTTTTCGGCAAGGCCCTGGTTTTCCAAGGCGATCCAATATGCGACGATAAACCCTACGACAAACATCAGAAATGCCGGGGTGATGACACGGAGGTTGCTTCTGAAAAGTGCCGGGAACCCGGCGAGGAAAAAATGACGAATGGTGTTGCGTTTCAAAGGGGAGGATTGGTAGATACCGGCATGGGCGCGGGAGGCAAGCGCATTGAGATACGGGACACATCGATCATCGGGAAAATCGCGGCGGGCAACCGCCAGATCCGAAGTGACGCGTCGATATAGATAGCCCATTCGATCGAGTTGCGTCGGAGACATTTTGTTGGCACGGTGGCGCCGGGTACGCCTTAGCGCGCGCTCTAATTCTGACCAGATTGGCTGTTTCTTATTGAGAAATTCGTCTCGCGTCATATTGCTATCTTCGGCGGATTTGTCTTAGCATACGTAATGCGTAAAACGTAATGGGATCTTCTATCGCACTCGCTGTCCACTCGCTTGATCGTAATACGTAAGAGAATTAATTATACATCACGTGTTACTCATTACTTTACCCCATCATCTCTATTATTAACCGGCACAACTCGCGTAAATCCTGACGTTTCAAATCAAGAATCCCACGACCGACATGAGCGACCATTTGTCTATTGAAACTCCCGAACAGATTAAAATCAGCTATAGTGTCGCAGGCATCGGTTCGCGTTTTTATGCCGCACTTATCGATCTCGCTCTGCTGATCCCAGTCTTGGCAGTAGGTTATTACGTTATCCTACGTGCTATACTCGACCTAGATGAAAGTTTTGGCAACTGGCTAGCGGCGCTTGCAGGGATTGCTACCTTCGTGCTCCAATGGGGCTACTATATGGTGTTCGAGATTGCGACGAATGGCCAATCACCGGGTAAACGTGCTCTTGGCTTGCGGGTTATCAAAGCACAAGGGTATCCGATTAGTTTTTCAGATTCCGCAATTCGAAATATAGTGCGGATTGTCGATATGCTTCCGTTTGCCTACGGCGCCGGGTTACTTACCATGCTGTTGAACAAAAACTGGCAGCGGCTGGGTGACTTGGCTGCCGGCACGCTCGTTGTTAAGGAGGGCGCCAAGGCGTCCCTCCGTCCGGAGAAAACTCAGGCTGTTAAAAAGTCAACGTTTGTTTATGCGGATTGGATTAAACCTGAGCGCGTGACGGAGGCCGAACTGACTGCGATACGAGAGTATCTTTCACGCCGGGCAAGCCTTCCAAGATTGCGTCGGCTGCAACTTGCCCGAACGATAGGAACGCCCGTTGCCCAAAGAATGACGGACAACGACCAAATAGATTACGACGTATTCTTAGAAGAAGTTTATTCCCTAAAGGCAAACTCGGATGCGGATTGAGTGTGTTGACACATAGAGATGCCGTGTATTATGAAGTTGGGTTTCACTACAGATCTGTCACGTGAAAGCCTACCTGAAAAGCAGTGAATTTTTGCTGTGTAACGATAAACCAGACTTTTTGCCGTTCAACCCAACCTACATGGAGTTTAATCATGTCATTTGGCAGTGTGTTATTCCATCTAGCACCGATTCTTCTCGTGTCAGCTCTCCTTTTCGCGTCGTCGTGCGGGTCTGATGGACCATTTCAGCCAGTCGGTCAAGGGGAGGAAGAACGCATAAAGGATGCGTTGGACAATCGCTCGTTTCGGCAGCTTTTGCCTTCCAAAGACGCCAGCCCGAGAAAGGCAGTTGTCCTCGATTTCTTCGACGGGATTCGCGTTTGGGCGCAGTATGCGGAGGAGCGTCACGCGGTCAGCGAGTGGGAGATTGCCGCGCAAGATTACCGCGTTTTAAAAATAGGGAACAGCAGCCGCATCGGACGGGGCGGACATAACCCGGAATTCATGCTCTATCTTGAGGACCCGACGTTCACACAGCAGTTTCCTACGACGTGCGAAGACTGTATTGACGTGTCGGACTTCTCCGTCTCCATTAGAAGTCCACTTGATAGCAACAGGATTTCCTTCAAACTGAATAATCCAAGTAGAGATTTGCCCCCGCCGTTTCCTTTATTTGAATCGTGGACGAAATTCAAGGAAGATGAATACTTCGATTGAGCTGCCTGATTCCCGGTTACGACTCCAGTGTAGATGTGTACAGTGAGTCAAAATTAGCGAATTTACTGCCGCTCAGTTAAATCGGTTGTGCGCCACAGCAACACGGTTCCATCCCGAGATGCCGATGCAATCGTTCTTCCATCCGGAGAGAACGCTGCGAAGAAAACAGATTCTCCATGCGCTTGTCGGGTTGAGATGTTACGCGCCGTTTCGGTGTCCCATAGTATGATTTTTCCGCTCGATGTGCCCGTTATTAGCGTATCCCCCTCAGGTGAAAACGCGACAGGTGAGCCCGAACTCCACTCCCCTGAATGTAGTGCCATGACAGTTCTGCTCATTGACACGTCCCATAATCTGATCCCATCAGGAGAGTTTGACGCAAGCAGCCGACCATCTGGCGAAAATGCCACGGCAGGACTAAAAGATTTTAGCGGTGTGGCAACATTTTCCCCTGTACCGACATCTAGCAAGTTGACCCCCTCATCCGATCCCACAGCGAGAGTTTGACCATCCGGGGAAAACGCGAGGTGGATCCCTCCCCCGCTTTGCACGTGGAAGGTGTTGAGACTCCGTTGCGCAACAACATCCAACGCCTTGGGCGGAAACTCCCACACTTTTACAGTCCCACTTGCAGAATTCTCCCCGCCTCTAGCTCCCGCGGCCAACATTGTCCCGTCGAGCGAGAACACCACGGAATCGACGTGACCCTTATGTCCCCGGAGCATCGCAACTCTTCGTCCGCTATTGGCATCGATTAGTTTGACCGCTCCTTCGTGTTTGCCCAATGCGAGTGTGTTTCCATCTCGCGAGTATGCCAGGGCATAGGCGCTTTCATTAGGCAGCGAAGAGATATGCTGTCCCGTCCTAGCCTCCCGGAACTTAATCGTTCCGCCCCAGTGCCCCATAGCAAGAGTGCTTCCGTCCGGCGAAAAAGCTGCGGCGGAATTTACGTTTACGTGCCCTTGAACAGAGGCAGTATTTGCCCGCGTGGAGACCTCCCACAACTTGACTGTACCATAACTACCTCCAAATCGCCCTACAGCCGCCGTAGCTAGCATCGAACCGTCGGGTGAATACGCTATGGAACCGACCCAACCTTTATGTTTGAACTTAGCAACTTTTTTGCGTGTCCTAACGTCCCAAAGTGTTGCCCTACCATTCTCCCCTGAAACAAGCGTGGTTCCGTCAAGTGAGTAGATTGCAACGCTGACACGCTTGCTATCCTTGAGAGTAGCCACCTTCTTCTTCGTCGAAAGGTTCCACACGTTGACACTATTGCCGGCTACTGCCGCGAGTGATTCACCATTCGGCGAAATGGCTACTGAAAAAACCTCACTTGAATGTTGAAACGTGGCGATATTATTTCCAGTCGCTGACTCCCACAGTATAACGGTGTGGTCTTCCGCTCCCGAAGCGAGGGTTTTCCCGTCGGGAGAAAATGCCAGAGAGAAGATTCGGCCCTTATGCCCTTGCAGCGTTTTAAGGTGTGTTTGATTCTCGACATCCCACAATTGGATTTTATCCTGTGACCCCGATGCAATGATTCTCCCGTCAGGTGAAAACGCAAGGCCATCGACCCCGCGCCAGGACCCAGGTTGAAGGAGCGTGGCGAGTAGCCGTCCGCGCTTGACCTCCCAGAGTTGAACGCTGCCATTCCCGGTTCCCGCGGCAACTAACGTCCCGTCCGGCGAGTATGCCACAGATCTGATTAGCGCAGGACGTCCGCCATTGAGCAGGGCAACTTCGCGCGCCGTCGCAACGTCGTATATCCAGATGCCGATGCCGCTGGCGACCGCGAGGCGTTTTCCATCCGGTGAGAAGGAGACTGTCCTGTCCGAACCGCCGAGGACGCCTTTGCCCAGGCGTAGGAAAGCGCCGTCGGGCAATTCCCATTTGCGAACATCTTGGTGGGGTGTCGTTGCAGGGTTTTGGAGGTCGGCTGTCTGCGAGAACGCGGATTCCGTCCCAACAAAGAGACAGGCTACTATGAAGGCGAATAATCTACGTCGTAGTTGGGGAGTGAAACGAGGAACTTGAGGGTACATCGGTTCTTACTCCTTATGGTTTCACACGATACGGACTACCGGCCCGGTGCTTTGTTGAATACACACGGCTGCTCTGTAATAGGATAAATGATTCAAAAACTCGATTTCTATTGGGGTGGGTAGTATCTCGGATCTGGCTTTAGTCTCACTCCTTTTACTCTGTTAACTCAGACATCTGCCACAATAAAACTGTTCCATCCCGCGATCCCGATGCAATGGTTTTTCCGTCAGGAGAGATTGTTACGGAGAAGATAGCATCTCCGTGCCCGTGTCGGGTAGCTATTTTGCGTGCTGTCTCGACATTCCATAGTTCGATTTTTCCTTCCCATGTTCCACCTGCAAGTGATTTAGCGTCTGGCGAAAACACGATAGAACGTAGGGATCCTCGTATGTGCTGCAATCTAGCGATCTGTTTCTTCTTCACGATATCCCATAGCTTGATTCCATCTGCTGTCCTTGTAGCAAGGATTGTCCCTATAGGCGAGATTGAAACGAGGTTACTGAATGGTTCTTGTAGCGTAGAGGTATGTTTTCCCGTGTCAGTGTCAAACAACTTAACGCCCTCATCGGACCCCACCGCAAGGGTTTTACTGTCAGAGGAAAACGCTACAGAGATTCCTCTATCGGTAACCACTTCAAAAGTTTTGAAGGGGTTTTGTCTCAATACTTCCAACGCTTTCGCAGGAAATGACCATAGTTTAACTAATCCGCGTGATTGTTGGTCGTCGTTCCTTGCGCCTGCGGCAAGTTTCGTCCCGTCGGGCGAGAATGCTACGGCATCGACGGAACCGCCATGGCCACGTAGTATCGCCACTCTTCGTTTGCTCCTGACATCCAACAGTTTGACCGTACCATCAAAGGAGCCTGATGCGAGTGTTTCACCATCGGGCGAGAGCGCCATTGACCAGACTCCAATCTTGCGTAACGTGGAGACGTGTTGCCCCGTCCTAGTGTTCCAGAACTTAACCGTCCCATCCCTTAACATCGCCGCAAGCCCACTTCCATCTGGCAAAAACGCCACTGTTGTGACTCTCTCCGTATGTCCTCTTAAGGTTGCGACATATTCCCTTGCTGAAACGTTCCACAACACAACTGTCCCGTCGGTGCCGCCAAAGCGGTCTGTATTCGCTGACGCGAGTATTTCGCCATCGGGGGAAAACGCGACTGCACCAACTCGGCGTCTATGTTCAAGCGTATCAATGTTTTCCTCTGTTGAAACATCCCAAATATTGACCTCGCGCCATGAACCCGAAACGACCGTTTTGCCATCAGGTGAGTAAGTTACGGAGTCGACATGATAGGAATGCTTTAGAGCGGCTATCTTCTCCTGTGTCGAGACGTTCCACAATGTGACGCTCTTATCTGCAGCCGTGGCAAGCGTCGCTCCATCGGGCGAAAACGCTACGGAAGAAACATTTCTCGTGTGTTTTAACGTAGCGAGATTATTTTCGGTCGCTACCTCCCACAGTTTAACGGTATCGTCCTCCGCGCCCGAAGCGAGCGTTTTCCCGTCGGGTGAAAATGCCAGAGAGAAGACACGGTGCTTATGTCCACGCAGCGCTTTGAAAGGTCGTCGGGATTCGACATTCCAGAGCGTAACTTCCTCATATGTCCCCGAGGCAAGCGTCGTTCCATCGGGCGAAAACGCGAGGGCATCAACGTTGCCAAGAGTTCCACGTTTAGCGAGTACCCCAATCTGTTTTGCGGTTCTGACCTCCCAGAGTTGAACCTTTCCATCCCCGGTTCCTGCGGCCAGTGTCATTCCATCCGGCGAGTATCCCACTGATCTGATTAGGGTTGCACGTTTCTCATTGAGTAACGAGAGTTCGCGCGCCGTCCCTACATCGTATATCCAGATGCCAATTCCGCTCGCAACTGCAAGGTGTTTTGCATCCGGTGAGAAAGCTACTGCTCGGTCTGAACCACCGAGGACACCTTTGCCCAAGCGCAGGAAAGCGCCGTCGGGCAATTCCCATGTGCGACGATCTTGGCGGGTTGCGGCTGATGGATTTTGAGGGTTGGGTGTGTGCGGGTGCGAGAGCGCCGATACAACGAAAAGACCGATCATTATGAAGACGAATAGTCCAAGTCGTAGTAGGCGAATGAGGCGAAGTGCTTGGGGATACATCGTTCACAACCCCTTTTGGCTACATATCAAGCCCGTCGAGGATCGAGTTTTTTGTGAATGCAACCGGTTGCTCTGGAATGGATAAAAGCGGAATGCAGGTTTAGAATTGTATTATATACCGTTCTATAGCGTTGCGCAAATCCTTTCTGTTTATTCACCAAGATGCTAGTAAACCTTGACCAAGCGGTCAATCCTGATTTTATTGGCGTATTCTTATTGGGGAGAGGGCAAGAGCGGAGTGATTAGTGTCCGTCCACTTGAGGTGCGTAGTGCCTCAAAAGGCAGATCGTAGACGGATTCTAACTGCTTGGGTGTAAAAACTGTCTCCGGTGTTCCAACGGCGACCGCGTTTCCGTCGCGTAGCATGAGAACTTTGTCAGCGTACATTGCCGCCAGATTCAGGTCGTGAATTGCGGCGATGACCGATTTGCCGGACTGTACAATTGAACAACAGAGATCAAGTATCTGTACCTGATGGCGCGGGTCGAGATGGTTTGTCGGTTCGTCCAACAGGAATAGCCGAGGTTCCTGCGCGAGGATGCGGGCAAGGTCGACACGAGAGGCTTCACCGCCCGATAGCGTTGGATAAAGCCGCTCGGCGAACACATCGGCTTCTACCTGCTTCATGGACTTTCGTGCAATCTCCCAATCTTCCGGTGTCTCTTTCGCGCCGTCTAGGTGCGGGTGGCGTCCAAGCAGCACAATCTCCAAGGCGCGAAACGGGAAATTGACCTCCGGTTTCTGTTGAAGGTAGGCGCGGATTCGCGCCAGCTCCTGCGGGGAATAGGAGTAAATGCCGTGACCGAATAGTCGGATTTTTCCTTTTTGCGGCGAGAGTTCGCCGGAAATGAGACGCAAGAGGGTGGATTTGCCTGCACCGTTTGGCCCAGCAAACACCCAAAACTCGCCGGTTTCGATTTTTAGATTGATATCGCGGACAATCCACTTCTGAGCGATGCGATAACCGACCTGTTCCAGTTCAACCATACACGACCTCTCTCTTGAACCTCAGAAGTAGCCAGAGGAAGAACGGTCCGCCGAGCAGTGCAGTGACGACGCCGACGGGCAGTTCAGCTGGGATAGCAACCGTTCTCGCGAAGAGGTCAGCGGAGACGAGCAGAATCGCGCCGCCGATCGCCGATCCGGGCAAGACATAGCGATGGTCAGCACCGCCCAAGAGACGCAGCAGATGCGGCACAATGAGTCCCACGAAACCGATTCCACCCGCGGCAGATACGGCAGCGCCAACGCTCAGGGCTACCCCGAATACCGCCCATCGTTTCAGCGATTCAGTCGAAACCCCGAGGTGATACGCCTCCGACTCACCCAACGTCATGGCGTTGAGGGCGCGTGCAAGTCGAAACAACACGACAGCCCCAATGAGGGCGACGGGAAAGGTCACAGCGATTGCACGCCACGTTGCCCCTCCGAATCCGCCGAGCAACCAGAATGTGAGGCTCCGAAGTTGCTCCTCGTCGGCGAGGAAGGTCATCAAGCCGATGCCTGCGCCCGCGAAACTGTTGAGCGCGATGCCCGCTAACAGCAGCGTCACCGTGGGGACACTTTCTCGGGTTTGGGCGATTTTCCACACACCGATTGTTACGAGGATGCCACCGGTGAATGCCGCGATCGGAACGCCCCAGATGCCCAAGAAGCCGCTCCCGACGAGGACAATCCAGAGCGCGGCTCCGAGTCCGGCTCCTGCCGTCACACCGATTAACCCAGGATCCGCGAGTGGGTTACGGAAGATGCCTTGCAATGTCGCACCGGAGATGGCTAGGACTGCGCCGACGATAGCTGATAATATCACGCGCGGAAATCGGACGTAGATCAGCACTTCAAAGCCGTCTTCGTGAAAGAGCAAAACGCGGGGGATACGCCACGGGAGGATTTGATACGCCCCTACACCCGCGGCTATGCAAAGCGAAATTGGCAGTAAACCGGCAAGAATGAGGAGGATGTTCGTTCGATTTTGCATGAGATATGTCCCGCTTGAGTACTGCTCGGCGATGTGTTATAATGGGAATGCTGTGAGTTGATTTGCCGAAGTTTGGCGCGGCTGCAAACAGCCGTCTATAAGAAGGTCCCCTAGACTCCCATTGCCATGAATTGTCCCTCGGTTTCATAGATGCCGTAGTAGCCAATAGGAGTTCCGGCATAATGGTTGACCCAAAAGACATTCAAGCCACTTGCGATGACATCGTCCGAGAGTTTGCCCCCCTGAAGGTTATCCTCTTCGGTTCCTATGCGTATGGAACACCTACAGAGGATTCGGATGTCGACTTGTTAGTGGTGATGCCCATTCCGGAATCGCAAACCCGCCGCCAAGCGGTAGAAATTAGGCGACGTATTCCACGCCGGTTTCGCATGGATGTAGTTGTCCGTTCACCGGAAGAAATTGCCTACCGCGTTTCGCATAACGACTGGTTTCTCCGAGAAGTCACGCAGGAGGGTCAGGTGCTTTATGAATCCGTTGACACTGGAATGGTGACTGACAGTCACTCCCCCTTTGCAACGAAATTTCCTTCCGCTTCATAGATTCCCTTAAACAGGTCAAGCGCGGCGCGGCCGCAACGGGGACCGAATCCCGACAGATACAACCCATCCATCGCGACTACCCGCTTATTCCGTCCGGCGGGTGTCTGTGCCAGACCGGGAACTTTAAGCAATCCTTCGACTCCGCCGATTGATTTCAAGCCCGATTCAAACAGCACGTACACATCCGGCTGCGCGGCTATAACCGCTTCCGCGGTCATCGGCTTCGTGCCTTCGATTTTTTCCGCGGCGTTAGCTGCACCGACGATTTCAATCATCGCCCCGGCTGCGGAATTTTTGCCAAGCACAAAGGCGGTCTGCGGCCCCCGCAGATAGAGGAACAACGCTTTCCGTTTTGGCTGACCTTCGCGTATAGCAAGTTTTGATTCCAGCGTTTCAATGTGCTTCTCTAAAGCCGAAATCAACTCCTCAGCCCTTTCTTGGCGATTGACCGCCGTTCCAATGGTACGGAGACGTTGTTTGGCTTCGTTGAAGGTTCTCGGCTCCGTGAGTAGCAGCACCGTCACGCCGGCGCTGCGCAACTGCTCGACAACCTGGGGCGGTTTCACATTCTCGCGACCGATGACCAACGTCGGTTTCAGGGAGAGAATCCCTTCGGCGTTGAGCCGATACTGGTAACCGACAGATGGCAGTCTTTTCTTTACATCCTTGGGATAGGTGGACGATGCGTCGCAACCAACGATGTTCGCATCGAGTCCGAGCGCAAAGAGAATCTCGGTGGTGCTGCCGTTTAGTCCGATAATTCGCTCGGTTGAGTTGATGACAACGGTTTCGCCGCTGGCGTCGGTTACTTCGACGGGCTGCGCAGCGGCGGTTAATGAAATCAGAAGCAACAACACCGCGACGTGTCGTATTTTCATTGTTGGCTCCTCAGGCTGAAGATGATGTAATTGTCAAAATTGTCGGCTCCCATCGGGTTGATGGAGGTACTCAAACGTGATGAAACCGTCGTCTGTTTTGTTCGCGTTGTCCTTGTAGAAACCGACAAAGCGCAGCTTGGCGTAGGTTCCATCTGCCGCTTGAACCACGAAAACACGATTCTCCAGAGGGAGAATCCAATGATTTGGGGGACCGGTGTAGATGTACCATCCTTGCTCGCTTTGTGCGACGATAGCGAGGTTCGCGTCCGAATCGGCGGCGTACCCGCCCCCGGGTGCTTCTTTCACTTCGCTAAAATCCATATCCGTGAGCATAATGGCACGACCCTTTCCCGCGCCGCTGATACCCCCGTTGAGTTTGACCTTCGTGCGTTGAAAACCGAGATCCCAATTCATTGAATTAGCCGGATCCGCGACTTCGACGACACCGCCCTTCGTGAACGAGAAATAGGTCCACGCCTCCCGGCTTGTCGCGTCAACCGTGAACGTGGTTGCCTCTTGAACGGCCGGGGCGACACCAACTTCCTCATCGCCTCCACAACTGAAATAGAAAAATACGCTCAGATAAAGAGCTGCCCACACAATCAATCTCCAAGTGGCGAGAGTTTTAAAGCGTTTCATCGTTCCCTCCTATTTGCTGTTCCTATTGACAGACTAGACAGATATCGGGATATCCATGTCAGCTAGGGTTTTGGTGCTATCATCGTTCAATACCAACATGGCTTGTGCAATGGTACCGGCAACTTGGTAAAATTCTTCCGGAGGCATGGCGATATCAATGCCTCGGTATTTGAAGTGAATATGCCCTTCAAGACATTGATAGACGGCACATACATTACAATTGGATAACGACTCTCTCGTGTGTTTCATTTTCTTGGTTTCCTTTCTTAATGTTATCGTTGATGCGGAATTGGTTATGCTTCACCACCGAGTAGATGCGTATAGAACTAGTAGGATTGAGAAACAGGTAATTGATAAATAAGCCGATTTACTTCCGCGTCGGCATAGTACGAAGCGCATGAACAGTTGGAGCAGATAAAGTGTCCACACAACACATGCGCATGACAGTTGACGAGACCAATCGCCGCGATCATTGTCGAACGATAGCGCAACGGTAAGTAGCGCGAGAGTTGATAGTAACAGTCCGGCGATCACGCTGAGGTAGCAAATCCTATCCAATTTCTCAAGCGGTGGAAGATGGCCGAATATCGTTAGAAATCGTTTGCGTTTGAGTTGAATCTCTTGGATTAGGTAGGTCACCGAAGCGACACATGCGAATGCGAAAGCGCCATTCGCAAGTAGAAGAGTCCTTGAAGACAATCTCCAGCTAATCGGCTGCAAGAAGGTCGTGAAAAGAATCAGGGCGATAATGAAGAAAAATGAGGTGAAGACGGAATACGCCAAGAACTGAGTTTTCTTGAGTGCCATCTTTTCCTCACATGATTAAATTGATTACTGTAAAATCTGCCATGAGTAAATCTCAATTTGAAGATTTGTCTTCCGAGCGATTACGATGAAAAAGATTGGAAGGATGGAAGGGCGGAAGCTTGGAAGATTCCCTCCCACCCCACATTCAAACTGTGCAACTCGTCCATCTTCGAATCAGTTCAATAGGTCAAAGAGAGACCGCCATAAAACGAGCGCCCTGCGAACGTGTAAAAACTTGGTATCTTGAAATCGAAAATGTTATTGATGCCGACCGAGGCTTTGAGCCATGTGAGGATTTGCTTTGATCCTCTCAGGTTCCAAATCCAGTTGCTGGGTGCGTACTCTTCATCTTCAAGCACCTTGTCGCCATCGTCATAGAAGCCCCACTTGCTCCCATAACGCCCCTGGAGATTCAGGTTGAAGCCAATTTCCTCGTTTACGTAGGATAGTTTGAGGTTGCCGCTGTGTTTCGAACGATTCAGCAGTGTTAAACCAGTCTCCTCGTCCTTCCCGTTGAGATAGGCGTAGCCGACTGCCGCGGTGAGACCTCTGATAGAACGCGTCGCCAACTCGACCTCGATTCCTTCTGTGAACGCCTCGCTAACGTTGAAATACTGGAATTTGCTCCCGCCGAGCACGCTTTTCCCCACGCGCTCCGCTTCGATAAGGTTTTTCAGATTGTTCCGATAAACCTGCAACCGTCCGAGTAACGCAGATCTGAACCGGTATTCAAGCCCGAGATTCCAACTGTTCGATGACTCGGGTTGAAGCGCCGGGTTTCCCAGCACTTGATAGCCGGAGGTCGGATTGCTGAAATCGAGATAGAGGTCTTTGAAGTCGGGGGCACGGAAGCCTTGACCGAACGAGGTGCGGACGGTGAAATCGCTGGTTACGCGATATAATCCGCTCAACTTTGGACTGAAGTGCGCCCCAAATTCAGAGTGGTGATCGAGTCGACCGCCAACGACGAGCGCGAGATTCCGGGATGGTCGAAATTCGTTTTGGAAGAAGAATGAGTTGGTTGTAACATCCTTTTCGCCGCCGGTAATACGCTGAGATTCGAGGTTTTCGAAGATTAACTCCCCACCAACGGTTAGTTGGTTTTTCGTCCCGAGCGCAGTATCAAACTGTAGTTCGCCTTTGATAAGGTCCTGAATCGTGATGTTCGAGGAAGCGGTGAGGGAGGTGCCGCGGTCAATAACGTTAGATTCATCGCGGTAGCGGGTGGTGTAGATTTTGCCCACCAGTTTTGAATCCAAACCGGGGCGGTATGCCGTTCCGACAGTTGCGCTAAAATTGTCAATATCACCGAGGCGGTCGAAGACCACGCCGCTGTTTTCGCTGACACCCTCCTGCGCTTGAGCGAAATACTGTCCCGAAAATAGGAGTTTCGCGCGCTGAGTAAGTTGATATTCTGTCCGCACCGATTGGGTAAAATTCTGATACCCGTCGATTGTGGTCGAAGGATTTGTTTCGTCCAAGTCGATGGGGTTTCGGTGATTTGCCGCGAGTGTCATCAGCGAATTGAACTTGCCGTGTTTAATCTCAACCGTTCCACGGCTATCGATTGTGTTGTGTTCCTCAACGTTATTCGTAAACTGGAGCGCAAATGGAGATGAGGCACCGCGGGTGATGACGTTGATGATGCCTCCCATGGCGGCACTGCCGAAGAGCGCGGACGATGCGCCTTTGACAATCTCAATCCGTTGGACGTTTTCGATTGGAATACGCGCCAGGTCAAGTTTTCCTGCAATTCGACCGACCTGCGGCTCTCCATCAAGCAAGATCAAAACGTAATCGGAGGCGAGACCTTGGAGTTGAACGCCATCGCCGTGTGCGTCGCGGTGAACGACGATTCCCACGTGATGCTCAAGCGCCTCGCCAATGTTCTCCGCACCCGTGGCTTCAATCTCGTTTCGTGTAATGACCTCGGTGATGACCGGGGTGTCTTTCAGCAAGTGCTTAGTTTTGGTGCCGGTGATGACAATTTCGTCCATTTCGAAAACGTTAGCTGTTGATGTGATTTCGGGGAAACTAATCCCCACGCCGCTGAGGAGCACAAACATGAAGAACGCACTCAAACTTCGGTCCCGTAGCCGCATCGATTCACTCCTTTCCGCGTGATTGCCTTGACAATCACGGTGCGATTGACTTATCTTAATAGGAACAGAAAAGGCGATGGGCGCACAAAAGCCCCAGTGGATTGGTAGATAGAGAATAGGGAAATAGCTAACAATTGGCCGTTGGGAGCTGTCCCTTTTCTATCGTTCGTCTTTTCTGTTAATGGCTAATTATGATTATGAGTCTCAGTCTCAATAGCAACACACAGCGTTATGTTCCCGCTGCGTTAGTGAACATTGAACGGCCCGCCGCTCGGTTCCTCCTTCAGGTCGGGGCGAGTTGAATCCGAAAATACTTCGTGAAGTTCGAGTTTGTTTGATCCGGTAAAGGCTTCCGGAGGAAGCGTGCCGGATTGCGCGTGTCCCTTTCGGAATTCGTCCGATTCCACCCAGTTCTCGAAATCTTTCCGAGATTCCCACAGCGTGAATACGATGTAGGGATCGTCTTCATTCACTGGGCGCAGGACTTGGTTTGAGACGAAGCCGGGCATTCCATCAACTAGCCGAGCACGGTTGTGGAATCGTTCTTCAAAGGCTTCGGCATACTCGGGAGCGACATAAATTCGGTTTGCAACGGTAATCATCGAAACCCCTCATTATTGATATTGAGTCTCATTATCATAAAAGGCATGTTAATTAAAATTGGGCTTAACATAATAACGCTAATCCCTCCCGGTGGATACAGAAAAATTTCACCCACATACGATAGTATAATATCACAATCTGTAGGACTTATGCAAGAAAAACAAACAATGGTTGTCCGTCAAGTGGCGTTTTTGATAAGTGATTAATAATATATGGTTGTCCGTCAAGTGGCGTTTTTGATAAGTGATTAATAATATAATGACTTAGTGGCGCGGCCACGACCTGGAGAGGGAATTCTATGGAATCTCTATCGCCTTCGCTAGTCGCTCAGTTGATCGCTCCTACCAGTCGCGTTAGACAGTTCACGGCATACCCTACTACCTTAATCCTCCAGAGCGGATGATGGACTGTCATTTTACCATAAGCGCTAAAAATATTATGGGAAACGGGGAATCGACGACGTTTCAGAATCTCATTCCCAAACTGACGCGATGCGCTTGTTGCAGATGCCCAAAATTCGCGAAGGCGTAATCAAGCGAGAGTGCGTATGACGAAACATTGGTATTGATTCCGAATCCGAGTGTAATCCCTTCTTCGTCCTTCGCCGATTCGGGCCCCAAACGCAACTTGTAGCCGCCTCGAACGGACGCGGTTTTCTTGTACCAATACTCTAGACCGAAGTGCAGGCGTTCGCTGTTGTCGGTGGGATGGTTGCCATCTATGGCAACGGTGAGGAGATTGTTCGTGTCGTCTATTAGATCGTACGCGAGTCCGAGGCGAAAGTTGGATGGCAGTGGAAATTCGACGGTATCCAACTCTACCTTACGAGTAGGATTCGTCGTATCCGGGAATGGGCGGTAGTCGGCGGTTCGTTGATCGCCCGCCTCTTCAGCTCCCGCCTGAAGATCCGGTCCGCCGAAGCGCATCTCCGGCCCAAAGTTCGAGAAGCACATCCCGATCCGCAGACTGTTCCACCCTGTATGATATAGGGTGCCGACGTCAACCGCCATCCCCTTGGCGCTTTCCCGATGTATCTGCTGCTGAATGAACTTGGCATTAATGCCAAAGGAGAGTTTTACGCCGGACTCTTTCTCGTAGAGTTGTCTGGAGTACGCCAATGAGACCGCCGCATCCCATGCGGAGAACCAGAGGCCGGTGCCATCCGGTTTTGCCAGCGTCGTAATTTCCATATCGGGGACCGAGAGGAAGGTCACGCTTGCGCCGAGTGTGCCGATTTTTTCGACCGGCGTGGCGAAGGCAAGAAAGTTGTATCGCGTGTCCGCGAGCCAGACGGTATGCGTGCCGGAGATGGTCGTCTGCGATAGTTGGCTTAAGCCTGCGGGGTTCCAGTAGATGGCGGTAACGTCGTCGGCAACTGCACCAAACGCGCCTCCCAAGCTGTCCACACGGGCGCCCGGTCCGATTTTCAGGAACTGGGCACCGCTTGTTCCCACGTTGGTCACGGCATAGGTATACGGTGAGTATAGGGAAATAGCCGTGAATAGGAGTGTGCAGAGCGTCTTAACGTGTCTAAAATTTATCTTCATAAGTGAAGGCTAATCTTTTATTTCGCGTTTAAGTTGTGCACAGCACAATTACCTGTCAAAGGCAAAACGCAAGGGTAACTGTTCAGTCCATTGATTTCTAAGCATAGCTGCGAATTTAGACAATCTTTTTCGCCGATTTTTGGGACTGCGCCGTGTAGATGCCCTTTTTCTGACCCATAGTGGACAATTCACTGCCCATCTCATGACTTCAGGGGATTTACTAACCACTGTCCACTAGCCACTAAACACTTTCTATCGAATAATGGCAAATCTACTGACCTTGTTCCCGATGACGGCATTCGATTCGTCACGCGCTTCGACGTGATAGATGTAGACGCCGCTGGCAAGCGCCTGATTGTTGTAACTGAGGAGGTTGAAGGATTCCGTACCGCCCTTGTCACCTTGCGCCAAACGCTCCTCCGCATTGAAGGGTGAGGTGTGTTCGTGCTCGATTTCTCGCACCAACTCGCCAGCCAAGGTATAGATTCGCACCGTGCATCTCGGCGGCAGGTGGGTAAAAAAGATTTTGTCCGTTCCCTCGGAAATCACTGCTCTGTTCGTAACGAAGTAGGGGTTTGGCACGACGCGGATTCGATCCAGGTCAGCGCGAATGTCATCGGCGATGAGCGTTTCGCCGCCGGTGTTGAGCACCAACTCGTCGCCGTCCTGAGGGGCGCCAATCCCTCCCATTTCAACAGTGAATACGTCTCCGGCGGAGATTTCAGCGTTGGGGTCTCTAATGAAAACGTATCCGCCCCGTATGAAGATGCGAAAGAAGCCGGGAGTGTTGTCCGGGCTATATTCATCGCCCCAACCTGTGCCCGTGAAAATCGCATAGCCATCTGCACGCTCGCCGTTGAATTGAATATCTTCGCCGGTATCTTCGTCCACCACTTTGGCATGCGTATCGTCAACAAAGGTTATCGAATAGGTATGTGGACGGTAGTAGGTTGACCACCAGATGTTTGGCCAGGTGTTCTCCCCAACGCCGGGAGACTGAATGTCCACATTCCAACCTGTCACCGTGCCCTTGGTCAACTTTACACTTTCGATTGGGTTTTCGTTTGGATGCCCGTAGGTCACATCAACCCCCTTTATCTTCAGGACGATTCCATCAAACATGGGGGAGAGCGCTTCAACAGCCGCAATCTGTGTTGGGTCGTACCAGCCAAAGGGTTGTTTCTGCACTACGATTTGATCTGTAGTCATGTCGATGATTTCATAAGCGGGCGGTTGATAGCCGGGACCTGTGATATACGCGGCGGCATCTATGGGTTTAGCTCCATACCAAACAACCTTGTATTGATGTCCCGTCACCTTCTTGGGGGCGAGCACCATCGGTTCGACGGTAACGCTGCGGGTACGGTTAAAGGCGTTGTCCACCAGCTCGGCGGAAGCGTCACGATAGCCTGCAGGATTGGCGCGCGGCGTGACGTGCACCATCGTCTCAATCTGGCTGCTCTCCATCGCGATTAGCCCGGTTTTGGGGTTGCCCGTATCGTATGAGGTGACGGCGTAGGTGTATTGAATTCCATTCGTCAATCCTTCATCGGTATAAAAATTCTTTATGCCCGCGTCTTCGCCGAGCGCTTGTGAAGGGGTGGAAACGATGCGGAAGATGTCACCGGCGACAGGAGGCCCCGAGGGGCCATCCGAAATCTGCACATACAATCCGCCGAAGTAAATAAGCGCTCCGGAACGATACTCGCCATCGGGATAAACCTCGCCAGTATTGGGATTCATGACCACGTACCCGCCGCCATCCGCCGGGAATTGCAGGTTATACGCCATCACTTCCCACAGCGTTGTATTGATTATCTCATAGGTGGTGCTAGAATCGAACTTGATGATGTAGACGGCATTTTTGAAGAAGTCGGCAAAAAATGGTTCGTCGCCTATGGCGGCAATGGTGGCGTCCGACTGTTTGCCGACGTGTGACACCGTGAGAAAGTTGCCGGTCGCACTGGGTTTGTCAAACTCCGTCAGCATGACCCAATCCTGCACCGGGTCGCCGGTAGATTCGTCGTACGAAGTATCCCGTCTGTAGACTCTATAACCTTCGAAAACCTTCTCCGGGTCGGTTATGTCCACATATTCCTCAATGCTTTTGTTGACTCCTTCGTGAACCCATCCCTCCGCACTTTCCCATACGAGCGTCACCTGACCATCGGCGGGATACGCCGCAACTTTCGGCGACGGCGGCGGGGCTGGCGCGATGTAGTCATCGTCATACAGTTTCTGCGCCCAGTCCGATGATGCTTGCAACCCTTCGAGTCCCTCACCGATAGCTACCGCCGTGATGACATTGAATACCTGCCCCGGCGCAAGCGACTCTATGGGACCATAGGATTGAATGAAACGTTGGTCGTCGTAGTTTGCGGGAAGTGGATCTACGCCGGGGACACTGATTAAGGCGTACATCTCGGCGGCGGTCGACGGATCGGTAGAGATTGTAATCCGTTTGTGCGCCGCGAACGGAATCTTGGCGTTAGCGTCCTGCGGGTTATCGCCAATGTAGGCGTCCAAAACACGTAGACCGATGTAGCCGGTTGACGATGCGTTGGAATACCCGTAAGAGAGGTAGCGGTTCGGGTGAGCATCGGGGTTGAGGGCATCGGGCGTTTCGTCCAGTGCTACAAAGTCGTCAGCCGAGTAGTTCGCCGTGCCGGTTTCACTGCTGGAGACATCCACGTCGTATCGGAACGCCATAAAGACGTCTTCCAAGGTGTCACTGCCGACATTGGTAACTTTGTATTCCAAGATGAAGAAGTCGTAGAGCGGCGCATAACTCCATTGGAATCCGTTGACCTCGATGTCTAATCCGAGGATTAATTCCTGGTTTGCCTCCGGGTTGGTGTCGGTGCATTTGAACCAGATTGATTGGCCCGTTGGTGTTCCCTTTGTCGTCAATCCCGGTTTGTTTGAAATGACCTCCGGCGAATCGTCGGTGGGCCAGATTTCAGACTGCCGCCCATCGGAGAAGGAGACGCCAACCTCTCCGCCCTTCTTGGCGCCGATCCAGATATCACCTTCGAAGATGTAGGAATCGTTCGTCCCGGCGGGCCACCATCCGGAGGGGTTCTGGGTCGGGCTGGTCGGGTAACCGACGACCGCGGTGTTGTAGACGGCGGAGGTTAGATTGCCGACATCAAGCGCTTTCCAGTCTACGCCCCCCATTGCAGGTAGACTGGCTATGAGAAGAAGTGCGGACATTAGCAGCGACAGCGGGAGGAGGTTGGGGTGTCTATCCAGATTCTCAAATTTCATAATTCGTCCATATTGGGTCGTGGATTTTTTCCGTCGGTGTATGCCAAAATGATGTTGTTTATCATGCGGTTTGCAACTCGTATGGTTGAACCAGAACATCTGCGGAGATGCCAAGTCCCTCGTGCAATTTCCGAATCATGTCGAGAGTCAAAGCGCGTTGCCGATTCAAGACTTCCGACACATAGGATTGGGAACCCAAGTAGGGTTCGAGATCTCGACGAGACAAATCTTGACTCTCCATGTGGTGAAGGATAGTCTCAACCGGATCCGGCGGCGGTACGGGGTAATGCTCCTGTTCGTACGCCTCAACCAAGGTGACCAGTGCATCAAGTTTATCCTCCTCTGGCGAACCGTGAGGCGCTTCCCAAAGCCGTTGAATCTCTCGCAACGCGGCTTCGTGGTTTGATTCGGTTTTGATTGGTTTAATATTCAAAGTTATCACATGAGAATCACTTTGTGTTGATTTTATCATCTACTTGGCGCTAAGACAACTGCTCATGTTGTAGGTACGACCATGCGGTATCCTCTACCGCTCGATTCCAGTCTTCTGCGAGCACGGCTTCACTCAGCAACGCGGTTTCGAGAGAACCCTGCTCATCGGTGAGAATCGTCACAACGGCTCGTCGTGGTTCTGACAATTGGATTGGCTCTAGCAATCGCACGTTACCTTGTTCATCGATTGTAACTTCAATGGTTTGTTGCATTGTTTACCCCCTAATCATAAAGCCAAGAATTGCCGCCATCAACCGTTTAGAAGATGCTTATGAAGTAGACGTCCTTTAGTGCGAGAATCGCCATAATCACACCTGCAACTACCATGAAGACACAGGAGACAAAATTGGTAGACACAGCCGACGTACGGTAATACTCGTTCATGACAGGGACAATCTCTTTGAGCACGGAACGATGCGCGCGCTGTTTGACCTTGATGGTGCCCGTTCCCATCCAAGATTGGACAGCGACTTGCAGGTCGGCGTTGACCGATGTGAGGCGTATCACGGAAAGACTCTCTTCGTAGGGCATCTGCAGTTTTTGGAGGGCCGCGACCAGCGCCTCACGAAACGATGTATCCGTGACGGCGTATGCGACATAGCCCTTGAGTTGATACCACATCATCACTAGCACAACCACTAGGAGAAGCGAGGACGTCCAATTCATGATTTCGCCGGGAAAGGATTTCAAAGACAATACAATGCTCGGCACCAAGACAACAACAAACATTGAAAGCAACCATCTATTGGAGACCAAGAAGGGACGCTTCGTCAAAATAGCCCTAATCCCAATCCCAAAGAAAAAGATTGCCATGATTCCAGCCGTTATTGGAAAGAGAACCGAATATATTATGTCGAAGTAATCGCGTTCCACGTGCTTATGTCTCCTAGAGATTAAAAGGCTTCAAAAGGAAGAACATGCTAATTCCGACGATAGGAAATGCCGCTCCCATGACTACCAAGAAAACACAGGTAATCATATTCGTAGACACGGAAGATGTGCGGAAATACTCGTTCATCGCATCGACAATCTCTTCCAGCACGGAACGGTGCGCCCGCTGTTTGACCTTGACGGTGCCCGTTCCCATCCAGGATTGGATAGCTACTTGCAGATCGGCATTGACCGACGTGAGACGAACTGCGGAAAGACTTTCTTCAAAAGGTAACTCTAGCTTCTGGAGTGCCGCGACCAGTGCCTCGCGAAAGGATGTATCTGTGATAGCGAATGCTACATAGCCTTTCAGTTGGTAACACATCATTGCGAGCAGCACCACGTATAACAAGGGGACTACCCAAGTAATGGGATTGACATCCAAAATCGTTAAGGAAGAAAGCCCCATCGGTACGAAAAATACGAACATCATCACGAGCATCCAGCGATTTGAGATTAAAAAGGGCCGCTTGGTCAAGAGCCCTTTCAGTCCGATTACCAGAAAAAAGATTCCGAATACCCCAGTAAGAATTGGAAACAGCGTGGTGAAGTAATCAAATACCATATTTTATGGCTCCGGAAAATCAAAACTAACAATCAAGTTTGTACAAATACAGCATGGGAGACGCTATGCGCCCTTTGTCTGCCGTCCGTAGGTTGGGTTGAACGAAAAATGAAAAAGTACGCACCTGCGGGCTGATTCTATCGCATAGCGATCTTGCTTGAAGACTCCGAGATTGGAGTGAAACCCAACACTCCATAACATGCTCACCGGTTCGCTTCGATGTTGGGTTTCACACGGCAGCCCACTTGAAAAGCAGCAGCACTATAATTGTTTTGTATTGATAAACTATGCTTTTTCCCGTTCAACCTAACCTACATGATTGATTTTGCTATGTGTTTGCTTAGATGTTCTTCTATTTGCATCAGACGCATCAGTGGGCATTGGAGTTCAGGTTTTTGTTCTCTTGCGTATCTTCTTAGTTCCTCGAGACACTCACGAAACTTTTCATTAACTATGCACTCAAGTTCTATGCCATACTGTGCCTTGATATTTGCCTTAATGGCGTTGAGATGTCCAATCTGATTGTATTCTGGCTTTCCTTTTGTGTCTTTAACTATCGGACTCCACAGCATAAAGTGCGGTTCATACTGATTCAAGTAGTTTCTTACGTATTCAATGTCTTTGGAAAATTTATCCGTGAGTTTCCGAACATTATTAGGCCGCTTGTCTTTGACATATTGAAGCCCTGTTGTTAGATGAATGGCTACCTCACAAACGTAAACTCGCTGTTCCGCCAAGTTTAGCCCAACTACATCTATTTCGCCTTGGGATTCAATGGTGTATAGATTTGTTTGGATGAAATCACAATGCCGGATATATCGCAAGTACGAAGACACAAATTGTTCGCCTACATTTAGCACTTTGACCCTCTTGGAAACAAACGAAAAGGCTCGGTTGCTCGATGAGTCGAACGAGCACGCTGGAAGTTTCTCAAAACGAGATTGACGCACCAAAAACTCGCCATCAACCACGATGGCGGCCTAGATGTCTTGTGTCCTCCATTAGCTTCAACACGAATCGTAAAACTTCATTAACTGCTTCTTCGTTGGGAAAAGCGGCACCAACATCTGGCTCGAGACGCACAATATTCGTACCCGCCGCATATCGCTCTGCATATTTCCCACGAATCACGTCCTTCAGCAGTTTTTCATCATAGTCAGAACGCAATTCGTCGTCAGGTACCATAGTGTCTGCTATTTTCATGACATCCTTTTTCTTCATGCATTGACACTTTAGATGTGTCCTCCCGCGCTCGACTTCTCCAAATATACGTGTCAACATCTCGCACGGAGAGGCAGGCACGTTTCGACGCTGCTTCTAGAAGGACCAATGCGGTAAGGTCCGACACTTTTCGGCCCAAAACTTCGGATATAAAGTCACGAATGTGCACCGTAGGAATCGCGGTATCTGCACCGAAAAATTTACGGAGATACTGAAAACTAGCAAGTGCAAAACCTTTAATTTTCAATGTTTGGAAATCCCCAGGCTTGGCGCACATTGCCCACTGTTTGAGCGTATCTTCTTCACGGGCTGTTGGTGATTGTTTAACAACCGAAAGAACGAAGGTCACGACGGATTGAAGAATCCTTGCGCGATCTTCATGATTGTAATTCAGTTCCTTAACCACGAACTCATGCGGTGTTGAATAGTCAGCCATAAAATCGGATAATTGTGTGACGCGGCGTATTTCAGGATGCCGATCCATGAATACCTTCAGTCGAGGAACCACGAACTTGTCGTACGGTCTATTGAGCGAAAGGACGCAGTCAATGACTTTAACAGCAGGAGGATATGACCACTCCGGATCATTGGATCTGGTAACATGCGGCGCAATCTGTTTCAACTTTGCCGTTAAAGCGGTGATATCAGACTGTTTGGCTTGCTTCATTTAGAATCATTTACCCTATAATGCAGTTAATGCTACTGGTCATCCATTAAATCCGCACCGCAACAATTCCGCTATTGAAATAAATTCTTGCCTTTTCCCGAAGCATACGCGGTTTGTGTATTGCCCCTGATTCATCAAGTATCACTGTCTCCCTTTATGACCGATTCTCACCTTAGTAGACCGGCCGCAACCGATCTAGGACGAAATCCTTCAACCGATCGAGTGTACGACCGTAGTAAGACTCATCAAGAAGAAAGTTTACCCGATCCGTGCGCCTTTTAATCCAGTCGCCCACGTTATCGTCATTCAGGCGATGTCTTTGCACCATGTAGGAATCTTCCCGCAACGATCGCGCCAAAGTGCTGGGTGCCCCTTTTACGCTGTAATGCTGATACTGATACCGGGGGTTAGAGTTCGGGCCGGTCATACTCACCGTCAGTACTCTATCCGTATCGGAGAAGACAAATACCGCAATTTTCCCTGCCGGCAAGGGCATCGGCCTGTGTGGCATCTCCAGCGTTTCAATGTCAATGTCATCAGGTTGAATCTCGGTTCCTGCTGTCCTAGCAACCCTAAGAAAATCAACCCTGATTTGTTCGGGATTCCAGATCATAATCTCTTCCTAAAAATCCAAACTCACGCCCATCATCATCAAGCGCGGGCTGTTCCAAGAGAACGGGTTTGAGTGCTTCCTTGAGTTGAGCGGAATGCCGTAACGGTCGTATGTCACCGCATCGATTATGTCATCCAGATTCTTCGTGTTGAACACATTCCGAACATCTGCAAAGAGGGTGTATGTCAACTCGCCAATACGGATCCGTTTGCTTAGGAGCATGTCCACGTTGTGGGTTGGCGGGTATCGTTTTGAATTTATATCGGGTTTGACCGGTGAGCTCGGATTTGGTGTGTAGGGCAAACCGCTGCCGTACCTGCCGATCAAGTTGATACCAACATCAAACGGCAATTGTATGTCCAACGACCCGGAAACGACATGCCGTTGGTCCCAAGCTAATGGGTGGCTCTCCGTGACTTCGGGCTGTTGCCGGTAGTAGGTAAGATAACCCAAGGACCGGCTGGAGCCCTTCCCCTTCGCGACGGAATAGGTGTAGTTAATCATTCCGGAAATCGGGCTGTGTCCTAGACGCCATTTGCGGGCGCTGAGTTCAAAGCCTTGGACACGACCATAGATGTCGTTTATGAAATAGCTGTAATCATTCGTAATATCGACGTGGACGCTGTTCACCAGATTGTCGATGTCCTTGGTGAAGCCGGTAACATCAACCGTCAGGTCGCGAGTCAATTGCTGTGCTACCCCGACCTCGTAAGCGACCGTTCTCTCCGGTTCCAGATTGGGATTCCCTCTTCTGCGGATAGCGCCCCGCATGTCGAAGTTAAGATTTTCATAGAGATCGTCGCCGGGAGGTATTTGGTAGTAGTGCCCGTAGGTAAAGTGTAGTTTTGCGCGGTCGGTAATGGGGAAGGAGATACCGAGGCGTGGCGCAAGCATGTGTTTGACTGACGGCTCCACCGGCTCTTTGATGATGGGCAAACCGACTTTATAGGTGTCTTTATCCAACTTGATAGTGCCATCGTCGTTGAGTTCTAGCGGATCTGACAGGTCGGCGGGGGAGACACCGTCCGGACTATAAAGTTCGTATCTCAGCCCGGCATTGACTATCATCCCCTCATACTCCATTTTGTCTTGCAGGTACAGGCTCACCGAACTCGGCTGTACGTCGTAAAACTCCATGTAAAGGTTCGAACTCCCATAATTTGTCGTGCCGAGATTGTAGATTTCGTGCGTCGAAAGTTCAATCCCTGTGCGGAGCTGGTGGTTTGAGGTCACTTGGCTGGAGAAATCAGCCTTTAGCATCGACGAGGTCGTCTCTCGATTAGTCCATCCAAATTCATCTCCGGCGATGAAATAGTTTGTATCGTTGTACGCCTGCTGGGGCGGGTTCCTGATTCGTCCCTCTTCCTGATTCTGCGCAAAGGACAAATCCGGGTCCCATGCGTTTTCTTCAAATGTCTTGTTCAAGGGATCCCATAGTTTATCCGGTTGAGCGCTTTCATAGGTGCGATGAAATTGTCCGAGCGTGAGGGTGTAAAAGGTGCCCGAGTTGATATTATGCGAGAGTTGCATGGACAAACTCCGCGCATCTCTGTTCGCCATCGGAATCGCGCTGGGCAAAAAGCGAAGCCTGCCGCCGTAGGGGACGGTTTCGCGCTGATCGAATAGCCCGCTTGCAGTGAGTCTGATGTCAGGCGTCACTTCAAACTTGAGTTTGCCTTGGAATGTGTATCCCTCTCCGTTGGCATTCGGAAGGTAGCTTTCATCTTGCCGCAACTGGCTGGCTGTGGAGAATGTCAGTCGATTGCCCCAGAGCGGCCCGCTGAGCGCAAATTCCCCGATATGGCTTGGACGCAGGTCGTAATTCTTGGTATCGTTGAAAAGCCCGCTGTACTGGTTCAAATCCACGATGTACCCGTCCAATAGGGTTACTTGTTTCTTTTCGTAGTCGATGAGGGTGCCATCGGTGTCGCGATAGGGTTGGGGGGTAGTAATGACTTCGCCCGTATCAGGATTCAGCTTGGGCTCGCCAGTCTCCGAATCAATGACGGCGAGAAGGGGGTTTTCCGTCCTGTCGGCAAAGACGCCCGGAACAATCTCCTCGAAAATGACTTGAGCATCACCTTCGCGTTCTGCCAATTCCTCAACCGTGACACTCTGACCGCGGTACGGCGTCTGATAATCGTAAGGTCTACCGAGGAAGATTCCCCTGAAGGGTTCCAATGCCACCGGACGGAAGCCGTTGTCGGGGTCCAGCCAGGGACCGTATACGGGGTCGCCGTGGTGCGTGCCCCACTGTCCCACGCGGTACCTAAATCTGCCGGAGAAGTTCTGCCCTCCCGATTTCGTAATGAGGTTTATCACACCGGACTGTGCATCACCGTGTTCGGCGTTGAATCCCCCGGTGATGACTTCCATCTGTTCAAGCGAATTCGTGCTGATGTTCACCCCCAGACCTCTGCCGATGGGATCGTTCACCGGGATACCGTCAATGAGATACTTGACCTCCATGGAACGTCCGCCTCTTACGTGGAGCGTACCGGTGGAATTGAGTTGTGCGACGCCCGCCTGAAGTTGAAGGATCCCATTCACGGTGTCGCGGGGCATGGCGGCAATCTCATCCGCTTCAATAATTCGCGTTGACTGGGTGACGTCGCGCTTAATCAGCGGTTTGGCGGCGGTTACGATGATTTCTTCGAGCGTGACAACGTCGGTAGTGCCCAGAGCAAAGTCTAGGGTTGTGGTCAGCCCGGCATTTACCTTGGCGTCCGTGACCATCTGCGAGCTGTAACCCGCTCGTTCAACCTTTAGATTGTAGGTTCCCGGCGCGATATTGGCGATAACATAATATCCACTCTGGTTGGTCGTCGCGGTGTCACTTGTTCCAACGACGATTATTTTGGCATTCGCCAAGGGGGTTCGGGTTGCTTCAGATGTAACGACACCTGAAACCTTTCCGGTGATGGCGGCGGAGGCAGTGCGGTAGCCTGAGTGTACTTCAAACAGAAGTACGGCGAGGCAGATTGTAAGTATCCAAGAGTAGGGGGTTGTTTTTTTCATGCGTTTCTCCCCTGAAAATCAAGAGTTAGGAGAAGGACAATTCGTTTCGGAGATTGTGTAATGTTCCAAGGAACACCAAGGAACAGTATCCAAAAACTATGGAAAAGGTTACGAAATTACAGCGATTTCGTCTCACTATCCCGGTAGGGGAAGCTCACAATGATTCGCATCACCCAAGATTTTAGCAGAATTTTCTTGATAGGTAAATACTCTTTTTGAATTTTGTCGGGGATAAACCTCTAAACCCAGTTTAAAATTGAGATTAGGAGACGAAACAGGCGGGATTATTTGGCATGGTATTCCGTTTCGCCTTTGGAATCAACGGACGAACCGCACGGACTCAAGTCTAGCCCCGTCTGTTGTGAAACGCCGTGGTGTCTGGCGTGCGCAAACCCGCGATTTGTTCCACGAGTGTTTGTCCTGATCTTAACAGATCGTGCAGATGAAGGTAACGGTGGAGTGCGCTTCTTCCCGTGAGATGCATATTCCCAAAGGTAGCCAAGTAGTCGATTAGGGATGATACGTTCTCCTCAAATCCGACCGTTAGCACCGGATAAGCGAATGGCAATCTGTACGTCAGAAAATGGATTACGTCTTCCCTTCTTATCGGTTTTACTCGGCATAATGCGTCCCACACTTCCAATCGAAGCGCTTCGTCGGACATATTCCAGGCAGCGTCCTCGGTGGAACACGGCAGTTCGAGTACAATTGCCGTTTGTCCTTCGGGCGCCATGTAACGGCTTCGGTTTTTCGGCTCGTAAAGCCGTGTAAAGGGAAACGCATCACTTGGGAAATAGAGTGAGGCGTTGGGCGAAAAGGAGTTTTGGTTCAAGCAGAACACGCTAAGAACCATATGTCTGTATTTGATTTCAGAGGCCGCGGCGATTAATTCCGGGGGTGGGGGCGGGTCCAGTATTTTCAGCGTCAACGGGAGTGGCAGTGTGTTAATAACGGTGTGAGCGCAAATCTCAATCTCTCCGCTATTGAGTATGACACGCTCGATTTTCCCGGCTTTGTGAACCAGTCGGCTAACC
Organism: Candidatus Poribacteria bacterium; assembly: GCA_022827055.1. Classification (GTDB taxonomy): domain Bacteria; phylum Poribacteria; class WGA-4E; order WGA-4E; family JAJDTR01; genus JAJDTR01. The sequence goes on along the minus strand of JAJDTR010000046.1, from coordinate 18,250 downwards.
CTGCTCTTGTTGTGGATTCGCTCATAGCCTATGAATTCACCCAGCTTGTCAGGAATCATTCCGATGCCGTATTTGGGATAAAGGAATGAACCATCCAAGTGGCTCTGAGCAGGCGCATTGCCCACCAGCGTACTCCGAATTAGGTTTTTAAGATTTAGCCCTTTTAACCGTCCCCCCGACACGGCTACGGATAGCTTTTGCGGCGGTTCTCCCCAAAGTTTTTCAGAATAGTTGAGCAAAAAACGCTTCGCCAACGTTTTTCCGTACCGGTTTATCGCGAATGTCGCGAAGTCATCGACCGGTTTTCCACGTTCTACTCGTAGTTTATCCCAGCCTATTTTGAACAGCGTTTTGGCGTCTAGTTTTTCTACCAAATCACTCAATGTCAGCGGAAAATGAAAAAACCGATCTTCGAAAAAAATCGAGCTCGGCGCATCAACATGGAAAAGTTCGGAACCGAGGAGCCGTTTGACCTCGCGTGTGACGTTGGGATCCTTATCGTGGAAGCGGTGTGCGCCGGTATCGAATAGGAAGTCCCCGAGCCGTATTGTGCGGCAATTCCCGCCTACTTCCGAACCGGCTTCAAAAAGAACGAAATCTAGCCCGCGTTTTTTTGCATAAAACCCTGTCGCCAACCCTGCGGGACCTCCGCCCAGAATCTGGATATCGGTTTCGATGGATTGCATTGTGTTTACCTGAACGCGGTGAAATCAGGAAGTTCGTCAGTTGATAAATCGGGTGGGAAGTCAGACTTACCGCAGTGAATAGCAAGTCGGGTCAATTAATACTCGTACAGGGACAGGGTGGGCCACATGCGATTCACGTAGGGGTTGTGGTAAAAGGTTTTCTCCGCCTTTGGTGTGCAACCTTCAAGCGGGCTACCGATGACGACCAGATCCGATGCGTCATCCAAGTTTTCGTGCAGTGCTGCGAGGTCGTCCCGATCTCGTATCGGGAGATAAACCGCCTGCAATCCTTGAGAAGCGAGATAATATGAGATCAACGGCACGGACGCCACTCGCAGTTTATCGCTCTGTTTGGCACTTAGGTGCTGGTGTATCTGAGCGATAGCCGTTGGTGATTTGTGTTGAATCACCAAATGAAGTGTAACATAACCGTAGCAGAGAACAAGGAGGATTAGGGCCGCTTTGAGGATCCGATTCCGACGCTCAACGATTCTGGCGCAGGCGAAAGCGAGGAATAAGGCAAGAAAAGGCACCAACGGCAAAACGTGACGACTCTTGTGCACGACGTTCTGAAAGCAGAAAATCCAGATGAGATAGACGATGCATCCGATAAAACAAGCATTCATAACATCCGATCGTTTTATCTTACGTATCTCGCCCCAGTTTGCCGCGAGAATTGCGGCTAAAGCAACGCTCGTGCATGCGGTCACAATGTTTCGACCGTTCCAATATAGCCCGAACCCGTCCGCCCAGAGGCTTTCAAGGAGTCTTGTTGCGCGTACCAATAGATTCGTTTCGCTGGCAATGGTGCCGCCAAATTCCAAGAAATGTCCCTGACTCTGGCTCTGCGCGGCTTTGACAAGTGTGTCCCACCCTGTTAGCAAAATCAATGGTAGCAACCAAACCGTGAACCCGGCAAGCCCCGCCACAGTGTGACGCAACGTCCGCCGAGGCAGTGAAACAATTAGAGCGGGAATAAGCATCGGCAGGTAGGACAGACGTATGCCTCCCAAGATTCCGGCGAGGAAAAACCCTAATCCGACTATTCGTGATTTCTTATGATGCGCGGCCGTGAAATAGAGACTGGCGGACAGACATGCGACACCCATAGCGTCGGGCATATAGCGGTTGCTCATCAGCCAGAGTAACGGGTTCAGCATTAGAAGGATAATCGCGATAAGCCCAGCCGATGACGTATTTTTGAGTCCTGCCAGTTTGCACAGAAAATAGATGGTTAGGAATGTGGATACGCCGCCTATGAGGGAGAAAGCGAGGGCATAGCTGCCTGTGGCGGCGTAGATGAGTTTTGCAATGAAACAGAAGACCGGGTAAGCCGGAAAATGGGGTTGGAACTTGGCGACGTCGTAGTCGACCATACTCAGCGCGAAGCGGAGGCTGTCCAAGTCTTCAATGTAATAGATTGTCGTGAGCAGTCGCGACCCCACGCAGAGAATTAACACGACGCTCCACACTTCATAATGTTGGGACTTACGCAATAAAGGGGTTTGAAGTGTCAAGTGATGATGATTCATTGATCGTGATACGTAATGCGTAATACATAAAGATAGCGTTTTTTCATTACACATTACGTATTACGCACTACGCATTATTTTACTCCCTTATCGTGTTCTATGAATCGGGGCAAGTTGCGCAAGTCCCGAACAGGGTTTTACCAGTTTGCCATGTTGGTTGCTGAGAAACCGTAGGCTGCTTGCAGCACCGCCTTCGCGCGGTTATAGTTGGCAACGGTGGTGTTATAAGCATTGCTGCCCGGTGCATCGTAGGAGGGCGCGCTCCGCATGATGCCGTGCAATTCCCGGAGTTGCTCTTCGGTAATTAACCTGAAGGGGTTGTATTGGAGAGCGACGGTAAACCCTTTCATCTCCGCCCAGTGTTTGTTCAGATTTACACGGTTTTCGTCCGCCGCGCCCAACTTGGACATATCGCTCAGGGTGTCGTTGATGTAGTGCACAATCGTCGCGGCGATAACCTTCTCCATGCCGTTGGCGGCAAGCTGTCGCTGTTCCGTGATGTCGGTTACGGTACCTTGGTTCGCGATCATGGCTCGTCCGGTGAGAAATGCGTTGAAAATCTCCTGCGTAAAATCAACTCCCGAACCGCCTTTGTCACGCTTGCCGGCGTTTCGGGAAAGACCGAAATTATACTCCGACTTGAAGTCAATCCTGCCGTCGCTATTGGAATCGAACGTGAAGTCGTCAACGCTACCGGCGAGTTGGTCGTCGGTGTAGCGAGCATAGTCGCGTGCGGCACCGAAGTAGCCGAAGGCTTCGTCCCAGCCGTGTTCCATGGAGGTATAAGCGTCGGTGCCGTTGCGCGCCTCGCTGTTGTCGCGCTCCAGCAAGCCGTTGAGATAAACCCCCGTAGCTTGGTAGTAGGGAACGGCGCCAATGAGCACCTTGTTAATCATCTGCGTCAAGTCCACGCCGTTGTCGTCAGTATAAACCGCCGGTGTCCCGAGTTTGTCAGGGTTATTGGAATTGTCCACGATGATTTGAAACCACCCGCGAACTAGGTCATCGGCGGTACGATTATAACCGATGACGACATCTTTTGAGATTTTACCGACTAAATTTTTGCCGGTCGAAATCGAGGAGTAGCGATTCTCCACGACCGAGAGTGTACCGGCAGTACTTAACGATGTCAAGTTGAGGGCGTCATCGTATGCGTAGAAATTTAGCATATCCTGCACCGTGGCAGGTCGGGCGCCAGATTTGCCGAGGCTGTCAATAAAGACCTTCAAATCTTGCAACAGCAGGTTTCGCACGGTCTGCCCCGAATAGGAAACGCTGCTTTTACCGTCAAAGAAACGGCTGTCAAAGACATATGCGGAAGGAACGATGATATCGCTATCGCCGTCTCCATCCTCATCGCCGCCGCAACTGACAAGAACCAGGCTCGTCATCAGTAACAGTCCCGTCAACCAGAAAAATCTGCTGTTGTAGGTAATACAAGTGTTCATTTTTTCTCCTTTGTGGAATTGATGATTGGTTGATTCAACAGAGTGAACCTCTCTCTAAGAAAGATATTGGATGTGGCTAAAACCCATGCTTGATACCGAGGAGTATCTGTCGCCGAGGTCCAATGAGAATACCCGAGCTTAATCTCGCTTCGGGTTGCCCAGCGTTAGAGTGTAGTCTCGATCCGATGTAGACTTTATCCAGAAGGTTCTTGCCCGAAATGAAAGCCTGCCAACGGTCGGAGAGTTTATAATCGATGCTTGCATTGACAATTGCGTAACTCCGGATGAGACCGGTGTCACCGCGGTTGAAAGTCCGCTTGATATTCTCGAAATCGGTAAATACCGTGTCCACAAAACGCGCGTCCGCTCTCATGCGCAGGGCATCGCCAATCCGCTTCGCCAATCCTACGGTTAAGGTGTGCCGAGGCGCATAGGGCAATTCGTTCCCGGCGATGTCCACATCTACATTTCCGGCGATGGTGGCGGACTTGACGATACCACTCTTGATTTCGGTTTGGAGATAGGTGTACGATAAGTTGAGGTCGGGCAGCAACGGCACGAATCGCGAAGATTCGGCGTATAGCCCCGTCTCGATACCGTAATTGTCAACTTTGCCCAGATTCTTGAACGCAGTACCGCGTCCCGCGGCTACCATATCCGCGATCCTGAGTAGAAATCCTGAAACTTCCAATGTTAGTCCGGGGCTCCACGAACGGATACCCGCTTCCATGTTCCAGCTCTTTTCGGCTTTGAGGTCGAGTCCTCCGACATCGACGTTCTGACCAAAGTTCGTGACTTTCAAGGCTCCGCTAGAAGGTGCCGTGTACCCGCGGTGCACTCCACCAAAGAGATTGAAACGGTTAAATTGATAGTTGGCACCGATGCCGGGCAACAGAACCGACGACACCTTGTCGGCTAAGATAGAGCCGCGCAGTCGGTCGACTCGATCCTGTTTGAACACCTCGAATCGGACACCCGGCGTTAGGGTCAGCCGCTCCCATTCGAGTTGCTCTTTAGCGTAGAGCGCTAGGGCGATGGTTTCGTAGTGGTGACTTTGTCCGACAATTTGGACCGGGTCGTCCGTGGAGCCCGGAGTTCCGGTGTAGTACACGCCGTCTCTAGCATCCGGTGCATCGCCAATCTTTCTGTCGTCGATAAAACGCTCCCAGTGGACGCGCCCGCCGATTTCAGTTCGGGCCGGGACTCCCATGACGTGATTGTTGAAGGTGTAATTCTGTTCGACACCTCCAACGTAAAAAGTGCGCAGGATGCCAAAATTACTTTGACCACCGCCAGTTCGTATAAGATCCCCGGTCTGGAAATACGGCACCGGGGCGAGGTTTCCGGATTCAAGCGCCGAGGGGCGCACGAAGACGTCGTCTTCTCGCCACCACCGCCGATCGAAGGCGCTCGTGTATACCGTAGTATTGCTCACGAGGTCAGGCGTGATTTTGTTGGTATAGATGAGATCTAGCGAGGTGCGTAGAATCTTGAAGTTGTCGTGCTCTTTTGGATTGAAGTTTGGGTCGGTGCGGAAGGAGTATTCGGTAAGGCCGGTATAGGTTGCGTTAGAGTTTTCAAAGTTGCCGTTCACTTTGAGGTAGAGCGTCTTATCCCGGCTAATGCGGAACAACGACTTTACGGTTGCGTTCGCTTGATCGAAGGTGTTGTTGTCGCGAAATCCGTTCCCGTGTTTGTAGAGTAACTGAAAATCAGATGTGGCAACCTCGTTGCCGAGACCCCGCCACTCCGAGAAGGCGCTGTAATACCCGTTGTTGCCCAAGGTTATTTGATTTGCCAATCCGCGTGTGCCATCGGGTTTTCGTGTAGTGTAATTGATAACGCCGCCCATTGTCTGGGGACCGTAACGTAGCGCGGCGCTCCCTTTAATCACCTCTACCGCGTCAATCCTGTCCGAAGGTGGATTATAGTAGGCGTTCGGATAGATATAGACTGCGGGCTGAATTGGCACGCCGTCCTCCAAGATTAGCACCCGCGCACTCCGGCGCGGATTCAGGCCGCGAATGCCGATGCTCAAGCGTGAGTTGCCGAATCCGTCATCTGCGTACCCATTGATGCCGGGCACGAGTTCAAGCAATTCTTGTGTGCCAACCGGGCGGATTAATTCAACGTTCGCCGGTTCCAACAAGGTAGCGGTGCCGGTGAGTTTCTTGTTCACCGCCCACGCTTTGCCGATAATTTCCACGGGTGCGAGTTGGAAAGGACGGCTCGCCAACGATATAGTTAATACTTCTGTTGAATCGCGCTTGAGTTCGAGCATCTCGGAGTAGTCGGCATATCCGATGAGGCTCACGGCAATCCGGAGTTGTCCGAGGGCGTCTTGAGTCAGATGAAAAACTCCGTCTCTGTCCGTCTTTGTTTCCACCGCGATGCGCCCCTCTGATTCGACCTTTACGGCGGCGCCGAAAATCGGTCTTCCGGTGTCTTTGTCAACCACTCTGCCGCGAATCTCGGTTGAAGCGGTGCAGAAATTCAACGTAGAGAGTAGAAGGGTTGACACGAACATGATTCTCAGGAATTGGTCCATGGATTGTGTTTTCCTCACTCTTAAAAGCGTTTCGGATTCGTATTTTGGAGATGACTGTTCCCCGCTTTGTTGTTTTGAGCAGGGTTGACATCGGTTTTCGTAGTATTGGATGCGCTAGGCGGAAGATTCGTGTTCCCGTAACTGCCGCCTTCATCGGCAACCTCAGATTGCGGCGCAAGCAAAGGATCGCTTTCGCAACCGGGTAGCGTCAGACCGACCACAAGCACGGTTATCACTACTAGGCTTCCAAGGCAAATGTGGATTAGCTTCATTTTGAAATCCTCAGTTTGATGTTAGATTTTATGAAATTGAGACTCATTATCAACAATGATTCATTCGTTGACATTTCTGTTGATAGCGTATTGTGCGGTACGAAGATTGATGCCAGTAGAATCATCAGAACGATACGTTCAACTGTGGAAAAGAACATATCAAGCACTCTTGAGTTGGAGCAGCATACCGGCAGCGTCTGAATTCTATAGCAACTGAGACTCATTCTCTACTACGTAAAAAAACAAAGTTGGATTCGATCATCTATAGAGACTCAACAAACGCGACTAAGGCATCTCGCTCGCTTGTAGACATCTGCTGGACTGCCTCACGTGAGGCGTCAGCTTCTCCCCCGTGCCACAGGATTGCTTCTAGTATGCCTCTTGCCCTGCCATCGTGAAGCAGATTGGTATGGCCGTTAACGGTCTTGATTAAACCGACACCCCAGAGCGGCGGAGTCCGCCATTCGGAGCCGTCTGCGAGAAAATCGGGACGATTGTCCGCTAACCCGGGGCCCATGTCGTGTAACAGCAGGTCAGTGTACGGGTAAATCGTCTGATTTGAAACGGCGGGAACATCCGGTAACACTCCCGTCTGCAACGTCGGAATATGGCATCCCGTACAGCCCGCCATCTCAAAGAGTTGTTCCCCGCGTTGAACAACGGGATCGTCAAGGTCTCGACGTGCGGGCACAGCGAGAGTTTGGACATAAAATGTTACTGCTTCCAAGATTTCATCGCTTAGCTCCGGATCATCGCTGCGTCCATCATGCTGCGGTTGTCCGCTGGAGTTTTCGCGCGGAAGGAGCGAGGTCGTGACACCCATATCGTCGTTGTACGCGGAAGCAACCTGTTGAAGCAACGTCGGCTGATTCGCTTTCCAGCCAAAACGTCCGAGGCTGAGTCCATTTTTTTGGACATCCCATACGAAGTTGGCTTTCCCCGAGATGCCGTCACTATTCTCGTCCGTCTCGTCTGCCAAAGCAAGGATGGTGGCTTCAGGTATGGCTTCGAGCAACCCCAGTCCGAATACGACGGGAGCCACGCGGGGGGAGAGTTCAACGTCATCCGGCAGCGGTTGATACGGATCAATAACCGTATACTTCGGGGTTCGCAGGTGCACGATAACGCCGTCAGTCGTAGTAATCTGACCTTCGGTGTAGTTGATGCGCACCTCGCCTTCCGGAGACACTCCGAAGATAGCGCGGTTATTGATCTGTGTCCCGAAGCCGGGAACCGGCACCGGCGCCCCCGTTCCGTCGCCGTTTGGATTGGGTAGGCTCACGCGGAAAAGCATTGATGTGAACTTTTCGCCCGATGTCGGCGCCCGCCCGCGTCCGTCGCGCGCATGACAGTTAATGCACGAGATGTTGTTGTACACGGGGCCCAACCCCGGATTGACTTCCGCGGGGACAGTGACGAAGACGGCTTCAAACTCCCTATCTCCTATAAGATGCTCGGTCAGCCCTTCTGCCGAAAGGTTGGGTGCCGGGGTTGAAAACGCATGACTTGTAGCGTCGAATACGGTTGTCTCGCCGCCCGAGAGTGCCTTTGTCGGATTGTCTGGCGTCGGTGAGCCTATTAGGTCCTCCGAACCACAAGCTGTTATCATTATACACAGGAATCCGACGAGGAACGCGGTGTATAATAGGTAGTTTGATTTCATGACCATGCTTCTTAGTCAATGGGTATCGCGAAAAAGCTAAACGTGTAAACGGGGATTACTTTGGAGCCGCTCGCAAATCAAATCCCATCTAATCGAGAGTTAGACAACTCAAAAAGGTAGACATTTATGAATCGTAACTTGGACCGACGGTTCCCGTTGACTTAAACGCGGGTGAAATAATAACTGTCGAACTAGCGGCAATAAGCGGTGGTTTTGACAGTTGGACTGCCCATCCTGAAGTCGGTAGCGGCGAACATGGTCCCGGCGGAGAAGACGGTGAGCACGATTAACAATGCTCACCGTAAACGCCGACCAACCTCCATCAGTTCCGGAATAGCAGGTACTCAATGGTATGGAAACCCTTTAGCGTGTCTTCAAGACCATCGATTGATGATGGGCTCAACGTGTTGCCGCTGGACAGCACTGCGTCGAGGTCTACGCGATTAACGGGCCAGCTATCAAGCGCCGGGTCGAGTCCTTGGGTATCAACCGGCCCAAACAGGAACGCCTCGCTCTGTTCCCACGGGCGCCGCGCCGCTTTCCATGCCTCCTGCGCTCTCTCTAGGTTCGTGTCGGTCGTATTGGATTGCAGTTCTCTCACCGCGTTTAACAGTGTACTCGCTTTATTATCCAGATCGGTATAGGTGGCGAGCACGACCTTGTTAGCAAAGTCGTCTAACATCGTGGAGGCGTCGAAATCATTGAAATCACTGCTTAACACCAACTTCAAGATATCCTCCTCCAGTGTTTGCTGAACCTTGCTGACAGCGTCAATTGCCGCTTGGACGGATGAACGATTCGCAGTGATTGAATCACGAAACGGGTCTGGGATTGCCCCGATGGCGTCAATCGCGGCTTGCACCTCCCTCCGGAATCTGGAATCTAGCGAGGAGTTCTTGCCCGCGACAAACTCGTTCAGTCCCTTGCCGTCAGCGGTAAATTTACCCATGTAGACATTCTGGATGCCGCGGATATTGTCTTGGAAGTCGGCTATGGAATTGAAGCTGAACTGCGATTCGACGAGTGTCGTATCCCTCTCGTTGAACGGGTCGGAAATTTTACCGTTAGCCACCTCGTCAGCAATGACAATCATGCCGTTGACCATCTCTTGAACCGCGGATTTATGTGACTTATAAATCGTGCTTGAGGTGCCGGCGTTAGCGACCTCGGATGCGAAATTTTCTCCGGACGGGTCCCATGCTCGACGCAACTGGGAAGTTTTCGATTTTAGATTCTCGGTCGTGGCGCTCAGATATTCAAGTTCACGGGGTGTGATTTCCGAGGCTGCCCGTCCGTCGCCGTCATCGTCGTCTTCGCCGCATGCGACGAGGAAAAATGATGTGGCGAGAAGGACGGAGAGAGTGAGAAAACAGAATCTTGTTGTGAAAGTGGATAAGTTGAATCTCATTGGATTCCTCCTTTTTGATTTGAAGTTAATACTGAAATCCGAAGCCGAGTGCCAAGGTATCTTCCGCGTTATCAATTTTCGATCCCAATCTCCGTGCGGAATAGTGTGCTTTGAAAACTAGCTGCGGATGGTGATGGTAATTTGTACCGAATGTCCAAGTTTGACGATCCCAACGCGGGTTGTCGAAAATCTCGCCTTCAACGGCAGCCATCGTATCGTAGTTATCGTAGCGTACGAATAGGTCGAGAATTTTTTCGGTATTCTGCGATGATTTGAGAAATGCGAGTACGTTGTAGCCGACTTCAAGATATCCGCCGACGGCTTTGCTACCGACAGGAGTTCGCTTTACGTTCAAGTTGTTCGAAAGGTTCCGATTGGCTTTGGAAACGAGGTCTGAATTCTGGAGTCTGCCGTAAAGAAATAAGCCGCGAGCCTTTAACGCACCGACCTCGTAGAAGCCGTGGAGGTCGAAGATGCTGACATTTGCGTCATCCCACAAGTCCGGTTTAGGGCGGTTATTCGCACTATTGCCAAAGTAGCCGGAGACACCCGCAACCGCTCCCGGAATGACGGTGTAATCCAGTCTGCCCACGAGTGCGAAATCCTCGGCGTTTGCAGTTTCAAATCGCAGTTGGTGTCCGCCGACAATCCAACGCCGAGAGCTGAAGCCGGTTGAGTCCAAACCGTTGACGACTTGCGCTTGATAACTCAGCGAACCCAATTCTCCAAATAACTCTATTCCGTTTTCATGCCAGATGGTTGGAATCAGGTTCGATTCGGATTCGGGACGAGTCGTAGTAAAGTAGTGTCCCGGACGATGCCTCTTGGAGACGAGACCAACTGGGACGATGATATGTCCAATCCGAACGTTGATTTCAGGATTGATTTGAAATACGACGGCGAGTTTTTCGACGATAACCTCGCCTCCCTTTTCAACCTCCATTTCGAACTCGCCGAACTCCTCAAGCTTATCAAACTCCATCGTAATTCCGGTGCCGCCGTGCTCGAACTCTAACTCCGCTTCAAGTCGAATATTGCCGCTCATTCGGTACTTGGGCGCGACGACAAACCGCTCGACATCAATGTGGGCGCGCCGCTCCGGATCAATCTGCCAATCGAATTTGGCATAATTGATGACCCCGTAGCCCGACACTCCAAATCGTTCAGCATCGGCAGGTGTGACTTGAACCGCCAATAGAACAAAAATGACGCAAGAAAGAAATCGCAATTACACCTCCGATTGCGCTATTGCAATTGAGACTCAAACTCAATAACGAGTCAAGTAAAAATGGGCAGACTCAGCCCACAAGTACGATTGATATGGAACACTCTTGAATTGCTACTGAGACTCATTCGCAATAAGTGTTAATTCTGAAACAAATTTTGGTAAGTATAAACCGCGCGTAAAGATTTGTCAAGTTTTTTTCAAATAATTTGGAGAATGGCGTAGCGGGCGTCCGAGGGGTTGCTTGGAGGGTTCTTTGTAACGATAGCTTCCACATCAGGGAAGGCTTGGATTTGGCAATCCAAGCCGAGCGGTTAGGGTGCGTGCACAGCAGAAATGTGCAATGCAAATGTGAGTGGGATAGGTTATGAGGAAATAGATGTGGCTACAACCTACTGACCAATTCACGCGGGTTTTCTAGCAAGTAGGCTATTTCAGGGTTTACGCGAACTACAACAGTATCAGCAATCCTTGGCTTGAATCGTCTGCAAACGCTTGAATATCCCAGTAATGATTCCTCAGTATTCCGGCGACAGCATCTGTTGAGCAATTTCCTCGCCTGAGCCAAATCACTTTTGGGGAATACCCATAGACCATACTTCGATCACTGAAGTCGGAATCCTTTGATACAATAAGATAGTCGTTGTCACGGGCGTACTCCCATAGCTCAATATCGTTTGCCGTATCCAATCTGACATTTTGAACGTGAGTGGAATCAGGAAATATGTCTATCAGCAGGGAAACTAGCTTAGGTGATAGGTTCTGATCGAATAGGAGTCTCATTCGCGTAAACGACCATCTGCGCTTTTTCCCTGTCCGCGGCATACGCTAGACATGCCTGAATGTCGGTTTCGGTCAAATAGGGAAAGTCATCAAGGATCTCCTTGCGTGTCATTCCCGAAGCAAGATAGCCTAGAACATCGTAAACCGTGATTCGCATTCCACGGATACAAGGTTTTCCCTCTCGTTTGCCCGGTTCGATTGTAATAATGTCTTTGTAGTTCATGGATTTGTTTCTCATTTTTAAGATTCGAATCCATTTAGAACCAATCTTGGTTGGCACACAGTAACTCGTACGCTGTATATCTTAATTGGACAATTGAACAATCGCAAGCAAAATCAGAACAAGCAGGAAGCGCCGGGAACATAGTTTCGAGAGAAGGAAATGCCAAAGGTTATTGGCATCATGTCTTGAGATGGCAATGAAAAGAACGGTCTATCTATGCGCAATTCGAGGTTCAGTCTACTCTCCGTGAGACGGAGGAGTTCGATTCCGGCGACAATATACGCGCCCAAGCCGAAATCGTCCTCAGAATCATGGTAGTCAGAATCATAGTAGTGGAATTCGTTGTAGCCGTCGTCCTGCCAATCTCCCTCTACCAGGGTTTCGTAGCTGGCGTTGACTATGGCTAACCCACCGCCCACATAAGGGGAAATATTTTGTTTGTTGAAAAAATAGCGTCCGCCGATTGACCAAGCGAAAAAGGAGAAGCCGTCATTGTCGTCCTCATAGTTATCGCGCCCACTACCCCGATACTCGGTTCCTACGGCAAAGGACGGCGTTTCATAATACCAACCAAACGCAAAACCGGGTTCCGCAATTATGTCCGTGCCGGGGATTGAGGTGCCCAGAATGCCTACATGCCAAAGGGATTCCCCGGAAATCTTCCGGTGAATCCTCGCATCCTGCTCGGTAACAGTTTCCATGTCGATTGTAGAATCGATTGGCTTTCTGTTAACAAGCGCATCGACCAGCCTCGGAGCAGCCGAGACCATCTCTTCGATACCTGCCAACATAATCTGCCGCTCCTCAACGACTGTGCCGACGGGACTCTCCTCGCCCAATCGCACGAAGATTTTTGTACCCAGCGGGCGCATGACAATACGGTATACACGTGCCGACGCAGGAACTTCATAGACGGGTTCACTGACCGTTATTCCGTGCTTGCGGAGTTCATCGTGCACTAACATCGCCGCGGTCTGTGCGTCGGCGTCGGGTATTCCCGCATTGTCGCCGATCAAAACGACGGACCTAGCGGGCATCTCGACATCTGCATGGACAGTAAGGGCTGCGAAGGGCAGGGCAAACAGCGTCAGGAGAAACAACCGGAACATGCACCGTGTCAAATATTTCATCTATATGTCTCCTCTCCACATCGTAAAATCTAAGACAAGGCTAAACACACTTGTGACCTGATTAACGTCAAAGTAAGGAGCGTCGTTTACCAAGAATTAACAGGATTCCTGTGGAAGCCCTATCCGGACACACGCTGCCATTTATTTCAAAACAGTGCTGCTCAAGGGATTTCATTATCCTCTACGTGGCATGCCGGTAACATACATACCCTACTGAGCCTGTAGTGCAAGAGGATTGGAGGGCGGTGAGATGAACCTACTTGATTCACATGTCCGGGTCTGGTGAGGTCACGGCGATACTTCTTCCACCAACGATATAGCGGGTTTGTTACGACAAAAGGACTTAAGCAGAGGGCAATACATGGTGAGATTCTGTGGTAATTCCATATGGAAGGCTGCGCGTAGGGAATAACTCACGCGATAGGGATCCCTCGTTATTCCCTACGGCATCACCACTATTGTCCGAGAATCATAAGTGATTGTAACAATGGCACTTAAATCCGCAGATCGCCTCTGTGCCATCTATCGTGCATCAGAAGTTGCGAATTGTTTTGTGGAAGATACCTACCCACCATGTGAGTTGCGAGTTTCCTGCCTAAGCCCTATCCAGACGCAAACCGCCATACCCAACAGGACGATGGCGAACGGGAAGCCGCTTGCGAGCGACGCTGCCTGCAAGGATTTTAAACCTCCGCCAAGTAGCAGTGCGATGGCAACCAACCCTTCAATCGTACACCAGAAAACACGTTGAGGTTTTGGTGCATCCATCTTGCCGCCGGCTGCAATGGTGTCAATAATGAGCGAGCCGGAATCCGACGACGTCACGAAAAAGATGATGGTCAGAAGCATTGCCACGGAGGAAAGCAGTCTTGTCCACGGCAGTTCGTCAAACATCTTGAACAGGGCAATCTCCAGTTTCCACGCCGCAACGTTCTCCGTCACACCGGTATAGCCGTCAACAAGGTGTTGCTGGAGTGCGGTGCCGCCGAATGCGCCGAACCATATTAGGCATAGCAGCGTCGGTATAAGCAGCACAAATATCACAAACTGGCGTACGGTACGCCCTTTCGAGATGCGGGCAATAAAGGTGCCGACGAAGGGCGCCCAAGCGATCCACCATGCCCAGTAGAACGTGGTCCAGCCGTGAAAGAAACCCGTGTCTTCTCGCCCGATCCAGTTACTGAGCGGCACAATTTTGGCACCGTAGCTAACAAGCCCGTCGAACATGCTGCGAAAGATGTAGAGGGTCGGACCAAGAATGATAACAGCCAACAGCAACAAGAACGCGAGAACTATGTTGAACTGGCTGAGGCGCTTGATACCGACATTAATCCCCGTCATCACCGATGTCAGCGCGATGGCCGTAATCACCACAATCAGCACCACCATGGTAGTACTGTTTGCTGGAACATCGAACAGATAGTTCATGCCGGAAGTTACCTGTTGAACTCCCAATCCGAGCGAAGTCGCCAGCCCGAACAGGCCTGCAAATATGGCGAAGGTATCAATGATATGGCCGGGCCAACCCCAGACGCGGTCTCCAAGCAAAGGATGGAACGCCGATCGGATAGTGAGGGGAAATCCCCGGTTGTAGGCGAAATACCCGAGCGCAAGGCCGACCACGCCGTAAATCGCCCATCCGTGTAGCCCCCAGTGAAAGACCGTCGCCGATATACCGACGGTAGCGGCTTCCGCCGTCCCGGCGTCAATGCCCAGCGGAGGGTTCGCCAAGTAATACATCGGCTCCGACACCCCGAAGAACAGCAAACCGATACCCACGCCTGACGCGAAGAGCATGGCGAGCCACGTCAAATTGGAGTATTCCGGTTTCGCATCCGCCCCTCCGAGACGCACCTTACCGAGCGGGGAGACTGCCACAACCAGACAAAATAGAAAGACAAGATTAGCCGTGATCATGAACAACCAGTCAAGGTTGGTGGTAAGCCACGTGCGGATGTCTCCGAAGAGTTTTGTCGCGCTTTCTTGAAATACGAGTGCCCCGACAATAAAGATGAGGATGACAATACTGGAAATCACGAACACTGGAGTCAAGTAGATTTCCAAGCCGAACAACTTCCTGTATTCCCTCTCATGCGGCAGTTGAATTTGTTGTCCTTCTTCATGCATGTTCAAATTTCTCCTTCTAATTGGACAGAGGACGCAGCCGTGCGTCTCTGGGAGCGTAGATGCTTAGAAATAGTAACCGAAGTTAAAATTCATGCGCCAATTCCACTTGTCATTTCCGTTGGCGCCATAGTCGCCCGCCCCGGTATAGATGTTGTCGTAGACATCCCCGTCGTTACCTACAAAACCGTTGCCGTTGGAAAGCCCCAGGTCGCTGTACATATACAGCGCACCGAAAAGGGTCCAACTCGCGCCCAGCGTCACGAGCGTACTGTTGTTGAAACCCTCTACCGATTTCATGATGGTGCTCCCTTCGATGTACGGCGTGACGCTGTTCAGCCACGAAATACCGGATGCGTCTACCCCGTTATAGCGCAGAGAAAACGCGGGAATCATTCCTTTGGAGGCTATGGGCCAAGCGAAATCGTAAGCCCCCATCGGAATCAGGTCGCCGGTTCCCCAGGGCGTCTCGTCGGTTATGTTATGGGCAAAGTAGGAAAACTGTGTGAAAAGGGTGAAATCCGAAAACACGTTCTTCATATGCGCGGAAACCGCATAGTGATTGGCGCCGTCATCAACTATATCCTCGGTGGGCTTCAACATCCCGTATTGAACCGAGACCCCCACGTCCGCTACCTTCTCCAGCGTATAGATGCCGCGCAGGTTGATTTGGTGTTGCTCGTCATACCCGTTCTCACCCGCTCCCCATTCAACCTTCCCGTCCGCATCGGCATTCTCTTCCCACGGGACGATGTCATAGCTGTACCGCGAACTCTCAAGACTGCTTCCATCGGTCTGGAATTCGCTCGTTAGATAGTAAGCCGCATCAAGCGCCAATTTGCCGAAGGTGTTGCTCCATCGGATTCCCAGATCCATGTCGTCGGCGAGCCCGACATAAAAATGCTGATCGAAGAACCAACTGCTTGAGACACCGTAGGGACCGGGACCAAAGGGGGCTCGCACAATGCCGGCTTTAACCATACCTAAATCGCCGAGGTTATACCCCAGCCACGCCGTATGAAACATGCTGTAATTGTCGTACCAACGATATTCAACCCTTCCGCTGATCTTGTCATAATTCAAATCGGCATTCAGACGGAAAAGCTCAAGGTCCGCATCTCCGATATTTTCGCCTCTGCGGTGGGGATTTTCCTCGGTTCCGTAGCTGCCGTAGGCATATCCCACGCGCAATGCTCCCCCAATCTTGACCGGGCTTTTCTTCTCCTCTGCGAGAGACGCGAATGGTGAAGCAAGCAATAAAACCGCAAGTCCCAGACCCAGGGTATATCTGTATCCTCTTACTTTCATAGCATGTAATCTCCTAGTTTGCATAAAGACCGGCGAGAAGCTGTGCCTGCCTTTGTCTCAGTCGAATAGAGGTTTTGTAGTCACCTTACCCATGTTCACTAGCTGCGTGCATGTCCGCACATGAACATACCGAGTGGCGAATGCATGTCACGAGCGATATATAATCAACGCACGCAGGACGCATTATAAACCTTTAATAGATTCGAGTCAATAAAAAACCTAGGTCGACTTTTTGCATTTGTCGCGTGCACAATGCCATTTGTAGGATTAAGCGAATGGATACTGAGCACGATAGAGATCCCCAATGTCAATAGAAACGGGCTTTTCAATCAGGCTCCTAGGGCTTGCGGGATGTTTTGCTTTTCGCAATAGACTTCCCAATGTTATAATAATAGCGGCAGCACGGGGATTGTGCCGATGATGGACAACTGTTCGAGTGAATCCGCCGCGCAAATCGTCCAAATTGCATTCATTCCAGATTATAGTGTTATCCCACCGATACGGGGAGATTTGACGAGGTATTGTTATGAATATATGGACATTCATCAAGGGACGTATAAAACGGTTATTCTACAATCTTTATCAACGGCGGTTGGAAAGGGAAGCAAGCCACTGGAATATCCCGTACCATATCGGCGTGGTTCTTGACGGGAACCGCCGCTACGCTGCCCAGAACGGATTTGCGGATATCATTCAAGGGCATCATGACGGCGCGGATAAGCTCGAAGACGTACTCCATTGGTGCGACGAATTGGGAGTCAAGATTTTCTCCATCTGGATATTTTCGCTGGATAACTTCAAACGCGAGAAATCCGAAGTGACCGGCATATTAAACTTAATTGAGAAAAAGATGCGGGATTTGGTGACAATCAAAGGCTTGCACACCAACCAAATCAAAGTCCGCGCGATGGGTGAGATTGAACTTCTACCGAAGAGTCTCCAAGAAGCCATCCGTGCCGCGGAAGAAGCCACCAAGGATTACGATAAATTTATCCTAAATGTGGCAGTTGCCTACGGCGGACGTGAGGAGATTATCGAAGCGTGCCGCGAGCATCTGAACGCTGAGCTGGCAGCGGGCAAGAATCTGGCGCAGGTCGCCGACGAATTGTGCGTCGATCAGATTACACCGCATCTCTATACGTCCAACCTGCCGGATCCGGATCTGATTATCCGTACCAGCGGCGAAATACGACTCGGAGGATTTCTCCTATGGCAGAGCGCGTATTCGGAATTCTATTTTTGTGACACCTTCTGGCCCTCATTCAGAAAAATCGACTTTCTCCGTGCCATCCGCGATTATAGCCAGCGTCAGCGGCGGTTTGGGAAATAAGCATTGGAATAGGGTAATTCTTATGCTCGTAGAGTGGATTCTCAACTGGTTCGTCCTTAGCGTGTCTGTGTTCGTGGTGACACGCATCCTGCCATCCGTGCATATTAAAGGCTGTACGACAGCGGTCATTGTTGCTTTCGTATACGGGATACTAAAGCTGTTGCTTACGAAAATCCTTGTATTCCTGTCGTTGTCCCTGATTGTCTTGACATTCGGTCTGTTCTATTTTGTGATTAATGCGTTTCTGCTATGGCTGACGGACAAGTTGATTGAGGGGTTTGAGGTAAAAGGGCTGTTCAACACGCTCATTGCCGCTTTTCTGATTTCGCTGATTGATGCCCTGCTACATTGGATTCTTCCTTTCGTGTAATCGTTGCAAATCATCCATCCTGTTCAACATGAGAGGTGTAACCGGAATTGAAGTCAAGTTGATATGAATAAGATTCAGGGGCGAGTCATTCGCGCAAGATCGGGATTCTACGACGTTCGGCGCGATGATCTCACTCTCCGTTGCACTCTGCGCGGACGCATCAAACGCGAACAACGTTCCGAAATAGGCAGGCGGATTTA
>JAJDTR010000143.1 GCA_022827055.1 Candidatus Poribacteria bacterium | reverse complement strand
GGGTGATTCTGCCCTTGACAGTTTATCCATGGTTCCAAGTTTATTCGTCGTAGTAGCCGGCATCCTCAAAGATGGCTTCATGCTTCCGTGCAATCTCGTCCAAGGCGTCCTTCGCCGATTTCAAGCCGACAATGGCGGCGTTCCAGTTTGTTTGACACGCCTCCAATAGTTCCGCATACTCCGGCACTGCCCAGAAATCGCGCAGATACGGGAAACTGGCTGCAAAAGCTCTATTGAAAGGCGTGGCATCCAAAAAAGTGTCGGACTGCAGGACCTCTTTGTGCGGCGTAAACCCGCCAATCATCGCCCATTTTTCCTGAACCGGCTTCTGCATGAACCATTTCATGTACTTCTTGGCAGTATCCTTATTTCTAGAGTATGACGAAATCGACATCCCTTGCCCTCCGATACTGATGTAATGTCCTTTTGGACCGGCGGGCGCGATAAAGAAGCCACTCTTGTCGTGGTAATTCGGATTCTGCCCCGGGTCGACCGCAGCGGGGAGGAATGCGTAATAGTCCATCGCCATCGCAACTTTTCCCGACTTATAAGCATCCAGTGTTTCTTGCCAGTAGTAGTTCGGTGCATCGGGTGGAGAATATTTGGTAAGTTCGATATAGTATTCCAGCGCCTTGACAGAGTCTTCACTGTTGATATAACCATCAACCTTAAAAGTCTCCGGATCGCCGTACGATCCCCCGTACGACCACATCACCTGCTGAAATCCCATGGTAATGCCATCGTATTCTTTGCTGAAGTAGGTCGCTATACCGTACAGATCGGGCGGTCTGGTAAAGAACTCGGCGACATCTCTCATCTCTTTGTAGGTCTTGGGGGGCGCCAGCTCGTAGCCATATTTGGTTTTGAACGCTTTCATCTCCTGCGGGTCGTTAAACAAATCTGTCCGGTAGACGTAGCCATTGGCATCCACCTCGGCTGGAAGCGCCCAATACTCTTTGCTCCCCTTCGGATATTCAGCGAATGCAGTCATAGCCGGACCGTAGATTTCGTCTACCGCTATATTTTCGTTAATCCAGTCCGTCAACTCAATATAGTGGCCGCCCACAGAGTTTCTTCCGAGCCACTGACTATCGCCTATCACAATATCGTAGCGGTTGCTCTTGCCCACAAACGCCGTGAAAATCTGATCCTGAAAGCTGGGCCAGGGAATCTGCACAACTTCAACGGTAATCCCTGTTTCTTCAGTGAAATCCTTGGACAATTCCTGCAGATAATCCGCCGGAGGCCACTCCGCCCATGCAACGGTTAACGTTTCATCGGCGTCCGCCGATAAAGTTATCATACACAGTGCGACAACCAAGTACGGGATGATGTGTAATTTCCTCACGATGTTATTCCTTTCAATTTCGTTTGATGAACCTGACATTTCGGATGTGTTTCTGAAAATGCCTTGTTTTGGGAGTTTCGATTATAGCAAAGTATGGGAAAATTGACAAGCGAAAAGGCTACGAAGTCGGGGAAAGCAGTGGTCAGTGACTAGTGACTAGTGGTTAGTAGGAAGGACGGGTCGAGTAGCGGGTGATTAGTCGGGGATGGGGAGATTGTCTGAACTGTGATTTTTGTGATTAGTGGGATTGGCAGGATTAGGGAGGCACCGGATTGAGGCAGCGTTGTGGAATACAGCGGCAGGAGTTGGGGTGGGCGGAGTAATTGTCTGAATCGCAGATTAAACGGATTACACTGATTGCGCGGATTGGGAAGGATGGTAGGCGGCAGACAGGAAATCAAAGATATGATGATTATCTGCCGCACTGAGCAACCAAAAACATGGCACTCCGCTGGAGTGCGAAAACGAACATCGTCCCTTGCTATTGACATTGCACTCCGTCCGGAGTGGGAAGTCGCGACCTGGAGATCGCTCCTACAGAGGTTGGTGGGCAGAAGATGTCTATCGCACTCCTTATTCAGTCGTTTGATTCCACCCTACATAGACTATTGACTGCGCTGCAGTGCGGAGATTGGTTTATCGGAATGGTATCGGTTTATCGCACCTTATAGTAAAAAAGACCAGAAGGCTGGTGGGCGGCGCCCACCATACGTGCTAATCGGTGGATTGATTCTGTTCAGTCGAGTGATCGGACCATTGCAGCAGAATGCAGGTTTTAAGAACCACGCCATGTTAGGGCGGATTTGGAAAGTGGTAAAAGCAAACTGGAAGTCGTCGCTGGTTACTTCACATCTCGCTTGACGATATTTATAAGATTTGATAGAATTTTATGAAGCTACCTTCAAGCGAATTCTCAGAAAAATATCTTGTAGCGAGTGTGAGAGCTCGTACCAACGTAAAAGCGGCGTTAAAACGGGAAGGCTGGAAACAACAGCAAGATAATCGATTGATGTATTAAGGAGATGTATTAAGGAAAAGGAACAACAACGACCGACAACCCTTTTTCACACCCGATCAGATCCTTGATGTGATTAATTCTCGTAGTGACATTAGAGCAAAGGTTAGAACTCTTTTGCCCAAAATGCTTAATTCTTCTGCATGTGAAGATGAGTTAAAATGGTTAGCACAGCTTATCGAAACCAATAAGTTAATACTTGATTCACTTCTGGCGCGTGAATTACGTTTCTCAACACCACATCCTTCCGAACCAACAGACATTGAGGAAAGTCTCAGAAGATTAACTACAAGCACATAGATTAACAACAAAAAAATTACGGAGGTGCCGGCTCTAGTCGCAGTAAACGTGCCCGCATTCTTTTGACAGAAACGAAGGTGGTTTAAGTATTGAAATCCGACGAAGTCGGGTCAGATTTCAACGCCTGAAGTTAGTGGGAATATGCCTCGTGGGAATCTCTACCGCGCTCGCTATCCTCTGGCGGGATGGTTTGCGGTAAACAAGCGATTGATGGAACCGGTCTCGGTTGTAAAAGATGAAATAGTCTCTCAGTCGACTATTCGCCGTGTTCATTGAGTCATAGCCGCTGAGATAGACTTCCTCATACTTTACACAGCGCCAAAGTCGTTCAATGAAAATGTTGTCAAAGTAGCTGGCGCTACCGTTCCGACTGATGGTAATGTTAGTGGATTCTAGTCAATCTGTAAACACCTCGGAAGTAAATTGACTTCCTTGGTTGATGTTGAATATCGATGGTCTAAATTGCGGAAGCGCCCATTCCAGAACCGATAGATTAAAGAATAAATCAAAATTGAGTGAAGACAAAACCAATAGCCCTAATGCGATGAACGCTGGAATTATGAAACCCCTAATACATGGGTGCATTATTCCTTTTTGTTCAAGGGTCGTATAAACAGAAAAACGTATTGGCTATTGAAGCTACAGTATACAACTGAATTAGTATTTATAGCATTGATATTTCATGCTGGCCTTGGAAATATTGCCGGCGTGCTGGTGGCAGTATGGTTCTTGTCAGGGATGTGGCGGGGAACGGCAGTGTCAATTAAACGACTTCACGACATTGGGCACAGTGGCTGGCAGCCCTCTGAGATGCTTCCAGAGTTGCCCCAAACGTGCAGGTGCCTCCACCCGCCGTTAGCAAAGCCTCGTTTCCCTCCGGCATCCTGAGTGCCGTGCGGGCGGCACCGTTCGCCGACGATGGCGACGGTAGACCGACATCTCGCGTTCATGTCCGAGTACGACAGAACCCAAGGACCGGGTGATCCCAGGATTCACCATTTAGAGAAAGTGAGAACGATGACGACAGTGATCGAACAGGAAACGAGTAGGCAGGAGCGCTTTCTGCGGCTGCCGGAGGTGCTGGCCCGCACCGGCCTGTCGCGGAGCACGATCTATGTGCGGTTGGACCACGGGCGCTTTCCCCGGCCAGTCTCGCTGGGCAGGCGCGCGGTCGGCTGGATCGAGGCGGAGGTGGACGAGTGGATTCGGGAGCGGATCACGGAAAGTCGTGGAGATACCGAGGGCACCGCACGCTGCCCTGGGGTACGGATAGGATCCAGCGCCCAACACGATGACACACGGCTACGCAGTCTCCTCTCGATGGCGCTAATCCAGCTAGCTTAGCGTGGGTCAGCAAACAGAGCCACCTCGCACCGCTATGAGCCCTATGAGAACACCCGAAGAATTGGCTGACGCATTTGCCCGACTCTCCCAGGCGGCTGAGGACTACAACAGCTTCGTGGGCGAAATAGACCGATTCTTCTACGACTATTTTGCCGGAATGAAGACGGGACCGGACGAAGGTGGTGCTTTCGTTCAGCTACGGCCACCTTCAGATTCGGTCATGCAAGGCAGGCCGCAGGTATTGGTGGCTCAAATCGTTGAGCACCTGCGGGCTGCACTGGATCACATGGTGTTCGCGCTGTCGGCACAGGAAAATCAGCAACTAAACGAAAAGGTCCCGCAGTTCGTAATCGCCGAGACTCCAGAGGATTTTCGGTCGCAAGCGAGGCGGTTGCGATACCTGACCACAGAGCAATGTGGATTCATTGAGGATCTGCAACCCTACCAGGAGGGACGAGGAATACTCCGGGTGCTGGCAGACATGGTCAACGCCAGTAAGCACCGACGCTTGGTGTGGGCAGCGGACTG
Source organism: Candidatus Poribacteria bacterium (assembly GCA_022827055.1). Lineage (GTDB taxonomy): Bacteria > Poribacteria > WGA-4E > WGA-4E > JAJDTR01 > JAJDTR01. The sequence continues at coordinate 2,977 of JAJDTR010000143.1, read as the reverse complement.
CTCAAGATGCGAGGTGATCTTCGCTGAGCGATCAACGCGAGATCAGTACCAGGGCTACTTCGAGTTTCCGATTGACGGAACCAACAGCAGCTTATTCGTAAAGAGGGAGGGTCGTCGGGCGGTCACGCTGGGGGACAGGAACAGCGATGACCGGTACGACGCCTTGGCCCTGCTATCAGGGATGATCGAAGCGGTGAGCACAATCCTCGGCAGTTCTGTGAGATTCTTTCCCTCGGCTGACGGCTAGCCTCCCTTGCGCTCGCCGCCGGGACCAGTTCCCGTCCGTGAGCACCTAAGCCATTGTCGTTACTTGACTGGCGAGACCGCGGGGGCGGAGGAGCGCCAGCGGAGAGGTGGAGCAAGGAGTTATTCTCATCCCCAAGCCGGCTGCCAACATATGCCATGCCGCTACAGCTGCTTGAGGTGCGGCTTGAGGGCCGATTCGAGCTTCTCCATCGCCTCTGCCAGTTCCTCGTGCACGGCCTCCCAGGCGTCTTCATCCCGGTATCCGCCGGTGGAGTACGTCTTCTGAATCCGGCATGCGCGTCGTATTTCCTTGGTGTCCCACTCCAGCGGCAGGCCGAAGGCGCCTTCGATTTTGTCCTGCTTGCGGGAAAGGGCCTCGAAAACGCGCTGAGCTGATTGACGCCTAATCCACACATGAATGGAGACAATTGCTCCGATTCACGTTTTTCTAATGTAATTGACAACAACCCATCACCGTGCTATACTCAATCGGTGTTTTAATACAGTGATTTGCCTGATAAATCTCACGAACAGCCTCGAAATGATATGTCAATACGATTGTACACATAAATGACAACGAAGGAGTTACCAATATGGCACTCGGAAGAAAATTACGTTATGGGATGGTAGGAGGTGGTCCGGACGCGTTTATTGGTGCTGTCCATCGACAAGCAGCGGCGCTTGACGGCGAGATTGAGCTAGTCGCGGGTGCATTCTCTTCATCCGCTGATAAATCACGCCAACAGGGTGACGAGCTTCTGCTTGACGCCAGCCGTGTGTACGGCTCCTATCAGGAGATGGCGGAAAAGGAAAGCCAGCTACCCGAAGGTGAGCGAATCGATTTTGTATCTGTTGTCACACCGAATAATGTTCATTTTGATGTGGCGAAAACTTTTCTCGAAGCGGGGTTCCACATCATTTGCGATAAACCGATGACAACGACGGTAGAGGATGCGGAAGAATTGTGCCGGTTGGTGACGCAACATGATGCCATCTTCGCACTAACGCATAATTATACCGGCTATCCCATGGTCAAGCAGGCGCGTGAGTTGGTTCGAGGCGGACAGCTAGGAACAGTTCGAAAAATTGTCGTCGAATACCCGCAAGGCTGGCTATCGACACTACTTGAAGGAGAGGGCGCCAAACAAGCTGTCTGGCGTACAGACCCGAATAGATCAGGTGTTTCATCCTGTATCGGAGACATCGGCTCTCATGCGGAGAACCTAGCGCACTACATCACGGGTTTGGGAATTGAGGAGATTTGCGCCGACTTGACAACGTTTGTGCCGGGACGCCAATTGGAGGACGATGGAAATGTCTTGGTGGGTTATGAAGAGGGCGCCAGAGGGATTCTTTACGCATCTCAAGTGGCGGTCGGAGAGGAGAACAACCTTCGCATCCGCATCTACGGCACGGACGCCTCCTTGGAATGGCACCAAGAAAACCCGAACTACCTTTACATTCGTTTCCCGGATGGCCCCGAACAGGTTTACAAACGAGGAAATGACTATGTCGCCGAAATCACGCAACACAACTCCCGTCTTCCGTTTGGTCATCCCGAAGGGTTTATAGAGGCGTTCGCGAATATCTACGTCAATGCAACACGTACAATGGCGGCGAAGATCTCTGGCGAGCAGCCGGGTGAATTCGATACAGATTTTCCGACGGTGCAGGATGGAGCGCGCGGCGTTCATTTCATACATAAAGCGGTCGAAAGCGGCGCGAAACGCGCCTGGATTGACGCAAGTTATACGCCGCCCGCTTAGTGTTGGACACACTCTTCCCACATCGTGCTGAGTATGCAATAATTGTGTAGACGATTTTTCCCGATTGGACAACATATATTTGAATCGAAGGAGGCATCAAAATGGCAAGACCTGTTACGCTGTTCACCGGACAGTGGGCGGATATGACGCTGGAAGAGTTGGCGCAGAAGGCAAGCGGCTGGGGGTTCGACGGCTTGGAGTTGGCGTGTTGGGGCGACCACTTCGAGGTAGATAAAGCCTTAGACGACCCCGATTACTGTCAGGGAAAACACGACCTTCTAGCCAAGTATGGACTCAAAGTTTGGTCAATCAGCAATCACCTTGTGGGCCAAACGGTCTGCGACAATATCGACAGCCGGCACCAAGCCATTGTTGCCCCAAATATCTGGGGCGATGGCGACCCGGAAGGCGTCCGTCAACGCGCCGCCGATGAGATGAAGGCGACCGCCCGCGCGGCGGCAAAACTGGGAGTGAGCGTGGTTAACGGATTTACGGGCAGCAGCATCTGGCACCTACTTTATTCCTTCCCGCCAAACGATCCCGCCCAGATTGATGCGGGTTATGAGGATTTCGCCAATCGATGGAATCCGATTCTTGATGTGTTCGACGAGGTAGGCGTCAAGTTTGGACTTGAGGTTCATCCGACCGAGATCGCCTTTGACGTTGTGTCCGCCGAACGCGCAGTCGAAGCGCTTGACGGGCGCGAAACCTTCGGTTTCAATTACGACCCTAGCCATCTCGGGTATCAGGGAGTGGATTACGTCGCGTTTCTCGAACGCCTCGGCAGCCGCATCTACCATGTGCACATGAAGGATGTCTGGTGGTCGTCTACACCGCGTCTCTCCGGTGTATTCGGCGGACACTTGGATTTCGGAGATGGTCAACGCTATTGGGATTTCCGTTCAATCGGACGCGGGAATATCAACTTTGAAGAGATTATCCGGGCGCTCAACCGCATCGGGCAC
>JAJDTR010000050.1 GCA_022827055.1 Candidatus Poribacteria bacterium | reverse complement strand
CATCCCCCACACGGTAGGCGCGGTTTACAACCGCGCCAGGCTATTGTCACTGAATTTCCCCCGCCACAAACACCAAATAAAACACATTCACCACCCCCACCCCAATAACATCCCCCGCCCACCCAACATTCCCGAACGCCTGCGCCACCAGCGTCAAATCCAATATATTCACCACCCCGTCCCCGTTCACATCAGCCGGATTAGGAGGCTTTACGCGCAAATACATCTCCCCATCCAAGTCCGGCAGCGTATGTGACATCCCCTCCAAACGGCTCGCAACCCCCACCGCGTCCTCCGGGAGACGAATTGTTTGTTCCGCGCCGCTGTTGTTATAGGCAGCCCAACCGTTCGTAAACTCCCGGATATAAAGCCCTTCCGTCTCTTGATACAGTTGACCTTTTGCCCCAATGGGGCGACCGAGATCCGCATCCCAGAAGTCGTACCAGTCGTGGTCGAACTCGCCGGTCCGGCTATACAACACATAGCCGTCCGACTGGGTTAGGCTTAAAGTTGTCAACATGCGCATCCACCTCAAGTTGCTTGGGCTATCCAGAGGTTCGCCCGGTAAACTAAACCCTTCTAACCCGTTTATTCGCGGCTCTCGCAGGTTGTTTTCGAGCCATAGCAGCGCATGTTCACTCGCGGCGATAGCGCGATCTAATTCGGCCCCGGTTTTGTTTTCCGGAATGCCAGTTTCCATAAAGCCCCCGTTAATGTAAGGTCCGGTTCGCGGAATGATATTGTCGTTTGTGTTGCCCATAATCAAAAAGTTGGGACGAGTGGCAGTTCGAATGCCTTGAATAATGTTGTCGCGGGCGCGTTGTTCGGCCGCCATCGTGCGAAATCCGCCGAGAACTGGCACCCCTTCATTCCACCAATCGAAAAAGATACCATCGAATAAGCCGCATTTCGACACCGCAATAGCCTGTTGTACAATTCTGTCTTGGATGTAGGGATGCGTGAAGTCAACCAAGTTGGCTCCAGGCCAATGGCTGACAACGTTACCATTGGCATCTCTTATCCAATATGGCCAGTCTTCGGGAAAGGTGTCTGCGCCATATTCCCGCATACTAATGTCAATGAGAAACACCATATTGGGATTGATTTTTATATAATCGTCGCGGGTCTGGATAGCACGGTCAACAGATCCGGCTACCGCTACGCCGTTAGATGTTTCCTGGAAGTTGAGACCAACCGGAAGGCCATCGAACCATAAATCATGAAGCGCGGGATCACGAGGACCCCAGCGAGCAAATATCGACGGATAGGTTCGATTTTCGATGCGTGGTTTAAGTGGCAGCGGCTGCATTTCACAGCGTTGGTCGTAGATAAAATGAGTGAGGGATAATCCGTCAAGAGTGTCAAAGTCCGTAATTCTGTTGCCTTGAATTTCAAGAGCCGCCAAGCGCGTAAGATTTGCAAGCGGGCTGACATCTTCAATCTTATTGTTGTTCAGCAACAATACGGCGAGTTGTGCAAGATTTGCGAGAGGTCTGATATCTTTAACCAGATTGTTACCCAGCCGCAATCGGGTGAGTTGCGTGAGTGCCGCAAGTGCGCTGATATCTTCGATTCGATTGTAGCGAATGTCCAACGATTTCAACGCCGATAAACGTCCAAGCGGACGGATATCAACAATAGCATTATGGTCTAAATCTAACCGAATCAGTTGGGTGAGATTTGCTAGTGGACGGATATCATCAATCACCCAATTTTCGTTTAGGCGTAAGATGGCGAGTTGTGTAAGATTTACAAGCGGGCTGATATCTCTAATCGGATTCCCACCCAAGTGTAACTCGGTCAGTTGTGTAAGGCTTGTTAGCGGGCTGATGTTTTGAATCCGATTGGCTTGCAACTGCAGGAACGTTAGGTTGGTGGCAAACTCCAACCCAGCTAAAATCGCAATGCCTTGACCCCGAACGTCAAGATCTGTCAGGCGATTCATGTCATCTTGTGTAATCGGCGTGTCGTGCGGGACATTCAACGCATCGGCGATAGCGGCACGCAAATTGGAGTCGGGGATTTCAAGTTCCTGCGGGTACGCAACGCTGCCCAAAACGATAGCGAGCAAAAGACTGAGTATGATTTTCTGTCGAAATTTCATCAATTCCTCCCTTTATTCTCTTGCGATTCCTTGGGACGCAGTTTCAAACGGAAGCCTCCTCCTTGTACCAACTCCTAATCCGTGAAATCCGTTAATTCGTGTAATCTGTGATTCAGAACTGATTCGCCACCCATCAAGCGAGTGGATAGCGAGCGCGATAGAGCTCCGATCCCCATTCACATCAGGGTTCCCACTGAACACTGCTTTCAGAATACCATGTTTTGAATTTCTAATCCAACAATCATTGTTGATTCAGACGTGGGTTCGGAGTAAAATGGCTGCCATCCGCTGGAGATTGTTCATTTCATCTCGAAGCGGTTTTCTGCTATAATCTTGCGAGACAGCAGATTCCAAGAACCAATCCACAGTACGCACCCAGAGGACCGACTATGCAAGACTTCCGGAAACCGTTTCCCGCTTTAACCCCCGCCCAACGTCTGCATCTTGAGGTTTACGGTTACGTAATCATCGAAAAGACGCTGTCGGAAGAGCGCGTCGCTACACTGCTCGACAAAATCTATGAGATTGAAACGTACTTCCGTAAAACCGGCGATTACCCATACGGACTTGTCGCGAATGCACACAGCAAAATCGATCCGAACTATTTCCGCATCGACAATCTCCCGCACATTGCCGAATGTTTCTTCGAATACTTGACCGATCCCTACTTGGTTGGGCTTGCCCAAGAAATCGTTGGCACGCATGTGCGGCTACTGCAATCCGACGCCCATATTATTCGGTATCCGCCAGAAAAGATGGAGCGGCAGGGCTACGGATTTCACGGCGGGTGGCACGCCGAATTTGGCCGCACGACGCACGGTCTGTACCACTGCCCGTTTATCAAAACGCTCTCCAATTTAACTGACTTGGGGGAGAAGGACGGCGGTACGGCTGTCATCGTGGGGAGCCACAAGCTGGGCGGCATCGAGCGGCATGAGATCATCGAAGTGGCGCTGCAAGATCCCGATAGGCTAATTCACCACGTGGTTGCGCCTGCAGGATCGACACTCCTGTTTTTCGAATCCCTCCTGCATTCGGGCGGAATATGCACGTCGGGCAAAGAGCGTGTCTTTATTCTTGGCGGGTATTGGCCGTCAATGTTCCAGCCCCATCAAGGGTACGAACCGAACGAGGAATTCTTGAAAACAATCCCCGAAGAATATCATCCGGTGCTGACCGGCAGCAGGTGTTTCCAATTGGAAAATTTCACGCGGGAACTCAGCGCGCCGGCTGAAAAATTTCCGTTTGATTGACTTGTAGATTATCAAAATAATTTAAGGTTGACCGTTTCCGGGAAATTCTAAACCGGACACGGGTTTTGCTACCTTCAACCCCGCCAATGGCTATCGAAATCCCATGAAATACGCTAAAGGATAGACAATGCAGACAGTAAATAAAACCGGCAAAAACAGACTTGGGATGCTAATGGCGCTCGCCATATTATCGGGCATTCCATTTCTGAATCGTGCTGCGGAAACTCATCAGCAGAACGTCGAGGTTGTGGGCAAGGCCTCGGTCAATCACTTACCGAAAATTACGACACCCGGCACCATCAGCGCCACAGGGATTGTCGAAGTGAACGACAATATCGGCATCGGGACGACGGAGCCTGAAAATAAGGTGCACATCTACGGCAACGTGCTTCAGGTGGAGAGTGGCGGACCGGCGCTGTGGTTGAAGGAAAGCGATCAGCAGAGCTACCGAGCCGACTACGGCTACTGGCGGATTATCGCCGACCACAACGCCCTATTCTTTGAGGTGTGGGAGAACGGGAACGGTAAGCCGGGGCACGAGTTCGATATTCAGGATGAGTTCATGTCGTTTCAGCGAACCCAGACCACCGTGCCGTTGGCGAACCATATCATCCAGTGGAATTACGATTTTTACGGCCAAGGGGTGCGGGATCTGAACATCGGCGCAAACTGGGCGCAGCCGAGCCGACCCCAGAAACCCCGCACGCTGTCCCTGATGTCGCTCAACGGGGAGATCAACGAGCTTGTCTACGCCATGCGCATCGTCCCCAACAACGCACACCCGCACGTCATATTCCCCAATGGTAACATCGGTATCGGCGTCCGCCCGCCGGAGAACATCCTAACCGTTAGGCGCTCTTCTCAGTCAGATCCCATCGCTGATGGATGGACGACCTACAGCTCGAAGCGATGGAAGACAAACATCACGCCTATTGAGGGTGCGTTGGACAAGGTGGAGCGACTGCGCGGCGTGTCGTTCGACTGGCGGGAAGATGGAAAGCACGACATCGGGCTGATTGCCGAGGAGGTGGGCGAAGTGGTGCCCGAGGTCGTGGCCTACGAGGAAAACGGGAGTGACGCCAAATCGGTGGACTATGCGCGTCTGGTTCCCCTGTTGGTCGAGTCCATCAAGGAGCAGCAAGAGGTTATCCGCAAGCAGCAAGCCGCGCTGACCGAACTCAGCGCCAGGATGGCTAAGGTTGAGGCGGCGTTGATGGATCAACAGAGAATTATAGAGCCGTTGCCAGAAGTCGAACAAATGCCCGCGGGTCCGTTCTTCAGATTTCTTCCCCGCGAATCGAATTGACGGGGGGAGATCAAGCGAGATGGCAGAGACATTACATACCACCCTGTATTTCGAAAAGGCGCTCGGATCGCTAATAGGCGGATTAATCGGGGACGCCATCGGCACGCCTACCGAGAACATGCGCTATCCCGATATTGAAGATCGGTTCGGCTGGGTAGCGGATTTTGATTGCGATGGCACCGACGACACCGTAATGAAATACCTGTTGGCGGAGGCGCTTATCCGCACGCAGGGATACGCCACCTATGATGATTGGGCTCAGGTCTGGCTGGACAAATGGGACGACATCTTCGGCGACAAGGTGAACAAATTCTTCCAGTCGGTGCTCCACACGGCGGTTAAATTGCGCCGCCACAGCATCCCTCGAATGGCGGCGCTGGGTAACATGCCCAGTTCAAGTTCCGCGATGTGTATCGCGCCGGTCGGTATAGTCAATGCCTGCAACCCGCGGCAAGCGGCGGATCAAGCCTACAACTTGGCAAGCCTCATTCATATCCACGACGTCTCATTTTGCCAAGACGGCGCGGCGGCAATTGCCGCATCGGTCGCGGCGGCGTTCCATCCGAAGGCCAGCGTTGACTCCATCCTCAATGCGGCGCTCGACGCGGTAGTGCCGGTAAGCGGCGCGGAGATGTTGGACCTCATCACGATGGCATTGGAGACAGCGGATGAGACGGTGGATTACAGGAAGTTCCGACAGACTGTGTACGCCAACGAGGAGCATTTCTTCCGTCGGCTCGCCTGCGACTCCCGGGAGACGATTCCGATGACACTGGCGCTCTTCCGCCTCGCCGAAGGAGACGTCGAAAAGACCGTAACCTACGGCGCCAACTTTGGGCGCGATGCGGATACGATCTCTACTATGGGCGGAGCAATCGCAGGGGCTTATCGAGGCGTCAATGAAATTCGATCGGACTGGGTGAGTAAAGCGCGCCAACTCACCAGCGTCGATCAGGATGAGCTAGCGGAACAACTCATCGCCACCGCGCGCGCCAAATTCGATTCACAGGAGTTGGTACGACAAGATTTCGCCGCGATTATGTGAGGTGTATGTTACGATTTGTGCATCTTATAGTCACAGCAACTAAAATACACTCATGCTTGTGAATAATGACATTCTTCTGTACCACAATCTGTTAGATTGTGGCATGTGCAAACTGACAGTTTGCGCTACGAGGCGCATCCGATTTCGAGGGTGATGAGAAAAAAATCGTTATTGTTCATTAACACACAATCACAATATGTGTATTTATGAATGGAATTGACTATAGAAAGAAAGGGCATTGAGCGTTCGATGGTTGAATCTCTTGCGAAAGTTTGAATACACCGAACGGAGAAATGTGATAATGAAGCTACTAAAGCGAATCCTTGTCTGCCTTGTCCTTGGGTCGATTACGGCTACCGCCTTTGCGGGAGAGGGAGTCAAACTGATCGGCGTAGATAAAGGGGCGACAAACAGTCACGTGTCCGTCGACATCATAGGGGACTCTCTCATCCTCGGCGGGTTTATATTGGCGCACAACAAAAAGGACAGCATCGCCATAATCTTCACCTGGGATGGCAAGAAGTGGAACCGCACGGCGGAACTTCACCCCGGCGACCGCGATCCGGCAAATCCCGGCGCTGGCGACTTCGCCTGGTCGGTCTCCATCAGCCGCGTCGGTCAGCGCGGCAGCGCGGATCATGCCCTCGTCGGAGCTCCGCAGGACGATGCTGCCGGTGCGAAATCCGGCTCCGCTTATATCTACGCCCGCAGCGGAAAGAACTGGAAGCAACATGTGAAACTTATCGCCGGTGACGGAACGGCGGGCGATTTCTTCGGTTATGCTGCCTCCGTTTACGGAGCCACCGCCGTCGTTGGGGCGCCGAAGGATGACGACGACGGCAGCAACTCCGGATCAGCTTATGTCTTTGTGCGCGATGGAAACGGTTGGACCCAGCATTCGAAACTCGTTCCCCAAAATGTGGGTAAATCTTCCGCCTTCGGAGAGGCCGTCCTAATTGTAGAGGACACCGTTATTGTGGGGGCGCCCGGCCACACGCACGGCGGAATTAGATTCGCCGGTGCCGTCTACGTGTTCGAGCGTGATGGCGAGAACTGGGTGCAACAAGCCAAACTCACCGCGGACGACGCCGCAGCCAGCGACCGGTTCGGTAACTCCCTCGCCATGAGCGGGAAGACTCTCCTGGTGGGGGCGCCGTTGCGCGATACTCAGGCGGGAAAAGATGCGGGCGCAGTCTACGTTTTCTCGCGCGACGGAGGCAGGTGGAAACAGGAGGCGAGACTTGAAGCCAAGAGCACACGGAAGAACGATCATTTCGGCACGAGTGTCGCAACCACCGGAAAAATTGCCATTATCGGAGCAAATGTACACGAAGAAAACGCTCTCGCCTCGGGCGCGGCGTATTCCTTCGTAAATGTTGACGGCGTCTGGGAAGAGCGAGAAAAGGTCGTGCCCGAAGATGCCGGTCTGAACACCCGATTCGGCACCTGGGTCGCCATGAGCGAAAACACCGTGGTTGTTTCCGCCGGGGCGGCACCGCACAATGTCGCCGCAAGGAGTACCGGCACGGCAGCCTACGTTTATAGCAGTATAGAGGATTTCGGAACGCCCCCATTCGCCGTGCAACCGTTTGGTTTGACCGTGACAACGCTGGGGGACGTGAAGCGTACCACGCTGTACCAGAACTTCCCCAACCCGTTCAACCCGGAGACGTGGTTGCCGTATCAGTTGGCGGCAGACGCACCGGTGACCTTCCGCATCTATAATGTTCATGGGCAGTTAATGCGGGAGTTGAATCTGGGTACTCAGGCAGCAGGAAATTATCTGACCCGAGAATCGGCAACCTATTGGGATGGGAGGGATGAATCTGGCGAGATGGTTTCGAGCGGAATCTATTTCTACACGCTCCAGGCTGGGGTGTTTCAATCCACGCGCCGGATGTCAATTCTGAAGTAGATCAACTGAGCGGATAGATCAAACGAACGAACAGTGAGTGCGATAGAGATCACATAGAGATCTCCTTGCCCCGACGATCTGTCTATAGCACACAATACCCTTGGCGTAATAATTCATTCAGCAAGTAACACTCGTTTTCGTTCCTTGGTTAGCTTTGTGAAGGTGTCCCTTGATAGCGTCCCATTATCCCTGTCGGAATAATTCATTCAGCAAGCAACACTTTCTAGTCAGAGTCTCTTTCCTCGATCCAGAGGATCGAAATGTCAATAGAATGCTACATGTCCAGAGTCCCGCACTCCAGAGGAGTGCAATGTGGAGTGTTACTTGAGAGCACCCCATTATCCCTGTCGGTATAATTCTCTCAGCAAGTAACACTCGTTCTTCGCTCTGTGATAGGCTCTGAAAAAACGTTACTTCGTAGAATGGTTTCACTCCGGAGGAGTGAGATGTCAATAGAACACGATTCCTCCCCGCGTCTGCGCCCCAGCGGAGCGCAATGTCGAGTGTTACTTGATAGAGATCCTCCATGTGGTGTAATATTTGAGAGCACCCCATTATCCCTGACGGAATAATTCATTCAGCAAGCAACACTTTCTGGTCGGAGCCCCTTTCCTCGCCAGAGGATCGAAATGTCAATAGAATACGATATGTCCAAATTTCCGCGCTCCAGCGGAGATCAAGCGAATGGATAATGAGCGCGATAGAGATCCCTTTCCCGCCCGATAGGGACTAAAGTTAGTAATTTCACGAGGGAATATCCGGCGATACTAGACGAACTCCCTTAAGTTAATCCATATGATGGTGGGCAGTGCCCACCCTACAAAACTGACCACTAATCACTGCTTTATGATTTGATGAGCCGATTGTTGGGGTGGGTTCCCCGTACGGAAACGAGAGGATAAACCAAGCAGCGTTTACCGAGAAGCGCACCGGGATTCAGGACCGTGTTGCATCCGACTTGCGTACCGTCGCCAATGATTGCGCCGAGTTTCTGCTGCCCTGTCGGGTATGGATTTCCGTTAAGATCGCGAATAATGATGTCGGTTTTTACGATCTTCTTGTTCGAAAGTTTTGTGCCTGCTCCCAAGTTCACGTCAAAGCCGAGTATTGAATCGCCGATGTAATTCCAATGGCTCACGCTAACACCGTCCATCAATATGGAGTGTTTCACCTCGGTGGAATGGCCGACGATACAGTTCCTGCCGATTACGGCATGGTCACGCACATAAGCCCCATTGCGAATCTCGGTTCCATCACCGATGATCGCGGGACCTTTGACGTAGGCATGCGGTTCGACGACCACGTTTTCTCCGAGAATTACATCTCCTCCGACAGTCGCACCCTCCATGACGCGAGAAGATGTTGACGATGATGACGAGGCTACAATGGCTGCAACATATTCTTCTAACCGGGGCAGCGCCTCCCACACATAAATGCCGCCATCAAACAGTTCGCGATGCTCAAACCGTGTCAGCTCAAACAGGGTCTCGGGAAAAACTATTCCTTGGGAACGGGCTGCCATTCTTTCTCCCTTTATTCCACGGTAACGCTCTTGGCTAGATTGCGCGGTTGGTCTACGTCAAGCCCCCGGTGCGCCGCGACGTAATAGGCGAAGAGTTGGAACGCCACGGCAATGAGAATCGGGCTGGCGAATTCGTGAATTTGCGGCAGGTAGATGGTGTCTTGAAATAGCGCCTCAATCTCCAAATCGCCCTTCGTTGCTATCGCGATAATCCTTCCCTTACGTGCGTGAACTTCTTGGATGTTGGAAAGCATTTTTTCGTGAACCTCTGACTCCGAGACAATGCAAACCACGGGCATGTCGTCGTCAATCAGCGCAATGGCGCCGTGTTTCATCTCTCCGGCGGGATACCCTTCGGCGTGAATGTAGGAAATTTCCTTGAGTTTGAGCGCACCTTCTAACGCACTCGGGTAATTAATATGACGTCCAAGATATAGGAAGTGATTGAATGTTGAGTAACGTTTCGCTATGTGTTCGATAGAGGAGGCTTGGGTTAGCACTTTTTCAACATGTGACGGGAGCTGGAGGATGTCTTTTAGGAGCGTTTCGGTACTATCGGCGTCCAACGGCTGCCGCAAATTTGCCACGTAAAGCGCGAAAAGTGAAAGAACGGCTAACTGCGAGGTGTACGTTTTTGAAGCGGCTACGGCGATTTCGGGGCCGGCGTACATATTGATGGTGACATCTACTTCCCGCGTGATGGAACTGCCGACGACGTTGGATATGGCGATTGCGGCCGCGCCGTGCTCTTTGGCATAGCGGACTGCCGCCAGAGTATCGGTGGTCTCGCCGGACTGTGAAATCGCGACCACTAGCGTGCGTGGCGTAAGGACGGGCGAACTGTATCGAAATTCGCTTGACATATCTACTGTAGCGGGAATGCGGGCGAATTTTTCGATCATGTATTTTCCGACGAAGCCAGCATGATATGCCGTGCCGCAGCCGAGGAAAACAATCTGGTTAAATTCATCGGGATTGCCGAGGCATTCGCGGAGTGGTTCCAGTTCCGGAAAAACGACCCTTCCAGATTGGATGCGTTCACTGATGGTTTGCCGCAGGGAACTCGGTTGTTCCATGATTTCTTTAATCATGAAATGTGGATATCCCTCTTTTTGTACTTGCGATATGTCCCACATTACTGTCGCGGCGTTGCGTTGAATTGCCTCACCAGCCAGCGTCGAGATCCGAACATCTTCCATATTGATGTCAACAATCTCGTCATCTTCGATGTACACGACTTGATTGGTATGCTCAAGCATCGCAGTGACATCACTCGCCACCAAATGCTCATTCTCGCCGAGTCCAATCACCAGTGGACTGCCTTTTCGTGCGGCGACCATTCGAGTCGGTTCGTGTGTCGAGATAACGGCGATTGCGTAATTTCCTTCAACTTGCCTCAGCGCACCTTTAACCGCTTGAAGGAGATCGCCTTTGTAGAAACTTCCTATCAGATGTGGAAGCACCTCCGAGTCGGTGTCGGATGTAAACCGGCGACCGGCGGCTTCGAGAGATGTCTTGATATGGCGAAAATTCTCAATGATTCCGTTATGTACGACGGCGATATCCTCTTTGGAATCGTAATGCGGGTGGGCGTTAGTTTTGCTCGGGATGCCGTGCGTAGCCCATCGGGTGTGTCCGATGCCGACGTTCCCGATGCACTGATCCGATTGAAGTTGATTAACTAATTTCCCGAGTTTTCCTTGGGATTTCTGAACAGATAGTCCGGCTTGATTGAGAACCGCAAGACCTGCAGAGTCGTATCCGCGGTACTCCAAACGGCGTAAGCCGCCAATCAAAATGTCTTTAGCTTGACGTTTCCCGATGTACCCGATGATGCCGCACATTTTGTTGCTCCTTTGTACCCAGCATAGCTGAGCTTTCCTTGGTTAATTATAGCCAACCACGCACATCAAGAACAACGATTAAAACACATTTAGTGAATCAATCATATTTTTCAGTGTGGTGGTCGTGTGCGTAAAAATACACGAATGCGCTTTTGGGGGTTGTGAGCAAATGCTATGCCAACTGTTTTGAAAGCGGAAGGACGGTTTGAGGAGGTACGGTCAACCCTTTATAGGCAGAGAGCCCGAGGTAACCAAGAACGACAGGCTGGTGAGCGGCGCCTACCCTGCGATGATTAGTGTGGCAAATCTTCACAGTATCCGTTTGGACACGCCTCAGAACACCCAAATTGGAAGTATTGAAGGGGGCGCAGTGGAAAATTCTCTACCGCACCATCGTCAATTCCTTATAGCGGAGGCTGGGTCTGCCGTTTTTTACACATTGAAGACGAGAGACGGTAAATCGGGAATTTAGCGGTTACCGACTGCACATCATGGACGCAAAAGCTGGTACGCAGTGCGCACCCTACAGAGCCCGATCCCTCTTGTTGGGGCTGGAAAGATGAACGCGGGACAAGCGATTGATAATCTTCCGGGCAGACCTCAATCCTCTAGACTTTCGACGGCCCGTAGATTGGGGTTTCAGGTCGGATATTCTACGGTTTGATAGGCGGACGCTTGAAACGGGCGCGAATCTTGTTCAGTGTGTTCAGCACGAGCGGGCGGGCAATGAGTTTGCGTTCTAGTTTCCGCTTGCCGGGGAAATCGCACAGGATAACGCCGACAAGGATAGCGACAAGGCCCTGACCGGGTGTGATTGTCATCACCAAACCGGCAATTATCGTGATTACACCGACAACGTTTTTCAGTATTCGCAGTGAAATTCTGATTATCGGGTTTCTAATGCGATTAATACGAGCCTTGTGCCTGAAATAGTCCTCAGGGAGGGAGATGATGAATGCCGTAAAACCTATGAAAGTTAAGATTGCCGTCAACGCTGAGAGAATAGCAATCCAGAGCCAGTATTCCAGAACCCAAGCAGTGATTAATTTAATTATAGACAATAATGTGTTCCTGTTTTAACAAGGCAGATACTGCGTCATCTAGCCACAGCTTTCCATGACGGCTACTAGAGCGTATTTCAAGTGGAAATAGGGAATTGGGCGGGGTGTTCTACGGTCAATTGTATGGTATATCGTGTCTGTGGATGTGCAGTCCGAGGAAAACTATCTATTGAGCCGTGAAGCAAAATTGATGATAGCACCCCGCTAATATGTGTGTCAACGAAAAAAGTATCGAATGAATAAGACGAGAATTCGGCAATCCGATGACTGTGGGTTGCCTGAAAGTGTTTTGATATTGGTTGTGCACCGGTTACGTTTAGTATAGAATAAATGCATATTTAGAAAAGAGGATAATGAAGTGGAGGAAGTAGAGTTAAAGATGACACAATCGAAACGGGTTGCTCTATGCGTCACGTGCCTGGTAGACCAAGTCGTGCCGGAGATAGGCGTTGCAACGGTGCAGTTATTGAGGCGTGCAGGCTACGAGGTCGAATTTCCGGAAGCGCAGACGTGTTGCGGGCAGCCCTTTTTTAACAGCGGTTTCCGGGAACAGGCAACCGATTTGGCAAAGCGAACAGTAGAAATTTTTGAACCTTTTGAAGCGGTGGTCTTGCCCAGCGGCTCCTGCGCAGCCATGATTCGAGTCGAATACCCGCATCTGCTGGAAGAGTGGCCGGAGTGGCAACATCGCGCCGAAGAGTTGGCGGCAAAGACGTATGAATTGAGCGAGTTTTTGGTGAACTACGCCGACTGGATTCCGCGCGGCGATTTTGAGGAGATTAGGCTTACTTATCACGACTCGTGTCACATGTGCCGTCTGTTGGGCTTGAGAGATGAGCCGCGACAGTTGCTTGAACGTGTCGGAGGACGGATATCCGAAATGTCGGAGTCGGACCGATGTTGCGGGTTTGGCGGGCTGTTCTCGGTGCGCATGCCGGAGGTGTCCAACGCCATGACCGCCGAAAAACTCCATCAGGCTTGTGATGCAGGCGTTGAGGCGCTGGTCACATCCGATCCCGGTTGCTTAACGCAGATGAGGGGATTGACGGAGGGTAGCTCGATAAAGGTTGAGCACATCGCCACCGTGCTGGAAGAGGTGACGCGATGACAGCAACTTTGTCCGAATTTCGTCAACGCGCGAAGACCGCGATCGAAGATGTCAGGCTGCAGGGCGCACTGGATGGTGGCACGGGCAAGTTGTGGGAGATGCGGCGGCTTACTTTCGAGGAACTCCCCAACTCTGATGCCTTGCGCGACCATTTCAAAGCGATTCGGTCGGCGACGCTAAGAAATTTGGTTGAACATCTGGAGACGTTTGAAAAAAATGCCACCGCAGCCGGCGCCAACGTTCATTGGGCACGGGACGGGACAGATGCGCGCGAGATCGTCATATCAATCGCCCAAGAACATGGAGTAAAGCTGGTAACGAAGAGTAAGTCGATGGCTACGGAGGAAATTCACCTCAACGAAGCCTTGGCTGAAGTGGGCGTGGAGGCAATCGAAACGGATTTGGGCGAGTATATCGTTCAACTGGCTGAGGAGACCCCCTCCCACATTATTGCGCCTGCCATTCATAAAACACGCCATGAGGCGGCGGAGTTGCTGGGTCGCGAATCCGGGAGATCGTTGTCGCCGGACGACCTGACTACGCTCACCGGCGAAGCGCGGAAGCTGTTGCGCAAGCGGTTCCTGACGGCTGGCATGGGGATTTCCGGCGGGAACATGATTGTTGCGGAAACGGGCAGCGTTGTCTTGGTGACGAATGAGGGGAACGCGCGGATGGTCACCTCCGTCCCACCGGTGCACATCGCCGTGGTCGGAATAGAAAAAATAATTCCGACATGGGATGCCGCCGCCATCTGGCTGTCGTTGTTGGCACGGAGCGCTTCCGGCCAGCCACTGTCGATTTATACGAGCGTCATTACAGGGCCATCTCGCGCCGGCGACCCGGATGGGACGGGGGAGGTGCACATCGTTCTGCTGGACAACGGCAGAAGCGAACTGGTTGGCACGAAGTATGAAGAAGTGCTGCAATGCATTCGCTGCGGCGCGTGCCTCAACGTGTGTCCGGTATACCGTGAGGCGGGTGGACATTCGTATGACAGCCCCTATCCGGGACCAATCGGCGCCGTGGTCACTCCGTTGCTGTTGGGACGCGAAAACTACGAAGCGTTGCCCCACGCGAGCTCACTGTGCGGAGCGTGTAAGGAGGTATGTCCGGTACGGATTGATCTGCCTCGAATGCTGCTTGAGTTACGTGCGGATCAGGTGGCGGAACGGACCATACCTTGGAAGGAACGAAAGGCGGAGGAGGCAGGGGCGTTTGTGTTCAAACACGAGAAGTTGATGCGATTCATGACGAATGCCGCTCGATTGGCACAACGTCCGTTCTCGCGAGATGGAAAACTTCACCTTCCGCAGCGTCTGAATCCGGCGCTTGAACGTCAATTACCGGCGTTAGCGAAGCGCTCCTTTCGGGAGATGTGGAAATCCGGAGAGTTGGAGGAGAAATGATGAGCGCGCGAGAGGAAATCCTGGAGCGCCTGAGAAGGAAGGCTTCAAACGTGGAGATGCCCGGCGCATGGCAATCGCAGCGCAATTTTCCGGATCTGGCGGAGCGTTTTACGGCGTCATTAACGGCGGTACGGGGAGAGGTTCGCCGCGCTGAGAACCTGGAAGCGGCGTTGGTAGAGGTGGGTACAATTCTGGAGGAGGTATCCGCGAAGACGGTCGTCGCCAACAATGAATCGCCGCTATCTGACGTGGCGTTAGCTGAACGTTGGCCCGAGTGTGCCTGGCACATCGTTGGACAGTCATCGGGCGATTTGCGCGAGTTCTGCGCGGGAGCAGATGTGGGACTATCGGGAGTCGAAGCCGCGTTGGCGGAGACGGGCAGCCTCGTCGTACACAGCGGCGTCGGGAAGAGCCGATTGGCAACGTTACTGCCGCCCGTGCATATCGCGCTTGTTCCCGTTTCGTGTCTCGCGCCGGATATATTTACTTGGACAGCTTCGCGGAATCAGGAAGCGCCCATGCCGTCGAACCTCAACCTTATCAGCGGTCCCAGCAAATCGGCGGATATCGAATTCACTTTGACACTCGGCGTGCACGGTCCGAAACGCCTAGTAGCGGTGTTGTATGAATGAAATTCTCGGATCCTTGCTCATTAACAGTTCGTTTAATCTCCCTTAGCTCGACTTTGTACAAAAGTACAACGGTTGGATTGTACGGAAAGCCGTACAAGACCAAACCCGTAGGCGGGGCATCTTGCCCCGCCGTGATGGCACTGGAAACCGCTACCGACTTTTTCACAGGTCAACCCAAAAGGCCAGATGATTAAAATTTCACCTACTTTTCCGGAACGTGTGATTGACACCGTCTGCTATGCTGCTCAAATGTGCAAAGTCGAGCTTAGAGCCTGCTAGAAATGTCGGTAACAGATCCATTTCTCGTCTGTTGTAGGAAGTTTTTTCATATTTTCATTACTGTCTTCTACAATCATAAGCATTTCCCCCATTTGCTCTTAATTCCAATGGACTGAAGAGTCACATTCGTTATTTTTTGGGCACAACAGTTTCGACAATTTAACGGGTTGCGTGCCAAATTGAAGGGTAGAATGCTGATGAATCCTGAACTTATTGTCATGCTAACGCATAACGATCGAACAGTTGAGAACGCACTGGCACTTTTCGGCGAAATGAAGGATTCTCCCATCAGGCATTGGGGATTCAAGGATGTCGGACTTCCGAAAGAAGAGATTACGGAGTTGGTCCGCTTAATGACCAACGCCGGCAAGACGACTTACCTTGAAGTAGTAAGGCTTTCGGAGGAGGAGGGATTGGAAGCCGCGAAACTCGCGGTTTCATCGGGGGTCGACATCCTGATGGGCACCGTTTTCTGTGAGTCGATTAACGACTATCTCAGAGATAAACCGATTGAATACTATCCTTTTTTGGGCAATGTGCATAGCCATCCCACTGTTTTGGAGGGAAGCGTGGCGGAGATTGTTAATCATGCAAGACAGTTGGAAGCAATGGGGGTGGACGGAGTGGATCTTCTCACCTACAGGTACACTGGGGAGGCGGCAGACTTGCTGACTGCAGTTGTCGAGGCTACAAGCGTTCCCGTTGTTTGCGCCGGTGGCATTGGGACTTATGAACGAATTGGCGAAGTGGTGGATTCCAAGGCATGGGGATTCACTGTCGGTACCGCATTTTTTGAGGAGAGATTTGTGCCTGATGGTTCCTTTCGGGAAAATGTAACAAGTGTGTGGGACTGGATGCAAGCCCGATTGCATTGAGTGGTTAGATAGCTATTTGTCTGGCTCCCGGACCAAAGAATTTCTAAGGGAACCCTATCGACCAACTAACTGGGTAAGGATGATCGGATTACACGGAAGACTGGAAGATACAACAGAGAAAGCGAGTAGTGGATTCCTGACGATTCGAGAAGATGTCGCGATTGGAAATCGCTCCCACGGAATGCCGATTAATTGAGATGTTCTTGAAGTTGGGCGGCTACCTTGCGGATTGCATCCATGTCACCCGGTTTGGGAGTCCACGGCAGAAGCAAAGAATCACCCTCCCATCGCGGGAGGAGGTGCAGATGGAAGTGGAAGACGGACTGGAAGGCGGCGGATTCGCTGGATTGAAAAAGATTTAGCCCATCCGGATTCAATACAGCCCTTATTACGCCCGCAAGTTTTGCCCCGATCTCCATGATTTTACCTGCTGTTTCGGGAGGAATATCGAAGATATTGCGGTAGTGCTGTTTCGGGATTACCAACAGGTGTCCGGGGTTGCCGGGGTTAATGTCCATGAAACTTAGAGTTTCACTGTCTTCATAAACCTTTATCGCAGGAATATCGCCCGCAATAATCGAGCAGAAAACGCAGTCCATAATTATCTCCTCGCAAACCTCCCGATTTTTAGACTCTGATTATACGGAGCGGTACGATTGTTGAATTCGGGTTGCCGATGCTCGTTAAGTTTAGCAGAATCTCAGTGTCGGTTCAAGTTTTTTCAGGAACGATTCAGGGCTCGAAAGTTGGGTATGGCTACGTCCAACCCAACCTAGGCACTAGAATCGTGGGACGGCTCGGAGTCGTTCACTACAAAGAAGGTGGGCGAGCGGCATTCAGACGATCAATGATTCGTTGCAAAGACCTAGCGGCGGTGATATAATGAATCCCCAATTAACTCGGACAAGGAGCATGTTATGCGCAAAAAACACTGGTTTATCGGATTTATAACTCTCTCGGTGTTGCTTCTTACACTATTCGGTCTGGACAGAGTCCAAGGTCAGAACGATGCGGTAAAGCGGGGAAAGTACCTTGTGGATACGATTGGTGCATGCGGTCAATGTCACACGCCGCGCAAAGGTGCGGGATCCGATATGAGCATGTACTTGGCTGGACACCCGGCAAACTCTCCTGCGCCGAAGTACGATTTCAGAACCATGATGGGACAGGGAATTTTCATGGTTACGGCACCGACTATGACGGCGTTTGCGGCGCCCTTCGGTACGACCTTCGCCACAAACCTAACGCCCGACAGGGAAACAGGACTTGGGGAGTGGACGGAGAAGATGTTTATCGGCACGATGAGGAAGGGACGCCATCAGGGAGTCGAGAGCAATCGAAAAGTCTTTCCGCCGATGCCCGTGAAAAACTATTCGGAGATGAGCGACGAAGATCTTAAAGCCATTTGGGCGTACCTGAAGACAGTCAAAGCCGTAAGGAACGATGTTCCGCCCGCGTTGAACCCAAGAGGGAGGCCCTGGTAGACGCAGCGGATGAAAGTTCTTGGCATCGACACCTCGACCCCGATCGGCAGTGTTGGTTTAATAGAGGGGAACGATTTTATCGCCGAACATACATTGAACATCACACAAGCCCACTCGTCTCGGCTAATGCCGGCGATAGATCAGGTTTTAAAATGGGGTAATCTCACTGTTCATGACCTTGACGCGTGTGCTGTGGGGATAGGCCCCGGTTCATTCACCGGGGTTCGAATCGGTGTTGGCACGGCAAAGTCTCTCTGCTATGCCCTCAAGAAACCGATTATAGGTGTTTCAACGCTGGAAGCGATTGCTTATAATCTACGCTATGCCAACGGCATGATTTGTCCCATCCTCGACGCGCGTCGGGATGAAGTTTATGGCGCGGTCTTTCACGGCGGATCGACGCTGGTACGTAAGAGTGAAGACCTCTGTGTTTCAGTTGAAGAGTTGCTAAATTGCGTTGAAAGTTCCGCCGTTTTCGTAGGAGACGGGCTGGGCAGGTATGCCGAAGCGGTGCGAGAAAGATTCGGCGCGGACGTGCCTCTTGCCGAACCTACGTTCAACGTTCCGCGTGGAACCAATATCGCTCGAATCGGGCTCGAACGCCAGTTGCGCGGCGATTCGGACGACTACTTTGGATTAATCCCGAACTATATCCGGAAAGGATTGTATGGCAAACCGGAAAATTAATGTCCCACCCCGCCCGACAAACCGACCTCCATATCATGCAGCATCGGTAATATCGCCGAAGAAACAGTCTGCAGTTTGCAACAAACTCAAGGCATTCCCCTCCATTCCTAAATCTCGCACGTCTCACCGCACACCCTATGAACCGTGTCTTTGAAAACACGTCTGCGCTTCTAGCCGCCCATCTAGTAACCCGACTGTTTTCCCTCGGCGTGACCTTTCTACTCATGACGCGCTACTATGGCGAAAAAGAGATGGGGACCTATTTTCTCGCCATGTATTTCACCAGTTTGATTGCCAGCATGAGCGAATTGGGAATGCATGCGCCGCTGATTCGTGAAATGACATTGTGTCTGAGCCAAGCGCGGCATCTTGTCGGCAACGCCCTAATGATTAGGATCTTGCTGTCGGCGGTCGCCTTCGGATTGATGGTGGGCTTGGGGCGGCTGTTGGGATATCAGCCAGCCACAATGCAGATAGTAAAATTGCTGGGTTTAGCGGAGCTGTTAAACCTGATAGCACAGTCGTACCGCTGCGTCTTTAGGGCGTTCGAGCGGATGAAATACGAAGCCTTTACCGTCATTGCCGAACGGTCTGTAGCGTGTGTTGTCGGCGGTGTGTTAATTGTGCTCGGAGCGAATCTCTACAATTTTTGCGTCGTGGTCCTGATCGCAAGCTGTCTCAATCTTGTGCTCAGCGTTGCCATCGTCAGATGGAAATTTGTCGGGTTGCGTTTTAGATTCGATTTTAAGATTTGGGGTGTGCTGATGCGTCAAGCGCTACCTTTTGCGCCCGGAAACATGCTTCATCTCATTTATTTTCGGGTTGGCGCGCTAATGATTGAAAAGTTGAGCCCGCACGGTCTGGTTGCGAACGCTTGGTTTGGTTTGGCTCACACCATCGTAAACGCGGTGACTATCTTGCCGGGAGCATTCTTGGGCGCTATGTTTCCGGTAATGGCTCGTGCATATGAGGAAAAGGAGAGCGACTTTCGCGAGGCTTATACCTACGCCATTCGATGGATGGTCCTGCTCGGGGTTCCCACTGCCGTCGGCATCGCTGCATTAGCGTGGGAGATAGTTTCGATCCTGCCCCCGGACAAATATTCGCCCACAAGGGTTGCCCCCGCGTTGCAGTTATTGAGTTGGTCGTGCGGTCTCGCCTTCTTGACGACAACCCTCATCACCGTGTTGAGGGCGGCGGACAAACGTGCCCAGTTCACTTTGCTTATGGGAATGACGACGCTCATTAACATCGCCTTAAACTACCTGCTTATTCCTCGGCACAGCCATGTGGGCGCGGCGGGGGCGCTGATTGTTAGTGAAGCATTCCTGTTCGTCGCCGGCTTCGTGTACATTTCTCGACACGTCGTAACGCCGACCACTATACGTTACGGGTTAAAAGCCGTCGTGCTGTCTGCCTTGATGGGGGGCGGACTGATTGTTCTCAGAAAACTATTACCGATATGGGTGCTTATTCCATTGGCAATGTTGTTCTATGCGGCCGGATTGACAATCTGGGGGGAGTTGAGGAGGGACAGTTTCAAGCAATCACCTTAGTCGGGGGTTTGGTTTCGATGCCAATAGTTTACTCAGAATGGGTTTACAAACACGTTGTAGGTGTGAATCTCGACTTTCGGGTTTAGGGGATTTAGAAGGAGTGCAAAGGTCGGGCGAGAAAGAACCTTTATCAATCAACTGAGTGGATAACGAAGGGAAAAGAAATCTCTGTCACAATCCGGTCCTTCGATATCCTCATTCAGTCGCTTGATTCCGGCCTGCCAGAAGGCGTTAGATCGTGGATGAAATCGTAAATCCGCCGACCAGCGAATAGTTGGCGGCATAGTGATACAACTTGGAATTCACCTTCTGAATTTGGTCGGGCGTGTGATGAATTCCCTCTTTAGACCAAGCAGCGTTATTGGCTTCCACACTTTCCCAGAGCGTCAACCAACCGTAATCGGACTCAGCGTGTGCCACACCGTCAAGATCGCCTTGGTATCCTTTCAGCAACTCCACCCCTAGGCAGCCGGGTAGCGCACGAATGGCGGGTAAAAACTCGCGCAACATGAAATCTTCAAACAGCTCACCTTCAATGTCAGGTTTTAGTTCAATCGTGTGAATGGCACGAAAACGTGGCATAAATGTTCGCTCCTCACAATCAGCAATGGATGCAATCTCCAAAATAGGAGATTAGGCTCGTTTAGACGCATTCCACATCTCGCAGGTCCGTTCCGGTTTAACGTCCCCCGATGAACGCTTCCAACATCTCTCTAGCTTCGGTGTCCGAATATTGTCTCGGGGGTGATTTCATGAAGTAAGCGCTTGGACCGTAGAGAGCACCGGCGATTCCTCGGTCACGTGCAATCTTGCAGCAGCGTATAGCGTCAATCGACACGCCTGCCGAGTTAGGCGAATCCCAGACCTCCAGTTTCAACTCAAGCCTTACCGGAATGTCGCCAAATTCCGTTCCTTCCAGATGGAGATAGCACCACTTTCGGTCGTCGAGCCACGGCACATAGTCGCTCGGGCCTATGTAGACATTCTTTGGCGAAATGTCGTGGTTAAGCTGAGAGACGACAGCGTCCGTCTTGGAGATTCGCTTCGACTCCAACCGCTCCTTCTCAAGCATGTTTTTGAAGTCCATATTCCCGCCTACATTTAGCTGAGAGGTTCGGTCAACTTTCAAACCGCGATCGCTCATCAGTTTTGTCAGGACGCGGTGGACTATCGTCGCGCCGAATTGCGCCTTGATGTCGTCACCTACGATGGGCAAGCCCGCAGACTCAAACTTGGCGCGCCACTGATCGTTCTTGGCGATGAAAACAGGCATGCAATTCACGACGCCGCAACCGGCATCCAATGCCTGCGTCATGTACCATTTGGTTGCCTCTTCGCTACCGACAGGCAGATAGTTTATGAGGATATCTGCCTGACTTTCCCGTAACACGGCTGCCACATCGGAGACTTCGGCAGACGATTCTTCCACAGTCTCGCGGTAATACTTGGCGAATCCATCCATCGTCGGTCCGCGGTGAACGATGACGCCCGTGTCCGGCACATCGGAGAATTTAATCGTGTTGTTCGGCTCGACCCAAATCGCCTCGGCTACGTCCCTGCCAACTTTGTTGTTATCCACATCGAATGCCGCCACAATTTCAATATCACTTACATGATAGTCGCCCACGTTCACGTGCATAAGACCGGGCACGAAGTCGTCATCTTTGGCATTCCGATAGTAATGAACTCCTTGAATCAGCGAAGAAGCGCAGTTCCCTAGACCAACAATAGCTACGCGAATTTTTGACATCGTCTCGACCCTCCAAATTGAATGTATGAATCGCTGTCAGGCGAATGAATGATGTTTGGAATGGCGTCAACTCGCTTGACAACAAAATTAGCGATTCAAGAGCAATCAGATATATGTGTAGAAATCCGTACATATGTATGCCAATTCACAGTGTGTCCTAATCACCGAATGCAGAGCTTACCGAGAGTGTAGCCTATAGGATAAGATGCTGCCCCGCGCGTGAGGAAATTGTCGGATGTATTGACCGACCTACGAGAACACATCATGTGAAATAGCGCAACTACGGAGTATACACCAAAATCCATAAAAGATCAAGTGCAATCGAAAGGTAAGGAAGCTGCCTATTGGTGGAGACATAAGGTCAGTGAGAAAGATTGGACGAGAACGACTGAAGAAGATGAAGATTGCGAGGCTGGCAGGGGAAATGATGCTCCGGTTAATGCGTACTATTTCGAGATGCTCATCCCGATCGAGATGAAGCGCGCCGCCCGCGTAGCAGCTTCAACCGTAAGGTCAAAGGCGTTTCTAACCGCTCTCTCCAACGGCATAGGAGTTGGCACGATATCAATTATGGCATCGATTCCCGCTTTGTGAACCTCGTCGGCTCCATCGGCAATACTTCCGGCAATAGCGATCACGGGAATGCCCAACTTTTTTGCGAGCTTCGCAACACCGACAGGCGTTTTGCCAAAAACGGTTTGAAAGTTAATTTCTCCTTCGCCGGTCACGACGAAGCTTGCGCCCTCAAGCTGCTTTTCGAGCTGCACAGCGTCAATTATGATCTCCACTCCGGATTTCAATTCGGCATTCAAAAAAGCAATCAAACCCGCACCCAGCCCGCCAGCAGCCCCGGAACCCGGTATATCGGCAACGCTCCTCCCCATGTCGCGCTTAACAATTGAGGCGAACCGTGCCAAATTTGCATCCAGTGTTTCGACCATTTCGGGCGTAGCGCCTTTTTGCGGTCCATAAACATGGGCTGCGCCGTTCGTCCCCGTCAGCGGATTGTCTACATCGCAAGCAACAACGGTGGCGGTTGCCCCAAGCCGCGAATCTAAATCGGAGAGATTTATTGTGTCGAGCGCGCCTAGCCCCCAGCCACCCGGTGAAATCGATTTGCCATTCGATGTCAGCAACTTCGCGCCAAGGGCTTCCGCCATCCCTGCACCACCGTCGTTCGTCGCACTGCCTCCAATGCCGATGATTAGTTTTCGACACCCTCGATTCAAGGCGGCTTTAATGAGTTGCCCTGTCCCATACGTCGTTGTTACAAACGGGTCGCGTCGATCAATAGGTACAAGCGTTAAGCCGGAAGCCGCCGCCATTTCGATAACTGCCGTGGTGCGGTCCCCAAGGATGCCATACTCCGCCTCAATTTCGTTCCCGAGCGGATCCGCGACCCGTTCAACTAGGAGTTGCCCGCCGGTTGCATCAACAAGCGATTGAACGGTGCCTTCGCCTCCATCTGCCATCGGAATTTTCTTTATATTTGCGTCGGGAAACACCTTTCCCATGCCCTGTTCTATAGCTTCGGCAGCTTGCAAAGCGGAAAGGCTTCCTTTGAACGAATCTGGCGCTACAACGATTTTCATAGTGTAGTCTTCCGTATCAGAAGGTTCGGGAGGGGATTTTGGATTAGAGAGAAGCAACAGGACAAGCTGTTTTCGAGAAGGAAAGTGGCAAAACCTTACGGAATGTCATGCGCCGCCTAGCTTACTTCGCGACGTTTTCGTTCACTTAACACCAAAAGACGTAGCATAGCACACGAATTGAGTTCCATTCAACAGCAAATGGGACTGAGGACAGAGGAAACGCATCTAAATTTTCTGCATCATAAGAAAGAAAATCAGGCTAAGTTTGTGACACTATTTTGGGATTCGTAGGTTGGGTTGAACGGAAATTCGTTAGTAATACCATTTCGCTTGAATAACAGTGTATATAGTGCTTTCCATATATTATTTTGACAACTGTTTCCCTTCCACCAAGCCGTAGGCGGGGCATCTTGCCCCGCTTTGAACAGACTTGATTGACGCTATTAATGCACTGCTAATATATAGAAATGGTATAATCGCTAATCTTGTAAGAGTTTTCGAGTGCTTATTTCGCTTGAACGCGCCAAAATTTGAGTGAAACCCAACACGGTCTGCCACCATGAGACCTCCTCTGCAATTAGATGCGTTTCCCCTGTCTGACGGAGAATGACCTTGACAATCCACGCTGTGCACAATAAAATAATCGCGTAGCGAAAACATTTGTCGGTTCCTGACCCGGGTATCTCCGGAGGTTACGTATGGCTGAAAAGTTCACCGTTTTGATGACCGATTACGCATGGCCCTCGGTCGATCCGGAACGCAAGGTATTGGCTGAGGTCGGCGCGGAACTAATCGTCGCCGAAACGGGAGCTGAAGATGAATTGGTGAGCCTCGCGCCGCGAGCTGACGGCATCCTTACATGTTGGGAGCAGACGACGACAGCGGTCGTCAGAGCCGCTGAACGCTGCCATGTCATCGGACGTTGCGGCATCGGACTTGATAACATTGATGTGGAGACTGCTACGGAGTTGGGAATTGTCGTTACTAATGTGCCGGCATACTGCATTGACGAAGTCTCCGATCACGCGATGGCATTGCTGTTGGCATGCGCTCGCAAAATCTCCATGTTTGACCGTGAAGTCAAACGCGGCAATTGGGTCCGGGATGTAGGTCCGCCGGTGTACCGGATTCGCGGCAAAACGCTAGGTATTCTGGGGTTCGGCAAGATCGGGAAAGCTGTCGTGTCAAAGGCGAAAGCTTTCGGGCTGGATGTCATTGTCTACTCGCCAAGCCTGTTGCCGCATATCGCAGAATCGCACGGTGTGGAGAAGGTGGAACTCCCTGAGTTTTTGACCCGATCCGATTTTATCACGATACACGCGCCGCTGAATCCCGCGACTGAAAACCTCCTGGGAGAAGAGGAGTTTCGTCAGATGAAAGAGACTGCCTATGTTATCAACACGTCGCGAGGTGGAGTCATTGACACGGCTGCGCTCTGTAAGGCGGTAAAAGAAGGCTGGATCGGCGGGGCGGGATTGGACGTACTCGCAGAAGAACCTCCTGCGCCGGATGAACCGCTGATTGAACTGGACAATGTTGTCGTTACGCCGCACGCCGCCTTCGCATCTGAAGAATCTACATACGATCTTGAGGTGAGCGCTGCACGCGCCGTCGCAGATGTATTGGTGGGGAAAATGCCGGAGTCGGTCGTCAACCAAGAAGTCTTGCAGAGCCCGTTGCTTCGTGCAAAAGCGCTTGGAAAAAGCAATTAAACTACATCGCCGGTTTGAAGATTGGGTTGAGCGAGAGTCCAATAAAGATAGCTGACAAAAGGTAACCTTGGAAGTTTCATTCTATCCGACGCTGCCATTCAAGTGAAACCCAACACGTGATGCTTGTAGGAGTGATTTCCCGATCGCGGCCTCTTCCGCGAAGTGCTATGTATAATCTCGTTTAGCTGAAAAGCGCCGTTGCCTAGCGCAATGATAACTCACTAGCCGCCGGCCAATGCATTGAGTTGTCATGCTTTCCAGTGTTCAAAACGCGCAATCCTACGCCGTAGATTTTTTTGCTAGTTAAACCAATGTACAAGGAGTCGCTACATGCAGGAATTGCCTGATGCATCGGGGCACTTTGGAGAATTTGGTGGCAGATATGTTCCCGAGACATTGATGCCTGCCCTGCTGGAACTTGAGGAAGCTTATCGGGTTCTGAGCGCCGATTCGGAGTTTCGGAAAGAATTTGAATACTATCTACGAGAATACGTCGGTAGACCCAATCCGCTCTATTACGCCGAGCGGTTGACCGAGGAACTCGGTGGGGCAAAAATCTACCTCAAACGAGAAGATCTCAACCATACCGGCGCCCACAAAATTAACAATACGGTTGGACAAATTCTGCTCGCACGTCGGATGGGGAAAAAAAGAATAATAGCAGAGACCGGTGCGGGGCAGCACGGCGTCGCCACCGCCACGGTGACCGCAAAATTCAACATGGAATGCGAGGTCTACATGGGCGAGGAGGATATCGAACGGCAGGCGCTCAATGTGTTTCGCATGCGCCTCATGGGTGCGAAAGTGACTCCCGTGAATTCCGGCTCCCGAACCCTGAAGGATGCAATCAACGCCTCCTTCCGTGACTGGGTGACTAACGTCCGAACTACCTATCTCCTTATCGGTTCCGTCGTTGGTGCGCACCCTTACCCGATGATTGTTCGGGATTTTCAATCCGTGATCGGAGTTGAAACTAAAGAACAAATAATTGAGAACGAGGGACGACTGCCGGATTGTGTCGTTGCAAGCGTGGGCGGCGGAAGCAATTCGATCGGCATGTTCTACCCGTTCTACGAAGATGAGAACGTGGAGATGATAGGCGTCGAAGCCGCCGGCGAGAGCATCCTGAGTGGCAAACATGCCGCCTCACTGAGCGAAGGAAGTATCGGCGTGTTTCACGGTGCAAAGTGTTATCTGTTACAGGAAGACGATGGACAAATAACTCCCGCACATTCGATTTCCGCCGGACTTGACTATCCGGGAGTTGGTCCCGAACATAGCTATTACAAGGCAACGGGAAGAGCTCAATACGTTTCGATTACAGATGAAGAAGCCGTTGACGGATTCAAATTGCTGTCGGAATTGGAAGGCATTATCCCGGCGCTAGAATCTGCGCATGCCATCGCGCACGTTCAAAAAATCGCTCCAACGATGGATCAAAACGCCATTATTGTGGTCTGTCTCTCCGGGCGCGGCGACAAAGACGTTGGCGGCGAGATGGGCCCGCCGCTATCCCTTAATCATTAAGATCTTCCTAAAACCATGGACTTGTAGGGTGGGATCCACGGAGCGGGAAACGGCGGCGATAGAGATCCCATTGCAACTGCGATAGCTAATCCCGTGCGATAGAAATCTCATAGAGAATCCATGAGTTCCCCACCTGGTCCGTAGGCAGCGCATCTTGCCCTGCCAAACTCCCCTAGTCGCCCATCTTGACCCGACCATCCGCTTCCCATCCAAACACTCCGTAAAACTCTAAACATAAGATCGATCGATTTCCCCACTTTGGTGACATTCTTCAATTATGGGCTTATGTAGGAGCGACCTCCCGGTCGCGATTCCATTTGGACTCATATTTACACATATTTCGGTAGGTGCGATAGAGGTCCTTTTCTTACCGCACTTACGAGACTGGACAAATTCCGCTTCGGTTAGGAAACCGAACCTACCGCAGTGTATAAATAATTTCTGGTTTTACTATCGGCGCCATCTCCTGATAGCGATTCTTTATAGAAATCCCGATTCCCCTGTGCTCATAGCATTTGCCTTTCTACAGCAAGCGGTCAAAACGTCCTCGCTCCAGAAACAATCCGATTCCCGCTCCCTCCCACATCTCGCTTGATTTTGAAGCGCCCGAATGCTATAATTCCAGAAATTGAAATGGCGTCAAATCCCAAACTCGTTAAGGAAATCCACATGCAAATCAACTTTCAGAGCGTCATCGATCTCTCCTACCAGATTGACGAAATCAGTCCGCGAGAGCTGCCGATTGACCCCGTGCGTATTTACGACACCGCAACGCTTGAGAAAGACGGCTACTTTGAAAGCCGTGTCGATCTGTCCGGTCACTGCGCGACGCACATTGACGCCCCATGCCTGATGTATACCGATGGTTTCACCGTGGCAGACATCCCGAAGGACAAGCTAACCGGAAATGCAGTTCTCATAGACCTCTCCGATTTGAAGAAACCGACCGATGCCGTGACTGCAGAAGATATCAAAGCCTGGATGAGTGCAAATGAAGACATCCCGAGTGATAGCATCGTTTTTATGCGCACCGGAATGGATAAGTACGCCTATCAAGATAGTTTCAATCGGAAATGGATTGGCTTCAGCGAAGACGCAGCCGAACTCCTAGTTCAAAAAGGCGTCAAGCTAATTGGGACAGACGCATGTAGCATTGATTCAATGGCGGGACATCCGCCGCAACATGATGGATTGCCTCCGGCTCACCTCGTGTTTCTTGGCGCCGGAGTTCCACAGGTTGAAGATCTCTGCAATTTGAGTCTATTGCCCACGCGGTTTTTCGCGGTAGTTGCCCCCATGAAGTTGGCGCGTAGTTCAGGCGCTCCAACACGCGTCTTTGCTTTTGTATAGACTTCGATGACGCGGCGTCTCTTCTCGTCGTTTCTGGAAATTCTTCCGTCTGCGGCATCAATCTCGCTTCCTAAAGTTAACTGCGTGTCTGTAACGGATATGGACTCCTGTAGAGTGTGCGCTGCGCACCAGCCTTTGAAAGTGCTAACAATAACGCATGACCGTGAAGTAATCTTGAATGGGCTAGAATATGGGTGACCAAGTCCTAACCGAGCAGTCAAGCGTCCCGCGTGAAATCCTTGATTTACTGAGAAAGATTGGTAGTAAAACGCGGTTGCCCATCTGCGTCGTCGGCGGTTTTGTCCGTGACCTTCTGCTACGGCGCGAAAATCTCGACCTGGACATTGTCGTTGAGGGAGACGCCATCAGTTTTGCCCGAGAACTTGGCGAGAGTTGGCGCTGGGAAGTACAAAAACACGACCGGTTCGGCACCGCAACCCTGATTCAACCCGCGGGCACTAGAATTGATTTCGCCAGTGCTCGCAGCGAAACTTATGAGCATCCGGGTGCGTTACCATTAGTTAGTCCCGGCGCAATTGAAGACGACCTGCGCCGACGTGATTTCTCGATAAATGCGCTCGCTGTTCGTTTGAATTCCGAGGGATTCGGCGAACTCCTTGATTGCGTCGACGGAGTGGAAGATCTTCGAGCGGGGAGAGTTCGCGCCCTCCATTCCGAGAGTTACCTTGACGATCCTACCCGTATCTTTCGAGCGGTGAGATATGAAGGACGTTTCGAGTTTCAAATTGAGGCAATCGATCAGGCGCGCATTCATGATTCGCTCCAACAAAGCGTATTAGACCGGATTAGCGGCGAACGTATTCGAAACGAAATCAATCGCATCTTGGCGGAAGACGCCGTACCGCGCATGGTTCGACGCCTGCTTGATTTCGACGTGTTTCGGGCTATTCACCCTGAATGGAAAGTCGCGCGAGATTTCGGTGCCGATTGGGCTGCGGTTCAAAGAGCGATCAATTGGGCGAGAATTCACCTCAGCGATGAGGAAATCGACACAGAGCAGATCGCGTGGATGTCATTGCTTAGAGTCACCGATTGGAATAATCCCCAATCTCGTCGTGACGGTGTACCGGAACATGTAATCCAAGCAATCACTGACCGGTTGGCTTTGCCTCATCGACTGCGCAGGTTATTCCAAACCGATGCCGACCTAAATGAGGACTTGGCTGAGGGAAAAGTCTCGCGGAAGTTGCGAGAAACGCTGCAAAGAAAGAACATCTCGCTTTCCCGTAACGCCGCAGTTCGAGAGGGAAAAGGTAGATGGCTGATTTCCGACACTGAAAAGAGGAAATCCTTTGCAATCAGAAAAGAGAATCAAACTTTCTATATTTGCGAGATTCAAACAGTCTTGACCGCGGGCCATGACTTATATGAAACTCTCGGCATGTTATCAGTCGATTCCAGACCAAGCGAAGTTTATCGCCTGTTAAAACCTTGCCCTGATGAGGCTCTGGTGTTCACTGTGATTCAGCCGGAGCAACCTAAATGGCAAGTAGCACTAATTGAGGACTATTTGATTCATTCGCGGGTGATTGAGCCGTTAATCAGTGGAGGCGATTTGATTCGGCTCGGGCTGCAACCGGGAAAATCATTTTCAAATCTCATATCCAAGGCATTCGCAGCCCAGTTGGATGGCGAGATTTCCACGAAACAGGAGGCTTACGAGTTTCTAGGTTTTAGTGATGCTCAATCCATTTGAGGCTATCCTTCGTGTAATCCAATTCATCATCTTACTAACTTTCCATGAGTGGGGGCACGCGAAAGCGGCGCTCATGCTCGGAGATCCGACAGCTAGAGACGAAGAGCGGTTAACGTTCAATCCGGCGGCACACATTGATATACTTGGAACGATTATTCTACCGTTACTCGGTACGCTTTTCGGTGGCGCGTTTTTCGGATGGGCAAAACCTGTACCGGTCGACTCGCGTAATTTGAAAGATCCCAAGCGTGACCTGATGATCATTGCCGCAGCAGGTCCCGTGATGAACATCATCTGCGCTTTCGTGATTCTGCTTGCGGTCAAACTCCTTGATCACTTTGTTGGAACCTCCATACACCGCGAAATATATAGGCAGTTGAGCTTGTCCGCTCTGATTAGCGTGTTCCTCGCGGCGTTTAATATGCTTCCTTTGTTTCCACTTGACGGGTTCAGTGTGGTTTATGGGTTGTTACCTTGGAGACAAGCGCAGGCATTTGACAGACTACGGCCTTACGGAATGATGATTTTGCTTGGGATAATTTTTCTTCCCAATCTGTTGCGAATCCCGAATCCCGTCTTTATTGTAATTCGTTTGGTCTCTTTCGGAATTTACGACCTGTTTGGCACGCTCGTCGGGCTTTGAAACCAGAGTCAAAACGAGTCAATAAGCATAACATTCGACGATCAAATGACTCAAGCTGCTACCCATTCCCGTTAGGATTAACTGAGCGTCGAAGCGAGGGCGATAGAGATGCCCCGGGCTTCTAGCCCGACCCTCTTATAGGGTACGTCGCAAACCGGGGCAATGTAAGCAATATAGACTCTATCTGCTCGCAGTGGATTTCACATTCCGAGCCGTGAGCGAATGAAACAATTGTTGTACCCATGGTATAGAATCGAACACTGAGTTTATGCAAGCGTTACCGATGGACTCTCAACCCCAATCCACAGACTCGATATACTCCATCAAACTCGATATTTTTGAAGGACCGCTGGATCTGCTGCTTCACCTGATTCAGAAGGACGAGATGGATGTTAGAGATATTCGTATTGCCGAGATCACGGAGCGCTATTTGGAGTGGCTGAATCTCATGGAGCAATTGGACTTGGATGTTGCTTCGGAATTTCTGGTAATGGCGGCGACGCTGCTCTATCTGAAATCACAGAGTATTCTTCCATCTGCAACAGATCAAGATGCATTGCCTATCAAGAATCGAGAAGAGCTTGTTAAGCAACTCTTGGATTACAAACAGTTCAAAGAGGCATCACAGGTGCTGGACCGTTACGCCGAAGAACATGAACAAGTTTTCGGACGAAGTGTTGATTCAGGCGATGAACTGGGAGATTTGCGCGAGTTTGAGATTAAGGCAACCCTCTTCGATCTGTTATCGGCGTTTCAGCGGACCACCGAAAGGTTGCAATTCGATGGAGATGATGCCTACGAGGAAATCAACGAAGAGCAAATCACCGTTGAAGAAAAGATGGAGTTCTTGGAACGCAGAATGAAGGAGTCTGAACAGGTGCCGTTTGAAGATCTTTTCTCAAGATATGCAACCAAAGTCGAGCAGATTGTGACATTCTTGGCAATCTTAGAGCTGATTCGCCTAAGGCGCATCATTGCTATTCAATCGGGGCAGTTTGGTCAAATCTACATCGTGAGGCGCGAGGGATAGGTCGCGGACATACGAGTTTCAAGAATAAAAATTAGCCCCAGTTCCCCATCACGTTTTGCTGTCATGAGCGAAAATTCCCCCACTCCTCCTCAGGATTCTTCCTTGGGTCCGACCCAAATCAAATCTATCCTTGAGGCGATTCTCTTTGCTGCCAACGAACCAATCTCGATAAAACAATTTACTCAGGTCCTAGGAGACGTTTCGACGCACGACATCCGCGAACAACTGATAGCACTTGAAGATGATTACCAAGCCGCGAACCGCAGTTTCCAGCTTATCGAAATTGCCAACGGCTTTCAAGTGTGTTCGCGCCCTGAATACCGAGACTGGATCGAGAAATTCTATACTCGGCAAGTTCGCGTTCGGCTTTCACCCCCGGCGCTTGAAACCCTCGCCATCGTAGCCTACAAGCAGCCCGTTACACGCACCGAAGTGGAAGAAATTCGGGGAGTGAACAGTGACAGCGTTGTGAATTCGCTTATTCAGAAAGGATTGATACGCATCGCTGGGAGAAAACCAGGACAAGGCAGATCGTTACTATTCGCCACTACGGACAGATTCTTGGAGCAATTTGGACTAAAGAACCTCTCCGAACTGCCATCTATAGAAGAAATTGAAGAGATTCTATATGAAGTCCAAAACGAAGAATTGGAACTAGATACAACAGACGAAAACTAAGATCCTGTTAGATAATCACATCTGTAGGGTGCAATCAAGCGAGTGAATAACGAGCGCGATAGAAATCCATCAACCGAACGGATAGTAAGGGCGATAGCTAATCTTCTGCGCACCGGCCTCTAAAAGTCCCGGTGCAGCTCAACAGCGCGAATAGCGGGTGATCAGGTGACCGTACAGGGAACGCGATTGAAATTCCGTAGAGATCTCATAAATCTCGGTTCAGGCAATGTTAGCTGCCGTCACCCAACCCTTGCCATTTCTACATAGACAGTAAAGTCAAAAAAATAAAAGTGTGCATCTTAATCGTTTCATGCCATGAACGAGATTTGGGAAACGAAAATAAGAAATGAAATATGATGCGTGGTTTCAATGCAGTAGCGGATGCGGCGAGACACATTCTCTTCACGACGTGATTTATCGTTGCACTCGCTGCGGCGGGCTGTTGGAAGTCAAACACAATATTGAATCTCTGAAACGTCGCAGCCCGGCGGCATGGATAGAACTCTTCGAAAGGCGTTACATGGGAACCGAATACCCCTATGGCAGCGGCGTCTGGGGGAAGAAAGAGTTCGTTTGCCCAATCATTGATGATGAAAACATTGTTTCCATGTTCGAGGGAGGTACGAATCTCTTCTGGGCGGAACGGTTCGGAAAGCAAATAGGCGTCTCCGACCTCTGGATTAAGCAATGTGGTAACAGTCATACCGGCTCCTTCAAGGATCTCGGAATGACGGTGCTCATCTCTATGGTAAAACAGATTGTCTCGAACGGGTCCGGCATCCGTGCCGTTCTCTGTGCGTCTAGCGGTGACACTTCTGCTGCGCTCGCCGCTTATGCGGCAGCCGCAGGGATTCCCGCGATAATCCTTTTGCCGCAAGCCAAAGTCTCACCCGCGCAACTCATCCAACCGCTTGCCAACGGAGCCATCACGCTTTCCCTCAAAACCGATTTTGACGGCTGCATGGCAATAGTCCAAAAGCTGACCGTGAACCCGGATTTTTATCTTGCCAACTCCATAAATTCTCTCCGAATCGAAGGTCAGAAGACAATTAGCATCGAAATTGTCCAACAATTCGATTGGGAGGTGCCGGACTGGATAATTATTCCTGGGGGGAATCTGGGAAATGTAACTGCTTTGGGGCTGGGGTTCCTGATGATGCAGGATCTTGGAATTATCAACGACCTGCCGAGAATCGTTTGCGCGCAGGCCGCCAAAGCCAATCCGTTGTATCAAAGTTACCTTAGAGGCTTCAACGAATTTAAACCGGTGGCTGCGCAGCCCACCTTAGCCAACGCAATCCAAATTGGCAATCCTGTTTCCGCTAACCGAGCTATAAACATCCTGAAACGGTTCAATGGAATTGTGGAACAAGCGACCGAAAACGAGTTGGCAAATGCCGCTTCCAGAGCCGATCGAACGGGTTTGTTCAACTGTCCGCATACGGGCGTAGCCCTCGCTGCCCTGCTGAAACTCGTTGAAAGAAAGGAAATCCGATCCGACGAGCGAGTAGTGGTAATTTCGACGGCAAACGGTCTAAAATTCCCCGATTTTAAAATTCGATATCATAATGGTGAATTGGACGAGGTTAATCCTCACTATGTAAATGCCCCGGTGGAACTTGAGCCGGACTACGACCAAGTGATGAAAGCCATCGATATCCACTTGGCGAATGTACAATAACCGGTTCTTCAGGGTTAAGTGTGGGAATGAATCTTGCTACAGGAAGACTGTTTGCTCTGTGAGTCCAAATTGATTGCAATAATTCCCAATATCCTACACTCCGCACTTTATGAGTACCAATATAGAAATTTCGAGAGGGGCTCTGGTAAACAATAATGCGAGTACACCA
Source organism: Candidatus Poribacteria bacterium (assembly GCA_022827055.1). Lineage (GTDB taxonomy): Bacteria > Poribacteria > WGA-4E > WGA-4E > JAJDTR01 > JAJDTR01. The sequence goes on along the minus strand of JAJDTR010000050.1, from coordinate 56,298 downwards.
TATTCCCTTCTCTCGCTCCAGAGGATCAAACGAACGAATAGTGAGTGCGATAGTAGATCCTGCGAAATGTTGATAGAGGGAAGTGACATTTTCCTTCCCGCTCCAGAGGAGCGGTATACGAAAACCTACGACAAACCCAGTAGTTACGGGAGTTTGCAAGATTTCAATAAAACCTGTAAAATCCCCAAATAGGTGCGGAGCGTAGGCAATATGGTTCTGAAGACACCGATGTATACGCTATTGACATAACCGCTCGACATTTCCAACTACCGGGTGGTTCCTGTCGAGATAGCAACGCTTTTGTAGGGAATAACTGCCGAACTAGGCGGATTTGAGCACCGGACTACGAGAACCCTAAGTCAATCTCATTTTCCACACTTAACTCTAAAGAGCCCAATAACCGAGATAGCGTTCCCATAGATATCCTTTGCCCCTCGCGATTTCTTTAGAATCAATCTACACCTTCCAATTTATCCCCAAACTCTTCCCTCAACTTCTTCAGCTTGGGATCAATCACAATCTGGCAATACGGTTGATACGAGTTTAGAGCATAATAATTCTGGTGATATTCCTCCGCGGCATAGAATTCGGCAGCGGGGACAATCTCCGTAACAATCGGATTCTGCCACAATCCTGCAGCATCGGTCTCCCGTTTGGAACTTTCCGCTGCTATTTTCTGTTTCTCATTATGATAGAAGATCGCCGAGCGGTATTGAGTGCCGACATCTGCGCCTTGCCGATTCAATGTGGTCGGGTCATGCGTGCGCCAGAAGACATAAAGTAAATCCGAGAATGATACAACCCCGGGATCGAACGTGATTTGTACTACCTCTGCATGACCGGTCATGCCTGTACAAACCTGCTGATACGACGGGTTCTTTACCGCGCCTCCGGTATACCCGGACACGACTTCATGCACCCCCTTCAACTCCAGAAAAACCGCCTCAACACACCAGAAACACCCAGCCCCCAGCGTAGCTGTCTCCAATTTGTCTGACATAATTTTCCTCCTTTAACTATATTCTCTAAAACCAAGTTTTCTCCCTCATACCTTGGTCTCTTCCTTCCAATCGCCTATTCACCACTTTACTAACCACTGAACACAGACCACGGCTTATCTTCCATCCTTCCCCCATATCTTTTCTATTGAACTTCAATCCCATCCCTGATAAAATTCAAAGCACCATTATTTACGCACCTGTCATGAGGAAAAAATGCTAGAGCACAATACCCCCCGTGCGTTTCACGTGATGACGAAACCGATAGGACCAATCTGTAACCTCGATTGCGAATACTGTTTCTACTTGGACAAAGAAAAACTTTATCCAAAAACGCGCTCCTTCCGGATGACAGATGAAGTCTTGGAGAACTATGTTCGCCAATACATTGAGGCGCAGCAGGTAAACGAGATTACCTTTGCGTGGCAAGGCGGCGAACCGACGCTGATGGGAGTCGATTTTTTCCGGCGCGCCGTCGAATACCAGCAAAAATATCGGCGTACGGGCACCAACATCCAAAACACATTTCAAACCAACGCAACACTCATCGACGACGAGTGGGCGTCTTTTCTTAAGCGAAACAAGTTCTTGGTTGGCGTAAGCATCGACGGTCCTCCCGAATTACACGATAAGTATCGATATGACAAACGTGGAAGACCATCCTCTCACGACGTTCTTAGAGGACTTGAGGTCCTGCAGAAACACCGCGTGGATTACAACATACTCTGTGTGTTGAACCGTCACAATGCCGACTATCCGCTTGAGCTGTATCGCTATTTCAAGAAGATAGGCGCCGAATTCATCCAATTCATCCCCGCTGTCGAACACTTCACCGGCACGCAAGTCTCCGAGCGATCGGTCCAGGCAAAGCAATACGGCAAGTTCCTATGCGCCGTCTTCGACGAATGGGTTGTGAACGACATCGGGAAAATCTTCGTGCAAATCTTCGACATTGCGCTTGAGGCATGGGTAGGCTATAATCCAAGCCTTTGCATTTTCAGCGAAACCTGCGGCGATGCGATGGCGATTGAGCACAACGGCGATCTCTACTCCTGCGACCACTTCGTCTTTCCGGGATACCATCTTGGAAATGTTGCCGATACGCCAATCGAGGACATGGTGGATTCTCCATTCCAGAGAAAATTTGGGACAGACAAGCGAGACACGCTGCCCCAATACTGTAGAGATTGCGAAGTCCGATTCGTCTGCAACGGAGGTTGCCCGAAGGATCGCTTTATCAAGACGCCATCCGGCGAAGATGGGTTAAACTACCTTTGTGACGGCTACAAGATGTTCTTCAACCACATCGACGAACCGATGAAACTGATGGCTGCCGCCCTGCAAGCCGGCAAACCCGCCGATAGCATCATACCGCTCATGCTAGAAAAGAAACGCGGAGCGGTTTCATCAAGTCGGGTACCAGCCGGGACAACCCAAAAAGTTGGGAGAAACTCACCCTGTCCATGCGGAAGCGGCAGGAAGTACAAACAATGCTGTCTTGGAAAGAACGCGTAATACCGGTTCACTTAAATGATATTGGGTAAAATTCTCCAACTGTACGATTATGAAAAAACCTAATCCAGCCGTCACTCTTTACACTGAACCGGTAGGCTTAACAGGTAGGCGGGGCATCTTGCCCCGCGTTAGAATGACTTGATCGATGGTATTGGTGGACTATAATAATGGGAAAATGATACAAGTCCTTGTCAGACGCTTAACAACACTCAAGCGCTTGGCATCAGAACTCTCCGTATCTAACCAGCCACTCCCTGAGACTAATTTATCCCCTCCGCCGTCCGTCAACCGAAATGCCTCCGCGCGTATTCCAACCTCTCCGGTTCTCCGATATCTATCCAATCAATCTTAGTGTTCAGCACATATAAGTTCGGTACATGCGGAAAAACATCCCGTTCAATCGAAAAAACATCCCGGTTCGGAAAATACCTCTTGATTGATTCGGACAGCAAATATATCGCGCCATTGGCATACCCCGACCGTTTCGTCGCCTGTTTTTCCTGGAATGCGATAACCCTCCCGCCTTCATCCGACACAATCTCGCCATAGGAACTGATGTTGTCGGTAAACACGCCAAGCAGCAATCCGTCCATTTCTGAGCGAAAATTCCGTGACAGATTGGCAAGTGGAAAATCCTTCATCAGAATATCGCCGTTTAGCACATAAAACGGAGACGAGGAAACGTACCGCATCGCGTTCTTTGTTGCGCCGCCGGTTCCGAGCCTTGTTTCCTCTCTCGCGTAGTGAATGCGTATCCCTTGGCTGCTTTCCCCGACCGCGGAGTAGAGCACATCATGCAGGTGTCCCGATGCTAGGACAACCTCATCAACACCGGCTTCCCTCAAAAGACGGAGTTGGTAATCAAGCACCGTACAATCCCCTATTTCCAGCAAGATCTTCGGCACATTCTCTGTGAAATTACCTAATCGTGTGGACAACCCGCCGCAAAGGATAATTGCTTGCACCGATAACCTTTATCTCGATCCAATTTTGTAGGGTGCGCGCTGCGATCAAGCGACTGATTAAGGAGCGCGATAGAGCTCCTACCAGCCTTTGAATACGCTAGCGGTTCAAGGAGGTACATCACATGTTTCTCAGGTGAGAACAAAAACATAAAGAAGGCTCCTCGCAAAACGCCTATTACTCCTCCGCAACATATTCAAAGGCATTTTGGATATGTTCAAATTTAGTGGGTGTGGACTTGTTGGAAGAAAGGTAGATTGCAACAACATCAAAACGGCAGGGCGTATCCAACAGATTATTCGCTTGGAGATAACTCAACGCAATCTTGGATATCTGTTTCTGCTTGGCGAGCGTGACTGCAGCCTGCGGAACTCCACATTTGAGGGTGCGCCGCGTTTTGACTTCCACGAACACAATTCGCCTCCCCTCTTTGGCAATGACATCAATTTCACCCGATCGCAAGCGGTAGTTACGCTCTAGAATTTGATAACCCCTGTCCTTGAGGTATTGTGCGGCAAGTTCTTCTCCAATTCTTGCGACCTCTTTCGATTGACTCATTACCTATCCCTAAACTCAAGCACCATGCCGCATCTATTACATATCGGAGACAGGTTTGAAACTGCGGCGGTGAATCGGACAGGGGCCATATCGGGCGATTGCCTCCCGATGCTGATTTGTGCCATAACCCTTGTGTCGTCGAAATCCGTATTGCGGATAGAGTTCGTCAAATTCCGCCATCAACCGATCTCGCGTTACTTTTGCAATGATAGATGCCGCTGCAATGGGCTGGCTGAGAGAATCGCCTTTCGGAATCGCTTGTGAAGGTGTGGAAATGGCGGGAAGTTGCGTGCCGTCGACAAGCACATAATCCGGAGGTGGGAGGAGTTGTTCTACGGCATCTCGCATCGCCAGCAGCGTAGCCTGCAGGATATTCACTTCGTCGATAACTGTGTTGCTGATACAACTGACCTTAACCGCGGTTGAAGCACGCTGAATCTCGTGGAACAGTCGTTCGCGTTGGTTCGGCGTCAACTGCTTTGAATCTGTCACCCCCGGGATGACGCAATCCACCGGAAGAATTACCGCCGCAGCTACCACCGGACCCGCTAGCGGACCGCGTCCGGCTTCATCAACGCCCGCGATGTGCTGATAACCCTCTCTGTGTAAAACTCGCTCACTCGATTGAATCTCGAGGTCACCTTTCTATTCTTCCGCAGCAATGGAAAGTCGCCCCTGCGTCCGCACAACTTCACAGCCGAAAGCAAAGATTAAAGACCTCCTTTTCATCTTTGCCAAAACAAGGTGCGACCAAGTCCTGTAACGTGCGCATTCCAAATCGTAGGGGTTTGGGTTCCCCATCCCTTGCGACTAGTATAGACTTCAGCAGGCAGAAGAAAATTACTTCTCCGTTGCAACCCGCCTTCGCTCGCGAACTCTTGCAGAATTCCCGGTTCGATTTCGCAAATAGTACAATTTGGCACGTCGCACCGCTCCATATCGGAGCACCTCAATACTCTCAATGTTCGGCGAATGCAGCGGAAATGTTCTTTCACTTCCTTCGCCAAAAGCCACACGTCGAACGGTGAAAGTCTCGCTTAAACCGCCGTGGGATCGCCGTATCACCGTGCCCTCGTACGCTTGAACACGTTCCTTTTCACCCTCCCGAATCTTCGTATTGACTCGTACCATATCACCTGGGGCGAATTCCGGGAAACCCTCCTTAATATATTCACTCTCGACAGATTCAATCAAGTTCATCGGTTGTCAATCCTTTCATTTAGTGTTCTTCAAATTCGGTGCACACGAGTTTTTCATTCATAGCAATGGCACTTCATGTATCCCAAAGAACGTCAATCGAAAAACTCGTCAAAATGCTTCGGTGCATCAAATGCCTTCGCTGGCATTTGGCTCGCGCAGGAAATTCGTATCCTCTTCCGTTAGCTCAATCTCTTTGAGTAAATCTGGACGCCGCACCGCGGTTCGTCTCAGCGACTCCTCATACTTCCAGCGCGTAATCTTCTCGTGGTGTCCACTCAACAAAACCTCGGGCACATTCATTCCCTCGAAATCGGCAGGACGTGTGTAGTGCGGATGATCTAACAATTGTTGGCTAAAAGAATCGTCCTGAGCCGATTCGTAATCGCCCAACACCCCTGGCAGCACCCGTCCAATGGTATCGATTAGTACAAGCGCCGGTATTTCTCCGCCGCTCAGCACATAATCGCCAATCGAAATTTCGTCCGTAACCAATCTCTGACGAACACGCTCATCAATCCCTTTATAACGTCCGCAGATGAGGATGATGTGTGATTCAAGAGAAAGCGCTTCGGCAAGTTGCTGAGTACAAGGCTTTCCTTGGGGAGTCAAATAAATGACGCGAGTGTTTGACTCCGGACTTAATGCTCTGATGGCTGCGAACAGTGGCTCCGGCTTTAGAATCATTCCTGCACCGCCGCCGTACGGATAATCGTCAACCGATTGATGTCGATCAGTCGCAAAATCTCGGAGATTATGGACGTTAACTGTCAGAAATCCTGCGTCTTGAGCGCGCTTCAAAATGCTCACTCGCAGCGCGGGGATTATAATCTCCGGAAACAGAGCAATGACATCAATTTTCATCTGGTGTACTAGAAGATTGCGGCGCCCACTCGTTGATCTGAATTACGCGTCCATCCTTGACAATAATCTCCGCCTGAGACAGTTTGGAGCGAATGTCATCCCCCACCTCGATTTTCACGGGCGCATCGTACGTGCCGCTAGCGAAAAACGAATCGATTTCCAGTTGTTTCACCTGACTAAGCTGTTGCTTAAGGTTCTCAAGCGCCTGTTCCTGCTTGCCCCGCTCTTGATTGATTTCCTCGCGTAACTGATTCACGCGATTAGGGGACTGCTTTTGCGCCTCGGAAATCAACAGGCGGCTCTGAAACTCCTCCTGTTCAAGCCAATGCCCTATCTGGCTTATCGCATGCTCAAGCTCCTTGGTCAATTGCGATTTGAATCTCTCCGTGACTACATTTTTGAGTATTACGGGTCGCTTTACGATAACAGCCATCTTTCACTCTCATCAATTTGGTGAGCACAACCAATCATCCTCGGCAGCTTAGCCAAAACGATAAAGCCGCGTACGCCTAGCTTAAACACAACGTTTCCTCCCTATCTTTCAACTGCCATTCGTATGAACTAAATCAATTTCACCTTAAACTCCGATCCTACTCTACTCTTTACCGGACTCAATTAGTTCAAGCACAACCCTTTTATTCGCTTTAATCCCCGCGGCAAACAAGATACTCCGTATCGATTTGAGTGTACGTCCATGTTTGCCGATAATTTTTCCCAAGTCTTCCTCGGCAACGCTCAATTCGAGGATAGTAGCCTTCTCTCCTGCAACTTCATGGACTTTAACCTGATCGGGTTGATCTACGAGGGATGTTGCAATATATTCAATCAAATCCTTGAACATAAAACACCCTGAACAACATATCCAGTATAGTGATTGTCGCTTATGTCGCGGCGAATAAATCTACCCTGGATTACAACAGTTAACTGAGTGATTCAACCGGTGTATCCAATGCGCCTTCCGCAGATTCAGTTCTGCTGGGTGGGCACTGCCCATCATCTTCAAGCACGTTCTAAACGCGTTGCCCGCATCGCACACTTAACACAAACTTCGATTTTATGAAGCAGATTCTCGTCCCACGGCGGCTGGATTCACTTAGACTTCAGATTACAAGTGTCAATCGGATGATTCAACCGGTGTATCCGAAGCACCTTCCCCAGATTCGGTTCTGTAGGGTGGGCACTGCCCACCATCTTCAAGCGCGTAGCCCGCATCGCACACCTAACACAAACTTCGACTTATTCAAGCAGGCTGTCGTCCCACGGCGGCTGGATTCACTTAGACTTCAGATTCCACGTGTCAACTGAATGGTTCAACCGGTGTCAGAGCACCTTCCGCAGATTCGGTTCTGTAGGGTGGGCACTGCCCACCATCCTTAAGCGCGTTTCAAACGCGTAGCCTGCATTGCACACCTAACACAAACTTCGATTTATTCAAGCAGGCTGTCGTCCCACGGCGACTGGATTCACTTAGACTTCAGATTCCACGTGTCAACTGAATGGTTCAACCGGTGTATCCGAAGCACCTTCCGCAGATTCGTTTTTGTAGGGTGGGCACTGCCCACCATCTTCAAGCATGTTCTAAACGCGTTGCCCGCATCACACGTGTAACTCAACTTGGATTTATTCAAGCAGACTCTAGTCCCACGGCGAGCAGATTCACCTGGGATTTCAGATTACACGTGTCAATCAGATGATTCAACGGACGCTTCTGAAGTAGCACCTGCGGATTCGCTCTCGTTTTCGGCAGAGCCCGCTTCGTCCGTCGACGAGGAGGCCTCCTCCTCTGTCGAAAGAGATTCCTCCTCCCGCGTCGGAACGGGTTTTCCTAGTCGTTCGGCGGTGAACCTCTCCCAAATGCCGGCTTGCGATAAAAGGTTCTTTGCTGTGTCCGACGGCTGTGCGCCCCGTTTCAGCCACTTCAAAACCCTGTCTTCATCGATGACAACTTCAGCCGGGTCGGTTAAAGGATTGTAATGACCTAAGCGTTCTAGGAACCGTCCATCTCGTTGAGCGCGGGCATCAGCAGCCACTAGTCGGTAAAACGGACGCTTCTTTCTTCCATGGCGTTGAAGTCTTATTCTAACTGCCAAAAATTACTTCCTCCTTATTGTGGTTGTAGACCGAGAAACGTTTCAAACGTTCAACTAACTTTGAATGGTATTGGGTATACTCCGTGTTCCAGTTCTCTTGTGCAAATAGTTGCGCGGCGGAGCGTGGATACTACTCCTTCCCGCTCGGCTTGGATCTCCAAACCTTCACCGCTGTTATCCTACCGTGACTTGCGCTTCTTTCGCCGCTTCAAGTTCTTCCGTTTCTTTCCGGGTGACTTAAGTCCAATCTGCGGCATTCCCATCATCCCTGTCTGCTGCTTGACCATACGATTCATAAACTTGAGTTGGTCAAATAACTGGTTAACTTGACGAACATTGGTGCCGCTTCCATTCGCAATCCGCATACGGCGGCTGCGATCAAGAATACTCGGATTCCTTCGCTCCGTCGGGGTCATTGACTGGATGATTGCCTTCGCATATTTTAGTTGATTTTCATCCGGCGCCATACCTTTCACTGGCAGCTTGCTCATCCCGGGAATCATGTCCATTAACTGATCCAGAGGTCCCATGTTCTTGAGCTGCTCAAGCTGCATAAGCAGGTCATCGAAATCCAGTCCATGTTTTTGGCTCAGTTTCCGCTCAAGTTCTTCGGCCTGGTCGTCGCTAAAAATGGATTCCGCTCTCTCTAGCAAAGTCGCGAAATCACCCTCACCCAAGATGCGCGACGCCATACGATCCGGATGGAATTCCTCCAGCGCCGCCGGAACAATTTTCTCGCCAACCCCAACGTACTTAATCGGTTTCTGGGTCACGGCGCGAATTGAAAGCGCGGCGCCGCCGCGTGCATCGCCGTCCAGCTTGGTCAAAACAACGCCGTCAATATCCAGACTGTCATTGAAATGTTCGGCGATGTTCACCGCATCCTGTCCCGTCATCGCGTCGACGACGAGCAAAATCTCGGTCGGATTTACCTCCGCCTTGATATTGCGGAGTTCCGCCATCATCTCCTCGTCAATCGCCAAGCGTCCCGCGGTGTCAACAATGACGAAGTTATTCCCGCGATTTAGTCCCTGTTTAACCGCTTCATTTACGATAGCGACCGGCGATACATCAGTACCCATCGAAAACACGGGCACCTCAATCTGTTCACCAAGCACCTCCAACTGCTTAATCGCCGCCGGCCGGTAAACATCCGCTGCCACCAAAATCGGATTTCGACCTTCCGAACGGAATCTCAGAGCCAATTTCGCGGCGGCGGTTGTCTTTCCGGAACCCTGCAGACCGACCATCATGACGACTGTCGGACCGCTCGGTGCGATGTTAATCTTCGCCGCCTGCGTCCCCATCAACTTGGTCAGTTCATCACCTATGATCTTCGCAATCTGTAGCTCCGGCGTCAAACTGCCGAGCACCTGTTGACCAAGCGTGCGCTCCTTGACATCCTCTATGAAATCGCGTGCGACTTTGAAGTTAACGTCCGCTTCCAACAACGCCCTACGCACATCTCGCAGGGCATCAGCCACGTTCTTCTCTGTCAATTTGCCTTGACCGGCAATCTTCTTCAAGGTGCTCTGTAGTCGCTCGGTCAAACTTTCAAACATAATTTTCTCTAGCTCCGCGCTTCATCGCCGTATTGTGACTGAGAAAGGTCAATCAAACTGTGAAGACGTTGTTTAATGTACCGAATTGTTTCCTGTTTCTTTGTGCCGACATCGTCGGTTTCCAGTGATTGCAGATGCTCCAACACATCTGTGACTACACCCTGTTGATGTTGAAAACTAGCCAACAGCCCAAGCTCGTTCTCAAAGCGTTCAAGGCACATCTCCGACGACCGAATCGAATCATACACCGCCTGCCGTGAGATTCCGAAATTCTCGGAAATCTCTCCCAACGACAAATCCTCCTCATAGTAAAGACTGAGGAATTCCCGCTGCTTTTCCGTCAGCAGATTGCTGTAGAAGTCCGACAGCAGCACGTACTTGAGTTTGTCAATCGACAACGGCGCAATCTCCGATAGTATCTCGCAAGCCCTTCTGATTTGTGGCGATGTTAATATAAATAGAGGTGTGTCAAGGTTGAAGACTTGACAGTCCCTTAGGATACCTTATGCCATCTACCCTTGTCAACAGAAAACCAGAAAATCGGTAGGACTATCGCATCTAATTGCGGGCTATGCATAATTATTGTCTAAATCACGAATTCGGCAGGTTGTTCATAAAACAGGGACAAACAAACAAAGCAACTGCTGAAACGTTCTACCTTCGGCAATCCAAACGCAAATCTCTCAAGGCCCGGCGGTCATCCTCGCTCCAGCGGAGATCAAGCGAATGGATAATGAGCGCGATAGAGATCCTGATAGCGACTTAGGTAGTAAATCCCATAGTGACTGTAATAGAGATCCCTTCATTGCGCGTCTCGGATCGGTTGTAACATATAGATTTTGAAGTCGCGTAAACTTTCGTAGTGAAACTTGTTTACATGAAGAAACAGGGTTCCTGATTTCGGAGAAAAATGTCGCCGCGCTGGCTGATGCCATTTTACGGCTGAAAAATAATCCTAAGTTTGTTGAAACACTCACCTCCAATGCTCTCAGACACGCGTTGAAGTTTTTTGAATGGGATGGTATTATCCAGAATCTGATTGAGTTTTACCAAAGTACAAAGTCCTTTCGGTGCTCAAAACTGAACCTCTAAGCTAGGGAGTTTCGAGTGCATAAGAGAATATGAGGGAGGGGGACTTGTGCACCAGCGACTTCAACTTGAACGGGTCTTAGGCTTTTGGATTCTGGAAATAGAAGACGGGCTGCTTGTTGACCGATTCCTTTCAGTTCCTTTGCGTAAGTCCTCGTGTTATCTTTTTTGCTGTAGGCTTGAGGGCAAGGAGGGAAACAAGATGCACTCGAAACACAATTCCGCATGTTCCATTCCAGTTAGATGTTTGATGATGGGTCTGGTTTTGTTTATGGCAGATGTCCGGGCACACGCGCAGATTGCTTTCACGTCTTTCAGAGACGGAAATCGTGAAATCTACGTGATGGATGCTGATGGCAGTAATCTTCGAAACCTAACCAGAAATCCTGTGCTAGACTATGCTCCGGCGTGGTCCCCTGATGGGGGGCAGATTGCCTTTACGTCCGATAGAGATGGGAATTGGGAAATCTACGTGATGGATGCCAAGGGTCGAAATCTTCGGAACTTAACGAAGAATGCATCGACGGATGATGCTCCTTCATGGTCTCCTAACGGTGAACACATTGCATTCGCATCCAATAGAGATGGGCCTAAGAAATGGACCTATGATATCTACGTGATGGGTGCTGATGGAATTAATCCGCGCAACTTAACAAGAAATCCCGCGGTGGACGGAAACCCGGCATGGTCTCCCGATGGAACGCGCATTGCCTTTGAATCTGATAGAGATGGAAATTGGGAAATCTACGTGATGGAGGCCGACGGTGGAAATCCCCAAAGACGAACAAAGCATATCAACCACGATTTGACAGCATCGTGGTCACCTAGCGGTGAACATATTGCTTATGTTTCCGTTAGAGGCGGGAATTGGGAAATTTATGTAATGGATGCTGATGGTGATGGTGGTAATGTTCGGAATCTCACCAACAATCCCGGGTTGGATACGGAGCCCTCGTGGTCACCTGATGGTGAACGCATTGCCTTCGCGTCCAAGAGGAGAAAGCAAAACCCGCACGACTCCGACATTTACGTGATGGATACTAATGGCGGCAATCTTCAAAGACTAACAAAAGATCCCGAGAGCGACTACTATCCTGACTGGTCCCGTTCGGTATTCGCGGTTTCTCCCGCCAGCAAGCAACTTCTAATGTGGGGGTGGCTTAAAAGCGAAAGCCGATAACGTTTAGCCCGCGACGAGGCATTGCTTGCGGAGAAAACGGCAGCAACGGATAGAGATAGTGGGGACAGCGCGAGGAGAAGCCTCCATCTTCCATTATGTTACAACCTTATTTCCAAATGGCAACAGATCCTGATATTATTTTTCTGTTGCCATAGGACTCAAAGATAAGGAGGGAAACAAGATGCACTCGAAACATAATTTCGCATATTCCATTCTAGTTCGATGTCTCGTGATCGGTCTGGCATTGCTCATGATAGGTGTTCAGGCGGGCGCGCAGATTGCTTTCACGTCTCACAGAGACGGAAATGAAGAAATCTACGTGATGGACGTTGATGGCAGTAATCCTCGAAACCTAACAAGAAATCCTGCATTGGACTGGGGGGCCGCGTGGTCCCCTGATGGCGGGCGCATTGCGTTCACGTCCAGTAGAGATGGGAACCTCGAAATCTACGTGATGGATGCCAAGGGGCGGAATCTTCGGAACTTAACGAAGAATCCATTGATGGATGATGCTCCTTCATGGTCACCAAGCGGTGAACACATTGCGTTCACATCCGAGAGAGATGGTACCTATGAAATCTATGTGATGGATGCTGATGGCGGCAATCCTCAAAACCTGACAAATAATCCGGAAACGGACTCTGGTCCCTCATGGTCACCAAGCGGTGAGCGCATTGCCTTTGAATCTCATAGAGATGGGAACTGGGAAATTTACGTGATGGACGCCGATGGTGGAAATCCTCAAAGACTAACAAGGCATATCAGTCACGATTGGTCGGCGTCATGGTCGCCGAGTGGTGAGCACATTGCCTTCGCTTCCTTTAGAGGTGGGAACGCGGAAGTTTACGTGATGGATGCTGATGGCGGAAATCTTCGAAACCTAACAAACAACAATGATGCGTATGACGCTAGCCCATCATGGTCACCTGATGGTCAACGAATAGCCTTCGCATCCGCTACAAAATTAGCCAAAGCCAAAGACAGATTAATATTTGACATCTTCGTGATGGATATTGATGGCGTTAATCTTCAACAACTAACAAAAGATCCCGAGAGCGACTACTATCCTGACTGGTCCCGTTCGGTATTCGCGGTTTCTCCCGCCAGCAAGCAACTTCTAATATGGGGGTGGCTTAAAAGCGAAAGCCGATAACGTTTCTCCCGCGACGAGAAGTCGCCCACAAAAAATGCACAGCAATGGATTGAGATAATATGGACAGCGTAAGGCGAAGCCTCCATTACACTGCCATCTTTCTAGGTCGTGCCTAGTCTTTCACTCTTTGCACCAACTCACCTTCTCTCTCGCCTCCAAAACCTTCGACACTACAGATTTGACATCATCCTCATTGACAAATGGCGACAGAATAAACGACTTCAAGGCGACGATAGGCTCGCCGTAGCTAGTGCGCCGATAGCAATCCGTTATCGAAATGACAACCCCTCTACCCGCCATCGCCTCCGAATGCACGTATTCATAGATTTCTCGGTTGTAATTGTTATGTGAAAGCAAGCTGTCGCGGTACGATTCGTCCTCAAACTCCTGTCGCTTGATTGAAAAGGTGTCCACGCCCTTTGGATAGGCGCGGAATAACGTGACGGTACCGAAATTGTCTCGGTTCAACACGGTAGTGCCCTCCTGCCCTTCAAGATGTTCGCGCAGCAGTTGCGTCATCTCAACAATGTGCCCCAGAATTACGCGCAATCCCTCTTCGCCGAACAGTCGGAAATTGGCGAGAGCTGCAAGCGGTCCCGTCCCTGCTCTGGAGGTCTCAAGCGTGTACATTCCGGGCCGATAGTCGCCAAAGTGATACAAATGCGGCATCTGTTCCGGCTGACGAGTCACCAACTCCAAATCCGCTCGATTCTTGACAAGAATAAGGCTGGAAATATAGGGCGCAAAACCAGTCTTGTGGAAGTCGATTCCAACCGAATCTGCCAGAGATAAATGCCGTATTCGCCGACAAGCTCCCGCCAATGCACGGACGGTGCGCGGACGGAACCCGAGTGAGTTCTTTTCAATATCGTAGTCATTGAACACTGACCATGCCCACCCGATAACGGCGTCCGCGTGAATGTGCGGCTTGTAGTCGAGCTGGAACTCGTCGACCAGCGTATCGCGTAACGTCGCAATACTCTCCAAGTCGTCCAATCCAAACGAATCGGTGGTACCTAGTGTCGCGATGATGGCGGCAATCTTTTTCCCGTTTCCTAATGCTGTACGAGCCTGCCGCTCAAGTTGGGGGAGATCGATTTCGTTTTCAACCGTTGTCGGGATGGTAATCAAATTGTTCGTCCCGATTCCGAGCCATCCGACAATATTGGAGGCGCAGTAGTGCCCCGCATCCGAAACGAAAACCACAATCTCTTCAGGTGTCCCCTTCTGCATCGTTTCGGCACAGGCTTTTTCCAAGCCAAGCTTCACGCCGTAAAGTGTTGTCCCGGTGCCGCCAAATGTGAACACGCCGCTCGACACTTCCGGATCATACCCTATCAATTTTGAGGTCATGGCGACGACTTCAACCTCGGCCAATGCAACCAGACGGCTGTATTCATCCCATGAGATATTGGGATTGTGCAGCGAAGCGAGAAGCACCCCAATCAAGCTTGGAATTGTCGGGGGAGGAATGACGTTCTGTTGCGTACGAGGGTGCCCGAATATAGTCATTCCGCGCAGGTATTCTACTAGTTCTGCAGTGACATTCTCAACCGAAGACATCGCCTCCGGCAACACTTGCCCCTTTGCTTTCTCGAAATCTCCAGCCACCACGTCACCAAGCATCGGCAGATGTGATTTGAGCGCATCAACCTGATCTAATGCGCGCATAATCGAATGCACAAAATAGGAGTCATGAATGGAATCAGATACCGGTTGAGGAAATGCAAGCCGGATTTTTTCTAAAATGTTACGGTATGTCATGTCTTGTCGCCATCTCCATTGTCAATGCTACGCAGTACCTATCCTTCCGCCTGTTTTGGCTAGGCGGTGTAGGTGATTAGAGCGTTCGTTTGTCCGCCCTCGAACACGGCTATGGTATCATACCCATCACCCCCCTTCAACGGATATATACTCTACGCTGTTGGGAGTTGCGTTTTTTAAGAGTCAAGAAATGGAGTGTGAGTTTTGCAGGTGGTAGGAGGAGTTCCCACCGATTCCCGACCATCGCGATTCGGAGAAGATCTCTATCGCACTCACTTTTCATTCGCTTAATCTCCTACAAACCTTCGGTGCACAATTGCGCAAAATTAACCGATGCTGAGTATAGTTTTATCCTGTAGGTCGGGTTGAACGCAGCGAAACCCGACCATTTAGTTTCCTTGCTGAAAGGGGTGTAGGGAACGCAGATCTGCGTTCCGCGAATTGACTCACACGGCGGGACAAGGACTGCCACCAACGACCGACGCAATCCAAAATATTGGCGAAACACTAAAATTTCGCCTTAATCTGCAATCTGGTTTTATGATGATACGGATGTGGTCCGGGCGAGAGAATGTTCTGTGCTACAAAATGCAACGCTTCTACGCCAACATTCTCGGAAAGCGGTAAAACACCTTTAAATCCATGCCCCTGCATATTTGGATTGAAAATATCGGCATTATTATAGTTTGATATCATCGATTCCCGTTCAACCCGAACATAATGGTAAAGTCCCCGCAATCTATTCAGACGTGAAATTGGCCCAACGCCGACTTCTAGCCAATATGCCGTGTCATTGAAATCTGCCAATAGGTTTTGCGCATAAACCCCGATAATCCTCACAGGCATCGATCTGATTGTGGTTTCATACTTTGCCAGCCATTCAACAACCCTAAATCCGAATAGATAGGTAGATGTCCCGGTACCCGCCCCAATCCGCGCGTTCGTATCCCCGCCGCCTAACCTACCGTCCTCAACCGCTTGGGCGATGGCATCCTCGTTCCGATATTCATAAAGCGTCGCACCAAACGACAGCCCGTTAAAATGAAACCCCTTGAGGAACAATTGCCCCGCGAAGAGGTTGGTATCCGCGCCGCTCTTGGATTCCGCCAGAATGAACTGCCCAAGATTTACCCGTGCCTGATGAATAAAACCCACGTTGTTCAGGCGAAACTGCTGTGCCGCCCCTTCAAACTGCACGTCGTTGTGAAACACCAACTCAACACGTTCAAACGGATTAGGGAACTTACCAATTGTAAGCGTTAGTGACGAACTGGGCGAATACCGGAGGAACAGTCGATCAAGATTGAATCCCTTCTTCGAAAAATAACCGTCAAGATCCACGTTGCCAGTAGTCGGGTCGTCCGTTGCACCCGTGACCATTCTGAATCCGAGATTAGCGTGCGGATGGATCGGAAAATTTCCGCCCAAACGGAATCTGATGCGATAGCGATAACGGCTCGGAGTACCCTCCCGAAAAATGCTTTCCTGTCGAAATCTGCCATCGGCGGAGAAATATGTCCTCCAAAGATCCTTGGCTCTTTGCGATGTCTCCAAATCTTCAGGTTCCGAAGAATTAGGTCCGCCTACCGCATGCGTTTTCACCCCTTCGGAAGCTGCCATCGCTTCCCCAGCAATACACTGAACCAAAAGAGCGGCAAAAAATACGACTACACTGGCACAAAGCCCGGCTTTCACTTTTTTGTTTGATTTCCTGTGGTACATACAATTCCTAAAATCTACCAATTGGGATCATACTCCCATCCCGCCTTCTGTCTCCCGTACCGCGTCCCGTTCAATTCGGTTTGATGGCAATCCAAGCATCTATCAAAAACACTCACGCCATGCACCTCATGCACCTCCTGAATCTCCGGGGTGTTATGAACGTGGCACGTGCGGCAGGTGTAAGTTCTATAAACAGAATCGGCGTAGATATCTAGTCCCTCCTCATCCTTTCTGACGATGTACTTCCGATGATTGTTGAGGTCAGTTATCAGCCATTCGGCGGCTTTCTTTTTCGTTGCCACCGTGGCATTTTGAGAGATTGGTATGTGTCGGACCTCAAACTCCCACTGGATGTTTCCAGACAAATTTTCGTCTATAGATAGCTCGCTCTCAAACTCTACACCCATACGAAACATCAACGGTTTTGAGGTATGACACTGTGCGCACGGAATGTCGTGTTCTTCCGTTAAGGGGAAGAATTCGTCGTGTTCAAGTTTCTCACGCCCATGGACGATAACTGCTATCAACAAAATGGGCGCCAATGCCAAATGGCAGCGCAGCAGGATTCGTCGGATCCGCGCTTTTGTCAGGCTAACCGCAACCCCGCTTCCCAGGTTCAGCCATGCCAAGCAAAACGTCAGCCATGAATGCCATGTCTCCGGTTTGATACCTGAATGTACCAAAACAAGACACAATCCGAACGAGGAAATCCCTTGGTGATATTTTAACAACCGGCTTCGATTCCCCCATCGAAAGAGTCGGGTTCGCAAAATATAGAGACTGGCAATCACGATTGCGATAGCGCCAATGATGCTCAGTGTATGCCGTGAATCTCCAAAACTGGACTGAAAAATGAACGCTAGGGATACGGCAACAGCGGCGAGGACGCCAATCGCCATCTGCAAGAATGGCTGCATACAGAATACGTCCTTTTGAAATTATCTACAGCAAGTTTAGTCTAATAGTGTTATTCGGAAACTGATTGAATAGACAGATTGTATCACATTCTATAGGTGTTGAAAATAAATCTATAGCCAGCCACCCTGCCAATCTTCCCGGTTGTTAAGGGACGGCCCCTGTGCCGCATAGAGATTAAATTAAGAAAATTCACCTAGTGTTGGTTAAGTTATACGTCGCACCCCTACGGTAGGTGCGGTTTCCTACCACACCGGCTCTCCACCAAATAGCGACTGAGTAAGAGGTTTGCCACAGAAAGCCCCAATCATATCGTCCACTTTCTCCGTACGCGGGGATCAAGGGAATGAGTAACGACGGCGATAGCTAATCCTGATAGTAGATGCCGGTAGCAAACAAGGTTTACTATCGCTTTCGCTATTCGCTCAGTTGATCGATAGAGATCTCTTCCGATTCCCGACAATGGATAGCCGGTTGTAGGTTGGTCACGATCCGCCGCCAAAATCCATTGTAGTTTGCGTGTTCATGATTTGATGCTTGCATCAAAAGGCAGTCTGTGATAGTGTCTAAATTCCTAATGCCGCATGGTATTCCTCTACAAATGACGGCAACGCGACGAAATAAAATGAGCGCTCGTCTGCATCACTCGCGCTAGAGTTATCAGTTGCCGGAACACCCAACAAGACCGAAGACCAACAGATGGTTGGCGCTGCCGAGGTCGCTGTTAATCCGCTCTGTCCTGACACGAAAGGCACTAGAAATCCCGATCAGGATCGGAACGTTGTGACGCTGCGTAATTCCCAAATTGAGAAATCTGTCGTAACATGAATCCCATAGAAACAAGGAGAAGTTGACGATGGCGCGTATAGATAAAGAAGAGGAACAGGCAGTACTAAAAGTCTTGAGATCGGGCGAGCTTTGTCGATATGGCCCCGAGGAATCCACAGTCGCCGCTTTTGAAAAAGGTATTGCAGAAAAGTTTGGCGTCAAACATGCGCTTGCGACGAATGGGGGCACCGCATCTTTAATCGTCGCGCTATACGCCGCCGGTGTTGGTCTCGGCGATGAGGTCATCATTTCGGGATACACCTGGATTGCGACGCCGTCAGCCGTCGTGATTGCGAATGCCGTTCCGATTATAGCTGAGATTGATGAGTCGCTTTCAATTGATCCGGACGACATTGAAGCCAAGATTACGCCGCGCACGAAAGCCATTATACCCGTGCATATGTTGGGCATGCCATCGGATATGCCTAGAATAAAAGCGTTAGCCGAAAAACACAACCTCGTAGTAATCGAAGATTGCGCACAAGCGATGGGGGCTTCTGTCAACGGCAAAAGAGTTGGGACATACGGAGACATTGGATGCTTCAGCTTGCAGCAGAGCAAAATCCTCATTACCGGTGAAGGGGGTGTCGTGATTACCGATGATGACGATCTGTACGATAGAGCCCGCATGGCGCACGATGCGGGCAACCTGTGGGGAATCTCAAAACAATCCCAAGCCGCCTTCCCGGGTATGAACTTCAGGATGGATGAGATACGCGGTGCCGTTGCGTCGGTGCAGTTGACACGTCTTGATGATTATCTGCAAAACACGAAAATTCGGAACGCCAAACTACGTCACGCCATCGCCGATGTGGACGGTATTGAGATGCGAAAATGCCACGATGAGGATGGTGATTGCAATCTCTCGGTCGCGTTTTTCCTCCCGACCCCGGATCTGGCGGTTAAGTTCGGCGAGGCGATGGGCAAACACGGTGTTGGCGGCGGTCCAATGTACACCCACGGGAATGGAGACAGGCACGTCTATCCGAATTGGCACTATATCCTTGAGAAGAGAACCTATCATCCGAACGGGTTGCCGTACTCGCATCCTGCATACGAAGGTAAAATCCATTACTCCGATCGCATGTGCCCTCGGACATTGGACTATCTAAGTCGTGCCGTTTGCATAGGCATTCAGCCCGACATGACCGATGAGGCGATTGACAAAACTGCAAACGCCATCCGTTTGGCAGCGCGAGATATATTGTAACCCGGTAGTAGGCATACTCCGTATGCCGTAACCCTTGAACTGTCGTAACTGACACCGAAAAACGGCATGCTTACAATAGACCAAATTGAGGACTTCGATCGTGACGGATTTGTCTTGATTGAAGGTATGTTCTCGATTGACGAGGTCGCCATACTGCGTAGAGCTGCCAATTTAGCTGCGCGTGTACGGGAACATACCGTTGTGGCTCACGATGCGGATGGCAACGAGTCTCCATTGGCAATATGGAGAGATATTGGAGAGGATGTTTTCGGTATGGTGTCGGCAAGCCCGCGCGTTGTCAACTCGATGAGAGCAATGCTTCGAGAGGATGTCTACCACTGGCATAGTAAGGTAATGCTCAAATACCCCGAAGGCGGCGGTGCCTGGGAATGGCACCAAGACTACGGCTACTGGTACCGGGACGGTTGCCCCTATCCGCGATTGGCTTCTGCCATGATTGTCATTGATGAGGCCATGAAAGTGAACGGATGCCTGAAAGTCATGGTCGGTTCACATCTGCTGGGACGGCTCGACCACGCTAACGTAGGAAACCAGCATGGAGTCGAACCTGAACGCGCCAAAGCCCTTGAGTCGAGGCTGCCGATTCAATTTGTGGAAGCCAAACCGGGCAGTGCACTATTCTTCCACTGCAATCTCATCCATGCTTCCGAACCCAATTTGTCAGAGTTCTCGCGGCTAGCATACATCTGCTGTTACAACGCGTTCTCCAATATTCCTATTATCGGGCAAGGTCATGGCCCGCCCATTCCCATCCAGTTAACCTCCGACGACGCCATCCTCCAATTCGCCTGATACCATACCTGCGGACATCCGCTTAGAGGCCCACGTTTCTCGTGTAAACTCGAATTCTGGCATGGTCCACCCAGACCGTAGGAGCAATCTCCGAATCGCGACTCCGATTCATGGTATTACCCAGTCCGTAGGTTGGGTTGAACGCAGTGAAACCCAACTATTTGGCAGTTTTCTCTCCATCAAGAAAAAGGGCAATCACTCCGGAGTGTACACTCTCCACACAGCGGAGTTTTTCGACATATTCTTGAACTGTGGCGGTCAATTAACGCGTGAAATTCGTTAAACAAACGTACATCATGAGGGAGCGCATTCATAAAAATTGCTTGCAGCTTGCTATAGTCGTATTTTCCCGCTATCCAGCCCAGTCGAGACAGTAAACGATGGGTATAAGAATCAATTACAAAGACAGGCTTCTCCGCCGCATAGAGTATGATAGAATCGGCGGTCTCATTGCCGATTCCATAAATCGAGAGCAACTCCTCCCTCAACGTGAAAACGTCGGCGGCAAACAGTGAATCCAGTCGATAGTTGTGGTGTGCCTGCAAGTGCGTCACGAACGCTCGAACCTTCTTCGCTTTGACGCGGAAATACCCGGAGGGACGGACAAGCTCCTCCAATTCCGTCTGCGAAATTGCTCCTATCCTTGATGGGGTGAGAAGATTTGCATCCCTCAGGTTATCGATTGCCTTAACAACATTTCGCCACGCAGTCGATTGCACCAAGATGGCCCCTAGTATTACCTCGAATGGTGTGTCAGCCGGCCACCATGCCTGCGACCCATGCGCCGTTTTAAGTTGGTTATAGAGTTTCAGTAACTGATCGCGCGTAGGTTCATGCATTCAAACACTTAGTCTTAACTTGACGGATTATACTTCGTACCTGTCGTCCCGGAATCGCCGGCTACCACCGCTTCATACAGTCCCTGCAATTTTTCTCCGATTCGCCGCCATTCATATTCTGTCTCGACGCGTCGCCTACCGTTGTCGCCCAGTTCCCGGCGCATGCTTCCGTTTTCCATGAGCTGAAGAACGGCATCGGCAAACTTCGCCGGCTCGTCGGCAATCGTGATTTCATCCCCTGCCCTTAAATTTAATCCTTCGGAGCCGACACTTGTTGATACGACCGCCTTACCCATGGCCAAGGCTTCTAGGATTTTTAGACGTGTGCCGCCGCCAATCCTTAAGGGCACAACATAACCCGTAGCGCGTGCGATGTACGGTTTAACATCATCTACCCGACCGGTAATAATAACTCCGGGGCGGTTGCCGTAGCGCTTTAGGCGCTCGCTGGGAAACTGCCCGACAACATAAAATTTCAGATTCGGACACTTTTTTTGAATCGTGGGAAGGATCTCATCGAGGAAGTAGATGGCAGCATCTTCGTTTGGAAACCAATCCATACTGCCCGTGTAAATTAGCGTCGCCTCTTCTTCGACTTCATGATCTGGCTGGTACAATGTGGTATCGACGCCGTTGGGAATCACGTCCGAGTTAAGCCCCGGACAGATCTCATTCATGAGATCGCGATCGACCTCTGACGCACAAGCAACAAGGTCGAAACGATTGCTCATGGTACGCTCATATCGTCTAAACGCGCGCTCTTGGGTCCGGAAGAAGCAACGTCGAAGAGCGTTTGATGTCTGTTCGCGAAGGCGGCGCCAGATGTGCGAATCAACATTCTGGAGGGATAGCAAACTCCTTGCATTCGTTTCTAGGCAATACTGGCCGGTATGGAACATCTCATAGTGAATCAAATCATAGCTGCCCGTGTCCAGCAATGAATGGAATGTCCTCCGAAATGCGGGTACATCATATCGAGCTACCGTCAGCGGTTTCCGCTTCAAAACGGATTGGCTCACAGTTCGCAGGGTGATTGAGGGTAACCGGGAGGTGTGTGGAACGAGATGTGCTTTAATCCCGAGACTCCGAAGATACTCAATTCCCTCTTTGTCTGTAGGTTGTGTTTCCAACGCCAAAAAGGAAACCCGGTTCCTCTGGGCGACCTGTTTGAGCAGATTCAGCACGCGAAGGCGACCGCCGTCCGTCGCCGGAACAGGAACCGTACTCGATAGGAAAAGAAGTCTCATAATTGAAACTCGATTACAAGCAAATTTTGAAGGGCCAGTTTTGTAGGGTGTGCACTGCGCACCAGCCTTTGAAAGTGCGAGCGGGACGACATTCAACAGCGTTCAAATGGCTGATAATTGCTTTCACTTCTGTTTTCTTGAACAGGCATCATTATTCAAACTTCCTTATAAGCAGAATTCGAAAGTTCAATACAATTGGTCCGTCTTTGCCGCCGCAATGAAATCGTTCCGGTGCAATCCTCGTATTTTGTGAGTCCACCACGTCACCGTCACTCTACCCCATTCTGTCAGAAGTGCGGGATGATGCCCCTCCGACTCCGCCAATTCTCCCACCTTGTTCGTGAAAGAAAGCGCTTGAGGAAAATCGTCGAATTTGAAAACACGCTCCAGCCTCTTGATGTTCTCGCGTTCTACGATCTCCCAATCCGGCGTCTGCGGCAGGTATTCCGCAATCTCCGCCTCCGTAGCTTGGGGGGCGTCTCTCCGACATGCAACACACTTCATCTGCGTTAACTCAGCCATTGTTCTTGCTCCCAATTATTTTTTTGATGCCGCGACCCACGAATCCTTAGCAATACAACTATATTATCCTAAATCCGTGACAATTTTTCAACAGATATAGAACCTGCGTAGTTCAGTCTGTAGATGCGTCCATGTGGACATCCGATTTATGTAGGGACAACCCCCTGTGGTTGTCCTGTCGCTCTGTTTTCAATTGACTCCACAAACCTGTTGGAAGTATACTCTCTCAACATCGGAATCATCCACGCTGCACATCCAGACTTCGGGCTCGGAAATCCTACCTGGCGTCAACAACCAATTCACCGAAATATAAGGACAAGTTCCCACATGCCGAATCTTTCAGTACTCATGCGTCATAAACTCGTATTTCTATTTATCATACTCCTTACCGTAACTTACGGCTGCAACAACCAAAAATCCAAGGATGCAGAACCGCAAAAAACTCAAGCCAAGAACGAGAAAATATGGCTATCCATCCTCGGTGGAGCAACGGGCGGTACGTTTTCCCCCTTTGCGGCGGGGGTAGGCAATGTCGTCTCGAAAGCGGAACCCAACATCAAAATCTCTGTCGAAGCATCCGCCGGATCCATTGAAAACGTGCGCCGGGTCAACGGTAGCTCGGAATACCTTGGAGTTGCATTTGCCTCCGATGCTTATCTCGGCTATCACGGACAAGAGGTGTTTGCCAAAGAGGGAAGGAAAGAAAACATCCGAGTGGTAACGCTGCTTTATATTGCGTACAACCAGTTTTCCACACTTGCCAATAGTGATGTCCACCAATTTGAGGATATCGTCGGCAAGAAAGTCGCAATGGGCGCGGCTGGATCCGGATCGGCGCAAACCCTTGAACGCTTGGCAACGTTGGCGGGAATACAGGGCAAATATACGCCTGTTTACAAAGGCGGAATGGCGGGAGGCAACGCACTGCGAGATGGACAAGTAGCAGGTTTCCAGTGGCTGGTGAGTGCTCCCAATGCGGCGATTCTCGAAGTCTCCACAATCAAAACCATTCGACTCATCGACTTTGATGCACCAGCCAGGAAATACGGCTTTTATGAAAAATATCCGTTCTACCTGCCGGGAACTCTGCCCGGAGGAGTCTACAAGGGCATAGATCAGCCAGTCAATACGCTCCTCATGCCAACCTTGCTGATTGCGCACAAAGACACTGATGAAGCGACCATCCACACAATTTTAAGGCATGTATATTCGGAAAAGGGTGGTGCAACGCTGCGCCATACCCACCACGCAGCCAAAGACATGACAATTGAAAATGCGCCCATGGCATTCGTGACTCCGCTCCACCGCGGCGCATACCGATTCTGGAATGAGCAAGGGGTCGAAGTCCCTGAAGCCGCCCAACCCATTGATTAGACGCATACTATCGAATCCATATATTGCGTAGGTTGGGTTGAACGAAAAACCTGAAGAATCTTGGTAAGTCGATGGGCTATTGAAGTTTAATTATGCCCGTAGATGCAGAATTCTGAGTGAAACCCAACACTTCGACTGTAGGAGCGATTTCCGAATCTTGACAAAACCTACCAACCGAATGAATTTTTTTACACTAGCACATCCCGCGCGGTAGAAATCTGTCGTCCCTCCCTCCGCGATCTTTCCTTCCAGTCTCCCGCATCAAAACCTATTTACGAACTCGAATCTGTATGGTTTTAGGTTCCAAGCAGATCAAATCGTTGCACGCTTGATAGCGAAGTTGCAAATCAAGGGGTAAATCCTTCTCCTCTGAAATATTGGATTTGAGTTTGATCGTCGTCGGTATGGTAATCGTCCCTTCGTACACCGACAGCGATTCCCCGCTGAAATCGAAATGCACAATCTCTCCTTCGGGATAATCCACGGAAACAAACTCGGCGGGTGCGTCCGGATCAAGCGAAACAGACGTAGGAATAAGCATATCTTGAGAGGCAGGGTTGGCATTGACGTGCCACCCTTCGGCAATCTCAAGATGAATCTCCACATCAATGCGGAACTTCCCTGCTGGTAGGACGGACGCACTAACCTTAACAACGTCAGTTTCAGTGCCGGTAGTTAGAGGGGGAACGAAATTAGCGATTTTCTGTTGTGTGAAAAATGGCAGAACGTCCCAATACCGATTCGCCGCAAGGAGCATGTGCATAAACCCGCCAGAGGATTTGGACATCATACCCGCAAAACTCTGTAGGGTTTTTTCCGCAAACTCAAAGTAGCGGAATGTACCGGTTAAGTCCGCCAGTGACAAGAGATTGTTCGCGGCGACCGCGTTTCCCGACGGGATTGCTGAATCATACGGCTTTTTTGTGCGGACGAGCAGATGATTCGCCCCCTCCAACGTAAAATAAAACGCTCCGTCCGCGTCATCCCAAAAGAGTTCGACCATTGTATCGGTCAAGGCGCGCGCTTCGCTGAGCCAGTGTTTTTCACCAGTTGCCTGATACAATCCCAGTAAACCGCGCACAAGGAAAGCGTAGTCATCGAGAAAACCGTCGTATTTGAGGATGCCATCCCGATATGTATGCATCAGTTGTCCTTTAGAGTTTTTCATCTTCTCAAGAATGAACGTCGCCGCTTGTTCGGCGGCGTCCTGGTAGCGGGCATCCTCAAGCACCTCGTACCCGAGAGCCAATGCATCAATCATTAACCCGTTCCAGTTCACAATCACCTTTGTGTCAAGCAGTGGCCGCTCCCGTTTTTCCCGCGCGTGCAGCAGTTTCTCTTTTAGCGGCTCAAGTCGGGTTAACAGTTCTCCTTCGGACTTCCCCTCCTCATTTGCCACGCTTGCAATCGGAGTGGGTAGATACAGCACATTCTTGCCTTCGAAGTTCGGTCCTTTCGTCACGCCGTACACCTTCATCAACAGTTTCGACTTCCTCCGACCAAGAACGTCGCGAATCTCCTTTTCTGTCCAAACGTAGTATTTCCCCTCCTCTGCATCGGTTTCGGCATCGATCGCGGAATAGAAGCCGCCCTCGGGTGAAGTCATCTCTCGGAAGACAAAGTCAAAAGTCTCTTCGGCTACACGAAGATACAACGGCTCTTGCGTCCGTTGATAAGCAAGCAAATAGACCTTTGCCAACTGTGCGTTGTCGTAAAGCATCTTCTCAAAATGCGGCACAAGCCACTTGGCATCGACCGAATACCGGTGGAATCCGCCGCCAATCTGATCGTATATCCCACCGTATGCCATCATGTCAAGCGTGTGAGTGACCATTTCGAGGAGATTGTCATCCTTTTCGCGGTCATATTCGTTAAGTAAAAGCTCAAGATTTGTTGGTGATGGGAATAACGGCGCGTCGCCGAAACCGCCGTATGCAGGGTTGTAAGTTGACCGCAAACCTTCGATCGCGGACGTAACCAACTCCATCTCCAACCGTGACTCATCCGTCTCGCCAAGCGCTCCGCCGGTCGCCTGCCTGATGACCTCGGTAATCTTCATTCCATGCTCAATCACCTCATCCCGCCGATTCACCCAATGATCATGAAGAGCCTTTAGCACACGCGGAAAACCGGGACGTCCATGGCTGTCAACCGGCGGAAAGTAAGTTCCCGCGTAGAATGGATGCAGATCCGGCGTGAGAAACACGGAATTGGGCCACCCTCCTCCGCCCGTCATAATCTGAGTTGCCGTCATGTAGATCTCATCAATATCGGGTCGCTCCTCCCGATCCACCTTGATGTTGATGTACATCTCGTTCATCATTGCCGCGATGTCGGCATCGGCAAATACTTTCCGCTCCATGACATGACACCAGTAGCAGGTTGAATAACCCACCGAGAGAAAAATCGCTTTATCTTCCGCTTTCGCGCGTTCTAACGCCTCCGTTCCCCACGGATACCAGTCCACCGGATTGTGGGCATGAAGAAGAAGATACGGACTCGTCTCGTTAATGAGCTTATTCGTCCATTTCCATGTGCCATCGGGATTTTTCAACTCCTGTTGCTCATGCCCATCCGAGGCGGCTGCCGAAACATCGACCATTCCGCAAAAGCTTATAGCTGCGCAGAAAACACTGGTCGGTAAGATCATGCGTGAAACGAAAAGCACAAAGGGGAACTTCCTTCGCCAGCCGTATTGTTCTCGCATCGTTCGCTTCAATACCTCACCACGAATAGTTGTCGTTCAACCGAGTTTTGAGGAAAAATCTCGGTTTCCACAGCGCTTCAGTTGTTCAATTGGTGTTCGAGATCGAGTTAATTTGGGTGGACCGCATCAATCTTTTGGGTCTAGTTTGGATCCATTGTATTCTGCGATTTCTTGACGTCTATAGCTGCGGTTGCCTCAACAAGCCGACCATCGAATGATAATCCTCCATCAACTCCGGGCGACAATTCACCACTCAGAAAGTATTTATGTCCCGCTTTGACATCGGCAGAAAAAGTCGTCCACTCCTGATGGGTACTCGGCATTGCTTCAGAAAAAGACTGGTATATAATTCCCACTGACAAGTCATGTTGACCCGATGACACCAAGATGTCCTTGAAGGGTTCTTTTCTATCTGGATCCAGTTTTTTCTCCAAGGCTAATTGACCATCGATTCGCACCGCAAATTGTTGTATCCTCTGCAACCAGCCACTATCCGAATCTATCTGGATGACGGCAAGCGCTTCTCTTGGGGATGTAGGAGGTTGGTATTTCCCTTTTGACAAAGCCGTGTTTACGATCTTTCCGCAACCAACGAGCAGCAAACATAGAAGTATGTTCGCTGACAGGGCGGCAATGCTGGATTGTCGGTTTAACACTTTCGCGACTCTAGCTCTGGGAATATGAAAATTCATCATTTTCTCCTACAGTTTTCGGTCCGGACTTTGAGGCGCATTTTTCTAGACGAATTCGTACACACACCAGAGTCGCGATTCCTAATCAGATGACACACAATCAAAATATAGGCAGAACAATCTTTGATATTGCCTGAATGCATCGTCTTTCAACGTTCCATACTTTTTGATGACTGCCGACTTCGATACCACAAAAGTCTTTCTAACCATTATCTTGGATGTTATCGGAATGCCTCCTTCACGAAACTTGGAAGAATCCACAAGGCTTTCATCTTGATGTAGTTCCCTCAACTGACCACTGATTGGAACGCCTACAAAGTCATCATAGGGAAGGTTATCCTTAAAGACCAAGACGGGTCTCTTTTTGGATCCTTCCAAATCACTGAAATAAAACTCACATAACACAACGTCGGCTACGTTTATATCTATTGCCAAACTTCATCCTCCGAGGTGTCTAGCCATTCTTCAATCAAATTGGCACTGTAATTTGATAGAAGCAGTGTTTCTGCTTGGTCGTGTCGTGCCTGTTGTACTTGCTGTTCATGGCGTTGTTTTACAAACAGGAAAAAGTCATAAACCTCCTGTTGTGCTTGTTCAGATAAAGAGTGCCACTCCTGATTGTCAATGGGTTCCATCATAATCCTCCGTAAGTTTTACAAGGTCATATTCTAGGGCGCGAACTTGCGATCATGAGAGTGAATAACGATCAAGTGAATGAATACTGAGCGCGATAGAAGATCCCGTACGATAGAGATCTTGCCAGCCTTTTGAACTCTTCAAACGTCAAATCGCCGATTTCTTTTCCTAGCTGCCAGACTGCGTCCGATTCCCTAAATTTTGGATTGATTCGGCCAAATTTTCGTGTGCATCAGCGATTCTTTCATGTGCCCGCATCGCTCGCCACGCGACCACCGCAACAAAAATCCAAACGGCTATCCCAATCAGAATCATGAATAATGATATTACCAAACTTTCCATCATCGGCTCCTTTTCAATTTGCTACCTGTATTTCCGACATCATTACAGGTACTTATGCGGTTTTCAGTTTGCGTTGACACCAAATTATGGGAAGGTGTGTTCCAAAGTGTGCTCGTCAAGATTTCGTAAATTACCCATCTCATCTTGATAACGGCTGACCCATCTACTCCTTCCAAAGCACAGATTCACAATCATCAAGTCACCGCCCAAGCTTCAGCCACGCGCTTCAACCCCTCCGCAGCCCATTGAACGACTGCAATCGCTATGATTGACAACACAACCCCGCTGAGCGGACCGAGTATTCCTTTCCGAGGAGAGCGGCGCATCAGGACAATCAAATCGGCAACCAAGGCGAAAAACCACGCAATGTTGACGAATGACACGATTTGATACAGGGAAAGTCCCGCGTAGTACGTGCCAAGTATATGGCTGCTATATTCGCTGTGACTAGAAGCGTGCAGAATCCAAATTACTGCGATCGTGAACAGAAAAACGTAGACGGTCGTTCCGACTACACTGACTCGCCAAATCCGCGTATGTTGCCGCCTCAATCCGGAGCCGGCGGTTCCACTCACGTATTTTTTCATGGGTGTCTTGCGGAAAAAAGTTGAGGCGGGACTATACCCGCCTCAACTTATTCTCGCCCCGAATTGTGGGATAGGTTACGCTTAAAACGCATTCTCCCAAGCGATATAGTACAATCCGCCGTTGAAGCCAAACGGCGCAGACCGCCTTGAATACGTGAACACTCCCGGCGAATCCACAATGATGTTCCCCCACGCATCCACGATTTTCCCGCCGCGCGATTGACCGACACGATTTTCATCCGGCGTGACGTTGAACAAGTTATTCGCGCCGATCTTGATTCTGCCGTATTCACCCAACCCATAGCTGATTTGAACGTCGGTGAGATACTTCGGCGTGAACGTTTGACTCTTGCCGCCATCAATCACGGTGTACTCTCCGTATCGATGCACAGCGTAGTCGATACCCAGCGAATCCCCCGTATAACGCGTTGACATCGAAACACGGTCTTTCGGCTGCCATGTCTCAACGATAGAGCGATCCTGCTCGGTGAACAGCGATTCGGGAAGATTCGCGGGCAGATTCACGTCCGTAATCTCCGTTTCCGTGTAGTTCGCGGCGAAACTAAACGCCAGTGACGCCTGATCCAACACGGGATAGGTATACGACGCCACAAAATCTATCCCCTGTGTTTCGGTGTCTGCCGCATTCATGAAGAATTGCGCCCCTGCCACGCCTGAATCCGCGAGACTCGCTCGAATTCCTGCCGGAATCGCCTCATTGTCGCTCGACAACCGTCCGCTGATGATGATGCGGTCGCTGATTGTTGCCCGGTAAAAGTCTGTCGTAAGCGTTAACCGAGGCATCGGACGCAGGATGAATCCGCCGCTCAGGTTGACCGCGGTTTCCTCTGTCAATTCGGGAATTCCGACGGCTTTGGCGATATCGCTGTCGTTTCGGAATGTACCGATTTCTTGTGCGACTGACTGCCCGTCCACCGTATTGAATTGCGTGCTTACGTTGTTGAAATACAGTTGCTGCATGGAAGGCGCGCGGAATCCGGTGCTTGCCGAGCCGCGCAGTGCGAGGGCGTCTGCCGGCTCATAGCGCAGCGCCAACTTTCCGTTGACGGTGGAACCGAAGTCGCTATAGTTTTCGACGCGAGCCGCCGGATTGACGAACACCGATTCGATGGGGTTTACCTCGACATCGGTGTAAAACGCAAAGGCGGTACGCAGTTCATTCACTTCATTTGACGGCTGGAAGCCGGGGAACACCTGAATACCGCCGGAGGCACCGCCGGGACCGTCATAATCCTCATAGGAAACCTCCTCGCCGGCGACGATTTGATAGATGTCGTTCCGAAATCCACCGCCGACCGCAACGTTGCCCCAATCCATCGGTAGCGAGAAATCCAGATCCACCGTGTTAAGGAAAAGTCGCAAATCACCCGCATCCGCTGATGATGGGCTGGAACCCTCCGCCGCGACAAGCGATGCATTGTGTGAATTACTCACGTTGAACGCAAAGCTGTTGCCGCCCGTAACCACACTCGCATCCATCCGCAAGTCGTTACCGAACTTCTGCTTGACGCCGACACCGATGGAGTAATCCAGTACACTGGTGTTGATTAACGGAAGGAATCCGTCGGGATAGTCCGAGCCTTCCGGGTTGCGGCTGAGTTGATTCGCTCTCCGATAAAATCCGGCGCTGGTGTTCTGCCGATTAGAGTAATCGAGAAAACTGTAGAAGGTAGCGCCCTCCCAAATGCTGTCAATCGGTTTGTCCAGGTTCAGAACAACGGCGCCGTGGCGCGATTCCGCATCGCCGATACGAAAATTTTGGCGGTCAAAGCTATGTTCTTTGTTCCCGGCATCGTTGGTTACCTCCACGGGAGCGCCCTCCCCAACTTCGGTATCGGGATACTGAATGACGCCGGTCATACCTGCACGGTTGGTTGGCTGCCTGTCCCGGTACTCAATCGCCCCGTGAATCGTGCCATCCTCGCCGAATTTGAACCCTTTGTGCGCATTCAGTGTGAACGTCTCGCCGTCTCCTTCGTACGTCGAGCCGTAGGAGGTGCCGAACGCCCCTTCGTAATCATCCTTGAGCACGAGGTTTATGACCCCCGCCAACGCGTCGGATCCATACTGCGCCGATGCCCCGTCCCGCAGGATCTCGATCTGTTTGATGGCGCTCGCCGGAATCGCGTTCATGTCCACACCTGCCGTACCTCGACCCACGGAAGTGTTCACGTGAATCAACGCGCTCCCGTGCCGCCGTTTCCCGTTGACAAGCACCAGCACCTGATCCGGTCCCAACCCCCTGAGCGTCGCGGGGCGAAGCGCATCGGTACCGTCGCTGATTGAAGAACTCGAAAAGTTAAACGACGGCGCCAATGTCTGCAACACACGTCCGACTTCCGAGTGTCCCGTCTTTCGGATGGCGTCCTCGTTAATCACGTCGACCGGCACCGGCGAATCGAGCCGACTCCGCTCGGGCACGCGCGTACCAATCGTGACAATCTCTTCCAGTTCGATTGGAGTTTCCGCTTCCTCTTCCTCCTGCGCGGCGAGTGAAGAGGCAAAGAATACAACTATGACTGAAAGGGCTACAAGAATCTTCAACATGGTTAATCCTCCTCAGATTTTGAAAGAATTAAAATTGGAGCAGAATTGCCGCTCCGCTTGATAGGTTATACCATTTCGCTTGAATAACAGTGCATATGATATTTTAATCCAATCTTTCTCTTCTCGGTAGGCGGGGCATCTTGCCCCGCCGACTTTGCGCAGAGGCCGACTTCTTGTTCCGCTTCACGCAAGATTCTTTACCTGATTCACGCGATTAATGCACAAGCATTTTAGAGAAATGGTATTACTTCTCTTCGGAGGGCGTTGTTGTGCCACCATCTTTTTCTATGATAGCCCTCCGCACCATTTGCCATTCTACGCTATTGGGCCCAACGTCAGACCACTCCCCTGAAAAACCCATCATGACAAAATCTTCGTCACCCCAATCGTCATCCTTCGGTTCATGAGGCGCCCAGTTGGTGAAGGTAACCGGTTCTCCGTTCTCCCAAACCCATTCACCCTCCTCTGCATAATCGGTCAACCCGATCCAATAGGGACGTTGCCCAAAGATTTCTGAGAGCCATTTCTGCTCCGCCGCATCGTTAATCGTCACCAGATGTGCACCTTCGGCGAGAGCCTGAATGTTCGCATCGTCCCAGCTATTACATCGAATTTTCTTGTAAGCGTGCCCGGTTATCGGATTCACCACCCACGCTGCCTCGTCGCCGGGCGACGATGAAGTCGACGCCTCCGCGGAGACTTCGATTCGACCATCGGATGCATCCGGGGAAATCGGTCCACTATCGAACGTGAATAGCAGATCCTTCCTATTTTCTCCCTCTTTCAACAAAAACGGTTCGGCTGTCGCCGAGAGTCCTTGATGGTTCACCGTTACCGTGTAGATCGCCGTTTCGTCCGCGTGGAACGCGAAGTAGCCGTCGGCGTCCGTCTCGCCGGAGGAACTCGAGCTGCCGCTGCCCGTTCCGTCGGGAGAACGACGTTGTACGTTTATGCTTATTCTCCTACTGGCTAGCGGTGTCCCATCGCCGAACACGATCCTCCCGCGAATATGCTGCCGCGGCCTCACTCTGATCTCAACGTTCTCAATATGTGCGTCGGGTGCAATGGCAAACGCTATTCCTCCAAAAGGTGATGGTTCGTGTTGTTGCGCTATGATCGCCCCGGCTTTCATTTTATAGGCAAACGCGATACCTCCAGAAGTTGCCGGCTCGTGCTGATGCACCGTGATAGCGCCAACTTTCATGGACAGGATTTCGTACTCTGCCTCGGACTCGCGGTCAAACCTCGTGTACTGCGCTAATCGGAACCTTTGCGGCGAGAAACTGCGGATGGCAAAGTGCCCCGTTTTGTCGGTGCGCGTTGCAAAAACGGTGGTGTCCGATTGACGTACTGGTTCATCAACAGTCTCATCGCGTTCCACGGGTGTTGGTTGGACGGGAATAGGTTCTACGCGAACCGGCTCAAGGATCAGTCCGAATCCTGCAACCGGCTGCCCTTCTACATCGACGACCCGACCGGATAAACTAGACGTGTCGCCGGCAACAATTCCATGCTGCGACGCCATGA
The DNA here is from genome assembly GCA_022827055.1 of Candidatus Poribacteria bacterium. Classification (GTDB taxonomy): domain Bacteria; phylum Poribacteria; class WGA-4E; order WGA-4E; family JAJDTR01; genus JAJDTR01. The sequence continues at coordinate 22,836 of JAJDTR010000050.1, read as the reverse complement.
GAAGAAGGATAACTGTAGCTACAAGTGTACAGTATAGTCGGTTCATGGCAAAGCCTTCCGCTGCATACAGCGAGTGGATAGCTAATCCTGATAGAGATTCCAGTGCGATAGGGGACTCCGTGTGCCGTGCACCACCCATGTGCGGGTGTAGGAGCGATCTCCAGGTCGCGACCTCCTTACTCGAATCAATCTCCTTCCTCCGGTGCCACCGATGCCAAATCTCCCTTTTCGATAATTGCCATTTGAGTCATCCGCCATATCGGGCTTTCAGGTCCTACATCATACCACTTCCCATCCGCCGTCAACCCCATAAAAACATAGTCCTCGTCTCCCCAATCCGCGTCCATTGGTTCGATCGGTGCCCAGTGCGTGTAGCTGACCGCTTCCCCGTTCGTCCAGCGCCACTCGCCCTCCTTCTCTACATCCGTTAGTCCTATCCAATAGGGCGCGCTCCCAAAGATGCTCACGAGCCATTTCTGCTCCGCCGCATCGTTGATCGAGACCAAATGCGCACCCTCGCTAACCGCTTTCGCCCGAGCGTCCTCCGGGTTCTCGCAATGAATGACCCTGTAGGAATGTCCATTTGCGGGATTCAGTACCCACTCTCCGTCACGATCCGGTTCCTCCAGATCAGGAGTCGGTTCAACGGGCACGGGCTCGCTGTCAAACGAGAGAACCAAATCATCGCGTCGTTCGCCATTTTCAATCACAAACCGCTTTGAAGATGCCGTAAGTCCTTGGAATTCGACCATAACTGTGTAGAACGCAGGCTCAGCCACATAGTGTATGAAGTAACCTCCATCGTCCGTCCGATGGGCTCCAATTGTGCTTCCGAAACCGAGCCCATTAAAATCCCGTCGCCGTAAATCAATCTGAACTTCAGCGTTGGGGAGAGGAGTACCGTCGGAAAAAACCACTTGAGCGCGAATTCGCATCCGAGGTCTTACCGTGACTTCAAGATTTTGGAGGTGTGCCCCGGGTTCAATGGCAAACGTGATGCCGCCGAACGGGGGAGGTTCTTGGTTGTACGGATAAAAGGTTATCGCCCCGCTCTTGATTGACACTATCTCGGCGTCCGGATCGAATATCTCTAGGTCAAAGTCGGGTGGCAGCGGCTCATCATGCGGCAGATGCGGAGGTTGCGCGATGAACTGGATGAGACCGGGTATATTTTCTGAAAAAGAAAACCGACCCGTATCATCGGTTATCGATCTGGGCAAAGCAGTGTACGCTTCGAGGACGTGTTCGTTTTCCTCAAACATAATATGGGAGAGCCACACATTATTGTGCGAGATTTCGACGTACTGAACAGCTATCAAAAACCCGGGGATTGGATTTCCATCGACATCGAGGACGCGGCCCGACACAGTAGCCGTGGTTGTCTGAACGGCGCCAAGAGACGATACCATTAGCCACGAAGCGACGATTCCGATCGAAATCGGCATAGGTGGCTTATGCATAAACGGGGCGAAACTGCCGCGGGACCCCCGGTTCACTGTAGGCACCTCCTGCATCGGTAGGTCGTGAAATGAGTGAGAGAGAGTCAATTCGGTTGGTCTGACGCGGCATTCTACTACAACCGGTATCGAAAATCAACCAGAATCCGACAGAAGCCCCTAAGAGCGTATTTGTAGGGAACGGCACCTGTGCCGCCCCATGATTGTGGATGACACCGTAGGGAACGCAGATCTGCGTTCCTTGCCGGCCTTTCCATTACCGCCTGCACGTGCAGCATTGTTTTGTATATTACTGTAGGGTGGGCACTGCCCACCATCTCTTGGCGGCGCCATCAACGATCGAGGGAAATTGATCGAATGGGCATTGAGCGCGGTGAAACTCCCAGTTTGATACTTCTAAAACCATCAACTCGCCGACTTCCAGTTTCCTTCTACAATATGAACCAGCTACACGTGCTTTCCTGTTACCGTCTAAACCTGCACAATCGTTTTGGGTATGAAGGAACACTCTGACTGATTTCAATTGACTCAAGTCCTCACATTGATTAGGATTGAATGAGTCAACCGAATGAATACTGAGCGCGATAGCACATCCCGGTCGAGTACCCCCACAAATCCCTATATGTATTTCTTGTAGGGTGTGCACAGCGCACCAGCCTTTTTGCTAAGGCACAACACGTATGGCCCATTCCTCACTATCTCAATTCCATCCACTCGTCGCGAAATGGTTTACCGAGGCAATTGGTGAGCCGACAGATGCCCAGGCGCAAGCTTGGCCCAAAATTGCCAATGGCGAGCATGTGCTTGTCACCGCACCGACCGGCAGCGGCAAGACCCTGACAGCCTTTCTCTGGGCAATCAATCAATTGGTCACGGAGGAGTTGCCCCTCGGACACACCAGCGTCCTCTATGTCTCACCTCTGAAAGCGCTTAACAACGATATCCGCCGAAACCTTCTGGAACCGCTGCGGGGATTGAGGCAAGTTTTCGAAGATGCAAGGCACCCTTTCCCCAATATCCGGGTACTGACCCGCAGTGGAGACACGCCGCACTCCGATCGCCGCCACATGCAGCGCCACCCGCCGGAGATTCTCATCACCACGCCGGAGAGCCTGAATCTTCTGCTGAGTTCGGGTGGCGGAAGATCCATCCTGACAAAGATATCTACCGTGATTCTCGACGAGATTCACGCCGCTGTCGGCACAAAGCGCGGGACGCATCTCATTACCGCCGTGGACCGTCTGATCCGGCTTTCTGGCGAATTTCAGCGGATCGCGCTGTCCGCCACGATTCGACCGATGGAGACGGTTGCCGAGTTCGTTGGCGGATACAGAACCGACGGCGGCCCCTATAATCCGCAATATACACCCAGACCCGTATCGCTAATCTCTTCCAAAGCCGATAAGCATTACGAAGTGCAGGTGCGATATCCGGATGAAGCTGCCGAAGATCCGGGGCGCGACTCGTTCTGGGATCCCCTCGTTGAAGACTTCAAGAAAATCATCGGCCGACATCAATCAACCCTGCTTTTCGCCAACAGCAGAAGGCTCTGCGAGCGGCTGACGCTGATGATGAACGCGGATGAGAAGGAGCCGGTCGCCTATGCACACCACGGATCCTTGTCGCGCGAGATCAGAGAATCTGTCGAATCCAAACTCAAAGCGGGCGAATTAAGAGCCATTGTTGCCACCAGTTCGCTGGAAATGGGCATTGACATCGGTTCACTTGATGAAGTCGTTCTCATCCAGTCGCCGTTCTCTATATCTTCCGCGATTCAACGAATCGGCCGTGCCGGTCACCAAGTCGGTGAAGTAAGCCGTGCGACGGTTTATCCGACACATGCACGCGATTTTCTCGATGCCGCCGTGCTCGCGGAGGCAATCGGGGAACAGGCAATCGAGGCTGTCAAACCTGTGAAATGCCCCCTTGATGTGCTGTGCCAGATCATCGTATCAATGGCGGCGATGCAGACGTGGGACATGGATGAACTCTACTCGCATTTGAGGACGAGCTATCCCTATCGTCACTTGGGGCGTGAACAGTTTGGTCAGGTGCTGAACATGTTGGCGGGCCGCTATGCCGATAGCCGGGTTCGTGAACTGAAGCCGCGTATTTCGATTGACCGGCTCGACAACACTGTGTCCGCCAGGAAGGGAGCTATTCAGGCGGTCTACATGTTCGGCGGCACTATACCCGACCGCGGCTATTTTCACATGCGCCACGCCGAAACCAACGCCCGAATCGGTGAGCTTGACGAGGAATTTGTTTGGGAGAATGGAGAGGGTAGCGTCTTCACGCTGGGCACACAGACTTGGCGGGTCGAGCGCGTCACGCATAGCGATGTTTTCGTTCTGCCAAACCGATCGCCGCAGAAGGAGACCCCGTTTTGGCGCGCCGAAGACCACGGCAGAGATTTCCACTTCTCGGAACGCATCGGTCTCTTTCTCGAAGAGGCAAACCGGCGGCTCGACGATCCCGATTATCTTGACGAGTTGCAGCGTCAAAACTGCATGGATGAGACCGCGGCGGAACAACTGGTGGATTTCCTGCAACGACAGAAGGACGCCACGGACTGCGATCTCCCGCATCGACACCATCTACTCATTGAAATCGTTGAGACGGGCCATGAGGGCATACCGGGGAATCAGGTTGTCATTCACACGTTCTGGGGCGCCAAAGTCAATCGACCGTATGGCGTGGCGCTCGCATCGGCTTGGGCAGACCGATTCGGATATCAACTCGAAGTTCACGCGACAGATGACGGCGTTGTCCTTATGCTTCCCGATGAACTGCCCCCCGCGGAGCTCCTCTCCTTGGTGACAAGCTCGACGCTCCAACCCCTGCTTCGGAGACAACTGGAAGGCTCAGGATTCTTCTGCGCAAGGTTCAGAGAGTGTGCCGGAACGTCGTTACTCCTAACGTCGAGCGGAAAGATGAACCAACGGATGCCGCTCTGGTTGAGCCGACTTCGATCTCAGAAGCTGATGACCGCCGTAATGTCGTATGAGGATTTCCCGATCCTTCTTGAAACCTGGCGCACCTGTCTCCAAGACGAGTTTGATCTGGACAGCCTCCAGCAAGTGCTCGCCGAGTTAGAGTCCGGCTCCATTCGTTGGACAGCGGTGCCCACCGCCTACGCCAGCCCTATGGCGCAAAACGCCGCATGGCGGCAGATTAACGAGTACATGTATATGGGCGACTATTCCACGGCGACCACTACCTCCATGCTCCGAAATGACCTCCTGCGCGATGTCGTGTTCACGCCCGGGTTGCGTCCGACCGTTTCCCAAACCCTCGTCCGACAGTTTGAACAGAAACGCCAGCGGCTCAGCCCGGGATATTCCCCTCAGACTTCGATAGACCTGATTGATTGGGTAAAAGAACGGTTGCTCATCCCCGCTCCGGAGTGGGAGACGCTTCTCGACGCCATCCGTAGCGATCACAACCTCAAACCGGAAGAGATTCTCTCGCCTATCGCCGCTAAGCTTGTGCGAATAAAGCCGTCGGATGCCTCCGATTCATTGATTGTTGCCTTGGAAATGATGCCCCGAATCTGTGCTCTCTACGACAACATAGAGTCGATCGATTGTGAATCGATCGGGGACCCAAAAGTCCCGCTCCACTTTAAACCTGAAATTCAGGACGCCAATTCCTCCACGGATGACGATGTCCAAGAACTAACTTCGATCATCGGTGAGTGGTTGCAGTTTTATGGCTCCACCACTTCCGAGCGCATTGGCGAAACCCTCGGCATTGGGGAAGATCAACTAAGTCTGGCGCTGGACGACCTAGTAGATTCGCAGAGAATCATCGTCGGCCAGCTTGTGGAGGATGTCGCCGCCGAAACCTTGTGCGATAGCGAAAACTTTGAAATACTTCTACGCTTGACACGGCGAGACGCGGCCCCGAGCTTCGAACCGCTGGAATTTGAGTGGCTGACCGTGTTCCTTGCCAACTTTCAAAAGCTAACAACCCCCGCGGACAATCTTGACGATCTTCTCGGTACCATTGAGCAGTTGGCTTGCTATCCGGTGACGGCGGGATTGTGGGAATCGGAAATCTTCCCTGCCAGATCCCGCACTTATAATACTTCCTGGATTGATTCCGCCATGCTGGAGGGCAGCCTCAGATGGATAGGGGGCGAAAATCGCCGAGTGACATTCTACTTTGAAGAGGATTTCGACCTGATGCAGGAAGAAACCGCCGAAGACCGCCCGCACCAAATTGAGCTCGTTCATGGGGAAGAAGATGACGTTGAAGCACACCGCCTTGATACAAGTGAAAATGGGGCGCTTGACGATCTATTCCCGGAGGAAACAGGGCGATACGATTTCTCGTCCCTGATGCGAACTTCGAGCATGAATGCCGCGCGGTTGACAGATCAACTCTGGGAATTCGTCTGGGAGGGGCGTGTAGCAAACGACACCTTTTTGGCGCTCCGGAGAGGCGTACTGAGCAAATTCAAGCCGCCCGAAGTTGGAGTAGACAAAGGTCGTGGCAGAGGCCGCCGCATCAGTCACCGCGCCGAATTCGCCAGATGGAAAGGCTCAAGTTCCCATGTCGGCAACTGGTATCGATTGCCAACACTTGAGCATTCGGACGACCTCCTTGAATCCGAGGAACGCAAGAAAGACCGTGCCCGGCTGCTGCTCGACCGATACGGAATCCTTTTTCGGGAGTTGCTTCAGCGAGAATCGCCCGCGTTCCGTTGGTCGAACGTTTTTCGCTCTTTGCGAATCATGGAGTTGTCCGGAGAGGTATTGGCGGGCTACTTCTTTCACGGCATACCCGGTCCCCAGTTCATCTCGCATCAAGCGTTTCGCGTGTTAAGCCGGCAGCTTCCGGATGATAAAGTATACTGGATCAATGCTACGGATCCCGTTTCATTGTGCGGCGTCCAACTTGACGCCGTCAAGGGCAAGCTGCCCAAACGCGTTCCCGGTTCGCACCTCGTCTATCGAGGACGCCAGATTGTCATGATATCCGAGCGGAACGGCAAGTCGCTGAAATTCAATGTGCCGAGCGACGACCTCCAGATGCAAGAATGCCTCGGCGTCCTGCACCACCTTCTCAAGCGAGAGTTTCAGCCGCTCCGCCGCATTACCATCGAAACCATCAACGGCGAAGACGCCGCGCGCAGCCCCTACGCCGACCCGCTCCGCACCGCCTTCGAGGTAACAATCGACTACAAACACCTAATCCTCAACCGCAAAATGGTTTAGTTGCAGCACACGCTAGAAACCAAGTTTATTCCTCAAACCTCGGTTTCGTCCCTGTAATATCTGTAGGGTGCGCACCGCGCACCAGCCTTTTTCTGCTTTGAATCTCACAGATGAGAGACGAATATGCACTCTGTTTGACACACTGGTTGGAAGAGAACCTCGCAGTCTTCCACTCTTCCGTTCTCTTAATTGATACACGTTCTCTACGTATCCGCACACTCCATCAGTACGTAGGTTGGGTTGAACGGGAATCCATGAGAAGTCGCAAGTAGGAGAGAGATTCAAAGTTCCATTCGACCCGAAATCGCCGAAAGCCGAGTGAAACCCAACATCCCCTCTGGCATTCATTTTGTAGGGTGCAATCAAGCGAGTGGATAGCGAGTGATCAAGTGACTGGACAGGGAACGCGATAGAGATCCCATAGCAAATCCCCCGCGCACTAGCCTTTTTCTGCTTTGAATCTCACAGATGAGAGACGAATATGCACTCCGTTTGACACACAGGTTGGAAGAGAACCGCCCAGTCTTCCACTCTTCCGTTCTCTTAAATGATACACGTTCTCTACGTATCCGCACACTCCATCAAACGTGGAAGGATAACACAATGCGCAAAAAACACCTGTTTGGAATCTTCGTTCTATTCGTAATGATTACGGAACTCGCCTTGGCGCGAGACAGTTCAGGCCGATTCGTTTTCGCCTTCCGCAAACCCCATCTGCATCGGGACGGCTTCCGAGCCGCAACGGGCACCGTCGAAAAAGGACGGGGCACGAAAAAGTGGTGGGAATTCTATCAATACGACATCGGAATAATGAGCCCGAGCGGAACAGACTTCCGCCAACTCACCGACGACGGGCTTTCCCGAAGACCTCGATGGTCTCCCGACGGGACGTTAATTGCGTATGTATCCGGTGTTGATGAGGCGGAAGCGCTCTATGTGATGAAAGCAGATGGCGCCGAGAAGACGCGGCTCGTCAAGCAGCAATATCGCATCCACGACTTCAGATGGTCGCCGCGTAGTGATGTGATCCTCGTCGTGGTTGAGATTGACCGTCCCAAAGATCGGTTGGAAAACTGGGTCGTAACCGTTGACGGGGAATCGACCAAACGTTGGAGAACCCGCAGGTGGGCGGAAGGCTGGTTTCACTGGGATGCGGAAGGCGAGAAAATCATAGAGCCGAAAAACAAACTGCTTGAAGCGTTGCCACAGGGAGTCAGGTGGCCTGAGTGGTCGCCGGACCGCAAATGGATCGCTTTTACGACTGACGGGTTCCTCGCACTTGCGCAGCCGGAGGTCGTCGGCACGACGGGGTTATGGTTTCTCCAGCGCGATGAGCCACCTTGTCAACGAATTGAAAGATGGTCGCCAGGCGGGAACCATATCCTGTTCTATACGGCGGGCGATATCTGTATCGCGACCGTAGAAAATGGAAAGTTCAAAAGCTATCAGAATTTAAGCCTGTACCGAGGTAGAGATGCAACCTGGAGTCCCGATGGCAGCCAAGTTGGCTTCATCGGCCGAGATCGCGGCGGTAGAAGCACCAGCGAAGTCTTCATCCTGGATGTTGAAACTGGCTCGATGACGCAGATTACATCAACCAGTCACGATTTCTACAACCTCCATTGGCGCTAGTTCAAATTCCTATGTGGGTTGAGCATCACTGCCCGTCTGCCTCCTCTCCCCCAAAACACTCGGTCTGGATTGACAAATCCAATCATTTTGTAGTTATTTCCGTAGGGTGGGCACTGCCCACCATTTCTTGTAGGAGCGATCTCCGAATCGCGACTTCAATTCACGCCATTTTCAATTTTGCACTGTCATTTTGGTGAAATGGTATTAATTGAGCATGCATTGCAATCAAGTAGTACGTAGGTTGGGTTGAACGATCAAGGGAGTGGCTAGCGACCGCGATAGAGATTCCATAGAAATCCTAATCCATGAGGCGTCACACGTAGGAGAGAGTTTTCGAAGTTTCATTCCGCTTGAAAGCGTCGAAATTCGAGTGAAACCCAACACTCCGCTGATAATCATGTTGTAGGGCGCGCGATCACACTCTTGCAAGCCTTTTTGAAAGCACCAGACATGACCAAGCGAGCGAATAACGAGTGCGATAGGGATCCCACAGGTGTACAGTGACTCAAACTACCGAAAATAACTTTCTCTTCTCTTGTTCAAACAAGCTGTTGAATCCCCAATTCATCAGTGTCCGCATTGTGCTTCTTCGCTTGATGGCCTTTCTGCCTGCTCGGCCTGGCTTGACAAATACAGTTATTTCCGTAGGGTGGGCACTGCCCACCATTTCTTGTAGGAGCGATCTCCGAATCGCGACTTCAATTCACGCATTTGTCAGTTCTGCACTGCCATTTTGGTGAAATGGTATTAATTGAGCATGCATTGCAATCAAGTAGTACGTAGGTTGGGTTGAACGATCAAGTGAGTGAATAACGAGCGATCAAGGGAGTGGCTAGCGACCGCGATAGAAATCCCATAGAAATCCCATAGAAATCCTAATCCATGAGGCGTCACACATAGGAGAGAGTTTCGAAGTTTCGTTTCACCTGAAAACGCCGAAATTCGAGTGAAACCCAACTCTTAATGGCATACGGTTTTCGATTACCAAATCTAAGATTGGGCATTCAGCCACAACGATAACACTAATTGCCCGCCTTTAATCCGTGATTCAGACAATCTCCCCAACCAACACCCCCGCAAATTTGATTATATAATCGCCAAAAATTCCCCAATTTCAGGTTGACGCAAAACATAAAAACTGGTATGATTACGTACGATAGCGTCATCGATTCCGTCAGAGAAAAGCGTGATACCTCCACCCCTCGAATCCGCGAAATCTCGGCTTAGGTTGAGGGAGTAGGTTGGCGTCAGATTGTGGTTCAAGTGAATCACCCGTCCCTGTTGCTCAATGTACCGCGCGCTTACGGCACCCTCGGCACTCCGCCGATTTTAGCCTGCTAGACTGCAAAAATGGTAGCCGGCGAGAAAACGCACTCGGTTGAGGAATAGATTCCAATTCCCTATCTTTATCTGCTTTAAACATAATGATTTTCTTCAAATCTCGCGGTTCGGAAAACAACATCATTGATGTTCCCCTTCCACTTCTTGAAGCGCTTAAATATCCCCAAAAGAATTTGCTCCCTTTCAAACACGAATTGATTCGCACAGGGTCGATGTCCGCCGAGGGAGGGTAGGAGAGACATCCATGGACTTCACACCGCTGAGAACCGGCTTCATTGGCGCCGGAGGCTTCGCGAGGCATACGCTCTACCCGGCGCTGCACTTCGCCCCGATTGACTTGCGGGCAATTTGTGAGATTGACGAAGAAAGAGCAAATAGCGTGCTTGGAAAGTTCGGCACCGGAAAGTGGTACACAGATTACCGTCAGATGTGGGAAAATGAAGACATTGAGGGGATGATCATCTGTACCGGTCCCGAGGCGCGCCAATCCCTCGTCTGCGAAGCCCTTGAAGCCGGGTATCACGTCTTCGTGCCGAAACCTCCCGCCGAGACCCTCGCCGATGCAACCGAAATAGCCGAAGTCGCAAATCGCAGGAACAAAGTCGTAATGGTGAACTTTCAACGTCGATTTAGCCTCGGCGTCAGACATGCCATAGAAATCATGCAGCGGGAGAGTTTCGGCAATGTGACCCAGCTTCTTGGCTCATTCTGCTCCGGAAACTACCGCTCGCGTCTCGCCAAGTCCGGCGAATCAGTGGAGTGCGGAGCGGCGCAAGTCTATCTGCTGGATTTCGCAATTCACTATTTCGATCTGATTCGCTACATCGGTGGAGAGGTCAAAGCGATTTCCTCTTTCCACAACGAAATTGGGGGACAAGGCGCATTTGCCGTAACCCTGCAGTTCGAGAGCGGAGCTGTCGGAACGCTGCAACTCAACAGCCACCGGCTATGGAAGCGTAACTATGACCGCGTTGAAATCACCGGTCAAGGCGAATACATCGTCCTTGACGGATTATGGTGCATTGCCCACTACACCGAATCCCAAAACAATTTTACGGACAACTTCAGCGATCAACGCAATGGCGAACTGACCGGCGACGGATACAGCCTCACCGAATTCGTCAGCGCTATCCGAGAAGAGCGTGAGCCGATTTCAAGCATCCACGACTGTCTTGGGACAATGAAACTCTATGAAACCGTCCTGCGCCGACAGCAGGGCGTGGTTGAATTAAAGGATATGTAATTCTGCAATATGTTGTAATAGCTTGTTTGAAAGGTGCGGTTGTAGGGGGTGCACCAGCCTTTAAGAGCCCCAGACGGGATGAAACAAGCAGAAACGCGTAGGTTGGGTTGAGCATCGCGAAACCCAACTGTAGGAACGATCTCCTGATCGCGACCTCCTCTCTCCGAAGCACTGAACTTACGAGGAACATTGACAGATGGATGAAAATGAACGCTATGAGAAAGGCATGCAAATCCGAAGAGCAGTTCTTGGAGACGAGCATGTTGATCGATCCCTAGCCAATGCCACCGCCTTTAGTGACACCTTCCAAGATTTGACGACCCGTTACGCGTGGGGCGAGGTCTGGTCACGTCCCCAGTTGTCTAAACACTCTCGAAGTCTCGTTACGGTTGGGATGCTGATTGCTCTCAATAGAAAACCCGAGTTTCAATTGCATGTCAAAGCCGCCCTCAACAATGGCGTGTCCATCGAAGAGATTAAGGAAGTCGTGCTCCAATCAGCGGTATACTGCGGTTTGCCCGCCGCTCATTCCGCATTTCATGATGCCCAAGAAGTTTTTGACGAGCTGAATTTGGAGGTTTAACGCGGGCTATAGCCGTCGTAGGGTTGTTTGCCTTGCCCGCGATGCCCAAACCATGACAGGTGAAATTTTTCTGATTTAGTCCGTTGACACGCCTCGTACGAGTCAAATCCGATGAAACGAAATAGGGGTAAATCGTCGTTAAACTCTATACTGTTGCCAAGAGACACTAGGCATCGCGGAAGGCTCCGACTGACGATTAAGTGACCGGCTGGGGACCGAACAAAGGAGCGGATAGCGATCGTACGACCGATTAGGGGGTGCCATAGCACTCCCACAGCAATTTCCGTGTCATAGAGATCCTCAACGTGTATAGAAACAGCAATTGGTGGCTAATAATGGCTTTGCCGCCGATTTTTCAATCAGGTTCTGGGGATACAAAGACAAACTGAAAGAAAAGTCGGCTTATGAGGACACACAAAATATAGTGTACTATCCGGATATCCGCCAGTCCGTTTGGCTGTTAATATGTCTCCTCTTTCTCCTGATTCTCGTAGGTATCCCCCTCTTTTTGGTCGGTGTTTGGATTGACTATCCGTTGCATGAACATCCCGCCTGCCAGGGGGTAATCAGCGCCGTAGCGTTTGGACTAATAATTAAATGGGGCATCGGCAAATCAGGTCGATCGTTTTCGGATATCTGTCCCGTCGCATCTGTAGATCGGTCCAAATATCCGTTAATGGTATTCGTAATCTTGGGCCTGGAAATCCTTCTGTCCGAGGCGGACAACGTTCTGCGTACCCTGTTGCCCGCGCCGGAATGGTTGATGAATCAACTGGTGGATTTGGTACGAGCGGAACAGAGTCTTTGGGGATCGATTTTGGTGCTCATAGTTGTTGTGCCCCTCACGGAAGAAATCCTGTTCCGCGGCCTAATTTTGGATGGATTCCTACGCAAATATTCAGTTCCAAAATCCATTGTCGTCTCGGCTCTGCTATTTGGCCTCTTCCACTTCAATCCGTGGCAATTCGTAGCTGCCTTCGTAGGTGGGATAATCCTGGCTTGGTGGAGAATTCGTACAGGTTCCATCGTACCCTGTATATTCGGACATGCATTTAAAAATGCGATACCGATGGTTGTTTTGGGGATGAAGATTGAAATCAGAGGGTATTCATCGGACCCGACAGGACCAATTCAGTTGCAACCGTGGTGGTTCGACGTGATTGGCGTCATACTGTTTGTCACTGCATTCTTTGCCCTCCAGCAACGGTTTGCCGAAAGCCAACAGCATTACGAGGTTTGATTCGTGGCGCACGCCTATACGCCGGGACTGAAAGTCTCGAAAGGTATGACGATACGCAAGGAGCGAAGGCTCCCTCTCGAAGGCGAAGTTCTTGTCGGTGTCGGCGACAATGTTCGTGCCGACGAGGTCGTTGCAAAGGCGGATCTCCCCGGTAATGTGCAACTGGTAAATATTGCAAATCTGCTCAGCGTCCCCGCCAACGACGTGGACGAATACACAACCAAAAAGGTGGGAGAAGGGATCGAAAAGGACGAAATCCTAGCGGAGACGAAAGGGATATTCGGTCTTTTCAAATCGCAAGCGCGTTCACCAATTTCGGGAACGGTCGAAAACATTTCCAACGTCACCGGACAGGTGATTCTTCGCGAGCCGCCAATCCCTGTCGAGGTGAGGGCTTATGTAGATGGATCTGTCACCGACATCGCTGGTAACGACGGGGTTACCGTCGAAGCCTACGGCACCTACATTCAGGGAATATTCGGTATCGGAGGCGAAACCCTTGGCACACTGGAAGTCGTCGTCAGCTCCCCTGATGCGCCGCTCACATCCGACCTGATTCAGCCTGAACACCGAGACAAGATCCTTGTCGGTGGTTCGATTGTTTCGCACGATGCGATTCAAGCAGCGATTCGCGGTGGAGTCAGAGGATTGATTGTAGGCGGTATTGATGACAAGGATCTCCGGGAACTCTTGGGTTATGAACTCGGTGTCGCCATCACCGGCTCCGAGGATATCGGTATTACCCTCGTTGTGACCGAGGGCTTTGGAAAAATCCGGATGGCGGATCGTACGTTCGATCTACTAAAGGAACGACAAGGTCTTAAAACATCAATCAACGGTACAACCCAAATTCGCGCTGGAGTGGTACGACCGGAGATTGTTGTTCCTTTCGAATCAAGCGAGCATCTTATAGAGGACGCCGTCATAGCCGGAAAACTTGAGATTGACACGCCGATTCGTGTAATTCGTGAACCCTACTTCGGAAATCTTGGTCGGGTGACCGCGTTGCCGGTCGAACTCCAACAGCTTGAAACCGGCGCCAAGGTGCGCATCTTGGAAATCGAGCTGGAGGATGGAGCGCATATAACGTTACCGCGCGCAAATGTCGAAATCATAGAGGAGACACAGTCTACCTAATCCGACACGAGCGAATTATCTGCTAAGTTTATAGGCCACATTAACATTCAACGAATTGAACCTATCTCCGTTCTTGGAGTCTTCGTCTTGGTGTACGTCAAGGCGGTCTGTTATACTCGAAAACAACGGGGATGTTGCGCGGCCCTATGTCGTAGGGGCGAGGTTACCTCGCCCCTGCAAATCAGTAACTCCTAGCAAGTCACCACCAATTCGGAACGAATTTGTAGCGTGCGATCAAACGAGCGGCTAGATCAAGTGACTGAATAAGGAACGCGATAGAGATCCCAGCGCGATAGTAGATCCCAGTGCGATAGAACTCTCGTTCTAACCGCCCAGCCACCCCAAACGTGCCATATGTTTTTTAAAATGGAACCACTAATTGGTCTATTCGCTAAGTATTTAGTACACATCGAAACCAAGTTTTTTCTTGAAAACTTGGTTTCTTCCCTGAATCCTAGTGACCTCAAGATAACGATCTAGCTGACTTATCACTGGCAACTAGTCATAGACAATCAAGGCAATCACCAAAATCCCATAAATCACAGTTCAGACAATGTCAACTACCGGCACCCAACACTAACCATATTTTTTTGGAAAATAAACCACAAATACACTAATCGATAATTCAAATAAAGCTGATATTCATAGCCTTTGTTACATTATACCGCATTTATTCCATAACCACTCGGGGGCGCCGCTAGTGCCGATTCGGTTCTGCGTTCCCAACGTTCGATCTTTCTGGAGAGATTTCATTTTGAACACTATGTATCGATTGAGGACAAATCCAAATATAAATTCAACAAAAAGAAAACTCCGGTTGGTACTGGTCTGTTTTTCGGCAGTTTTCCTATCATCGTCGCTGTTGGATACCATCAACTGCGGCATGAACCTAAGCTGGGCGTCTAGTACAGATATGGATTCGACGTCTGAAGTTCATGAGCCGTATGAAGGAAACGCAGGGGGCGTGGACATCAGCGCCGGTTGTTTCGGCCCGATTCAAAATGGGGAAGTAGGCTTCATAGAAAGTATTGAACCGATTCGGCAACACAATCCGCTGCTATGCCAAGCCAATTTGACAAGGCAGCGAAGTACTGAAGCCATGGATCTGCTGCAAGATCGCGGACGAGCGCCCCAAAATCCCTCTGGCAAGACAGCCGTGAAAAAATCGCAGTCGCCGGACCTGTCCGTGGACTCACCCCTTGAGGCGGGAATTGATAGATACATCAAGAGTAATCGATTTCGACGTCGCTTGGCATCGACGGACAGAACGAGTTTTGTGGTCTACGACATTTCTAAGGGAAAAAAGGTTGTCTCGATTAACGAGGATCAGCCCATGATGGCGGCATCCCTTATCAAAAATTTTGTGATGTTGGTCTATTTTCACGAGGTTCGACAGGGACGATTGCATCACACAAACCAGAATCGCCGGCAACTGAAAAACATGATTCAGAGGAGTTATAACACCTCGACAAACTATTTCATCAGATTACTTGGCGGTCCCGACCGCGTCAATCAACTCCTCAAGTGGAACTATCCCTATTTCGAGCATACGCGTATCGTTGAATATATTCCAAACGGCGGGCGAACCTATCGAAACATGACTTCGGCGCACGACATGAACCGTTTCTACAATCAATTGTGGCTGGGACGCCTTCCCCATTCTCCGAAAATGAAACATTATCTGCGGTTGCCTAAGGGCGATCGCCTATACGACAAGACCTGCATTCCGCGGGGTGTACACGTCTACAACAAAACCGGCACGGTTTATGGCATGGTGGGAGACAGCGGGATTCTGGTCATCACCGACCCGAAAGGGAAACAGCGCGCGTATATACTGACCGGCATCATCGAGGACAGGACCAAAATCAATCTGCGGAATCGCTTCCAATCCTTCGGATCATGGGTGAGTCGCCGCACAGAAATCCTGCGTAGCGTCTCGGAAGGTGTATACGAATACATCTATGAACGGCATTATGGGGGAGTGTACCAATGCCGCCAGCATCGCGGCAGACATTTAATCTCAAGGAGGTAACTTTTCTTATAGCCCACCATCAAGGTCGGCTAGGAGATATACTGTAGGAGCGATCTCCGAATCGCGACAGTCGGTTTTTGTAGGGTGGGCATTGCCCACCATCTCAACAACATACAATATGTTGAGTATAAATATATAGTTAATACTATATATTGATAATTGTATGATTTCAAATAAGTTCGATGAATAACTTAAACATTGAGCGAATTGAATGGACCCGTCTAACCGGAACCAGGCCGCGAAAAGCAGGCTGCAATTCGCGCTTGGGAGAGCACGGAACACAGGTTAGACCGGGAATTGCCCGTATCACCGCCGATAATGGCGCAACTGGCTTTGGTTGGTCGCCGTTGACCAAAGAACAAGCGGAATCGCTTCTTGGCTTTAAACTAAGCCGGATGTTCGATCCGGAACACGGTGTTGACAAGCGGTTTCGCGTGCTTGAATATCCGCTGTGGGATTTGGTGGGACAGCTTACCGGAAAACCGGTCTATGCACTCTTGGGCGGCAAACCCGACAACGATGAAGTCTTTCGTGTGCCTTGCTACGATACGTCATTATACATCGACGACCTTCACCTCAAAGATGACGGTGAAGCGGCGGCTCTAATTGCGTCGGAAGCCTTGGAAGGGGTGGCGCGGGGGCATAAAGCGTTCAAGATAAAGGTCGGACGTGGTGCCATGCACATGCCCCTTGAAAAAGGAACGGCAAGAGATGTCTGTGTCATCCGCGCCGTTCGCGAAGCTGTGGGCGGGGACGCGACCATCCTGATAGATGCCAACAACGGATATAATTTGAGTGTGACGAAACGCGTCTTGGGTGGAACGGCGGATGCCAACGTGTATTGGATGGAGGAAGCCTTCCATGAGGATCCGAAATTCTACGCGAACCTGCGAGAATGGCTAGACGCGGAGGGGCTGGAGACACGCATCGCTGATGGAGAAGGTGATGCGTCACCCAATTTGGTTAATTGGGCGCGAGAAGGCTTGATTGATATCATCCAGTACGACATCTTCAGCCCCGGTTTCACGCACTGGTTGCAACTTGGTCCCCAACTTGACGAATGGGAGATTGGTAGCGCACCTCATCATTACGGTGGTCATTACGGCAACTACGCCGCGGCTCACTTGGCAGCCAAAGTACGGCGTTTTGAATTCGTCGAATGGGATGAGGCATCAACCCCCGGTCTGGATGCCTCCGACTACGAAATCTCCGACGGACACGTCAAGGTTCCCGGCACCCCCGGATTCGGTCTTAGGTTAGATGAAGACGTTTTTGCCAAGTCTGTTGCCACCGACGGCTTTGTAATCAGCCGATAAATCCGCGAATTACCCTGTCAGGTAGACTTCACTTACCCTAAAACCGAGTTTCTTCTTGGATTGGAAACTCGGTTTTTTTCGTTCGCAACCTAGGTAGATGCGCACAAATCGTGATAACCAAATCTAGATAAGTGTTCTTAGCGGAATTAAGCCTTTATCGCACGACTATTGTATTATGTTTCCCCTGCTTTTACTGACCACTAGCCACTGCTTCAGCGCTAGCTCGTAGGTTGGGTTGAACGAAACCTCCCGAAAAAAGCCGAAAATTCAAGTTGGATTTGGAATGCTCGAATGGCTTAATGTCTCCGAAACCCCAGTGAAACCCAACACACCCTGTCACACGATGCTTACATCCCACTCACTGACCACTAGCCACTGACCACTAATCACTGCCTTCCTGTTATTCCAAACCGAGTTGATTCATGAATCCCAGCATCTTCGCTTCGACCTGCTGAGCAATCGGTTCCAACGATCCAGAATTGACCGCGGTTTGCTGAATCCTCTCATCAACATTCGTCTGCAGACAATAGTTCAGATTCTCCCGCATATCGTGCATCGCTTGCCCAATGTGATCCCTGACAGATCCGGGAAGATAATTCCACTGCCGCGCTCTGGTTTGCCTTAGGTTGATATGGCAGTGCCCCTTCCCCTTTTTGTCGTTTGCTTCACCGAAACAGTCGAGCCGAAAAACCTCCTGATCGTAGGCATAAATGGACACCGCAGGCCCATAACCAGCCTGATCGTCCCGCCAATAAACCTCTAGGCGGACATTGTCCTGTATCTGATACTCCACCAAATCGTGTCTGCCCTGTTGTTCCGGAGCCATCTCCATCCCCTTTCAAATGAAAATTCTACATTGCGTCGCGTGGGACCCGAATCAACCAATGCCTTTACTCTGAGAACATGTCAACTCGCTGCGGCAACTCCGGAGTGTAGCGTTACAAGAACACGTTTACCCCCATGTCAATATACCTGTCGCGATCCTCCGGTGCGATACCGCGAAGGCAGATTGAAACGCCGCTTCCCTTAAGCTGGTCGCCAACATGGCGCACAATCTCGTCTGATAAGAGGTGATGAGGAGATGATGGTAGACTCAAAGGATGGTGCGGATAAGTGCCAAGGTTAATGGTCAAATCTGCAGGACCGAAAGAGATACAATCAACTCCCGCTTTGGCGAATTTCCTTGCATTCGCGACCGCGTTGACGGACTCCACCTGTAACAAGAGTATACAAGTCTCGTTCCACCATTTGGCGTACTCGACACGTTCACGGTCCGGCGTGAACCCGAATCCGTGAGCGGGTCCCCAACTGCGCTTACCGATTGGAGGGTAATAAAGGGCATCCAGCGCTTCATCCACCATAGCCTCGGTTTCCACTTGCGGCACCTCGAAGCCCGTGGGTCCCAAATCCGCCCAATTTCCAATCTGGTAGGTTAAGCGTGTGTTCTTTATCCGAAACAGAACCGGGACATTGTATTCTTCGGCAAGGTTACAATAGGGGATGAGCCGTTCCTCATTGAACGGAACGTGTTGACTGTCACACTGCAAAAGATCGATTCCACCCGCTTCTAGCGTAGCCCTAACATCGGCAAGGTCTGATGCTAGTGCCATTTTCCCGCACATTATGACCTCCCCATCGCGCATCCGCTGCTTCACGTTCTTTTCTGCCATTTAATGCGTCCTTTCAGATTGAGCTTGTACGCTGACCTCAAGAAGTAAACCTCTGTTATAATCCCATTCTACCAAATCTCGATAAGGTTGTCCACGATTTTTCCTAAGCCCGCCGCGCGGGGGCTGGATAAAGCGTGCTGTTCATTGATGCGTGCCGAGGTAAATATCTCGACGCATTGATTGAGTCAGCCAAATAGAGTATAATCACGTTGACGCACGTCGGCTGATCCGAACAATCTCCTGATCGTGATCCTTAAAGGATGAGATTAACCATCGTCAATTCGAGGATGCTTTCTTCAATAACGACTCAAAAAATACATTGTCACCCGTCATACGTTCAAGACCCAAGCGACGTTCATCTAGGCGTCAAGCTGAAACTCTAATTGCCTTAAATGGCAGACAAGGTTTCATAACAAGGTTTCATAACAAAATTTCATAACAATGTCTAAATGACCTCAATACCGAAACGCCATAAAATCCAGTCATAGCAAGGATTCCCGCGCCTTTCCTACGCTGTTTTTAATCTCCATTTTGGTATGAAAAGTATGAAAAGTATGAATAGTATGAAATTTTTTAGGAGGGCTTAACGACGTTTTTCAAATGGTGCTTAGGGTTTTCAAACAGGTTCTAATCGTTATCGTCGGGATGTGAATTTCGAGACATTCTAAAAAAATCGTAAAGGGAAATACTATGGACCAACAATCAATTAAACTACTTGAAGAATTGACCCAAGCTGCCGGAATCCCCGGACATGAGACCGAAGTAAAAGCAATCTTTCAGTCCCGACTCGCGCATATCGGTCCAATCAACAGAGATCGATTGGGTAGCATTTTCTGCACCAAACATGGAGAGGCCCGCGAACCCCGCGTTCTTCTCGATTCTCATCTTGATGAGGTCGGTTTCATCGTACAACGCGTAACGGATTCCGGGTATGTGAAATTCCTTCCGGTGGGCGGTTGGTGGGCGCACACGTTGCTCGCCCAGCGTGTGCATATCGTGACCAAGCGCGGAAAAGTTCCCGGAGTCATCGGCTCTATTCCGCCTCACCTCCTCGGTACCGGTTCGCGCGAGAAGGTGATGGAATTTCAGAATCTCTTTATTGATATCGGGGCGGAAAGCGACAATCAGGCTTCAGATGAATTTGGCGTCGTGCCCGGGTGTCCAATCGTTCCGTACGGCCCCTTTATGCCGATGCGGAATCCGAAGCTGTATTCCGCGAAAGCATTTGATAACCGTCTCGGGGTGGCGCTCGTGATTCAGACGCTCCAAAAACTCGGTAAACACCCGAACACGGTAGTCGGTTCCGGCAGTGCACAAGAGGAGGTGGGATTGCGTGGTGCCCGCACGGTTGCACAGATGGTCCAGCCCGATGTTGCCATCGTCTTGGAAGGTCCCCCGGCGGACGATACCCCGGGAACCGATAGTGACGCCGTGCAAGGAAGACTTGGAGGCGGCGTACAGATTCGGCTGTACGACCCAACGATGATTCCAAGCCCCCGGCTATGTGAGTTCGTCGTTGAGACTGCGAAGTCGCATCAGATTCCTCATCAGCTCGCGGTGCGTCAATCCGGTGGAACAGATGCAGGCTCGATTCACCAAGTCGGAAGCGGCGTGCCCTCGATTGTATTGGGCGTACCCGCACGATACATTCATAGCCACGTGTCAATCATCAACATCGACGACTATTTGGCGACGCTTAATCTACTTCTACATCTGGTTCCCAAACTCGACGAAAACACTGTAGCTTCACTCGTATAAAAATCCGGGGCGAAACCGAGTTTCTCCCGATAACTCGGTTTCATCCTCTTCAGGTCTGGCCACTCCCTACCGATCACTACTCCTTCCATCCTTCCATTCTTCCTTTTCCACCCCTATTCCAACACTGTCAAACTCCGCACGTGTCTTTCTCCCGAAGCTTCCAACACATAAAAATAGACGCCACTCGACACAGGTTCATTGTTCAGATTACGCCCATTCCAGTACACCGCGTTGGGCTTCGCCGAATAATTCCCGACCGGAAGCTCTCCTACTGGGATTTTATGGACCAAACTGCCTCTCAAATCGTAAATGCGAAGCGTTACCCGACTCGGCTGCATCAGTCTGAATGGAATCCAAGTCTCCGAATTGAACGGGTTGGGATAATTCTGCAATAAGACGCCGTGTTTCAAGCTGCCGACCGTAACCGGCAACGAGTTGGGAGGGAATTTAAGGCTGCTAGGTTCGGGCTTTCCGGTTTCACCAAATTGCGCAAATAAGGCTTCAAAAGCGGTGCGGCTGCGAATGATGCCATACCCAACTGTGTTGTCCGGTGCATGCGATTGGGAGGCGGTCGATCGAACCGCGCTGGCGATATCGCGAGGTGAGGCGAGAGGGAACGCCTGCATCAGTAGCGCAGCCACCCCCGTGCCTAGAGGCGCGGACGCCGACGTGCCGCGGTAATTATGGATGAAACGACTCGGCTCCAGCGGGTCGATGCTTGTTACGCCGAGCCCCATGGCGACAACATCCGGCTTTATTCGTCCATCAAATGTTGGCCCCCGCGAACTGAATTGGAGGCCCCTACCATGGCGGTCAACCGAGCCGATAGCAAGCACGTCGTATCCATCGGCGGGCACACTGATGCGTCCGCCTAAGCCGAGTTCGCCAGGGGGCTGGTCTCCCAGATTTCCCGCTGCGACAATAACTGACATCCCCTTCTCCACGGCGAGATTTGCGGCAATGGTTAATTTTGAGGTCTTCCCGTCAAGGTCTTCAAAGCGGTACCATTTCGAATAACCGAGCGAACTGCAGATGATTTCCGCGCCCATCTCCTCTGCCCATTCTAGTCCCTCTATCCACCAATCCTCTTCGATGAGGTGTTCAAACTCCTGCCCGTTTTGAAAGGTTTTCTCTGTCTTGGCGAGTAAATAACTGGCACGCTGAGCAACTCCCATGAGAGTTCCCGGCGCGTTCGCCGCGAGTATGCCGAGAACAATCGAGCCGTGATCATCCTCCCCGGGATCGTCCTGACCAATCTCATCCATCGGATTGTCGTCATCGTTGACAAAATCGTACTGGCCAATAACATCAACCCGCTGAAGTGCGGTGTGCTCCAAGCTGAATCCCGTGTCCAACAGACCAATTACCATTCCCTCTCCGCGGAACCCGGACTCATGCAGAAAGTTGGCTTGAATCTGTTCTATCTGGACTCGTGAATTCCCGTAGTTTAACTGTGCTAATCTGGGAGGTGCTTCCTGAGGCGAGGAACCCCGTAGCGAGTCCGAGCGTCGAGATGTGCTTTCAAAAACCTCAATCGGATCGATAGCACGCACGAAGGGCAGTCGAGCAATGTCGGCAATCTCGGCGGAGGTTGCCTCAAGCGAAATGGCGTTGAGCCACCGACTCTTGCCGCGTAGTCTTCCGCCCAAATTAAGCACGGTATCAATATAGTAAGATGAGACAGGGATATCGCTAGTATCGGGGAATGGAAGGTCTGACCGGCGAGTGCGTCGACGTTGGGAGCGCTCGGACATCTGGAATTTGTACGCGTCTAATGCCGTTTGCAACTGATCTTCAGTCGAAATACCCTTGTCATTGAACACCACCCACACTTTCAATCTTTCATGTGTTGTGGCACTACGCAGACTGTGAGAGATTTTCGTGTTCGCCGCAGTCGAACTATCGGTGGGATAGGCGGGAGCATGAAAACAGACCGACGCTGCGGCGTAAAGTAGAAGTGCGGCGAATGTTTTGGCGCGTGCAGCATTTTGAGTCAACCACATTTCCAATTTTCCTCGTTATTCGATGCGCAAAAGCATTCGGAATATATCAAAGCGGTCATCTCGGTGTCAAGGTTTTTCAAAGAATCG
This sequence comes from Candidatus Poribacteria bacterium, assembly GCA_022827055.1. Lineage (GTDB taxonomy): Bacteria > Poribacteria > WGA-4E > WGA-4E > JAJDTR01 > JAJDTR01. Next base: position 115 of record JAJDTR010000050.1, on the reverse strand, counting down.
AAAGCGTCAATCTATGGGTACATTTATGGTCTTCCTTTGCGACTGTAGTAGCAATCTCCGAGTCGCGGCTCCGTTCCCGACTTCAATAGTCGCTGCAATTAATAACCATACATTT
>JAJDTR010000125.1 GCA_022827055.1 Candidatus Poribacteria bacterium | reverse complement strand
CGATGGAACGCTTTTTCAAAACCTGTCATAGAGCGCAAAATGAGTGTTACTTGCTGAAAGAATCATTCCGACAGGGACAATGGGAGTGCTCTTAACCATGATTCGTGGGATCTCTTTCGCGGTCGTAGTGCACCCCTTGATCCCTCGTAATCCACTCGCTTGATGGATCTCTATAGCGCTCGCTATTCACCTGCTTAATCCTACAAGAAATGGTGGGCAGGGGATTTCTATCGCGCTCATTATCCATTCGCTTGATCCCTCAATAGGAGAACCAAACACCCATGACAGATCTCCCCGAAAAGAGAAGCCTCACCGAACCGTTGGATATCCAGCGGAAAATCGAAGATACGCTGGCGGGCAGGCGCCCGATTGAAAGCAGGAAATATCCTCACTTTATGCCCGATTACGAGATTCCATTTCTGCACATCGGTACGCAGAAACAGTTGTTCTTGGACAATTTTATCATCGATCACCTTGAGGATGTGGAACGGGTGATCCCCGAACCGTACCGTCCCGCAGAGCCGATTCTTGAGGTCGGCGACCTGCCCTGGGAGATATACTACAACCCTTTTCCGTCAGGTGCGATCCAAGACCCCGAGGACGGGAAATTCAAGATGTGGTACATCCAATCCCTGTCCGGCGATCCGTTCAACACCGGTCAAGTGTTGTGCTATGCCGAATCGACCGACTGTATCAACTGGGAAAAGCCTCTCAGCGACAAATGTTTGCCATACGAAAATTACACGGAAACCAACATCGTGGAACAGGACACCGCTGGCGTAACAGTGGTGCTAAATCACGACCAGAGCGACCCCGATAAGAAGTTCCTGATGCTCTACACCCGCCACGCCTTGGCTCGCGAGAGAGGCGAACCGGTCACATCCACGGTGAAGGCGTCGGCGGACGGATTGCGCTGGACGACCGTCAGCGATTACAGCACCTACCGCCATCATCACGAGCCGAGAATCATCTGGGACGAATCGATAGAAAAGTGGGTTGCCTATAGTCAGTATTCGCATCACCAGAACTTCCTGTACCGCAAACGGCAGATTGGGCGGCAGGAGAGCGAGGACTTCATCAACTGGTCGCCCAAGGAGGTGGTGATATCGGTGGATTGGGAGCCGGACTTGCCGCCGAATCTGGAGTTTCACGAAATGTCGGTTCGCAAGGTCGGTGGGCAATATATCGGCATCCCGGGCGAGTTCATGGCTGAGCCGATTTGGTGCTCCAGAGACGGTGGGAACTGGCGAGATCTGGCGTTTGTCAGGCTGGGTTTATACACGAGCCGCGACGGCAGACGTTGGGTGCGGGTTGGGGGACCGGGAGCATGGGTAGACAACCGCGCACCGGGCAGCATCGACTACGGCTACGTCTGCTATACTTCCACCGGTCAGCTGGTTCACGACGGAAAACTCCATATTCCGTACTTGGCGATTCCGGACAAACAGGAATGGTACAGTTACCCACCGCCCGCGTTAATGGTGCCCGAAGCCGCCTTCGAAGCCGGTAAAGCGGATTGGGAGAATCTAGTATCGGTTTTGGGCGGCTACCCGAGACGGCGCCGTTCGGTCGGCGCGCTTATCCTGCGGGAAGACGGCTGGGCGGAGCTGAAGCCTACCTATGAGAACGGCAAGGTTTATGCCAAGCAATTTGTGTTCGAGGGTGATTGCCTGAAGATCAATGCCGACTGTTACGGCGGGTATATTCGGGTGGAGATTCTCGATCCCGACTTCAAGCCGTACCCCGGATTTTCTGCTGAAGATTGTGTGCCTGTCTGTTCGGATGACCCGAATCAGATTTGGCATACGGTGCGGTGGAACGCCGATGCAGACCTGAGACAATTGTGGAACAAGCCTTGCCGACTCTGTTTCCATCTCCATCAAGCGAGTCTATACGCCTTTCAGTTTGAAGACGGTCAATAAGTTGATATGTGCCTCGGAAGTCCTTGGGGGCCACACCTGGGATATTAAACCAAGAGGAGGGCAACTCATGAGAGGAGCACGTTGCTCAGTCCTTTGGGCGCTTTTTGTGATTCCGATCCTCGGTTGCGGAGAAGATCCGATTTCCCAGTCCTATACAACACCGGATGAGATATTACCTTTTTCCGGGCAAATCGCCTTTTCTTCCAATCGAGACGGCGACTATGAGATATTCCTGATGAACGCCGATGGTACTTCTCTCATGCAAATGACGGAGAATGAAGGCGATGACTATCCCGCCAGTTGGTCTCCGGACGGCCGCAAACTTGCATTCGTTTCCGATATGACAGGAAAATCGGAGATATATGTCATGGAAATGGATGGTTCCGGTTCGACGATACAGTTGACCGATGGTACGGGACGCAATCGCTCGCCCGTCTGGTCTCCGGACGGTCAAAAAATCGCCTTTTATTCTTGGAGCGACGGCGATGGAGAGATTTTCGTCATGGATCCCGACGGTACGAATCTCGTCCAACTGACGAACAACGATATAAACGAGTCTGTCTACAGTTGGTCGCCTGACAGTCAGAAACTTGCTTTCTCCCGCACCCCGAAATCGATTTTTAACTCGGATAGCGAGATTTTCGCGATGAACGCAGACGGCAGCAACGCTACTCAACTGACTGACAATGACACTTATGATTCCTTGCCTGCCTGGTCGCCCGATGGACACACAATTGCATTTACATCAAGAAGTGCAACCGCTTCATGGATAAAAACCGGAAAAAACACCCACATGCAGTATTTTGATTCAAATATCTTTCTGATGTACACTGACGATTTCGAAGTGAGGCAACTAACCTATGATAACTTGTCCACGGACGCCAGTTGGTCCCCCGATGGACAATTTATCGCTTTCCTTTACGGCGCCTTTCACCCAAACTTCAAAACGGAAATCCATGTGATGGATGCGAACGGAAGCAGGCGGAGAACGCTGATTGATTGGCCCGATTCCAATGAAGGATCGCCAACGTGGCGACCTTTACAATAATATTCGGCGCGTAGGATAGAAAACACGGCTTGACTTCCTTCTTGAAAGGGCGGTTATCGTATTTGACCAGCGGCAGGGGGCATCCCTTGATTATGTGTGGGAGGGGCATCTTGCCCCGATGTGGGAGGGATGCCTTAGCGTAATCGGTTTCCGTTGCGTAATTATTAAACGCGTTGATTTATTGTGAACGCGGGAAATCGGGGGAAGGGGAACCTCTATCAGGATTAGCTATCGCGCTCATTATCCATTCGCTTGATCCTTCGCTATCCGCTCAGTTGATCCCCTCCCACTGGGTGTGTCCCTCATAATTGGGTACATGGACGGACTCACCTTCGACTGTGGAATAAAGCGATTGCTTTGCATTTTCTGCAAGAAATCAATGGACTAAACAGTTTCCTTTTCTTTTCTTTTAAGGAGGGAATTCCGATGAAATGGTTACCGATAGCTTTGCTCATCGCTATGTCGCCATTAAGCGTATCGCATTCCGGTACGTTTCTGGACGATTTTCATGATAGAAATCTTGACGGGTGGCATGTCTGGTACCCACTCGGGTTTCCAGTCCCGTTAGCGTTCAAAAATGATTATTTGGTCATAAACACAACGGTTGAAGAAGATGAACTGCCCGAAGGGACTGAATTCATCAAACAACTGGGTTTGGAACTAAGATTAGATAATTCGGAGGATTGGAATTCTTATACATTGACCTGTCGTATCAGGTTTGCAAAAGCAGCGGAGAACGCGCTCGGATTATTCAGTGTCGGTGTCCGAAGAAGTATGGGACTTTTCAATGTGATGGCTGAGCAGAGAATGTTGATTATTCTGAGGAATCAGCATATACAGGTTGATACCATCCCACCAGATGCGAAGTCCGACCCCGAAACAGGGGAACTTGAGGGGACAATTCACCGTCAAACCTTGCGACCCAGGCATCTCCGACGTCCACTAAAACTCAACCGTTGGATTCCAATCAAAATCGTGGCGGAGGAACAGTATTTCGAGTTTCATGTCGACGACAATTTCGTTACCCAATACGAAGATGACACTGCGGTGCCGGGGACGGTGATGTTTCTGATAGGTTTCGGGTCAGTCGTTCATCTTGATGACGTGATGATCACAGGACCAGAGATTCCAAATATCGGCAGCCCGCGAAGCGTTAGCCCTGAAGCGCGTCTAGCAACAACGTGGGGAGAAATAAAGAACGCGCCCCGAAGATGATTTTCTATCCACTAATTCTTCCAACCTTCCTCTTCCATACTTCCACTCCCCTGCCCGTCTATCCGCATCATTAGCCCCATTCAACTTCAACACCCGATTAACATAGATTTCCAGCCCGTCAAGCGGTTATAATCAGGACGGAATTTGCCCTGAAGCATCAAGATAAACGGGCTGAATCCTGCATAGTTCATAAAACGATACGCTGTTGGAAATCCCGTCCGGGAGGCGAGAGAAATGGCAAGAGCGGGCATAGCGATTCTGGGTTGCGAGCAATCGGTGGCGATGTACATGCCGATGTTCAGATACTTGGATAACGGCGAGTTTATCGCGGCTGCCGACATCGTGAAGGAAAAAGCCGAAAAAGCGCGCGACGTCTACGGCGCAAAGCGCGCCTATACCGATATTGACGAGATGCTGCTCGATGCGGACATAGACGGCGTGATTGTTGCCACGCCTCATTATCTTCACGCCGAGCATGTCGTCAAGATTGCCGAGGCGGGCAAGCACGTGCTCTGCGAGAAACCGATGGCGCGGACAATCAATGAGTGCGACCGTATGATAGACGCCTGCGAGCGGAACCGTGTTATCCTGATGCCGGCGCACATGAAGCGGTTCAACTGGTGCTTTCAATTGGCGGACCGGCTGATCAAGGACGGGACGCTGGGGGAGATTGCCCAAGTCCGCACACAGTGGGACACCTATGCCCAAGGCACGGATGCCGCCTACATGAAGCATCGCACATTGGGGCTTGCGTGTCTGGGGTATGGCAGCCACACCATAGACTTGTCCCGATGGTGGCTGGGGGAGGTAGAAACCGTGAGCGCCGAGGTGTCTATCGGGTGGAAGGGCAGAGAGGTCGACGATCAATCGGTGATGACGCTGCGGCATGTCGACGGGCAGGTGAGCGTTCACTCCGTCTCGCTGGTGTTTCATAAACCGTTGCTGGAGGAGTACACCATCTTCGGCACGGAAGCCACGCTCCAGATGCGCGTTGAAGGTTTATGGAGCTACACCTCGCCGCTGCCGTTTGACATGAAACTTTACCGGCGCGAGCGCATGGTCGAAGATGTCACGCCCAAGATTCTGGACAACATCGACGACACGCTGACACGCACCAACCACTTTCTGAAGGAGATGGAGCACTTCTGCGACTGTATCGTCAATGGAAAGACGCCGATGATAACCGGAGAGGATGGGAGAAAAGCGACAGAAATATCCAACGCGGGCTACGTGTCGTCGTGGAAAAAGCGGAAGGTCATCCTCCCGCTGCGCGAATCTCCCGACCTGGAAACTTTCTTCAACGAGTTGGCGGGATCGGAGAATTAAACGCAAAGCCGCTCGGAGATTCCATGGAATTGACTATATGATATCTTCCAAATTGCAAAGCAAAGAGACTAATGCATTTCAAAAAAATGGAGCAGGACTATGAACACCGAACAAACGCGGCACCTCGTGCTGGACTCTCGCATCATTGACGAGACGGTGAACGCAAAACTCACCGTTGGCGAGGTATCCAAACACCCTCAGAACCCGCTATTCGCCGAGAACAAACCGTGGGAACCCCGTTACGACAATGTGTACGCCAACGTCATCTATGATGAAGACAACGAAATCTACAAGTGTTGGTACAATCCGTTCATTATCGATGAACGGGTGACCAGCACACCGCAGGAGAAGCGAAATCCGGATTCGCTCGACTACTCGGATATCAAGCCCGACCATCGGGAGATGGGGCTTTGCTACGCCGTCTCGACCGACGGCATCCGGTGGGACAAACCCGATCTCGGGCTGGTGGAATTCGACGGGAACAAGCGCAACAACCTCCTCGTGCGCGAGATTCACGGCGCCGGCGTCTTCAAGGACTATCGCGAGACCGATGCGGCGAAACGATACAAAATGTTCCATTGCGGCAGCCCGCAGATGGAGGTGCTGTTTTCGGCGGACGGGTTGCGTTGGAGCGAGCCTATCCCTATTCCCGAGATTGAGGCGCACGGCACCCACGCCAATGCCTGCTGGGCGCCAAGTTTGGGCAAATATGTGGGCTTCACGCGTCAACATGCGAATGGAACGCGGCTGGTCACCCGGGGCGAGTCTACCGATTTTGTGAAGTGGACGAAAGATAAAACGGTTCTCGTGGGGCCCAACTCGCGTCTTCAAGCGCACGATATGATTGTGTTTCCGACACACGGCATCTATATCGGACTGTTGGGGATGATGACGTATCCCGAAGATCCGAAAGATTCCGCCGCCGGTGTGAAGCAGGACGTCGAGTTGGCATGGAGTCCCGATACCGAAGCGTGGTACCGTATACAGGAAGGAACGCCGCTTATCGGGAACACTCCCGCAGGCGCGGCACGTTTCGGCGAGATGCCGTATGACTGGGGAACCGTCTTCGCCTCAGCACCGATATTCAACGACGACGAAATCCGAATATACTACGGCGCCTGCGACTGGTACTTCTTCGACTGGCGCAAAGGATACCTCGCGCTTGCGACGCTGCGACCCGATGGCTGGGCGGGGTACGAACCCGTCTCGGAGGGGACAGAAGCTCTCGTTACAACCGAGGCTTTAGCCTTTGACGGGGAGTCCGTTGGCATTACCGCCGATGTGCGGGATGGCGGATCGGTGCGCGTGGAGATTTTGGATGAAGCGGGAGAACAGCACGCTGTTGGCGAGCGTATTGGCGGCACGGTCACCGACGCCCCCGTAAAATGGGCGGAAAACCGAGATTTGGGCCAGCTCCGGGGGGCGAAGATTCGCCTAAGATTTCAGCTTCGTAACGCGAAACTGTACGCATTCCAGATACGATGATGACAACGCGTAGGTTGGATTGAACGCCGTGAAACGCACCCTTGTAGGAGCGACCTCCAGGTCGCGATTCGCCAGAAGGAGCGAATTGGGTGCGCGAATAGCCCGTCACTCTCGCTTTCCTGCTACCGTCGCAATTCGGAGATCGCTCCTACAGGGAGAAGAGAAGATTGTGTGCATTGCAGTTCTATTGACATTGCACTCCTCTGGAGTGCATAAACGAATGCTGTCGGTTTCTATTGACATGCCGCTCCGCTGGAGCGGGGAATCGCGACCTGGAGATCGCTCCTACAGGGGTCGGTTGATGGATGCCGGGGCGGCGAGTCGAGACCGGGAGGTCGCTCCTACCGTTGTTTGACCGAGGGATTCCGTTTTCTGTTGACCGAGATTTTAAAAGATAGTAGAATCGCGAACGACGAATCAGGATTACTAACCGTGAAAACTACTACCGAAGGAGCATCACATGATATTGGACAGTCTTGAGAACGCATCCCGATACTTTCCTCTGCACCCCGGCTTTGAGGCTGCCTTTCAGTTTTTGAATCGCGGAGACCTCGCCGAACTTCCTTTCGGCAGAAACGAAATCGCCGGTGAACAGTTGCACGCCATGGCGATGAGGGACATAGGGAAAGGAAAAGCCGCGGCGAAATTTGAATCGCACCGGCAGTTCATCGACATACAGTTTACGGTCGCGGGCTATGATGACATCGCTTGGGAAGATCTTGCGGTCTGTGATCCGGATGAAAACGGATACATGCCTGAATCCGATGCCACGTTGTACGCAAATCCACCCTCGAGATGGACGACGGTGCCCGCAGGCTATTTTGTTATCTTCTTCCCGGAAGACGTGCACGCGCCGATGGGGACGGACGAAGTGGTTCACAAAGTCGTCGTCAAAGTCGCCGTAGACTGGACTGAATAGTGGAGTCGACGCTGCCTCGCCGGATTCCAAATGTCATAGGGGCGAGATTCTCTCGCCCCTCCTCGCGCATTGACGGGAAACATCATATTCTAATTCTACCGTCCCGTCACCTACCCACCTTTTTCCACCTCGCAATAGAGACAAATGCCGCTCACCAGAGTTGAAATTTCCAAGAAAGCCCTCAAACACAACCTCGACCAGCTCAAAGCGATTCTTCCCCCCGGATTTACGCTCATAGCCGTCATCAAAGCGAATGCGTACGGTCACGGCATGTCCGGCGTGGCGGAGGTGATCAAGGATCGCGTTGCTTATATGGCAGTCTCAACAATTGAGGACGGGTTGGCGCTGCGGGGGAACGGAATCAATCAGAAACTGCTGATAATGGGCAATTGGGATTGCCGGAATGAAACCTTGCTCAAGGAGGCGGTAGAAAAGGAATTCGAACTTTCGATATATAACCTAGAGATGCTGAATGCACTGCAAGCTACCGCCGCCGAGATGAATCGTACCGCGCGGATTCATATCAAAGTGGATACCGGCATGAGAAGGTTCGGGGTGCTTGAATCCGAGGCGCTCGAGTTTTTCGAAGCAACGCGAAAAACACCGGCGATAATCGTTCAAGGGGTATTTTCGCATCTCGGGACAGCGGATGAGGAGAGCGGTTTTACGGATACACAAGAATCGCGTTTTAGAACCCTACTAAACCGATTGAGTGAGCGCGGTAGTTCAATACCCCTGCGTCACCTGTACAACTCGGCGGGCAGTATGCGGGAGAATCTACTCGGCAATGCGTGCCGCATCGGAATCTTGCTTTACGGATTGTACCCCTCGGGCTACTGCCGGCAGCAGATGGAGGTGCGGGTTCCCGAGTTTTCACTTCAACCGGTTCTCGCGTGGAAAACCCGCGTCATGCAGGTCAAACGCGTGCCCGAAGGGTCACTTGTGAGTTACGGCGGAATTTATCGCACAAAGGGTGATGAAACCTTGGCGATTCTGCCGATAGGTCATTTCGACGGGTATGACCGGGGGTTATCAAACAAAGCCGACGTGCTAGTTCGCGGGAAACGCTGCCCCGTCGCGGGGCGTGTGTGTATGAACCAAACCGTTATAAACGTGTCAGGCGTTCCGGGTGCGCGTGTTGGCGATGAGGTGGTGCTCCTCGGGAAAGCTGGCGAGGAAGAGATTACCGCCGAAGAACTGGCGGAAAAGATTGATACGGTTGTTTACGAGATAGTCACCCGCATAAATCCCTTGCTGCCACGTGTATTTGTATAAAAGAGCCTTTTTATCACTCGGACTATTGCTTTTTGGGGTGGGATGAAGGGAACGAACAGGGATCGATGAACTGAGAGGGTAACGAGTAGGATTTCCTATGGAATCTTTATTGTACTGTTGCGAGGAGGCGATAAGACCTCACAAATCCAAGACATAGAAAAGGCGAAAACGGACTGGAAAGTACATCGCGCGAGGGAGTTGGAACATGAGTCACTATAGACGATTCAAAGACTTACATATTGAGCAATTGCGAGATCCGGAGGACGCAAAGATATACCTTTCGGTTGCACTTGAGAATTATGAGAAAGACGACGATATTGAGGCGTTTCTTCTCGCGGTGCGTGATGTGGCAGAAGCGCAGGGAGGCATGTCAAAGTTGGCTAATCGTGTCGACCTAACCCGTGAGGGATTGTATAGGGCTCTTTCCGAGAACGGGAACCCGCAACTCAATACAATGGGCAAGATATTGCATGGATTAGGGTTCAGATTTTCGATAGAAGCACGGGATAACCCGTCATAGCGAATCAACGACAGCGCTGACCGTTACCTACCAACTTTCGGTTAAACTGATTTTTCATCCGTTCGTCCGCTCGGCCCAGTCGGACCATGCCTGTGCCATCGTCTTCACACGATCCGGGTGTTCCTCCGCCAGGTTGCGCAGTTCCGTGCGGTCGGATTCGAAATCGTACAACTCCCAATTGGCAGGATCGCCGCTACCCACCAATTTCCAGTCCCCGTGGCGTACCGCCTTTTTGTCGTTATGCTCCCAGAACAGCCATTCGTATGCGTCGCGCTGCTTCCCCTCAAGGATAGGAAGTAGGCTCAATCCTTCGCAGGGGATAATCTCTTCTCCGTTGTATTCATCGGGATACTCGATGCCGGCGACATCGCAGAACGTAGGAAGAAGGTCCATCACATGACCGACTTGGTTCGTGACCGCACCGCCGTTCCGGATCGTATCGTGCCAACGCACGATGAGCGGTGTGGCGATGCCGCCCTCATATACCGCTGCTTTGGCAGCGCGAAACGGCGTGTTGTGCATGACTCCCCACTCGGGACCGACCGCGCAGTACGTATCGACGCCGCCGGGGTCGATATCCGGGCTGTCCCATCTCATGTTGCCCGCATCGCCGCCGTTGTCAGACAGGAACAGCACAATCGTGTTGCGATCCACGCCACAATCTTTGAGTGTGCGCAGAATGCGCCCAATCCCCTGATCCATGCTGTCGATCATGGCGGCATAAACCGCCATCCGCAGGTCCTGCCACTCCTTGTGTTCCGTATCAACCCACGGACTGGTGTTGGTAATGTTCCCGTAATCGAGCATCCCCCACTCCGGGTGCACCAATCCCATGTCGAGTTGGCGTTGATGGCGCTCCCGGCGCAGCGCATCCCAGCCGCCCATGAATTTGCCGCGGTATTGCTCAATATCTTCCGGACGCGCTTGAAGGGGGTTGTGCGGCGCCAAATGCGCCACATAAGCGAAGAACGGTTCCGATCCCTCGCTGTACCGTTTGATCATCTCCACCGCATGATCGTTGATCGCGTCGGTCACGTAGAAATCGTCCGGAAATTCCCAGATCTCTTCACCGTTATGCTCGAACGGCGGGCGGAAACCGCCGAATTTCATGTCCTCAAGCGCCGGATTGAAGTAGTTCGAAGGCATATCGGGGAAGCCGTAGAACTCCTCGAATCCCCACGCCAAGGGAGTGTCCGGTTTTTGGCGCTGGCAATTCCACTTACCGCTGATCGAAGTCCGATAACCCGCGGAACGCAATGCCTGCGCTGCGGTCACCATGTTCGGAGTTAGCACACTCGTTGATCCGTTGTGATTGCGAGGATACAGCCCGGTCATCAACGCCGCGCGCGAGGGCGCGCACACGGGATTCACGTAAAACTGGCTGAATCGCAACCCGTCGGCGGCCAAGCTGTCGATATTCGGTGTGTTTATCTCACCGCCGTAGCATCCCGCGTCCGACCATCCCATGTCGTCCGCGACGATAAGAACGATGTTCGGTTTGTCATGCTTCTCACCACCAGCCGCCGCAGAGTACGGCGCAAGCGCTGATGCCATAGCTGCACCTCCAAGGGATTTTAGCAGTTCTCGTCGAGTGAACATCACCGTCAATTTCTCTCACGTCTGGCAGGGCTTCAATCTTTAGATTTGATTTGGAAGGCGTACAGTTTCGCATTGCGAAGACGGAATCTGAGCCTGACGACTTTCCCCACCAACGATTCGAGATTGCGGTCGCCCCTCCAGCGGGGCTGCAGCCGCAAGCCGTCCACGTTCCTGTAAATGCGATTGTTGTCCCAGTCAAATTCCTGTTTTTTCGCGCTATCCACATAGGGCTGATGGTCCGCGTCGAGCACTTCGACGAGGAACCCGCCCTCCGATGCGTCGATGTTGACTTCGAGCGTGTCGCCGTCGAGTCTGAACGGCTTGGTCGTAACGTGACCCCACTCGTCGCCTGCCTCAAAGCACACAAATCTGTCCAGCGGTAGCGTTGCCAGCCCGATCTGGTTGCTCTGCCAGCTCTCGCAGACGCCGGGAGTCGGGTGTTCGTTTCTGCCGGTGTAGTAGATCCGGTGCTCGTCACCGACGGTCAATATCTCCGAGGCTTGCAGGACTCGGTCAAGGTCAAACTCTCCGGCTCCCCCGCGCGGGATGAAGGGTTTTCGCTCGTAAATCCAGCTCCGATCGAAGTTGACGCCGTCCCGACCGGTGCCGATATAGAAATCTATCGCCTCGTCGCACGTCGGGGAATCCATGCCCAACGGATCTTCCGTGTAGAGGCTTATCAGGTTGAAGTAAATCCCTTCGTAAATCCAACACGTCACCCAGTGAAATTGCAGACGGGGCACGCCATCCGGAGTGAGTTCCCCTTTGGGATCTTCAACCACAATTTGGTCGGCTACCGTCTCCCAGTTGGCGAGATCGTTCATCAGGTCATTCGTGCGGTGATACATAATGCGGAACGCTCGAAACTCTTTCGCTCCACCGATGGCGCCCATGTCGGTGCGGGTGACAAGGCGGTATTTGCCTTTGATGGGGTCCCACAGGATTTGGTTGTCAAAATCCGCCGCTCTTCCCGTGACCGGCGCGCCGTTGTTGTAGTCGATCCAGTGAATTCCGTCCGCCGAATGCGCCAGAACCGCCTGAGCCACCTCGTCCAAGTTGCTGTCCATGCCAGCCTTGAACTTTTCGGGGTACCCCCACGGCACGGTGGGGTCAATCGAGCAACTAAAGGATTGGGCACGTTTGATGATGTTGCCCGGTTCGTCATCGGTGGCGCCCACGCCGACCAACGGTTTCGTCCAGTGGATTCCGTCCGTGGATTCGGCGTAGCCGGTGCCGGCGTGGCGCCACGCCATATACCACATCTGGAATTTCTCCGCATCCTCGTTCCAGAGGACGGACGTCATGAATCCGAAATCCAGCGACACCGGATTGGCGCGCGGATCGTTGTCGTCATAATCAGTGGGAAGAGAGGGTTCAAGGACGACGCCGTGCTTTGTCACTCTTCCCAGCGATCGGGTGACATTCCGCTTTTCGGAGATGACGTAGTCATCCACCAACAGTTGCTTCTGCAGACCGATTGGAAGTAGCTCCTCTCCGCATGCGGCGCTCGCCCACGTGAGGATTGCACCTACCATAAACCCCGCCTCCTTTAATCTCCTGAGTAACATTTTGGTTATGTTATGCGTCTATCGGGACGCCCCGCCGAAAGCGATTAGAAGTTGTAAGGTGCGCATTGTGCACCAGCCTTTTTTCCACGAAATATACGTCGTACCGCCGCTTTGTTGCGTTCTCGGGCTTATTAAGGAGCTAACACTTTGGGCTGCCCTTCGCCAAGACGATGATCTACAATAGGAGTTCCGGAAGGAATGTGAAGGTGCAACTTATCCGACACGTCAACATTTATGTCGAAATCAAAAAAGCGCACATGATCCTCCCACGCAGGTATACCATCTTCATAGAAGATATAGACAATCTTCTCCGGATGCCAAATTCCCTTGGGTGATTGCATTAGGTGGTATATTGCTCTGCGAATAAGCGTCCGCTCTGTGGTTTTCGAAAAAAAGTCGTAAAATTCAATCTGTTCGGGCCAAAATCCTTTATCTGGATTTACGGATATTTCCCAGACGTGCCGTCCCTTGTTCTTGGTAAAAGTTACTTTAAGCTGATAGCAATCAGCGCCATTCACTTGTTGCATGTCGAGCAGCGAGAAATCGACATCTGTCATCTTCTCCGTAAGGTTGCCATCAACTCCAAGTGCATTTTCACCCAGGTGCGTTCCAAAGGAAACATACCAAAACATATCTGTCCACTTCCGCGGATCAAGGTAAGAACGGGCTGCGAGTTCATCGCGTCGATAGCCCGGGAAGATATGTGCCCACACGGGATGTCTTCTATTACCTGTAAGATTATCTTGGACGTGTGTCGTGATTTCTCCATTGAAGAACAAGCTTTCACTACATTTGTCGGGCAAACTCGGCGTGATACCAGGAATGTAAGGCTCGGAAAGGCTAGACCCGATGTGTTGAACCTCAAAATAGATCTTGCGACGATCAAAAATAAATAGCGCATCCTGATTATCTTGGTTCAGAGCCATCGTCGCGTTGACTTTTCTCAGCGCTTCCTGTTCATGAAGCATACTTCGTTCACCATATTCTGTATAGTATCGTCTTTTCTCGATTCGTACCTGTCCAGATTGCAATAGAGACAGATGATGTCGAATCCCGTCAATGACATACGCTGAATCAACTTCCTGTGGATGAGAATCTGGCGTAGAAGGAGTGACTAGGAGAAACGTTAACCCTAGAATTAAAATTGATTTCTGAAGATATTCCATGAAGTTACCTCCTTCTTTTCGTTGTTTTTCGCTGAGTATTTAAGGCTTACGGGACTAGCACAAGGGGCTTGTTACACAACCGTGGTAGGGTGAGTTTCTAACCTGCCTGTACAACACAAGAAACTCGATCTACAAACTCTGTAGGTCGGGTTTCTAGCCCGACTCTACGAGAGATACCACTTAGCCAAATCTAATCCGCGGATTCTTTTAGAGCCTGTTGGAATAATCGATAGCAAAGCAATTCTGGTCATTTGTAGGAAGTTTTTTCGCATTTTTTTATATTTGTCATCTGCCTACCTATGGGATCTCTATCGCACTCACTATCCGTTCGCTTGATCCCCGCTGGGGCTACGGTGCACGGGGTTCTGGTGTTTCTAACACGTGAGATTCCACATTGCGCTCCGCTGGAGCGCGGGAATCTGGACATGTCGCGTTCTATTAACATTTCGATCCTCTGGATCGAGGAAAGGGACTCCGTCAAGAACGTGCTATTTGCGGAATGAATTATTCCGACAGGGATAATGGCATGCTATATACCTCCGAGATCTCTATGGGATCTCTATCGTATTCCTTAATCAGTCGGTTGATCTCACCATACAATTGTACTCTATCGCAGCACACCAGCCAATTCATCATCCGCGCCATCCATTCAATTCTCAACGCTCCACCACCCACGCCTCGCGACCGGCGTACTGCCCGTCATAAACCCGCTGGTTCAACTCCAATCCAAGACCCGGCGTATCGGGAACGCTGAAAGCGCCATCCTTGAAGACATATCCCGACGTATCAACCACATCGCTGGTGAGGGTTGCGCACTCCCCGTAGAGGAAGTTCGGAATCGCCTTGCCAAGCTGAAAACTCAGAAACAGCCCGAGCAGCGACGACCAGTTGTGCGGCGCGCACTTCACGCCGTATTCGACCGCCATCTCGGAAAGTCGCCGCCAGCCGGTGATGCCAAGCGCACGAATGTCGTGCTGTATTACATCCAGTACGCCTTCTTCAAAGAACGGGGTATAGAACTCAAGCGGTTCGCGTGACCGCGACTCGCCGTCAGCGATAAACGTCTTCAGGTTTCTTTCTTTAATAGCCGCTTTCAGATTTCGGTACGCCTCGACCTCTTCCTCAAACATCTCCTCTATCCAGAAAACGCCCACATCGCTTGTCGCATCAAGGAAGGCGACGGTTTCGTCATACGTGTAACCGTTATTCGCATCGACGTGGATAGTGAAATCGTCACCCGTAATCCTGCGCATGATTTTGACAACCTCGATGTCCCGCTTCAAACCCTCGTCATGCTCCATGAGTAAACAACCCCGCCCAATCTTCATCTTGCACGCCCGAAAGCCGTTCCTCACGCTGCTTTCCGCATCCTCCGCTATGCGTTTCAGCCCCGCCTCTTTCGTGTCGTAAAGGAGATCGTTGAAGTAGATGGTGCTGTCGTACACCGGCAGCCAGTCCGCGTAACTCCGGTCGCCGATGAGCCGGTACACCGGTACACCGAGTATCTTGCCGATAGAGTCCCACAGCGCGTTTTCAAGTCCTCTGAATTCGTCGGAGACGCCCCTCTCCGGGTCAAGCAGATCGAAAGGGCTGCGGTTCAGGGCGCGCCGGCCGACTTCCACATCCGCGCGTCCGACGCCCCATCCCAGTGTCCCGTCGCTATTATGGATGCGGATGACGCCTTCCTCCCACTTCCAGTTCGGCTCGGGATAGATTATCTCTTCCACCCGAGAGTTGGATCCGATTTCGGGGCGGTCTACCTCCAACCTCACCTGTTCGATCTTCGTGATTCTGATATCTCGTGGATAATCTTCTGCGCTTATGCCCATTTGTGAACTCCTCTGCGTATCACGCCTTGCCCCATCGAACCCCGGTTGGAATAATGTCTACATCCTCGCCTCGCCGCATCGCCTCGGCGGTATCCAAAACGCTCTCCAAATCGTGCTCCGGTTGGTAACCCAGCAGCGTCTTGATCTTGGTGAGGTCGAGCTCGAAGTAGTTTGAACTCGACACTCTGGCATCGACATAGTCCAAATTGTACCGCTCAGAGAGGTAGGGCACATCCTCCTCCCACTTAAACAGCGCCGCCCCGCCAAGCGTGAACTCCTCGCCGAGCGCCTCGTCCTTCTCAATCCCCAAAACCAACCCCTGCACTATATCGCGCACGTCCGCAAACTGCTGTTTATACGGCGTCCCGTTGGGGTTGCGGGTCAGCAGGAACTTTTCCTCGCCCGTCCATAGCGATTTGAGGGTCTCGATCATCTCCTGTTCTTCCGCGTCCTCTCCCGTTTCGTTTTTGGCGCGATCGTATACCGGACTGAATAGGAAAAGATTTGGCAAGCCGTCTTCGTTCAGAAACTCGCCCGGCTCAATCACGGTGGCGAAACGGAAAACGGTCGTCGGCACGCCGTACTGAATGTGATAACTCATACTCAACTCCTCGCCAATCCACTTGGTCAAGAAATACGGCATATTTTTGTAGCGGCTGACCATGTCCTCGGTAATCGGTTCCTCGAAATAGCGACCCTTTTCCCCCAAACGCCAATAGATCGCCTCCGTGCACGCGTAAACGAAGCGGTGAAGACTGGGACGGTCCGTGCGAATACACTCCAAAATGTTGAGCGTCCCCATCCCGTTGATGTCTAGGTATTGCAGGTTGTCAAAAGGTCCCATGAATGCCGCGGCGAGATGATAGATGGCGTCCACGCCGTCCACGGCGCGTTTCACGTCGTCGAGGTTTCGCAGGTCGCCGACAACGGTTTCGACGCGATTGTATTCGTCAAGTTTGTGCGCACGGCTGGCGTCGGCGGGGTAGACGAAACTACGGATATCGTGCCCCTTCTCCAGCAAACGTTTGGCGAGATTCGCCCCAATCCGTCCTGTCCCGCCGGTAATCAATATCTTCATTATGAGTGCTCCTCCCGGACATATTGAAAATCGTGTTAATCTTCGCTGCCTTCAAACGGATTATAGCAGGTCTCACCCCAAATGTAAATCCGGGATCAACCAAGTGGATAGGGGCCGGATTCTTGTAGGGACAACCCTCCGTGGTTGTCCGTTTGGGCTGGTGGCATTAATGTTGAAGGTGAGCGTAATCGTAGGGGCGAGGTTTCCTCGCCCGACGGGTTGGGAAACCCAACCCCTACGAATCCGGTGCATGCCTAACCGTAGGGGCGGGGTTGCTCCGCCCCTGCTCAACGGCACCAAACCTCCACCCTCACTCATACACAACGCCGTCAACCCGGTGATGCTCGATATAATCCCAATCCATCTCCACGCCAAGCCCCGGACCTTGCGGTACCGGCACATGCCCGTTTTCGTCAATATTTTCAAGCTCGTCCGTAAATTCGGGCGGTCGGATTGGGGGTTTTGTCTGGCGAATCTTGGGGTTCAACAGTCCGAGTTCGTAGTAGTTCGTGTTGCGGACGGCGGCGATGCAGTGCCGATGCGCCAATCCTCCGCCGTGGAACTCGACATCCAAGCCGAATCCCTCTGCCGCGTGCGCCACCTTCATGGCGCCGGTAATCCCGCCGTCTTCGTAGGTGCCGGTGCGCACGAAATCGGTACCGCCGTTTGCGATAAAATCAACGTGATGCTCCAGACCGAAAACGTGCTCCGTCTGCAGTATCGGGGTGTTGATGAACTCGCGCAATTTCTGATGTCCGAATATTGACACGCCGCCGTCTTTATATGGGTCTTCCAGCCAGAAAAAGTTCGCCGCGTCGCACGCTTTGCCCACCTTGAGCGCGTCCGCCCAGGTTTCCAATTCGCATGCCGGATCGAGCATCAGGTCCATTCGATCCCCCACGCGCTTCCCGACCTCGAGCACATTTGCCACCTCGCGCTCAATCGGCGCATTTCCCCAGCCGTGAATCTTGAAGGCGCGGTATCCCAACTCGCTGCACTGTTCCGCAAAATCGGCAAAGTCTTTGGGCGTGCTAAGCCCGCCGTTCTCATCGCCGTGATAGGTGCTTGCGTAGGCGGGGATGGTTTCCTTGTAACCGCCGAGAAGTTGGTAAATCGGTGCGCCGTGCGCCTTGCCCGCAAAATCCCACAACGCCACATCGACCGAACTGATAGCCGTGCGGTCCGTGTGGCGCAGCCCGCGTTTCAGGTCGTTGTAAATTCCCTCTCGATGGAACGGGTTTTTTCCCAGTAAATACTGCACGACGCTATCTGACAGCCGCCCGCCGTCCGATTCGCCGGTGATACCGGTGTTCGTATGAATCCGAAGAATTGAGGGGTGCATCTTAAGGACACTCCCCTTTTCGTAAACCGTGTTGAACCCGTTGTAATCGGTCCCCATGTCCTGGATCTCGTGTTCGTAAACCACGACTTCAATCTTCGTTATCTTTGGGTCAGCCATTGGTGTCGCTCCTTATTGTTGTTGTGAGACCAATAATTGTTATACATTGCGGAAGGTTCGGATTCTGAGTACGGCTGAAAAGGTGTCTCCATCGCACTCGTTATTCACTCGCTTGATCTCCTACAGAGAGAGGATGAGATGATTGCATCGGCGCTCCCGACGGGGAGAGTATCTCCATCGCCTTGGGTTTCCTATCGCCCTCGCTATACGCTCGGTTGATCCCAACCTACATGGCTCAATAGAGGGTCATCAGCCCCTCGGCGCCGGGAATCCGTTTTCGTTCAAATTCCGGCGTAAGCCAACGCGCCCGAGAGGGCTTGCCCGGATTTCGGTAGGCGTATACCAGCGCCCATCGTGTATCGCTGTTTGCGCGTCTCGGAGTGACCGCGTGCGCGGCGTGCGTCCACATCAAGACGACCGTTCCCGCCGGCGCAGACAGGTCTTGTATTTCCAGCGGTTCGCCCGTCATGGGGTGTGTCTTTCCCGCCATCCAACCCGTCTTGAGCGCACTGTCTGTGTCCGCTTTGATATTCGCGTCGCGGTAGTGGTGGCTGCCCGGCACCGCTTTCAAACCGCCGTCGTCAACCTCGAACCCGCTGACGTAGAAAAAGATGCGCACAAAGCCCAAGCTCGGATCGTCCTCGGCGTATTCGTGACTGTGCCAACCGGTGCCTCCGTTGCCGCCAGGGCGGATGATCGTTACACAGTGGTCGAATCGAATCTCTTTGCCGAGAACTCTCCGTGCCAAATCGAGCATCTGTGGATGCGAGATTAGGCTCTCCAGATAGGAGTCATACTCCGCCGCATAGTGGGTGGGCTTGTGACTTTCGGCACTGGACGGGGTCAAATCTAGAATTTTCCGAAACGCGGACATTAGCCGCTCACAAGTCTCCGGTGTCAGAATGCCGGGCAGGAGAATGTGCCCATCTGTGTCCAGTAGGGCTTTCTCTTTCTCGCCAAATTCGTAAGGTTGAAATATGGGGGTATGTACCATAATAATCTTCTGGGGGTCAGTAACCGGTAAATCTCCTCTTTCTACTTCACAATCACCATCCGCCGTGACGCCGCATAGTCACCCGCCCGGAATTGATAGATATAAATCCCGCTCGCCACCGCTTCCCCGCGTTCGTTCCGTCCGTCCCAATACGCCGCCTTTCCACGCGCCGCGTAATGCCCCGCCGTCTGATTCCCGAGCGCCAACTGCCGAACCAGCGTCCCCTTTGTGTCATGAATCGTAATTGCCACCTCCGCTTTTCGCGCGAGATGATACGGTATCCACGTCTCCGGATTGAAGGGGTTCGGGTAATTCGGCAACAGCATCGTTTCTTTCGGGGTCAACGCTGCAAGCAAACCTTCAAGGAAGCGGATTCCCCGTTGAATATGCGCATCGCCGACGCCTAAACCCTGTGCCTGTGCAAGCCATCTCTCAACATCCGCGGCGCTAATAATCGACGGGTCTAGGGAATATGGCGAAGGCGCGGCGGCACCACCTCCGATTGCCCCGGCAACCTGAACGAGGTCAAGGATATTCACCACGCCGTCCCCGTTCACATCGGCATCATTCTCCCCTGTCTGCTTAAAGTTTGCAGCAATCGCCACCAAATCCAAAATATCCACCTCCCCATCGTCGTTGACATCGGCGGGGTTGGTCATCGGAATCACGGTCGCGCCGATATTTTGCAGAATCTCGTCTGGCCTTAGCGCCCTGTCATACACACGCACAATAGAAAATGAGCCGTTGAAGTTCCGGTTTCGGTCCTCATACGAATTCGCGCCGATGGAAATGTCGTTTAGTGGTACAGTCGCGTCGAAATGTACTCCCGGATGTCGGCTAACTTTCACGCCGTCTTGATATGCGTTGATTGACTCACCGTTTATGGAAACAATCGTCACCCAAGTCCAGATATTTTCCTCCAAGATAATATTCAGTGCGCGTTCGGGCTGTTTTAAGCTGTTGGCGTGGAGGGACATGCTGAGTTCTTGACCGTCGTCCGGCAACCATAAGCGAATCCCTTGAACCCCCTCTCTAGGGCTGTTTTGGAAACCGGCAAATTGATGTTCTTGAGCGAAGCGATTGCCGTTGCGCTTGCAAAGGAATTCAAGCGTCCAATCTCCCAAGTAGAGTTGGGGATTTGTGTGAACGGATCCTCCAAAGGTTTGACGTGCCGCCACAGCCGTGTAATATGTGCGTCGCCCGCTGAAACCGATGGACGGAATCTCTATTTCACCCTCTTCAACCCTTGGATGCCTTTCAGAAATTGAAAGTGTTCCGCCCGCGGTACCCAGATTAACCCATGAAGGCGCAGTCCCCGGATTGTTTGAGGCATCCAAGAGGAGCGTCGCACCGGAGACGGCGTTGATAGGTTCAGCAATGTAAATGTCATTTCCATTGACCCCCGTCGTCTTTCTGAGATACATCTCCCCGTCCAGGTTAGATAGCGTGTGCGTCGTCCTCTCCAAACGGCTCGCCACTCCCACGGCAAGTTCCGGCAAGGTTATCTCCTGCTCAGAACCGCTGTGGTTGTACACTGCCCACCCGTTCGTGAACTCGCGGATATACAGACCTTCGCGGTTGTCGTACAGTTGCCTCTTCGCGCCCACGGGTTGACCCAGATCCGCTTTCCAAAAGTCGTACCAATGCCGCTCGTCAAACCGTTCATACGCCAATTGCGTGACCGAATACCCGTCGGCAAAAGTCAGGCTTAAGGTTGTTAGTACGCGCATCCAGCGACGGTTGAACGGGCTATGTGTCGGTTCTGGAGGACGCACTCCACCTGCCACCCCGTTAATACGCGGTTCTCTCAAATGTTCCTCCGCCCATGCCAGAGTATCTTCTGTACGATTCAGTATTATTTCACGTTCCTCTTCTGTTCTGCCCCAAGCAGGCAACCCAACTTCCATTGAGAGCCCGTTGATGTATTGGCCAGTGTGCGGCAATTTTCGCCAATTCGAATTCACTTGAATCAAAAAGTTTGGACGCACCTGAGCGCGAATACGCCAAAGGATATTTATTCGAGCCTCAAATTGCTTATCGGGACTTACCAAATCGCCAGGAAACACATCATGTCCTTTATCTCTCCACCAGTCGAATACTATGCCATCAAATAAACCGCATTTAGAAACCGCTATGGCTTGTTTAACAATCAAATCTTGCACATGTGGGTGCGTAAAATCTATAAAACGTCCACGTGGGACACCATCCTCCACTGCGGGCACAATTTCACCGGCGGAATCCCGAACCCAGTATGGCGAATCATCGGGGAAATAACCAATACCGGCGCTCCTCATCGGAATAACAATTAAAAACACCGCATTGGGATTAGCTGCTATGAGATTATCGCGTTGACGTACCGCTTTTTCTAATTCGCCAACTAGTATCCCGTCAGCGCGTAACTCCATATGCATATAGCCGCCGCCAAACATCAAATCGACACGCGAATCGGCTCCTACCAAATATTCTGCCGCCATTATATTTGGATAACTTCGATTTGCCAATCGCGGTTCAAGGGGCAGCGGATCCATTTCGCATACCTCATCGTATTCAAATGTAGTGAGACGAAGATTGTCCAGTGGCCTAAAGTCTAGAACCGGATTATTTTGAATGTATAAAGTTCGTAAGTTAGCTAATCCCGCCAGTGGGCTAACATCATGTATCCGATTCTTTTCCAAATTTAGATAGACAAGCTGTTTGAGATTAGCCAACGGACTAATGTCACCGATTTTACAGCCGCTTGCATCCAAATATTTTAATTTGACCAACTGGGAAATTGGCGTTAAATCGGTTATTGGACTACGAGGAATCCCTAACCGCTCAAGTTCCGTAGCAAACTCCAAGCCTTTCAAGGATGTGATTCCCAGCCGCAACCCCCCGAACTCCTTTAACTGTCGCATGTCCGCTTGCGTGATTAGCGCACCAGCAGGCAGATTGAGTGCCTCTCTAATGGCGTGCCTGAGGTTCGGGTCGGGAATGTTGACGACTTGGCCGAATGCAAAACTGCACAGAGTGATGTAAAGCAAAAAATATAGTGTGATTTTCCGTCGAAAGTTCATCGATTTCTCCATTTGTCCTACTCCTCGCCATGAATCCATTCGGAGCCTTGGGCTTCCAACTCGTCTCGGATATTCCGTTCCAGCCGCCCCGGAATGCTCAGCGGATTGAACGCGGACGCCCCGCAATCCGCAACCAAGCTGTGTCCGGTGATGGCGGACGACTCATCCGACGCCAGGAACAGCATGACCTCCGCTACCTCTTCCGGCTGCGCCGGATTTCCCCGCGGATAGAGAAATTTCTGTCGTCTGACCTCTGCCGGGTTGCCCTCAAGCATGTCGAGTTTTTTCTCGGTGAGCATTCGTGCGGGCGTCAGTGCGTTGGCGCGGATCCCGTATGGACCGTAGGTGACCGCCAAACTCTGCGTGAAGTTAATCATGCCCGCCTTGGCGGGACCGTACGACGATATACTGGGGCTGCCAAACATCGCGTTGCCAGATGAGACGTTTATAATGCTCCCGCCGCCCTGCTCAATCATCAACGGCACCACCAACTTGCAGAAAAGCAGCGGCGCCGTCAGATGACAGAACAGCCCGTCCTCCCAATCTTCGACCGTGACCTCCTCCAGTTTCCCGCCGGGATTGTCGATAATGGCGTTGTTCACCATCACGTCGATGCGCCCGTAACGCGCCCGCGTGAATTCCACCAGCGCGGCAATGTCATCTTTATTCATGACATCGCACCTCTTGTAGACGACCTCGCCGGGCAGCCCTTCCGCCGCGTCGAGCACCTTCTGGGCGTTTTCCGGTGTCCTGCCCCGGTCGCAGATGGCAACCGAAGCACCCTCCCCCGCGAACAGCAACGCCGCCGCTTTTCCGAGTCCCAGCGTTGCGCCGGTGATGATGGCTACTTTACCTTCCAATCGTGTTCCCATGGTTTGCTCCGCCTTATCCTTTCCTTTACGGAATTGCTAGTCCGTCTCATCTATTGAACAACTCATCGCCCAGCACCCATGCGTGACGTTCTCAAAGTTGCTAAGCTTGACCATCAGCTCATTAACGCCCCTCTTTAACCGAGCGGGCACGTTAATCGTCGCGAAATCGTGGTCATGGCGAAACGTTCCAAGGCTCTCGCCGTTTAGCCATATTGTCAACCAATCGTCGAAACCAATCCGAACTTCGACCGAACGCTCCTCGCCGGACTCAATAGTTGTGCGGGCATAGGCGGAACGATCCAATTGGTCCTGGAAGCCGGATCGGCAGTAGGTTGAAAAGTCAATCCAGGTGTGTTCCGCTGGAGCGGAGTGTACCGAGAACGCCGCCTCTTGGAACCGGTCCGTCCAAGCGCCTGTTGCCTCCTCCGGGATCTCCGATTGCAGGAACTGTTCGTAGTTTCCGCATTCAAAAGGTCCCGCAATTTCCCATGGTTCGGGCGATGTGACCGGATGCGCTTGGCTCTCTGGCACCCGGTAGTAGTACACCACGGTCTCCGTGTCGTCCGCGCGGGACCCGCAGCGCAGCAGCAGCGAGGAGTCGAACCTCACAGGATCCGTGCCGAAGAAACGGTAGACGACCCCGTCTTGGTCGTATTCGGACCCATAGCGGAGATACGTGCAACCGATCCAGCGCGTCATCACCTCGTGATAGCCAAAACATAATCCGAAATCATCCTCCTCGTTATACCCCCTGATGACGTGGGGGTCGGTCTCCCCATCAATCATCCACACCTGTCCGCCGGTGTGAAAAATCACGTCGCTGTAGTCGCGTTGTCGAATGCCCTTGACGATGCCCGCGACGAACCCCTTTCCGGATACGTCAGCCATGAGGTAGGAGGAATGATGACTCGCGGGGGACTCGCTTCTGTATACTGCCTGCAAACGGTAAGGGGTGATGTCGGTCCCCTCGGGGTACTGCTGCCAGTCCGCCATAAAGCGAATGAACTGATCAGTCATCGGCTCCATCGTGATACGGCACGATTTGGCGAACGGAATCGGCAGATATATGTTGAAGCTGTCACCGTGTACCGACCCCAATCGTCGGGTCAAGACCGCGAACCCGGCGTTGACCACACGATACGGAGATTGATCGAGCAAAACACCGCACAGCCGCTTCAGATCCATGTTGACTAACGGGCGCGGGTCGTCATCGACGTAGATTTTGATGACGGAATTGACGTCGGAGTTGTCTTTAACATCGTCGGTAGTACGCGGACGGTCGGTCGGATTCGGGGAAATCCAAATGTGCCTGACGCAACCGGGTCCCCGTGCCCGGAATACCTCTTTGGTTTCTCCGACCGCCACTTTCCTATCCCTCAACGTTTGCCGCCGGGAATGGAATTGCGTCGGTAGTTGGATAAATGGAAAATTTGGATCCGGTAAGTTCATAGGGTGGCTCATACGACACCTTTCGAGTTCAAAAAATGCGCGTCAATACATCAGATTGCGAGGAGCTTTGCGGCGTGTGATAAAGGGAGATTAAAAGACCGGATAGGATCACGCAGGTGGATAGCGAGCGGCATAGAGATCTTAACGCGATAGTAATCTCATAGGAAGTAAGATTTTCTATCGCCTACGCTCAGTTGATCTATAGAGATTCCCGTCCTGCATCGAACGATGCAGGTTAGCAGACTCAATCCGTACGGGTTGAGTGTAGATAGTAGGTCGACATTCGTACCTCGACACCAAAACGTTGATTTTGGGAAACCGACCTAAAGAATTCCGAATCCGTGCTCGATGTGTGAGTTAGAGGTTGGGAAGGATCTTTATCAGGACTTACTATCGCGGTCCCAATGGGATCTTGATGGAAGTCCTACGGGATCTCTATCGCCTTCACTATCCACTCAGTTGATCGTTCGCTATTCACTCACTTGCTGGATTTCTATCAGGATCTACTATCGCCTTCGTTATCCACTCAGTTGATCACTCACTATCCGTTCGCTTGATCCCAACCCCTAAGAAACACTATGCGTGAGCGCGCTCCTCCGGATTATCCGATTATGGTGAAATTACAACAAATCTTAGTCCAGGTTCTCTATCGAGCAACTCATCGCCCAGCCCCCGTGCGTGATGTTCTCAAAGTTGCTGAGCTTGACCATCAGCTTGTTTTCTCCCTTCTTCAAACGCGCGGGGACGTTAATCGCTGCGAAACCGTGGTCGTGTCGGAACGATCCCAAGTTCTCGCCGTTTAGCCACACGCTCAGCCAATCGTCGAAACCCAACCGAATTTGAACCGACCTCTCATCCTCGGACTCAATTGTTGTGCGGGCATAGGCGGAACGATCCAATTGACCCTGAGAGCCGGTACGGCAGTAAGTTGAGAAGTCAATCCATGTGTGTTCCGATTTCGCGGAGTGTACGGAGAATTCCACTTCATCGTCTTTGAACTGTCCCAACCAAGGCGCCGCTATCTGCTCCGGAATCTCCGGCCGCAAGAATTCTTCGTGATTGGTGCACCCGAACGCGCCCGCCATCTCCCACGTTTCGGGCGAAGTGACCGGAGGCGCTTGGCTTTCCAGCACCCGATAGTAGTACACCACGGTCTCCGTGTCATCCGCGCGAGATCCGCAGCGGAGCAGCAGCGAGGAGTCGAACGTCACCGAATTCAAGCCGAAGAACCGGTAAATCACCCCGTCTTGGTCGGTTCGATTGGCATAGCGGTGATAGGGGCAGCCGATCCAGCGTGTCATCACCTCGTGGTATCCCCAGCCGAACGCGAAATCATCCTCCTCGTTGATTCCCCTCATGACATGGGGATCGCTCTCTCCGTCAATCATCCACACCTGCCCGCCGGTATGATAAATCATGTCGGTGTGCTCGCGTTGACGGATGCCTTTGACGACCCCCGCGACGAAGCCTTTTCCGGATAAATCAGCCATTAGAAAGGATGAGTGGTGGCTCGCTGGATATTCGCTTCTGTATACCGCGTGCAAACGGTAAGGCGTGATGTCCGTCCCCTCGGGGAACTGTTGCCAATCAGCCATAATGCGGATGCACTGATCCATCAGCGGCTCCATCGTAATTCGGCAGGATTTGGCAAAAGGGATCGGCAAATAGATGTTGAAACAGTCGCCGTGCACCGACCCCATTTTTCTGGGCAAGACCGCGAACCCGGCGTTGTCCACACGATACGGCGATTGATCGAGCAGCACACCGCACAGCCGCTTCAGATCCATGTTGACTAACGGGCGTGGGTCGTCATCGACGTAGATTTTGATGATGGCATTGGTGTTGGAATTGTCGATATAATCTGGGGTAAATCGCGTATCCGAGATCGGATTGGGGACAATCCAAATGTGTCTGATGCACCCGGGTCCCTGCGCCCGGAATACCTCTACGGATTCCCCTATCCCCGCTTGCCTATCCACCATTGTGTGCCGCTGGGCGCGGAATTGCGTCGGTAGTTGGATAAGTGGAAAATTTGGATCCTGAACATTTGTTATGTGGCTCATACTCAAACCTCTCGCTACGTCAGATTGTAAAAAATTCACCTCAAAGTGTCACTCTTTGAGGAGTTCTTCAATCAGCCAGATTAGTGGCTGACCGCCGATGAGGTTGCAGCCTATAAAACTATATTGCCAATTCCCCGCCTTATCAATCAGGATGAAAAATGGTATCCCACGAATCTGATAAGCCTTCCTTACTTGCTTTCGCCGATCGAGCAGGATTGGCCACGGCGGCTGATATTCCTCCAAGAATCTCTGCACCTGTTCAGGGGTTTCACCATCGTTGATTCCCCAGATAGCGACGTTGTCAACTTTGTTGAATTGATCATAGATTGTCTTGATTTGCGGAATTGCGTCGTTGCATGGCCCGCACCACGAAGCGCCAACGTCAAGCAATAGGACCTTTCCTCGCATTGCCGACAGCGTGAAAACCTCTCCTTCCAATGTTTCTAAAGAAAAGTCGGTTGCCTTCTTGTTGAGCGTGTTCTTAATAAATTTCTGACGGATTTCTTCCCGGTCGGCGTCTTCTCGGATTCGGTATTCTGTTTCCACCTCTTCGAGAAAATCGTCGAAGGTATCGGCATTTCCCCGCTCCATCTGATGATAGACGCGTTCCAATCCCGCTCGACTCTCCGCGTGAGGGGTGGGGGCAAAGTGTGCATCGGAATAGCAGCGTATGGCGGTCTCCAACTCTCCAATTCCTTCCGCTGATCTGCCCAACATCCAGAAGAAATTGACGGCGCTCTCGTTGAACCTTGATGCAAGTGATTCCAAGAAATCCGGCGCGTTCGCGTGAAGACCGTCATGCGCCTCTCTCCATCGTTCCTGCCGGAGAAAGACCTCGCTGCGCAAGCGGGAGATTTTCGTTAGCGCTTCTTCCACGGAACTCTCATTGTGCTCTACAAGCCACTTCTGTTCCTCTTCGTCGCCTAATCTGACTTCGGCGCGCTCCAATATGTCCAATGCCTTCTCCAGACGTGCGTTAAACTTGAGCCGCAATTTTACTGCTTCGGTATACGCCCAACCAAGCCACTGCTGTGTATCTTGGCAATAGGAACGGTGTGCATCCAAATACCGGTCGAGGAGTACATCAAGCTGGTCG
Organism: Candidatus Poribacteria bacterium; assembly: GCA_022827055.1. Lineage (GTDB taxonomy): Bacteria > Poribacteria > WGA-4E > WGA-4E > JAJDTR01 > JAJDTR01. The sequence continues at coordinate 82,174 of JAJDTR010000125.1, read as the reverse complement.
TCGCCTATTAGGGACCTGTCATCCTCGGCTAACCACAGCAGGTGTTCATGCCCCAACAAATACCATGATAATCCCGGTACATCCGAAGCAGAACATTCGTCGACAATGCGCTGATAATAGTGCCATTTTTCATGCACCCCTTGGCTTTGGTCGGCTAACCCGAACAAAGCGCTCTGATAAACTTTGGTTCCGGGGAATTGCAGCATCTTGTCGAGCAATTCCGCCGGGAGGTTCGCCGCGTCGCCCGGAAGGCGTCTATAGCCCCAGTAAGCAGCCTCCAACAGTTCCGGGGTTTCGTTGTTTGTCCGCAGCAGTGATTCGATTTCAGGTCGAATCTTCCCTTTTGCCTCCTCCTCCGGAAACATGTCGGCCACCAACTTCCAGCGAGAACCGTAAGCTTCCAAGTCCACCGGATTTGAATTCAACGCACCCGCGCTAATCTCCAAAGCTTTGTCAAATTCACCGATTTGATGGTATTCCTTAATCTGTGTTGCCAGATCCTGTTGATGATTGTCTTGGGACATCTTCCTGCCTCCCTCCCGGCGCAGTTTTTGCCACCCTCTCCCGTGGGGTCGGGCTTCATGAAGTTAAAAAAATAATTCGGTAATATCCTACCGATGCTCGGTGCGGTTAGGAAACCGCACCTACCGAGTTTAGGGAAAACTGGAATTACCGATTTAAATACTTAATCTTCATCTAGCCCGACCTGCGAACTGTTCAACCCGTCTAAACACATCCCGGATATTCCCGACCTCGCAGCAACATATGTTTATTGGACTTGGTCGCAGCGCCTTCACCCGTACACTTCGTCTTCGAACTCATGTAGTGCGTGGCATAACCTCGACGCCGGGTTTTTGATCGATTGGTGTGGCTACAGTGCAACGTAAGGCTGTGATGAAAACTGCAATCGCCGGCTTTCAGTTCAATCGGCACCTCATTCTCCAGCGGCCCCGCAAGCGCCTGCTTCTCAATCTCTCGCTCACGTTCAACGTCGAGCAGCCCCCACTTGTGACTCCCGGGAATAAACCATAGACAACCGTTTTCGATCGTCGCGTCGTCCAATGCCGCCCAGCAACTCACGAGGCTATATGGCACGTACGGTCTCCACGAATTGGAATCTTGGTGATAATTCTTGCGCGATCCGTGCGCGGACGATTTCATAAACAGTTGATCACCAAACAGCTTGATATCGGGACCGACGAGGTCTTCCAAGACATCCAAGATTTTCGGGTTGGTCGCGTGCGCATACATGACCGGATCGGTGCGAACCAAGCCGCCGAGTTTGCGTATGGATTCAAGTGTCGATTTCGCCTCCACCTCTTCGCGTTGAATTGCCGGTTCAACTTGGCGGCCGAACCCCGGTTCCGGGACGACCTCACCCACGGCAATCTGATCGGCTCGTTGCCCGACCGCGCGTACCTCCTCGTCGGTGAGAAGCTCCCGAACGATAATATAACCGTTCTCGTCAAAATGCTGCTTTTGTTCATCTGTCAGTGCCATAATCAATGCCTCCTTTTTTCGGTTCGATGTATCAGTTGTAGGAATCAAATGGGAGCGAATGAACCGTGAGTACGATGAGCATCCCATGCCCACGTGCCTTTGATAGCCCTAGAAGGGCGAAAGGTGTATAGTAACCACGAATCCCTCACACGCCAAAGCCCCAGAGGGGCGACAGGTGAGTCACATGTCGGATGCGTCATCTGCATCAAAAATGTATTTCGGATTATAGGGGACATCAAAACGCTCGAGAAACTCAAGATATTCCTCTTTGAACGTCTAATGAGAATGATGTTTCTCCTGATTTTTGATATAACGGACAACACCACTTAGCTGAGAATGTGAATAGGAGAACGCCGCAAAACCCGCCTGCCATTCAAATCGTCCGACAATCCATCCCTTCCTGTTGATGAATTTTGACGAATTTGCCTCGATGTCTCTCACCAAATCAGATAGCGCTATGTCTGGAACCATGCCCACAAGGATATGAATATGATCAGGCATTGAGTTTATCCGGATTACCGTTTGCCCCTTGTTGGTGATGATGCGAGTGATGTATTGGTGCAACGCTTCTCTGTGCTGTTTTGGAATGAGACTTTGTCTTCCTTTGACCGCGAATATAATGTGCAGGTAAATCTGCGTGTACGTATCTGCCATAGTGGATTTTCTTAAGAAACTTTCTCACCTGTTGCCCCTCTGGGGCTTTGGAATACGGGGGACCTGTGTTACTACATACCTTCCGCCCCTCTGGGGCTTTACAAAACAATTGAAACATCATATGCACTGACGGACGTTTGAGCGAGCTGATATTGGCAGGGCTTTCTGTCGCGTTCCCTATTTGGTCAATTGATTGTTATTCACTTACTTGATTCCCGCGAACCCCAACTCCAATAACAGCCCCTAAACGCAACCCGGATATTCTTCGCCGCGCAGCAAAAGGAAATCGGTTCTATACGGAGTGCCTTCACCAGAAAACTTGGTTTTCGCACTCATGTATTGCGTGGCGTAACCCCTCCTTCGGGAAGTCGAACGATTGGCTCGACTGCAATGCATCAGAAGACTGTGATGAAAACTACAATCGCCGGCTTTGAGTTCAATAGGCACCTCGTTTACCAACGCATCGGCAAGCGCCTGCTTTTCAATCTCCCGCTCACGTTCAACAGGGATGCGTCCCCATTTGTGACTCCAAGGAATGAACCACAGACAACCGTTGTCTACGGTCGCGTCATCCAATGCCGCCCAGCAACTCACGAGACTATGGGGTACATACTTTGACATCATACTCGAATTGGAATCCTGGTGATAATTCTTGCGCGATCCGTGTGCGGACGATTTCATGAACAATTGATCGTCGAATAGTTTGATATCGGAACCGATTAAGCCTTCCAAGATGTCCAAGATTTTGGGATTCGTCGCGTGCGCGTGCAGGATTGAGTCCGTGCGCGCCGCGCTGCTTAGCTTGCGGACAGATTCGAGTTCCGATTTTGCCGTCTCTTCATTGCGTTGAATTGTCGGTTCGACTTGGACGGCAGACGCCGACTGCGCGATCTCGCCCATGGCAATCTGGTCGGCGCGTTTCCCGACCGCCTCCACCTCCTCATGGGTGAGGAGGTTCCGGACGATGACATAACCGTTCTCGTCGAATTCCCGCTTTTGTTCATCCGTCAACGCCATAATCGTTGTCTTCATTGATTGTTCCTACCTAGGGATCGATTGTTTCGTTGACCGTATCCGCAAATCCTCTATAACCGGGTCCGCCCGCGCCGACATACCCATTACTCGCCCCCGACTCATCCGGGCTTACCCAAAATGCGTACAACTCGCCCAACCTGAGATAAAACCTGAACCTCACCGGTTCGCCCGCCAATCTCGCAAGATCCGCTGCCCCTTCCCAATTCACCCGGCACAACGTCTCATCGCTCCGAATCACCTCGCAATTCTCTTTCGAAAAGGGAGCGATAACATCTCCGTTCCCATCAAGAACCTCGACCCGCAACTCGCCTTGGCTGCAATCCGCGTTGACGAACAGATTCTTTCCGCTGAACCGCACCGGGCGCGTGGTCAAACTCCCCTCATCTCGATTCGATCCCATGGAGGCAAATCCGTCGCGCCGCAGAACCGCCAGCCCCGTGGTGCGGCCACTTTTTCCACCGTTCTCCGCACGGCCTACGCCGTTGTAGTAAAGATAAAGTTCATTCCCGACGACGATGCAGCCCCCGCCCACGGACTGCACGTTTCCCCAGTTCCAGGCGCCCCGTTCCTCGTTCGCCCCGAACAGCGGCGTCCGATTCGGCCGGTCAAAATGGAAACCGTCGCGGCTGTATCCGGTCACGACCTCGTTCCGTTTCGGAATCCTCAACTTGTGGCACTCCTCGTTGGGCGGCCCCTGATGCACGCTGAAGAATCCCAACATGAGGCTCTCGTAGGCGATGGCGTCGAAATGGTAAAGTTGCGGTCGGATGCCGCTAAACTCCGGCTTGGGGTGGTGCGGATCCAGACGGTCAGCCGCCAGCCACGGCACGATTCCTCCCACTCTCGCTTCGCTTGACGCCCACGTCAGCTTCTCCGGATCCCGGTTTTCAAGGTAGGCTCGGCAGCGTCCGTCGCTTCCCCAATGATATCTAATGTTAGCCACCCACAACTTCCGGAACGGATTGTAGTGGGCATTCGTATGATCGCCGACATGGCGCCACGAGGTGACAACCGGTTCGCTCCAGTGGATGCCGTCAGCCGAATAACAGAGCGAGAAGAAGAAATCGTTGATGTTGTTGGGCCACAAATAGGTGAGGAAGAGTTTGTACCGCCGGTCCGGGTCGGACTCTTCGTAATCGATCCAAACGCTGGTGGTGTCGCAGCTAAAGTATTTTCCCGGTTCCCACGGATCGGTGTGTTCCAGAACCAGATTTGTCCCTTCCACGACATCAGGCAGCGGTTTCTCCCAGTGTATCCCGTCTCCGGACGTTGCGTAGCCGACGCCGTGCCTGACATTGTGCCAATTCTTGAAGACTCCTTCGCTCGAATCGTACCAAAGACCTCCGCTGTAGCTCGGCACGTCGAGCACGGGATTGCTGGGATGCATCCTCGCCGCATGAAACGTCCGATCCAAGCTCGTGTCCTCAATCAGGAAATCGTCGACGAACAGTTGCCGCCCAACGTCGATCGGAATGACCTCCGGAGGGTTATCCAGATAGGGAACCGGCATCGGTTCCCCGGTCGGCTCGCCGTGGTTCGGCGGCCACGGTACGGGCAATTGAATCCCGTTATATAGCGTTTCGCTAAGTAATTCTTCAGTATTCATCATCAACACCAGACATACGACTGCACTCAAGTATCTGCCAAATCCCCGAAATCTATCGGGGAAGAATCGGGTTACTGATAGGTTCATCAATTTTCTCATAGCCCGCAAATCGGTGAAGACTTTCGCCTTCAACCAAGAACTTTACTGCAGCAGCTCCGGGCCACTCAGCCAACGAGAGAACGATAGAGTCTATCATCAGCGCCTGCCGCCGCGGGTCGTCCGGAAGGCCGGATTTGAATTCCTCCGAGAAATCAGCGTAAACGACATGGTCTTTGAATGACACCGACAGCAGTTTTGTTCCTTTCGGAATTGCTCTCCGCAATTTGGGATCTCCGGGGCCTTTAATCAGGATGCTCAGCCCTTTTTCCACGCGGTTGATGAACTGTTTCTCCGCCGATATCTCATATTTCAGCTCTATTACGCGTTTCTCGGGCACCAAAGAGGACTCTTTAGCGTCAAGGAAGTAAACCGTAGTCTCAATCATGTCCTTTGAATCGCACCCAATTGCGATTACACATAGTCCGAATGCCGCGAGTAAGAGAAGGTGCTTTTTAAACATATTTATCACCTCTTTCCGAATCGTGTGCAATGAGAATCGCGCCTAGGAGAAGATCCCTATCGGATTTCTACCGCGCTCGCTATCCACTCGCTTGCTGGATCTCTATCGCGGTCGTTAGCCACTCCCTTGATCATTCGCTATTCACTCATTTGATCTCCTACAAGATTTTAAATGCATACAGCTTGGCGTTGCGCATCACGAACCTCAATCGGAATGGACGCTGAATACCCGAGAGATCCCCGCCCTCCCACCGAACCTGATGCGAGAGACTGTCGCTGTCAATTGCATCGCACGCTTCGCTCGAAAACCCGGGTCGCACATTTCCTTCAGCATCAAGCACCTCTACCGAGATTTCCCCGTCGGTGGCATCGGCGTTGATTTCCAATTGGTTACCCAAGGTTTCCAACGGGACGGTCTCCACGACACCGCGCTCGGCTTGCAATGCCACCAGCCGATCACGCTTCCAACTCACCCTCCCAATTGAAAATAAACTATCCATATTCGTCCCGCCGTGCCCGTAATTTCGCCCGTTGTAATACGCGACCAGTTCGTCACCGTGCAAAGCGGTGCCGACCGCCGTCATGATTATCATCCCGCCGTCAAAAGTGCCCTCGGCGCCCAAAGGGATAACCGGGCTTCGGTCTTCCAGCCGGTGCCACGTCCAGCCATCGCGGCTGTAGACCAACTGCGCGTCGATGGGACCATCGTCATTCGTGGGTCCCGGTCCCGTGTAATCGAAGGCGTGCAGAAACCCGAAGATGATCCCGTTATCGCCGTAGACAAACGGCGTCATCCCGTAGAACTGCGTGTTGGGCGGGTCCTCCTCGTCGGGGTAGATGACCATCGTCTCATCCCAACGCTCCAGATCGCGCCCGTCGCTGATGAGCGCCGTGACAACCCGTTTTCTGCCGTGTTTCCCTACATAATTGATGAACTCGTAACGCGGATCGTTCGACCGAATGAGACTCCCCGCCACGTAACATCCAAGACCCGGCGCGTAGCATGCGTTGAAACTCCCCTCGTTGCGCCGGTCCGCTACGGGTTGCGGCTCCGTCCAGTGGATACCGTCCGGAGAATAACAGATCCGAATCTCCTCAAACCGTCTAGCGAATCCGATAGCTTTGTAGCGCTTTTGCGGGTCGGACTCGTCGTCGTCGAGAAACACGCTGGCGCCGTGGAGGTCGAGCATGATGTTGTTGTCAGCGCCGCCGTCGATGACCTCACCGCTATCGGATAGGCGATTGAAGTGGCACAACCCCAGTTTGGGCTTTTCCCAGTGGATGCCGTCCACACTCGTGGCGTACAGTGTCAGATCGCAGTGGATATTTCCGCCCGGGATTTCCAGTTCCGGAATGGCGAAGTCGTGCCCGCCGCTCATGCGACTCATGTACCACATGCGGTGTTGGTTCCGGTGCGGGTCGAACATTACGGTGCCATAGATGAAGATGTGCTTGGCGATGTAATCTTCCCCGGTATGATAGGCGAACTCCCACGGGTGCTCGGGCATCACGACCGGCACCCCCATCTTGGATCCCTGTTGAGTGCGCCGAGAGACGCCTTCCCTGTGATGGATGAGGAGGTCGTCGACGAACAGTTGCGTTCTGTTGTCAATCTGTTGAGGGTCGTCGGCGAGGGCAGTTTCACCCCCTCCAACACCCGCCACGGCGCAACTAACGGGCAAGAACCATCGCGACAACAGCCCATTGGGGGAAGAAAGAAAGTCCGGGAAAAAGTTTAAGAACATAATCGGTGGTTTTTCTATCCAAGATTAGAGTTAGTGTTGGGCGCCGGTGCGGTTAGAAACCGCACCTACCGAGGCTGTTGAATAGGTCTCGTGTGCCAGTTTAGGAAGTACTCAATCGTTAGCAAGTGAACCATTTAGCGGCATAGCATAGCGACCTGGAGAAGATCCCTATCGCATCGGGATCTCTATCGCGCTCACTATCCATTCGCTTGATCTATTCACTCATTTGATCTCCTACATGCGCCGAAGGGGCGAGATGCAAAGAATCGCGACCTGGAGATCGCTCCTACAGCATTTTAAACGCATACAACTTGGCGTTACGAATCAGAAACTTCAATCGGAACGGACGCCGGATTTCCGACAAATCCTTTCCCTTCCACCGAACCTGGTGCGCGAGGCTATCATCGGCGATTTCGTCGCAGGCATCGCTTGAAAACCCGGGTTGCACATTCCCCTCCGCGTCAAGCACCTCCACTGCGATCTGTCCGCCCGCTGCGTCCGCGTTGATTTCCAGGCGGTTTCCCGTCGTCTCCAGCGGTACGGTCTCCACGATGCCGCAGTCAGTTTGCAAAGTCACCAGCCGGTCGCGCCGCCAACTCGCCCTGGCAATCGTGAAGTGACGATCCTTAACCGGCGCGCCGTGCCCGGTGTTCCCTGCGGTATAGTATGCGACCAGCTCGTCGCCGTGGGTGGATGTGCCGAGGGCTGTCATGATTATCATCCCGCCGTCAATAGAGCCCTTGGGTCCCAAAGGAATAACCGGGTTTCTGTCTTCTGTGCGGTGCCACTTCCTGCCATCGCGGCTGTACACCAATTGCACTTCGATCGGCCCATCGTCATTTGCGGGTCCGGGACCAGTGTAGTCGAACACGTGAAGAAAGCCGAAGATGATGCCGTTATCGCCATAGGTGAACGGCGCCATTCCGTAGAATTGCGTGCTGGGCGAATCATGCTCGTCGGGATAGATGACCATGGTCTCCTCCCATCGTTCCAAATCCCGTTCTTCGCTGATGAGCGTTGTGACTACCCGTTTCCTGCCGCGTTGCCCCTCGTGATTGATAAACTCATAGCGCGGATCGTTTGACCGTATGATACTCCCCGCCACGTAGCGGCGAAGTCCCGGAACGTAACAGGCGTTGAAGGATCCCTCGTTGCGTCTTTCGGCGGCAGGCTGCGGTTCCGACCAATGCACCCCGTCGGGCGAATAGCATATCCGTATCTCCTCAAACCGTCTGATAAAACCGATTGCCTTGTAACGCTTCTGAGGGTCGGGCTCCTCCAGGTCGAGAAACACGCTGGCGCCGTGAAAATCGAGCATGATGTTATTCTGCGTGTCGCCAACAATACTCTCCCCGCCACCTGATAGGCGATTGAAGTGGCATAGCCCCAAATTGGGCTTCTCCCAGTGGATGCCGTCCGCGCTCGTAGCGTATAGCGTCAGGTCTCGGTGGATATTGCCGCCGCCAGGGATTTCCAGTTCCGGTATGGCGAAATCGTGCCGGTGGCTCATGCGACTCATGTACCACATGCGGTACCGGTTTTGGAGAGAATCGAAAAACACGGTGCCGTAGACGTAGATGCGTTTCCCGACGCCATCGTCCTCCGGATGATACGAAAACTCCCACGGGTGCTCGGGCGTCAACACCGGCTTATCCATCTTGGCCGCCTGTTGGACACGGCGCGCGACCCCCTCCTTATGATGAATCAGGAGGTCGTCAACAAACAACTGCGTTTTCGTGTCGATCCTGTGAGGTTCACCGCCAAAGACAGCGTTACCCCATCCAACGACCATCACGGCGCAACCAACAAGCAAGAACCGTCGTGAGCACAGTCCATTTAGAAGAGAAAGTGAATTCGAGACGCAATTTTTAATCATCTTGTATATAATATACCTGTAGGAGCGACCTCCAGGTCGCGATTTCCCACCGCGAGCGAGGATGCTCAAGCGGTTGGTATGTCGTGGCAACCTTGCGCGTCGTGGCTTTACGGTTTCTGCTGGTCACTAGGCACTAGCCACTGACCACTTTCCTCTACGCTATGCATTCGCTGCGGGGCGATACTCCGGCAGCACCTGGGGATAACGTCTGCCCGAAGTTATGTTGTGGGTGTCCGCATGAACAAAAGCGATGCTAAACGCGCGGCGCGGACGGTTAGTGGTGTTCACCAGCGACGAGTGCAACATTTGGTTTTTGAAGAGGACGACTTCGCCCTTGTCCATCTCCATGAAGACCCGCTTTTCCGGCGGCGCGTATTTCCGTATCGTCTCCTCCGTTTTCACTCCCTCCAGCGGGCACTCCTTGTGCGAATAGGGGATGACCATGAGACAGCCGTTTTCGCGGGTCTGCGGGTCGAGCGCGGTGTAGACCGTAATTTCTTCGGGGATGCTGAGGTTCCAACCGGAATCCTTGTGCCAATTCTTCGATACACCGCCCTCGGCGGGTTTATTGAAGAACATAGCCCGGAACACGCTCACCCTGTCGCCGATCTTCTTCCGGGTAATGTCCCTGAAAAGCGGGTTCCGGATATAGTCGCGGAACAGCGGATCCATTTCCAATTCTTGAATCTTCCGGTACTTCAACGAACTGCCCTTGTGATTTCCGCTGAAATTCACCTTGTCACGGTCATCCGACGCCGACGGACAGAGTTGCATCTGCATGCCCTCGTAGCGAATATTCCCGAGCATAATCTCATCGATTCGCTCGCAGAGCGCGTCAATCTGTTCCTCCGGCGCTACCACACCCAGCCGCACGTAGCCGATGTCCTCAAACTCCCGCCATTCCGCTTCGGTTACCGTGCTGTTCTGCCTCAAATTGGTATTCATGGCCGTCGCGAACCCTCCTGTTTATTCTAAAGACGGTTTTACGGCAATCTCGTGTATGTTGAAGAGATGTCCTGCACCGTTCCTCCCGTCGTTGGCCTACACTACCTCTCAAATAATGCTATCACTTTCAGATTTGAATCAGGTATACTGTAGAACGAATTTACCGGGTGTGGCTGTCGCGAGTAAAACTCGCTCCTACAGCTAGTCCCATCATCACCAAAAAGCGTTGTCTCGACAGTCGCCGCGCCGCTGCGCACTGCAAAATAATACCGCTGCGATTCTAACAAACTTTCAAACCTGAATCAATACAAAACGTGGAAAGACCCAATAGATGGCGCCCAAGTCAGCGTGCCGTCACGATTGCACGGAGGCAGCAATGAACCCGCCTAAATTTCGATTTGCCGCGCTAAGCGTCGTCAAGCACGACTATGTCCCTATCGGGGTGGCGGCGCACCCCCGTTTCGAGCCTGTGGTCGTCGCCGACGATTCCGATCAGCCCGACCGGGTTCATGGACTCAACCAGAAGTTCGCGGACGACTACAAGATCCCCTATGTCCGAGACGTGGAACGCGCCATCGCCGATTATAATGTGCAGGTCGCGGTCGTCAGTTCGGAGGCGGAACGTCACTGCGACTTGAGCGTGCGCGCCGCGGACGCCGGATTGCACATCGTGCAGGACAAGCCAATGTCCAACCGCGTGTCCGAGTGTGACCGCGTGGTTGAGGCGGTCGAACGTAACAACGTTAAGTTTCTGCTCTGGAACCGCAACTATATTCCAGCCCTAATTCAAGCCAAGCAGGCGTTGGACAGCGGTCGGATAGGCGAGATCTACGCCATCCATTCCGAGTTCTATTTCCCCAAGGACAAAGGGCCCCCGAGGGATCCGAGCAAGCCCAAGAAACCTACGATCCACCGGTTGGAGCGGCAGAAGGAGGCGCATGCGGCCGGATCCGATGCCGGCGACCGCCCTATGGGAGAACTACAGGTTGAGGGAATCTATCCGCTCGCCTCCATGCGGATGCTGACCGGGGCGGCTGTCCGGAAGGTGTTTGCGCGCACCACCGCGCATTTTCATCAATTCTGCGTGGATAACGACATCGAGGACTTGGCGACCGTTACGCTGGAGATGGATAAGGGCATACTCGGTACACTATGCATCGGTCGCATCGGCGCCGCCAGCCGCTCGCATACGGGCGAGATAAAGACTCGTGTTCTCGGATCGAAGGGGGCGCTCGTCATCAATGAGTCGCGTCCTGCAATTCAGGTCTACTATAGGGGTCGACCGAGTTCCGACCGACCGCTTCAGGGCGTCGCCGCCGACAACGATTTCCGGCTTCCCGAGAACTTCGCTTGGGCAATCGACACGGATGGCGACACCATCCTCAACGCGCGAGCCGGTCGCGCCATCTGCGCCACCGTCCAAGCCGCGATGGACTCCGGACGCTCCGGGATTCCGGTCACGGTGTCGTAATGTGCGCATTGTGAAACCGAGTTTTTACCTCAAACTCGGTTTCTTTCACATTTGTCGAAGATGGAATCCCCTCGGGAGCTTATATGTAGGGGACGGCCCCCGTGCTGTCCCAATTGAACAACCATCGGGATGTCCTAAATAAATTTCAGAAACCCCAACACATCAATATCTGAAGAATACGCAAAACCATAACACGGAGGTGCACATCCTTTGGCAACCAGATTAGCCCTGATTGGCGGCGGAGAAAACGCCGCCTCCTATACGACTGTGACGCCGCGATTGCCCAATGCGGCGTTTGTTGCCGTGGTTGATCCGCAACCTGATCGCGCCCAAGCTGCCGCCGACTCGCTCGGCGCATCGATTACGGCAAATTCGCTTGAGAAACTGTTGGAAAGGGGCGCGGATGCGTTCGACGTCGTGATAATCCCCGAATCCAATCATGCCAGAAGCAGCCTAGCCTTGCAAGCGGCGGAGGCAGGCAAACATGTGCTCACCGCTTCGCCCCTCGCGCCGTCCGTGGAGGATGCCGAAAGGGTCGTGGAGGCGTGCAGGTCTGCCGACGTGCGTCTCATGGCGAGCAGCTCCTTGCGGTTCATGCCGTCTCACCAGGCGGTGAAAAACGCATTGGCGGACGGCAAGTTGGGAGAACCAGGATTGCTGCGTATGCACCGCTGGTCGCAGCCGTCAGGTCCGAATAGCGCCAATGACATCGTGCTGGGAGGGGCCGTTGCGGGAATCGATCTTGCCATCTGGCTGTTCGGTGGGTCCCCTACCGAGGTTTATGCGGTGGGACGCTCGGGTTACGCCCAAGTGCATCTCGGCTTTCCCGACGGCGGCATGGCGCTGATAGACGAGGCGCGCACACTGCCTAGCGGCGACGGCTACCTCTCGTTATCCCTCATCGGTTCATCCGGCGCCGCGTATGCCGACGACCATCACAACCGCAACCTCGTGTTCCAAGGCGGCGATCCTAGCGCCATCGACACCGGTCAAGGTGCAGCCGCGTTGACGGCGCAGCTTGAAGAATTTGTGTCCGCGGTTGAGGAGGGGCGGGAACCCGCGGCGAGCGGCGCGGAAAACTGCACCGCGATCCAAGTCGCCGAAGCCGCCGTAACCTCCCTACAGTCCCAACAAACTCTACGATTGAACGGAGGTAGCTATGAACTCGCCTAAATTTCGATTTGCCTCGCTAAGCGTCGTCAAACACGCCTATCTCAACGTCGCGATGGCGGCGCATCCCCGTTTCGATCCTGTGGTCGTCGCCGACGATGCCGATCAGCCCGACTGGGTGCATGAACGCAACCAGGAATTCGCGGACGAGTACAATATCCCCTATGTGCGCGATGTCGAACGCGCCATCGCCGATTATGACGTGCAGGTCGCGGTCGTAAACTCGGAGGCGGAACGCCACTGCGATCTGAGCGTACGTGCCGCCGACGCCGGATTGCACGTTGTGCAAGATAAACCGATGTCGAACCGCGTGTCCGAGTGTGACCGCGTGGTTGAGGCGGTCGAGCGTAACAACGTCAAGTTCCTGCTCTGGAATCGCAACCGTTTGCCGGCGCTTATCCAAGCCAAGCGGGTGGTAGAGAGCGGCAAGATAGGCGAGCCGTACGCCGTCCACGCCGATTTCTATTTTGCCAAAGACGCCGGACCCCGGAAAGACGCGAACCAACCCAAGAAGCCGCCCATCAATTGGCTGGAACGTCAGAAGGAGGCGCATGCGGACGGATCCGACGGGGGCGTGGGCGTCGACCCCATGGGCGAACTGAAGATCGAGGGGATTTATCCGCTCGCTTACATACGCATGCTGACGGGAGCGAACGTGCGGCAGGTTTTTGCCCGTACCACCGCGCACTTCCATCAAGCCTGCGTCGACAACGACATCGAGGATCTGGCAACCGTCACGCTGGAGATGGATAAGGGAATCCTAGGAACGCTGTGCATCGGCCGCATCGGCGCCGCCAGTCACCCGGACATCGGCGAGATTAAGATTCACGTGCTCGGATCGGAGGGAGCGCTGGTTATCAGCGAGGCGCGCCCGGAGATTAGCGTTTACTACCGGGGGCAATCGGCGGCCGAATATCCGCACCAGCGGATCGCCGACGACAACAACTTCCAGCTACCCGAGGACTTCGCTCGTGCGATCGACACCGATGGAGACACCATGTTGAACGCGCGCGCTGGACGCGCCATTTGCGCCACTGTCCAAGCCGCCATCGATTCCGGCCGCTCCGGCACCGCGGTCGCCGTGCCGTAAGTTGCGGGAGCGCAGCTGCCTCCTATGCCTAATAGGACGAGAGGTATAGCTCCTACAGCCCGTAGGCTGGGTTGAGATTAGCGAAAGCCAACTCCAATCGCTGATTTACTGACACACCACAAACGATTCTGCTATGGAGAAAGTCACCATGCCTTATGCCAATTATACCTCAAAACAGGTCGCAACACGGGGTGAAACAATCTATAGGCGAGAGATTCGAGACAAAGTTGAGCCGGAGCACAAAGGCAAATTCTTGGTCATTGATATCGAAACGGGTGAATACGAAATGAATATAGACGATTTGGTAGCCACCAAACGTCTTCTTGCCAAGTATCCCGATGCCGTTGTTTACGGTTTGCAAATCGGGTCCCCAACCGCGTATCGAATCGGTGGAAACTCTTCGGTGAAAGCACCGTGATAACTGGAAAAATTACCGCCAATCGAGAAGCTGTCATCGAATTAGAGATTATCGGCTCAATTCAGGAAAAAGAAAAAGTGGAGGGAGTGATTGATACAGGATTCAACGGCTATCTAACGCTGCCGAATGATTTAATCAGTTACCTGAAACTTCATCTAGCAGGCAGTCGACACGTTACTCTTGGTGATGGAAACGTGGTGGTGTTAGATATGTATTTTGCAAAAGTGTTATGGCATGGGCAGGAAAAAGAGGTGCTTGTTTTGCGAGCAGACGGTGGGCCATTGATTGGTATGTCGTTGCTTTATGGAAATCGCGTGATGTTGGAGGTTATAAACGATGGAAATGTGACCATCGACTCTCTGATTTAGAATGGAGTCGGCGATCAATAAGGCCCCGATTTCTTCTCTTACCGCCCACCAGCCTTTGAATGTGCCAACAGAATCTGCTTTCATCAATTCAAAATGGAATTCCCAAGAGGCTTATATGTAGGGGACGGCCCCGTGCCGTCCCAGGATTGTGGCGGACACTGTAGGGGACGCAGATCTGCGTCCCCCACGAAGTGATTATAGCGGTAGAGTTGTAGGGTGCGCACTGCGCACCAGCCTTTTATTCCTGAAAGGGCGAAAGGTGTATAGCAACACTGGTGGCGGGTTCCCCTCCACCGCCTGTAGGCGGGGCATCTTGCCCCGCCCAAAGCCATCCCATAGACCGAAGGCAAGGTTGAGCACCGCGAATTCCAACCCCAAATCACCGGAAACGGCTTTAGCACCTGTTATTTAAACAGGTTCTTAGCCAAGAATCCCATGCGGAATAAAATAATCCTCCTAACGACCGCACTGTATGTTTTCTGCTTTGCCGCCGCAATCCACGTTGCAATAGGACGCACTCCCCCCATACCCATCACTGCGAGTGCACCGTACGTCACGCAAAACACCCAGGAGATGCACTTAAAAGATCCACCCAAGCCGTTGCCGGACGAGAATCTGTCCTGGCCCATCAATCTGAGCGCCCCGTACTTCACGGAAATCACCTCGGAGTTGCAGTTAAGCGACGCACCCAAGCCGTTGCCGGACGGAACATATTCGCTGCCGGAGATTATGGGCGGAGGTGTTTCGGTATTCGACTACGACGGCGACGGCGATCTCGACCTGCTCCAAATAGTTTGCCCTCCTCCCGGAAAACCTGACCTGCGCGCACCCAACCGGCTTTACCGGCAGCTACCCGACGGGACGTATCGGAATGTGGCATCTGCTGCCGGCTTGGATGACCCGGGTTACGGACAGGGCGCCGCGATCGGAGACACCGACAACGATGGCGACCTGGATGTCTACGTGACGAACTTCGGACGCGACACCTTTTACCTGAACAACGGAGACGGCACCTTCGTCGACGCTACAGTCACCGCCGGGTTCTCCGACGACCACTGGAGTTCATCGGCTGCCTTTTTCGACTACGACCGGGATGGGAATCTGGACCTCTACGTTGTGCGCTATCTTCTATTCGACTCGGGCATCACCTGCCGCAGCAGAAATGACAGAACCGTTTACTGCGGTCCCCAGAGCTTCGAGGGGGTGCTCGACGCGCTCTACCGCAATAACGGGGATGGAACCTTCTCGGATGTGACCGCAACGTCTGGCATTTCATCCCCGGGGAAGGGATTGGGGGTCGCCTGTGCAGATCTGACGGGAGACGGTTGGGTAGATATTTATGTCGCCAACGATCAAGAGGCAAACCACCTGTGGGTCAACAACGGAGACGGCACGTTTACCGATGAAGCCGTTATGCGCGGCGTGGCGTTCAACGCGTACGGCGAAGCGGAAGCAAGCATGGGCGTGACCGTCGGCGATGTGAACGGCGACGGGCGTCTCGACCTGTTCATGACACACCTGAGGGATGAGACCAACACGCTCTACACCGCCACGGAGTACGGGATATTCGTTGACACATCGGAAGCGTCCGGGCTGGCGAGGGTCGATCGGGGCTATACCGGTTTCGGCTGCGGGTTCTTCGACTATGATAACGACGGCGACCTCGACCTGGCACTTGTCAACGGCGCCGTCAGGCGCGGATCGAAGTTTCCGGGAGCAAATGTTGGCGAGTTCTGGAACTCGTACGCCGAGCCGAACCTGCTGTTTCAAAACGACGGCAGCGGGGTTTTCACGCATATCAGTTCGCTAGCTGGCGCTTTCGCCAACCAAGTTGAAGTCAGCCGCGGGCTTGCTTTTGGCGACGCCGATCTGGATGGCGACATTGATTTGGTCGTCGGCAATCTCAACGGGATTCGGATGTTTCGCAATGATGCTCTTCCACTGAGCAATCATTGGCTGCGTGTGCGGGCTGTGGATGTGAATCGAGACGCGATCGGCGCCGAGGTGACGGTGGTGACGGCGGAGGCTGAGTTCGTTAGACTTATACTCCCCGGCTACAGCTATCTCAGTAGCAGCCAACTACGCGCTCATTTCGGACTTGGCACGGTTGAAGTAGTGGAATCAATCGAAATAAAGTGGCCAGACGGCAGCCGAGAACGTTTCAATCCGCTGGGAGTTGACCGAGAACTTACCCTGCGCAAAGGAAGCGGAGACGCATTATGAAGAAAATCTTCTTGGTGATACTCTCTGTTTGCATTGGAATTGCTCGTGTTGATGGGGCGATCTCTCAATCGAACGCACTTGAAGGGATACCCGTACCGCGCGACCTCGCATTGGTTTCGAATAAGCGGCTCGTACACGCGGTTGATTCTGCCCGGTCCACGGTTGCCTACAATCCCGGATCCGCCGCCGCTTGGGGTCGGCTCGGCCATGTCTATTTGGCTCACGAGTGGCGCGCCGAGGCTGCCCGCTGCTACCGAAACGCGTCGAAGATCGAGCCCGATGCGTTTCGATGGCTTTACTACCTCGGGAGAGCGGTAGACAATGATCCCGCGAAGGCGGCAGATGTGTACGCGCGAGCAATAGAACTGGATTCGACATACGCACCTGCTCACATTTACTACGCGAATGCCCTTAGAAGTTCCGGGAAGCTCAAAATCGCGGGACGGCATTTCGAGCGTGGCTTCGAATTGGCGCCGCGAAATCCGTTTTCTGAACTGCGGTTGGGTCAGCTTGCACTCTCTGCCAAGCAGTTCGAGACGGCGCGTGACCATCTGCGACGCGCACTGGCGCTGAACCCGAAACAGAGCGAGGTGCACGCCGCACTTGCGCAGGTCTACTTGGCATTGGGCGACAAGAAGGTATCCCGTCGTCACGCTCAAGCGGCGCAGCTGCCCACAAAATACAATGAGATGCCGGACCCACTATACAAGGAGGTCGAAAAAGCGGGTGTAAGCAAGTTCTGGTTCACGCGGCGCGGTCGGCGATACTTCATGGCGAGGGATTTTGAACGCGCCGCCGAAGAACTGGCGGTGGTGGTCTCGGAGGACGAGAAAAACCCGTTAATCTGGTACCTCTACGGCGTCTCTTTGCTTGGAATCGAACGCGACAAGGAAGCGGTTGCCGCCTTGGAACGTGCGTTGTCCGCTAGCCGTGGCTACGACCATCAGAACGAGAACGATCTGCTGAAGATTTACAACAGTCTCGCTATCGCCCATGGGAGAGCGGGCGACCCGGAACTTGCCGGACCGTATCTGCAGAAGGCATTGGCGCTTAATCCGGCATCCATCAGAGCCATGAACAACCTGGCGTTTTACTATGCGGAGAACGACAGGAATTTGGACGAAGCGCTGAACCTTGCCCGGAAAGCTGCGGAAGTCGGACCCGAGGAAGGGGGACACCCCGTGTCTCTCGACACGCTCGGCTGGGTGTATTTTAAGCGAGAGAATTACAATTCCGCACTGAAAACCCTCACGCTCGCCGCCAAACTTCTCCCCGATTCGCCCACGGTTTACTACCATCTCGGAATGGCATATTATGGAAATCGGGATACTCGCAATGCGCTAAGAGCGTTTACGATTGCTTTGAAGTTGTCGTCAAACTTCCCCGAAGCCGACGAGACAAAAGCCATGATCCGGCAAATCGAAGCGCAATAAACTAACAGAATGTAGGTTGGGTTGAACGAAAATCCAAGAGAAAACGCGCGCAGAGAGAATGCCTTCCTTTTTTTGACCCGCCCGAAAGCATGGGACATTCGAGAGAAACCCAACACCTCATCTGCAGGAGATTAAATGAGCGAATAGCGAATGATCAAGGGAGTGGCTATCGACCGCGATAGAGATCCCTCTCCAGGTCGCGATTCCCCACTCCGGCGGAGTGGAATGTCAATAGAAACTGAATAAGGAACGCGATAGGGATCCATCAAGCGAGTGAACAGCGAGCGCGATAGCAGTTCTTCTGCCCACCAATCCTCCAAGCCCTGCTTTGAATCTTCAGTCTTTCCGGCACGTAACGACCACCGCACCTTAAATAGGCTCCTTAATTGCCCAATCATGAAACGACAATCTAGTCTTCAAACAGAATCTTGATGATTCCGCTTGACGCCATACACTTCAACCACTATAATGGGGAAGATGTCCGCATTACCGAATCGGGATGATGTGGACGGTGCGTCTTGTGTATCATAACGTCACGAACCACGGAAAGAGTCTTTCAACGCCTCATGGTGTCGGAGTTTGAAGCTGCCGGATAAATGTAATCCGGGTCGTAAATCGGTACCATTCGACACTGTCGGGCTCAAAGAAAAAACAAACAGGAGGAAACCGAAATGCTGAGATTGAAACACCTCGCAATCCCCTTTACTGTCATTGCTCTTCTCTGTGTTTTGCCAGTCTTGGGAGAGAGCGCCACAGTTCCCGAGGTAGCGTTCCATTTCACCATGGATGAAATCAATGGTGACGAAACGAGGGATGTCAATGGCTTGGTGGGATTTCTCGAGAATGGTCCGGAGGTGGTTGCCGGTATGCATGGCAACGCTATTAAGTTTACACGCGCCAGTGAACAAGCCATCGAGATTTTCCCGGATCCTGCCACCAACTTCGGCAACGGCGATGTAAGTTTGGAAGCCTGGGTTAGAACTGGCCTCGATGGGGAACAGTCCTATATCTTTAACAAGTGGGGGCCCTGGGAGGCGCCGGATACTCCGTGCTGCAGAGGGTACCGACTCACTATCGAGCCGGGCGGCCAGCTTGATACCATTTTTAATGATGGTGTCCCGGACGAAGAACGGCTCGCCAACGAAGGCTTCGTTAGGGGAGGAGACACCTCCGTCGCCGATGGCGAATGGCATCACGTGGTTGTGACTCGGAAGGATACGTCAATCATTGAGTTCTGGATTGACGGCGTGCTCGACCACGAAATTGGAGAAGCCGCAGCCGCCGGTTCGATTGATAACACTACCAATCTGTATCTCGGCAGAAGCCACAAGAATAGAGGTTGGTTTGAAGGAACGATTGACGAGATTCGCGCGTGGCGCGGAGCTCTGAACGAATCGCAAATTGCTCAGGCAATGGCCGGTGCGGCTGTCACTGCCGTTGAACCCGTCAACAAACTTTCCGTAACCTGGGGCAAGATTAAAACCGACCGTTAACCCTACTTGCATCCCGTCGGCAGTTCGGGCGCAAGCAGTATCCGATTTTCGTGTCGATTCAAACATCAACGGCACGGTGTGCGCGTCAACCAATCTACCCATTGGTTTGTCGTGCGCACCGTGCCGTTGTCACTCCGCTAATTCAAAGGCTGCATCCAACCTCTGCATCCGCGCCGCTCCATCTGCCCTGAACCATACGCAGATTAACAAGCCCATTTCGCTGGATTCAACACAACTCGTGTGATTTATCCCTTCCCGACCGTTACTTCTCGCTGGCTGCAGGAGTACTTACATTTCTACATCCGAATGAACCGAACCGATTTCAGCAACCAGAAGTCTTGAACGACTGTTATCCGCGGCGATCGAAAATTCCGCCAATTGCGAACTATCAATGTTGAAATCCTTATTATGCCATTTTGCTTGAGTAATCATGCATAAACGACTCAATTATTTCGGTCACCTTCTCCGTAGGCGGGAATCAACCGAACGAATAGTGAGGGCGATAGGGATCTCCTTGCCCCGCCGACTTTGTGTGGAGACAAGGTTTCTTACTATACAAGTTTCTCTACGATATCCAAGCGATTAATGCACCTGTATTCTAGAGAAATGGTATTACTTTGACCGCCCATGAAAAACAAAGTTCGATGCGCTGTCATCGGCGCCGGGTGGTGGGGTACCACCGCTCATATACCCGCGCTGCTGCGCCACCCCAAGGCGGAACTGCTGTGCGTACATCACCGTGACGGAGACACTGCGCGAAAGATTGCCCGCGATTTTGGAATTCCACTCGGCGTGGCTTGCGTTGATGATGTGTTAGCCATCGACAACCTTGACGCTGTGGTTATCAGTTCCACGGTGAATATGCACTATCCGCAAGCCAGAGCGGCGCTGGAACGGGGGCTCCACGTCCTCGTCGAAAAGCCGATGACGTTCAACGCAGCCCAAGCCACGGCATTGGTGCGACTCGCGGCTGAGCGGGGCGTACAGTTTCTAATCAGCGGGCCGTGGCACTACACCGAGCATGCTGTCGAGGCGCGGCGGTTGATCCGATCGGGCGCAATCGGCGATCTCAAGATGATCAGCGTGTTGATGACGAATTTCTGTTTGGGCTTTTTTCGCGGGCTGCCTTGGAAGGCGATATTTGCCGACACCGACTCGTTCGAGACCGCGCAACCGCCCTACCTGAAACCGGAACCGGAGGGAAGCAGCGACCCGGCGGTATGCGGCGGCGGTCAGATTTACAATCAGATCTCCCACGTCGGCGGACACTTGGCATTCATTACCGGTGAGGAACCGATTGAGGTGTTCGCGCGGTTTGACAACCACGACACACGTGTTGATGTGTACGACACGCTGAACGTCAAACTCGATGGCGGGGCGCTTGTGTCCATCGCTAGCACCGGAGCCACTATGCCGAGCGAGCGGAACTATGAATTGCGTGTTTTCGGGAGCGAAGGCATGATCTTCATGGAACTGTGGAGGGGAACGATGCAGTACCACCCTCGCACGGGGGAGGTGCGCGACTATCGCAATCTTCCCGACAATGCGGTTTATCCAATCTATGCGCCAACCGATAATTTGGTAGATTCGGTGCTGGGGGCGGCGCCCAACCAGTCTCCCGCGGTGTTGGGACTTAGCGCCATGAAACTGATTGAAGCGGCGTGCGAATCGGTGCGCACCGGGGGCAACGTGATTATGGAGGAGGTTCGGAGCGATGGGACTTAAACTCGCCTGCGCTGATTATACATTTCCGTTATTGCAGCACGACGACGTTCTGACGCTGATTGCGATGCTTGGCATACGCGACGTGGATATCGGCTTGTTCGAGCACCGGTCGCACCTTCAGCCGTCCGACCAATTCAAAAACGTCAGTCGTTCGGCAAAAGCCTTGAAAAAGAGTTTGGATGCCAAGGGTTTGAGGGCCGCGGACGTGTTCCTCCAGGTTGACGACGACGGCAGGTCATTCGCTATCAATCAACCGGATG
This sequence comes from Candidatus Poribacteria bacterium, assembly GCA_022827055.1. Lineage (GTDB taxonomy): Bacteria > Poribacteria > WGA-4E > WGA-4E > JAJDTR01 > JAJDTR01. The sequence continues at coordinate 60,604 of JAJDTR010000125.1, read as the reverse complement.
CCTCGCGCCGCCGCCAGGCTCGCGACTGGTTTGAGCGCACGCTGGAATATACCGCGGCATGCGGCGCCAAGCATGTGACGATAAGCCCGGGCGTCCATTTCGAGGAACAGGGGCGAGCCGCGTCGACCGCCCGCGGTTGTGAAGAACTTGCGTGGCGGATAGAACGTTGCGGCGCCTACCAAATCGTGCTGGGCGTGGAGCCGCACATCCGATCGATCGCTTCCAGACCCAAATCCGCCCTTCGGTTGGTCTCCAAGGTGCCGGGGTTGACCTTTTCGCTCGACTACGGGCATTTCACCTGCGTTGGTGTTCCCGATGCCGAAGTGGAACCGCTAATTCCCCATGCGAGTCACTTCCACGTCCGCGGCGCGCGGCGAGGAATGCTCCAAGCATCATTCCGGGATAACACCATCGATTTTGCGCGGGCCGTAGAGGTGATGAAGAACGTCGGGTACCACGGCTTCCTTACGTTGGAGTATGTGTGGGTCGACTGGGAGGGCTGCGACCGAGTGGACAATTTGAGCGAGACAATCCGTTTCCGCGACTTTCTGCGTCCGCTCCTCGACGACACATCCGGAAGTTGAACATGTTTATTACGTTATACAGTTTGTAGTAGCAATCAACCGAATGGATAGTGAGGGATCAAGGGAATGGATAATGACCGCGATAGAACTCCCATAGAGATCCCTTCATTGCGCGTTTCCTGTAGGAGATCAAGCGAGCGAATAGCGAGTGATCAACTGACTGAATAAGGAAGGCGATAGCGCTCCCATAGAGATTCCCCTCCAGGCTGCGATTCCCCACTCCGGCGGAGTGGAATGTCAATAGAAATTAACGATATTCGCTAATGCACTCCAGCGGAGTGCCATGTGGTAGACATCCATTCGACAGATTAAACCCGGCATTTGAACCTGTATAATACGTTATACGGTTTGTAGTATCGCAATTCATTGCGCGTCCTCTGTAGGAGATCAAATGAGCGAATAGCGAATGCGATAGAGATCTTCTCCAGGTCGCGACCTCCTTACTTGGATTAAACACCTAGCGAGAGAACCACTTAGCCGCCACAGCCTATGTATACCAACCGTGAATTGAAAAACAATGGACTAACATGGTATCATTTCGACCGGTTTTCCTAAAAGGTTACTCGTTCCGACAAAAAATTAATGTAAGTCACCATAAATTTGAATTAGGATTAATTCGTATTGGTTGGGCTTAGGCGCTGTAAAGATTATCGATTGTCCATTGGGGAGGACGCGCAGTGTACTATAAAGTGAGAGTAGCACTGGAATATCAGCCGGATGGCTATTATGTTGTCACGTCCGAGGATTTTCCCGGGTTAGTAACGGATGGCAAAACAATTGACGAAGCATTGGAGAATGCTGCAGATGCGTTTGTTACCTTACTCGAATCGTACGAATCATTAGGACGTTCATTACCCGATAGCGTTATCGTAGACGAGTTTCCAAGCGCGAAGTTCCAAACAATTACTCCAAAAGACAATGCAACCAATCTGTGCTTCCAAACCGCTGTGTCGCCTAGTGGACCTGCCTTCCACACGCCGTGAATTATCGAAGAGTTGCAACAAAACTAAAACGATTAGGATGTTCGGAGCTAAAAGGCTACGGCAAGGGTTCGCACCGAGGGTGGTTAAACTCACGTAACCATAAGATTGCCACTTTGCCGTATCACGGCGGCAAAGATGTGCCGATGGGAACCCTCCGTGCAACTATTAAGAATTTAGGAATAGACTGGGAAACTTTCAGGAACGCATAACGCTTTGTTTATGCAATACCTTCTCTTTCCGAAATAATCCCCACACGGCCATCTCCAAAACTCGCATTTTCCTACTAGCAGTCGCTAACCCCACCTCCGAGAAAAAGTCAGAAAATACCCAGTGCGAAAGATTTTCGGCGCAATAAGCTATAATCTTCCAAGTGCGTAAACTGTGAAATTGAAAGCTACAATTCCGTCTAGGTCGCTCCTGCTGCAGTTGCAAATCCGTCAAATCTCTATCTAACCTGTAGGCTGGGTTAAACCCTGTAAATTTCAGAAATTTTACATCCATATTCTCGCGCCGGAGGATTGTAGGCGGGGCGAATGATGATCTTCCAGCCTTCCAATTCTATTATTCCTCTTAAATGCCGGTGACAATCTTCAATACTGAAACTCCCTTATCCGCGTCAATCGCATCACACGGAGCCTCCTCCCATGCCGCTTGAAAAAAGCCAAATCCAGGCGTCCCCGGAGAAACCGAGTCCATCTTTTCTCACGCCTTGGCTTACAATTGCGGTCGGATTGGCGCTGGTACCCGTCAACTGTTACTGGGTTATCCTGTCCGAGGATATATGGAATGCGGGGCATCCGACACTTACAACGCTATTTTTCAACACGGTCTTCAGCCTATTTGTCCTCCTGTCAATCAATCGGCTACTGCAGACCATTGCCCCGTTAAGGGCGATGCGGCGCGAGGAGTTATTGACAATCTACGCCATGCTGTGTGTGGCAACGTCGATTGCCGGACATCACTTTCTCCCGCTGCTGGTCCCGACCATTCCGTATGCCCATTGGTTTGCGACCCCGGAAAATGAATGGGCACAGCTTATTCACCCCCACGTTCCCTCCTGGCTGACAATCAGCGACAAACGAGCTGTACAAGGATTCTTCGGCGGGCAGTCCACCCTTTACACCGACCTACACCTCTATACCTGGTTGGCCCCCGTTTTCTGGTGGACGCTATTCATCTTGGCGCTGCTCACGGGGATGCTGTGTCTGTGCGTGATTGTCCGAAAGCAGTGGGTCGAGCGTGAAAAACTCGCTTATCCCGTCATTCAGGTGCCGCTCGTGATGACACATAGGGAGTCGAGGGTATTCAAGGCAAGGATACTGTGGGCGGGGTTTGCGATTGCCGCGGGGATTGACACTCTCAACGGACTCCACTTCCTTTTCCCGGCTGTTCCGTATCTGCACGTCAAACTGCGGGGTGTCGGCCCCCTTTTCACGGAGCCGCCTTGGAACGCTATCGGCTGGACTCCTATTTCGTTCTATCCCTTCGTCATCGGCATGAGTTTTTTCTTGCCGCTGGATTTATCCTTTTCTCTCTGGTTCTTCTATCTCTTCAGGAAGATACTGCAAGTACCGGTAGCTATCGCAGGCGGCCACAGTTATCCGCGAGGCAGCGGTCGGTTTTTCGATTATCAAGCGCAAGGCGCGTGGTTGGGAATAGCCGTGCTGGCGCTGTGGCTCACGCGTCGACACTTCGCGGCCGTATTCCGGGGGCTGCTCCGACCCCGAACCGCCTCGGATCCGGAGGAAGGGCGGCGTCAGCGATGGGCATTCGGAGGACTCGCCGGGAGCATGTTGTTTATCCTTGGGTTCTCCTACTATGCCGGGATGTCATTATGGGTCATTCTGGTGTTTTTCGGCATCGACTTCGCCATATTCCTCGCACTGTCGAGAGCGCGTGCGGAGAGCGCCCCCGCTCACCAGAACTTATGGGCTGTCAACGCAAGCGGTATCGTCGTAAATGTCTTCGGCTCTCGTCGATTGGGGCCGTCGAACCTGAGCGTTATCGCCCTCTTCCGGTTCTTCAACCGCAATTATCCCAGTCATCCAATGCCGGTATACTTGGAAAATCTCAAAATCGGAGAGCAGGCAAATATAGGTCTGCGGCATCTTGTGATTGGCATGATGTTGGCGGCGGTGGTGGCAATTCCCGCCTCCTTTTGGATTCTATTGCATCATGCTTACGAAGGCGGGATGCCGTTTGCGTTCAGCGGAAGGGAAGGCTTCGGGGCGATGCACAAAGGGTTGTCTCACCCCTCGGGAATGAACTACGGAGCGGTTCTAACCATGGGGCTGGGTTTTAGCTTCACCTTGCTGCTGATGGCGATGCGCCAACGATTCCTCTGGTGGCCATTTCACCCGGCGGGCTACGCCTTCTCCATCAACTTTGGTACGGACTATATTTGGACCTGCTTGGTAATCAGTACGGTACTAAAATGGGCAATCATCAAATTTGGCGGGTTACGCGCCCATCGGAAAGCCGTTCCGTTCTTCTTGGGGCTGGTGCTCGGGGAATTTGTGGTGGGTAGTTTTTGGAGCGCGCTCGGCATCATTCTCCACATCCCGCCCTATACCTTCTCCATTCACTAAGTGGTCATTTCGATAAGTAGGGTGGGCACTGCCCACCATTCCTTGTAAGGTACAATCAACCGAGTAATTAACAAGCAGGATGTGCTATCGCGTTCGCTATTCATTCACTTGATCGACAGAGCTCCTGCCCCTCCCAGTCGCGACCTCTCAAGCTCCGTAGGTTGGGTAGAGTGGTAAAATGCGAATCGCTATCAATCACAATGGGGCTTTGCTTTTCAAGCAAGCGGAATCGAACCGAAACAGAACGAAACCCAACACCCACGTTTCCCGAATCGCGTCTCCGTTGGGTTTCACTATGTTACAGGGAATCCGAGCGCGATTGAGTATCAAAACTTTCGTGGAACGCCGGAAGTATTTTCTGTTGACGCTGTTCAACCCAACCTACGGACTAAGCCATGCGCGTCACTTCTAGATAGGGGTTAGTGGACCGCGGTATTGCCTGCCATGTACTCAAGCTTCCATGATTGAAACATCATACTTTTTGATCTGCTCATCGCCGGTAACCAGCGTTAAACCTTCGACCTTCGCTTGCGCGATCAGCAGCCGATCAAAAGGGTCGTTATGAATATGCGGCAGATTTGCGACGGCTAAAGAATGTGGAATTGTTATTGGTAACTGTTCAAATCGATTGGCTGCTAAAGCGGCTTCCAGATTGGACGGTATATCAAGTTTACCCAGCATACTTTTGATGACTATTTCCCATGCGGCTGCGGCACTGACAAACACGAGATTCTTCCCATCTGAAATCGCCGCACGCGACGTGTGGGAAAGCCTCGCGTCATCAGAAAGCCACCACAGCAACACATGTGTATCAAGTGAAAGTATCATTGGTCTGATTCCTCGAAATATGCGGTAAATGCTTCGGGCAACTCGTCGAAATCGTCGGCAATCCTCACCTTTCCTCGCCAGAACCCCGGCTGGCGGGGTGCATCGCTTTCATTGTAGCGAATAAGCTTCGCGACCGGCACCCCCGCTTTGGCGATAATAACCTCTTCACCGGCTTGCGCACGCTCAACCAGCTGCGAGAACCGTGTTTTGGCTTCATGAATATTGGTAGTTTTCATCATCTTCCCCTTATAGACTAAACTTAGTCTAGTCTATTTTCGAATCTAGTGTACTCCAACGATTCCGTATGCGTCAAGTCTTAATTGACTCCTTCTCAAGGAAAACATACCGGATTTAGGGGAACATAGTGAGGGCGATGACTAATCCTGATAGCGTTCCCATAGAGTGCGTAGGTTGGGTTGAATGGTCGAACACAAATCACTCTCAAGCACCACAGATGTTTTGTATTTGAATAAAGCGGGACTATACGGAGATAGAATGAAACCCAACATTCACGTTTCCTGAATCGCGCCTCCGTTGGATTTCACTATGTTTCAGGGAATCCGAGCGAGATTGAGCATCAAGACCTTCGTGGGATACCGGATGTATTTTTTGTTGGCGCTGTTCAACCCAACCTACGGACTATGGCAGACCTAGCTGAACGATTACTGCTAGTGCCTTGAAAACGTTGCCGCACCTTGACACTGCCCCAAAGATTGAGTAGAATCACTAGCGTTGGACGTGTTCACAGTCAAATACGGTAACCCCTACGACAAATCGAACAGTATAGCTCGCAAACGCAGCATTCTTAATTACGATGACTCAAACAGCCGATTCACTTGAGGACAGAAACAGTGGACCGCCGGTCTGGCGCAAGCCGCCTCCCGAAGACGTGGTGGAAATCGCCGGTACCGGGGTCAGCAGCTTGGTGGAACTGGCCGATGGATCTCTGCTGGCGCAAAATGGAAGCGTCTCCGCGGACGGAGGCAGAACCTGGACTGAGGCGCGCTCGTTCGGTGACGGGGTGGACGGAAACGGGTTGATGCGCCTCAATTCGGGGGCGATAGCTCTGACGATCGACGACCGGATATGGATATCGCGAGACGGCGGAAAAACGTGGGAGGGACCTCGCCATATTCCCATGGAGACCGCCAGACGCGGCTTGTCCGACACGATAATCCAACTGTCCGGCGGCAGGCTGTTGTGCCCTCGAAGAACCGTGCTGGGAGGCTACCACCCCGACGACCGCTTGGGACTGCCGATAGGCGGCGCGTCACGTGTCCCGGAGTGTGAGGGGTGGGGCACCTGGAAAGGGTTGCCGGCTTCCGTCGAAGGAGAGGGGCACTGCCCTCAGATGGAGATTGCCTTTGTCTACTACTCCGACGACGAGGGGCAAACATGGAGCCCCTTTGAGGAATACGGCTGCCTGATGGGTTGGTTCGATTTCGACGGTGTGGTCAACGGCAATTGCGGCGTGGCACCCTGTGATGAACCCTCGGTAGCTGAAACAAAAGACGGCGGGGTGTTATTCTTTGCCCGCTCCACCGTCGGCAGGATACTCTACAGCTACAGCAGAGACCATGCCCAAACATGGGGTGCCGTCAAGCCTACCGAATTGGAGTGTTCCTATTCACCGCCACGGCTGCGCCGCATCCCCCGGACAGGTGACCTAATTTGTGTATGGAATCAGGTCTCTCACGCAGAGATACGCCGCGGATATCTCCGGGGGCGTCTGTCAGCCGCAATATCCCGTGACAGCGGTGCAACTTGGGAGAACTTCAAGACCCTTGAGCTTAGCGCCGGTTTGGAAGATGTCGAGCGCATCCCAGCCGAATACCCTATTCGACCCGTGCGATCCCAGAACTACGTCGGCACTCTACCCGATGATTACGCGAACATCTACTATCCCAACATCTGCTTCGCTGCCGACAAGGTCTACGTGATCTACTCCCGCGGTTGGCTGACACAGCGTGGCGAGGAAGCACGCTTAACCAGCGAGCGTGTACTGCGCATCTATCCATTGGACTGGTTTTATCAATAGGAACCGATGGACTGCATCAGATGGACAGCGAACCTGTTGTCTTAAATGACTGGAGTTACTGCATTATTAAACCAAATTAATTTCTAATCAAAATTGAATCTCTCACTCCCCCGCTCCAGCGGATCGGCATGTGCAAGGCTACATAACACTAACCCGTATAGCCCAAGCGTTTAGCGGATAGTCATCGAATCACGGATGCAATCTTGCGCGATTTTGTACCGTTGTAGGGTGCGCACCGCGCACCAGCCTTTGAAGAGTGCTAGCTTGGATCAATCGAGTGAGTCAATCAAGTGACTGAGCAGGGAACGACCAACTGAGTGGATAACGAGGGCGATAGTAGATCTTGATAGAGATCTTCTCCATGTCGCGGATTCCTTGATTGCACAACCCACCTATCGACCAAACAATCTTGAAAAATCGTGTGCCCATGCTATTTGAAACGCACCGCAAACGACGCCTCATCTACAACGACGACGCATACCAGCAAACAAACCAGCACACCCGCAAACACTGGTACAACGTCACCGACGAGCAGTCGTTCATCGACGCCAGAACCACGCCGACCTTCGACACGCACGTCGACACCTACGTCTGGTGCGTCGGAAACGGCTGCGATCCGCCCTGGGGGCCCGTTTGGGGACCTAAACACCGCGGCCCGGTGTGGCCCGCGCTCGGTTCGTCGGGGCGCGCGACCGACCTCATCGTCGAAGCGTGCCACGCCAAAGGCATGGAGATCTGGGGTTCGCTTCGCATGAACGACCTGCACGACAACGAACTCGACTTGGAGGAAACCAACGATCCCCTAAAAGCGGAACATCCGGAATACCTAATCGGCAAGTCCGACGACCGCAATTTACCCGAAGAAAATATCGAGCGCATGTTGCGCACCGCCTTCAACTTCGAACGCCCCGAAGTGCGCGAATATAGGCTCGATTTCATCCGCCGGAACGCAGCCGCCCACGACTTCGACGGCTACGAACTGGACTTCTCGCGCTGGATCTGGAACTTTCCGTTGGGCAAGGAACTCGAACTGGCACCGCTCATGACCGACTTTGTACGGGCTGTACGATCGGAACTGGACGCAATCGCCCGCCAACGTGGTCGTCCATACACATTGGTCGTGCGTGTGATGGATTCGATCGAGAGCTCTCATCTCCTTGGACAGGACATCGAAACCTGGCTGTCGCAAGAGCTGGTGGATGTCTTGGTTGTCGGCATGGGGTTGATGCCGTTCACGCTCAATCTGGAGAGTTGGCGAGCCGTGGGCGCACGCTATGGTGCCTCGGTCTATCCCACGTTCTGTGCCAGGCCACCCTTCCCGTGGTGTCCCGAGATCGCGGAGCAGCCGTACGCGTGGCAGGAATATTTGCGCGGAGCCGCCGCTTGGTGGTGGCTCAACGGTGTCGATGGCATCTATCTGTTTAACTATTTCACGCACGTCGATGTAAGGGGATTGGATAGCGATCTCGTCCATGCGCCGCTAAAGGAAATCGGCGATCAAGCAGAACTTGCCGGCAAGAACAAACTCTACGGCATCGAGCCGCTCGTAGTTGCGGGGATGTTCAGTCAGGCGTCCGAAATCGCTCCGCTGCCCATACCGTTGGACATTCATGAACGCAGATTGCCTCTGAAGATGGGACCCGACGCGAATGATCCCGGCGCGCGTTTCCGAATTCATGCCCAAACCACCGGCGGAGACGCTGGCACAAAAGTCTGGATGCGTCTCAACCATACACTGCTTGAGCCCCAGTCCCGGAACGGCTATTGCTCGGCGGATGTACCTCCCGGCATCATGCGCGCGGGACGCAACGACCTAACCGTCTGGTGCAGTTCCGAGCTAGGCAAGACAGACAACCCGATCATTGTGCACGAAGTCCTTACCCGGGTTGTATACTAGCTCAAGTTGCAAATTAAGCAATGTGGCGCGGTTTCGACGACGCCATCGAATTAGAGTTATTTCCGAGGTTTTTACGGATGACTACCCCAACCAATCAAGCAATGATAGGAGAACGTCATTGACGGAAGACGCAGAATCGTATGCTCGACAACAAGAATCCTCATAAGATTGCCATTGGCGCCCCGCCCGGTGAGGGCTATACGGCTACTGTTCCAGACACGCTGGATTTGGCGGAGCGGGCAACGTTGGCGGTTAACGCACTGACGAATTTCCGCCCCGACGAGGGCCACGCCATAACGCAGACATTCCGTTTTAGCCATCATCCGCCGATGATAGGACCGCCGAACTGGCTGACGCCCAAGTTCTTGAGGACATTACCGCTCGTCCGCCTGATGTGCGGAAGCGATCAAAACCTTGATGCGGAAAGACTGGCGTGGCGCGCGTTCCTGGACCAAATTCACGCGGACGGTTTGCTCTATTGTCCCATTAGCGGCGATGGGCCCCCGCCCAACACCTCCTACCCGATGTTCAACGGTATATTGGCGCAGGCGTTGGCGTTGCGGATCGGAATCGACGAGGACGACATCTGGATGCCTTGGCTTCAACGGCTGTGGGGCGGACTGAAACGGGGGATAATTGACTGCGGAGAGTACGCCTATATCCCGCCGGAATGCAGCCTCGACTCGTCGGGTGGTTGGAATTGGACGCTGCGCGGCGGCGGCGATGCACCGGGATATCTCCCCTACTCGCCGCCCGACGAACCGGTACACGACTCACAAGGTCAGGAAGGCACGGTTAAGTTCGAGCACGCCGCCCCGATCAAGGCGCTAATGCAATGTTACCAAATGACGGGCGACGAAGAGGCGCTGAATTGCGCGCGAAAACTGGTCAAGTTTTGCCTGAAGCCGACGCTTTGGAGCCAGGAGACCGACGACACGAGCGTCCCGCCGCATGAACACGGTCAGTTTACCGGACATTTCCACGGGAATATGGGTTTCTTGGAGGCGCTGCTGCATTTCGCCCTAAACGAGAACGATCTCGCGATTTCGCAGCTTGTGCGAGAAGGTTACGAACATGCGCGCCGCCACGGGATCGTTCGATTGGGCTTCATGCCCGGTTGGATCAAGCCGATGATGGGGCGGGATATAGAGTGGAGTTTGGAGCAGAATGAAGGCTGCGGGATTGCCGACACGCTAATCCTTGCGATTCGGCTCACGAATGCCGGTCTGGGCGACTATTGGGATGATGTAGACAGTATGGTTCGCAACCACTTCGTTGAGCTGCAGGTGACCGATCTAAAGCGTATGCGGCACGCTTGCGGCAGCGGCGCATACGATGAGGTGCATCGACAATACCTAGGCGGCTTCACGCAAGCAAAACTGCTTGTGAATCCCCACTCCTCTGTTTTCGGATGCTGTACCGCAAACGGAAGCCGCGCTCTATACACGGTGTGGGAAGGCATCACGCGGTTTTCCGAAGGCGTAGCCACCGTGAATTTGCTCCTCAACCGGGCGGCGCCTTGGATGGATATCCACAGTTACCTCCCCTTCGAAGGAAAGGTCGTCATCCATAACAAGCAGGCGAGGGCGGTTTATGTGCGGCTCCCGAGCTGGATCGATGCAGCGCAAGTTGCCCCCTACGTGGATAGCAAGGCGGTTAGTCCCCAGCGCGTTGGCAGTTACATTCGGTTCATCGGTCTTTCCGGTGGCGAGGAACTTCGCCTTGAATTTCCGGTGCCGGAAACCATCGAACGCTATACCATCTGTGACACCCTCTACACGGTGAAGTTTCGAGGCAACACGGTAATCGACATCACTCCGCGCGAAACGGAAGACACGGAGAACAGATATCTCTTCTTTCAACGCGAACATCTCAAATCGGGGAGGGCTCCGATACACGAAGTCAAACGGTTTGTTCCGTCACAGGTTCTGCCTGTTCAGTAAGCGATATGCTACATGTTGGCAGGGGACATCGGCAATTTCAGCGATTCTGCGTTGTCGATCAGACGCTGTGGCGTCGGTATCAAATCATGTTTCTTGTCCAATCTTGCAAAGACATGATAAAATGTGATATGGTAACTATGCAAACAGTTTTAGACGCTTGCCAAAAGCGAGTACCGATAAATTTAGACACCGAATCATCACAGACAAACCCGCAATTTCGGCAACGGCGGGATTGGTCTTTTCGGTAGGTTCTTTTGACATAAAGTTTGTTTCTTTATTTCCCGGGTGCATTCACTATTGGCTCGGACATGTGCCGTTCGCGTTAACGTTTCACTCTCGCTGAATCTGTGCACATACAATCACCGGTTCTCGTTCTCCGAGCCGCCGGAACACACGACCGAGAACGAACCATATTTCGAAGAGGTGAACCAATGAAACGTCTAATTTATGCGTCACTCATGGTAACTGCGGCAATAGCCTCTCTCAGCCTGACGATGAAAACTAGCGAGGCCGAACTCAATATCAGGAGTGCCATAGTCGCGCTGAGTTTTGACGAAGGTGAAGGAAAGCGAAGCAAGGATATCAGTCAAAACGGGAATTTCGGGACACTCATGGGCGGTGCCACTTGGGGTGAGGGAAAATTTGGCGGCGGCGTGGTGCTGGATGGCGAGGATAGCTATGTCGAAGTGCCAAACGCCAACGATGCTTGGGCATTTGGAGACGATGACTTTACCATGGCCGCCTACGTTCTTATGGATAAACGAGGAAAAGATAGACGTTATAACATCGCGGGCTATACAACTACCCATCAGGGTGCGGTGTTCTGGGACGGATGGTGGTGGAGATTAAGACACTGCTGCGCCGGCGAACAGTTGTATTTTTTCCATTGTATAGGTTGCGGCGGAGGCGGTGGCGGTGGTACGGAAATGGGCCCCCAAGTCCCCGGGCGCTATAAATATATGGAGTGGCATCATTACGCGGTGGCGCGCAGCGGAAACACAATGAAGATGTATTACGATGGAAAACTGATTGGGGAGAAAAACTGGACCACCACGATTGTGGCGGGCAATGCCAAAGGCGCGCCCCTAAACATTGGAAGAACATCAAAACCGCGCGACGAACACTATTTGGACGGAATAGTAGACGATGTTGCCGTCTTCAACATCGCGTTGTCCGACGAGGATCTTAAACAGATTGTCGAGGTGGGATTGGCTGATACATTAGCCGTTTCTACGTCAGGCAAACTCGTCACGACCTGGGCGCACATTAAGAAACCTAGATAATTTCTTTTCAGCTTAGTAGGAACACCCCGTGTACCGAAAATCGCTCTAGGCTAGCCGGTAGGAGCAATTTCCGAACCCCCGTTAGGCTGCCGTAACATGACAATTTTTTCTGTTCAATACTAACGGGACTAGCACGAGAATAATGTGTTGCAACCCCTAGGGAATTTACTCCTTAGCCAATATTAATCAGTGGAATCCTTCAATCTGTCCAATCCGTGATTCAGACAGATTTTAATATGAAAACAGAAGTAACTTCCCAAGATGTTGAACTTTACCAGCGCGAGGGCTGGCTCATAATCGAAGACTTCCTAACCCCCTACGAACTGGGAGAACTATGTTCCGCCATCAATGCAGCCGTGACGCAGATGGGTACCACCAGGATTGCTGACGGAGGAGAGAGTAACCAATCGCAGGTTATAGAGACTGATTCCTACTACAACAGAGTCTTCCTGCAGCGCGTCAATCTGTGGAAGATCGATGACACTATCAGGAGGTATTTTCAGAGCCCCGATTTGGGGAAACTGTTATGCAAACTCGCAGGCGTTGACGGCATCCGTGTGTGGCACGATCAAACGCTGCAGAAACGCGCTTGGGACAACCCCACGTCCTGGCACATAGACGATCCCAATTGGTCATTTTACTCTCCGGACGCCATCTCCATTTGGATTGCGTTGGATGATGCGACGATTCAGAACGGTTGCATGTATTATTTGCCCGGCACACACAAGCTAACGGATTATGAAAAGAAAGGGCACTTTGGGCCCAACATGGGAGCTCTCTTCGACGAATATCCCGAATTCAAGGAGATTGAGCCTGTGGCAGCCGAGATGAAGGCGGGATCCGCCGGTTTTCATAACGGACTCACCGCTCATGCGGCGGGCCCCAACATGACGCCGTATCCGCGCCGGGCGATGACCTGCATCTACATGCCGGAAGGATCGACCTACAACGGCCGTCAAAACGTCCTGTCCGACGAACAGGTAGATAGCCTCGATATCGGAGACGTCCTTGACGACGAATCTCAAACCCCGCTCGTGTGGTCAAATCGGTCTGATGCCGCTAGCACGTAGCGAGCAGCGTGTAGGGTGCAATCAAGCGACCGGATAGGGAGCGCGATAGCTAATCTTCTGCGCACCAGCATTTAAAACTTCCTAACGAGGAAATCTTCGAATGTTACATTGCGCGCTTAATCCGTCCCCACGTTGTTGTGAGTTTGCCGATCGGTCCCACAGATGACGGATCGTCCATTACCAATTCGCCGACTTTCTTCTGATGATCGGAGAGCCGCAACCCGTCAACGACGCAATTCGTTGGGAATTTTGGATCGGGCGGAGAAGCGTTGTTAACTTCAAAGGTTTGCGCGAACAGGGTTGGCCCCCGTTTGAAATTGGATTCCCCTTCAAGTTCACCGTCCAAGTAGAGTTTCAAGCCGTCACGTCCCCATGTCCCCGCCATGTGGTGATGATCGCCCTTTTTCCACCTGAGCGGCCCGCTATCGGCATTGTGCCATGAACCACCGCTTTTAATCCGCATCCGTGCGATCCCGCCATTATCAAACTGCAGAAACACGGCATCGCTGCCGCGTTTGTAAGTCATGAACATGAATAGTTCACCTGAAATCTCGTCGGAATCAAGTCCCATTGTTACCCATAACTCAACCGTGCCTTCATCAAGGTTGACAAACCGGTCTTCCACCGGGAAGTGAATCACATCGCCAACTTTCTCGCTGACAAATCCGTTGCCAAATTTACCGGGCTTGAAGCTCCCGCCGTCAACGATGCCGCCCTCTTTTTCAACTTCCGCTTTGCTCTCTAACGCGGAAAAGAAAGTTTCTTCTGCCATAGCGGCAGAGCCGCAAAGCAGCATTATCGTCAAATAACACAGTGTTCTCATAAAACGTTCTCCTATTTCTGTTAATTTGTGAAAAGCCAATAGAAAATTTTGATAGGTTCTGTTGACATTTGAGAATTGAGCCAAAATTGAGTCAATTTCCGTAGGGGTTGGGTTTCCCAACCCGCTGGGCGAGGAAACCTCGCTCCTACGATAGAGACTTATCGGCGAATTATGGACACACATTACATAAATGTCAACACGCCCGATAGGGATCCCACCGGCCTTTGAAAGCACCCTACAGCAGTCCGTAGGTTGGGATCAAGTGAATGAATAATAAACGCGATAGGTATCCTATAAAGCACCGCGAATCCCAACGCCTGTATATCTGTGATGGAGCTGTAGGGTCGCACTGCCCACCATTTCTTGATAATCAAAAAGGCTGGTGCGTAGGGGAGTTCTATCGCACTCGCTATTCACTCGCTTGATTGCACCCTACAAAGGCGACAACCCAATTTACTTTGCCTCTGCATCCTGATCTGCCAACTCGACCCACGACCCTCGACGCGCCGCCAGCACCGCGGAATCCGTGAAGATCTGCACTCGCCACCCGTCATTCAAACTCGGGTGATCGGACACCTCGCCCGCCAGTTCCCGCTCCAACGCCGGGAACACAAAATTCTCGAACCGATTGCCCGGCGTCGAGGGGTGAACCTCCTCCACTTCAGGCACATCCTCTCCGGAACGCAGCACCGAAACCCTGCTGTAGACGCGGTCGATCGCCAACGACGCATCCGTGCCGTGGAGTTCTACCTCCGGCGCGAGTCCTTTCCGCAGAATTGGGGCATGGGAGAGGACGATAGAGCCGACGGCGCCGCTATGGAACTCCCACGTGATCGTCGCATAGTCGGGCGCCGTGCCCTTGCGCTGTTTGTCGCTGTCCGCCTTGGTGTGCGACGCGCCCCATTCTATGGCGTCGTTGAGATAGACGGTGCCAAGGTCCGGCTTGGGGGGCGTGATGGTTTCCGCATGAGCCAGCACACGTTTCGCTTCGGTGCCGGTGAGCCAGCGCACAGCGTCGTAGGCGTGCGACCCGACATCCGCAATACTGCCCGCCGCCGATAGCGTGGCATCGTCCCGCCAGGTGAACGGCATCGCCGCCGGACGCGGATTCTGCCAGCGGTAGATAATCGCACGGATATCGCCCAACGTGCCCGCATCGACAATCTCCTTGCCCCGCAGGAACAGCGGTTCGCACCGCGCCCAGAACGGCACGAAGTGGGACAATCCCGCCTCGCGGTACGCCTGCCGCATCTCGTACGCCTCGCCGACGTTCATCCCTATCGGTTTGTCGCAAAACATGTGCTTCCCGTTTTTTGCGCTCGCCATCACCGCTTCATGATGCAGCGCGTCCGGCGTAGCCACGATGACGAAGTTGACATCCGGATGGTCGACGACTTGGCGCCAGTCATCGGTGATGAAATCGCAGTCGTCCTCCGCTGCCGCCGCCTCCAGCCGCTCTCGGTTCCGAGCGCACAACGCGACGATCTTCGCATCTTGGCTGGATTCGCGTATCTCCTCTCTGTACGCCGACCCGATAAACCCTGTTGCCCCAATCACTCCAACACGAAACTCCATACTGTAATTCCTCTCTTGTGGATTTCTAAGATTCCATCTGAGTTAGTATTTTTTCGGGTTGCCCCATTTTTAGAAAAATTGTTGAAATAATACGTAATGCGTAATACGTAAAAAACTGTTACGCATTACTCGTTACGTATTACGCATTATGAACCACCATTACGCAACGCCAAGGCGTTAAACTCCGTAAATCCTATACCCTCGTCACGCTTTCCCCGGCCAATCCCAATGCGCCAGATCATCGCTCCAAGCCAACGCCAGCGATGCGTTCCCGTGTGTCTCTTTCGGCTGAATCTCGCGAGCGACGGAGCCGTGGAAGAACATGATATACTTCCCAACTTCCGGTATGTGCCGCAAGTCCAAGACATGCCCCGCCGTCAACCGCCCTTCAGCCCAGTCCCATTCCGCTTGCCCGAAGGTCAGATGCCCGACATCTCTCCAATGCGCCATGTCCTTCGAGCGTTTAATCCCGACACCGTTGCGCGGCGAGTGAAACAGGACGTATTCGTCGTCCTCGACCAAGACGCACACATTCTCGCCGCAATCGATTCGTCCCACATACGTCCACGTCTTGAAATCGTCCGTGTAGGACATACTGGCGCCGTTCTGTTTGTAAAAGCACCACCATCTCCCCGGGGTGTCTTTGTCTTCCAACAGATACGGGTCGATCATGCGTCCCATCTCCGCTTCGGGAACATCGGGTCCCTTGACGGGAATCAACTCCGGCTCGCTCCAATGCGTCAAATCATCGCTGCGCATCAGAAAGAGGCGTGCAGTCCCATCGCCAAAATTGTCGCCGCGCATCGGATAGGTCTGTAGGCACAGAATCCACTCGCCGCCGTAACGAATCACGTTCCCTGGACTTGAGTAGTTGAGCCGGCGATCTTTCGGCGTCAATAGCTTCGGTTCGCTCCAGTCGACGAGATCTCGGCTTTCCGTCACGGCGGTGTGGGAGTAGTAGATCCCGTCCGATTCGGCATGCACCCGCGTATGGAACACCCGAAACAACCCATTGTGGTAGTGTCCCGCCGGGTCGCGGTTCGCCGCGTATGCGTCGCCGCGCAGGAACGGGGGATGCGGAATCGCCTCCCAATCTATTCGCGGCTTGTGAACTGACATGTTTCTTACCTTAACTGTTTAGCCTGATGATTTATAGAACCGGCATAGGATAATCGCTTGCTAGTTTAGGTAATCTTTCGCTATTTGACTGAAGAGATACGCCTTGCGGGTTCCCTCTGTCAGTCACTAACTAGCGTTCGCGGGTTCGTAGTAGTAATCAAGCGAACGCATAGTGAGTGCGATAGAGATCCCTGTTCATTGCACGTCTTGTGGCATTCAGGATTTTGCTAGTCACTAATCACTAGCCACTGACCACTTTCTTTTTACCCTTCTCCTAGGCGGTCTCCCCGAACTGAAAAGCGTAGAGGCTCGCCTGATGCAGGTGAAATCGCAGCCGCACCGGCTTGTTCCACAGTGCGCGAACATCGGAATTCCCGCGCCAGCGCACCGTGTGCCAAATTTGCTTGGGATTTTCCGAGCAAACCGCATCGCACTCCGCAGCGGAAAAGCCTTCGTACGGCTTGAATTTCGGGTCGAGCGCCTCAACCTTCAGGTATCCGCCGTATGCCTCTGCATTGACCTTGAGGGCGTCGCCTTCAAACACAAACTGCCGCGTAAAAACGCTCCCCTGTTCATAAGTTGGCTTGAGTTCCGCCCAACCGTCCTCCCGCAAGATGAGCGCGGTGATGGCATTCGCTCGCAGCCGCGGGTAGATCCCTAGGGCGTCCTCCAACGCCGCTTGGTCCCGTTCGTGCTGCAGGAACTTTTCGGTGTTCAGCGCGTTAGGCCTTCTCTTCGACAGCCGCTGTTTCTGCGGGCGTATGTCATGGAGGACATACGTCTTGCCGTCGTGCACCAACTGCCCCGCCACGCTGTCCGAGAAAAAGCCGTAATCGTAGTGACCGGGCGTCCCATGCGTTGCCCACGGGCCGTGATCGCCCACCCGCCGCCAATGAATCCCGTCACGGCTGGCGTACAACCCAAAGTAGGCGTAGGCTTGTTCCCAGTGGTTGTAGGTGGAATCGCCGTCATACTCCTGTATGTGCCGCCGCGAAAAATCGTGGACACTGGGAATTCCTTCCGTAATGAACTCCGTCGCGATCCCGATGTATTGACCGCCGACCTTGCGCACGGACATATCGTGAAATTCGAGATTGGGCGGGAGGTTCGGGTCGACATCCACGGAGAGCACTACCCGCTTGGGCGACCAGTTAACGAAGTCCGCGCTTTCCTGCCGTCCGATCTGGCGCTTGTGGTGCAGGATGTTCCAGTGGTGCGAATACTGGCTGTAGGAGATCCACTTCTGAATCGATTCGTCCCAAATGGGGCGCTGATAGTGGTGTTTCCGAAAACGCGCCTCCTCGCTGACCGTGGTCCACCGCAACCCGTCGGACGAGACGAGAAAGCTCTTGTTCAGGTTCATGAGAAACTTGCGCGACTCGTCGCTCCGATCACGATTCAGCGCCAACGCGATGTCCTCACCGGCGTCCGTTAGGACGATATTGGTGGCTTTGTGCTCGTTAAACGGGATGCATTTCTCGTTCAGCGGCTTCTCCCAACGCAGCGGATCGGTAGTCTCGGCGTAACACAACATCCGCTTGTCGTACGTCTCTTCAAAATCCCTGATGTACCACATCTTGAACTTCCCGTCATCCGGGTCGTACAGCGCCGACACAACGAAAGCCCAGTGCTCGAAGTACCCCTTGGGGGCATTGCGCTCCCACGGCGTTTCCATCGGATCGATGATCGGCGTCTCCGGCCGATCCGGTTTCGGAAAGACGCGCTCCACCCCTTCAAGGCGATCAAGGATGAAATTGTCGAGAAACAACTGCTTCTCCGTCCCGATGTGAAGGAAGGGAATCTGATAATCCGGCGGGATGTAAGGATACAACTCGTCAACCGCTCGCCTCCCCGATACGATGTCATCTGTCTTCCGTTGAAGATCAAGCGCTTCTGTCGGGCTTTTCCTTTCAGGTCTATCCGCCATCAGTTGTTGATTCCGATGTTATAAGGTCAGACTTATACCGTAGCGTTGGTAGGAGCGATCTCCAGGTCGCGACGAAACCGAGTTTTTTCCGCAAAACTCGGTTTCTTCATTCTACAATACCGCTCGACGCACTCCGTCTCGCTCGATCTGGACGAATTTGTAGGTTGGGTTGAACGAAGTGAAACCCAACACTTCCATCAAACGATTTTGTTCCCCACGCAATCATCCTTCTCCATCAAAACTGAATGCATAAAGCGTGGCATCCTCCAACGCAAACCGCACCCGCACCGCCTTCCCTTGATAATCCGACAAATCACTCCCGGACGTCCACGCGACCTCCGCGTCCGTCACATCACCCGATAAGGGCAGACTCGCCTCAAGCGTCCGTCCCTCGGCGTCGAGAATTGCAGCGCGCACCGCTCCTCCCGACGCATCGGCGCTAACGCGCAATCGCTTTCCGGAACAAATGACCGGATTGGTTGTGACGCTGCCCGCGACATTCCGCGTGACCGGTTGCAACCCCGCGAGACCGTCCGGCCGCACCGTCGCCAACGCGAGGTACCCCTTTCGCCAACCGTAATGTGTATCGTCGCTCGCCCCGTAGTAAATCCGAATCTCATCCCGCAAAAAAATGGGAACGCTGGCGTACACGCAACCCCAATCGTAATCGCCCTTTTCGTCCGATGTGTCGATGAGCGGCGTGCCCGGGTCAATGATGTGCCATTCCCATGTATCCGGGCTCCAGGCAAGCTCGCAGTGCACCCGATCCGTCTCGGCATTGAAAATCATCAAAAAGCCCAGGTAGAGGTCGGCATGGTGACAGATGGGCATCACGTAATACTGCCTGTCGTTCTCCAGAGGATCGAGCACAATCTGAGCGTCGGTCCAATGGATAAAGTCTTCCGAATCCGTCCGCGATATGGGGCGCAACGGCACGTCTTGGTTTCCTGCTCTGCGTTCCGCCCACGCCAGCGGGCGCGAGCACGAAACATATTTCCCTATATCCGGCGCCCACATCCAAGTGTGATGCGAATCGCCGCGTGCTGCACTCTTGTTTTCCACGAGTATCTGATCGCCCCAATGTACCCCGTCCGCTGAAAACTTGACGCTCAGACCGTGCCGCGCCGCGGGCACGTCAGATGCGTAGAGCATCTTGTAACGTCTCGCTGGATCGGTCTCGTGGGGGTCTTTGAGAGCGCCGGGACCGTGCGAGGCGCGGATCACAAGGTTATTCTCCTTGCTCCCCTCATACTCAACCAGCCCCAAATTCGGTTTCTCCCACGAAATCCCATCCTTCGACGCGGCGTAGCAAAGGCCCATCTCCCGGCGCTGGTTTTGCACCTTCGTATAGGCGATGGACGCCCGTTGTTCGGGCGGCGTGCCCGCCGTCGCCGTATCGACGATGAAGGGGTTGTACCAACACTTGAAAAGCCCATCCGCGTCGTCAAAGATCGCGTTGGGATACAGGTTATCGTAGCGCAGTTCCCAAGGTCTGTCCTCGCCGAACAGGGGGTTGGCGGGATGCTTGGAGGAGGTTCCGACCTTAAGCACCACATCTTCCGTAGCGTCGATGATGCGCGAATCAAGCACGAAATATTTGCGGCGGTTTAGAGCCATTCCGATTTCTCCATGAAGGTTGCGTTAATAGTGTTTCCTCAAATAATGGTGCATATTATGTCTACATATATTTTTCACATATTGTGTAGGCGGGGCATCTTGCCCCGCCGGCTCTGTGCGGAGACAAAGATTATTGCTCCACAAGCTTCTTCACTAAATCCCGGCAATTAATGAACATGCATTCTAGAGAGATGGTATAACTCAGCAATGGTGGCGATTTCCTCGACCGGCTAATCCGACACGTTCACAAGCCGGGTGATTTTATCATAGACATAGAATGATGTCAATTCGCGTGAATACAAAGTCCGGCGCACCACACCTTGGATCTCCAAATCCCGACCATTAACTAACGGAGTCCTGTAGGAATAGTCAAACGAAAGAATAAGGCGGTTTTGCTATCGCCCTCCCTGTCCGGTCAGTTGATCGATAGAGATCCCCCGCTCAGTCCCGACAAAGTTCTGAAATCGCGAGCAAAGTTCACTCCTACTAACCGAACAGCGCAGGTTCTACACTGCATCATTATCTTTATCCAAAAACCGGAATCTCTTGGTATAATAGGTTGCATCGACAAAATGCCCGACTAATGTTAATCATCCGCTGACATCAATACCGTTCAAACCCCATCGAATGAAAAGGAAAGCGAAATGATTGCCGCACACCAACTCACCAATCTCTTAGCCTCCTCGATTCCCGATACGGTCACGCTTGAATCGCTTCTGAACGAGATGATAAATCGCGACGTGCTGACCCGGTTACCGCGTCCGGCATACCTCTGCCATCAGTTCAGCAGTTACAACCGCCGATCAGTTACCCCGACCGACCCGGACGGCTGGTTCGCCGGCGGGGATTCGGGGCATTTTCTTTATACCGAGAAAATCGAGGGACGCGACGAATGGGTATTGATGGACCATCGGGGACCGGGCAGCGTCGTGCGGATATGGGCGCCCGACGTCGATGAGGGCGAAATCATCCGATTCTATCTGGATGGGAAGGAAAAACCCGCCATTGAGGCGAGGATGATTAATCTGGTCACAGGTGCCGACTTTATCGGTCCGCCGTTTGCGTACACCAGCGTACGCGCGGGAAACCTATATCTGCCCATCCCGTACGCCAAATCGTGCAAGGTCACGGTGGATAAAAAACCTTTCTACTACCACATTAACTACCGCGCGTATAAAGAGGGGACTCGGGTGTGCTCATTCACGATGGGTGACTTTGAGGCGGCAAAGGGTACCGTCCAGCGCGTGGGGGAACACCTGGCGGCACCGATCTCCTTTTGCGGAGGTAAAACTGCGAACGCCGACACTACGATTGAACCGGGCGATTCGGTCTCCGTTCCGCTACCGCCGGGTCCCGTGGCGGTGCGAACGCTTCATATCAGGGTTCTTGCGCCCAATTCCGAGCAAGCTCTTCGGTCAACGGTTTTGCAGATGGAGTGCGATGGCGAGAGAACAATCTGGTGCCCGGTCGGAGATTTCTACGGCAACGGCGTCGGGCTGAATCCTTACCAAGACTGGTATCGGACGGTTCGAGACGACGGGGAGATGATCTGCAGGTGGATCATGCCTTACAAAAAATCCGCGCAGATTTCGGTAAGCAACCTCCACGAGGATCCCGTAAAACTACAACTCGCAGCCCACACGGGTGCGTGGGATTGGGACGACCGTTCGATGCACTTCCACGCCAACTGGCGCCAGCAATGTCCGATCCCGACGCTGCCGAGCAGCGATTGGAATTATATTACGATTGACGGGCAAGGGGTCTACGCGGGCGATACGTTAGCCGTCATGAACCCTGAGGCAAACTGGTGGGGCGAGGGCGACGAGAAGATATGGGTTGATGGAGAGGAGTTCCCGTCCCATTTCGGCACCGGCACAGAGGACTACTACGGCTACGCCTACGGCGGGGGGAGTACCGACCTGTATCAGAAACCGTTCCACGCGCAGGTGCGTTGCGGCCAGAAGGCTACCTTCGGGCAGAATACGCAAACCCGGACGCGCTCTCTGGACGCCATTCCATTCAATCGGCGGCTCCAGATGGATATGGAAGTGCAGCATCACGTATCATGCAACGTTGGTTACGCCGCCGCCACGTATTGGTACGCGAGACCCAACGCCGCCAGCAATCGTGGAGATTCGTCGCACGAAGCCGACCGACCGATTCCGGAGCCCGATATCTCCGAGCAGGAAGCGATGCGGAAGTCCAAAAGATACACATGATGATAGCGAAAGGCGAAGTGGAAGGAGACGCCCAATCCCCTCTGAGCGGTCCAATAGATATATAGAATTGCCACTGCCGTCAACGTAGGAGATGGCGCGTGCTGCCCCGCGCAGCCGCCGCGGAATTCCCCTGTAAGAATCGACCTCTGTATCGTATAATGAAACTGGAACACGATTGAGAAAAGCGCGCACTGACGGAATCTCTTTGAAGCCCATTACGTACTAAAGGATCACCATGACCACTCCCCCGTTGCCCACCGAAAGCTCATCCATCCGCTGGCAGCCGGACTTGGACACGGACGAATTCCTCGATTGGAACATGGGCGTAGGCCGCTTGGTCAAAGCCACGCTCAACGCGGCAATGGACGGCGACCTAACCGCCCTCGCGAACCTAATCCAGACAGATCCCACGCTCGTCGATTGCAATGTGGGATACCGCGAGCCGTTGTACTTTGCGGTCGGCAACAACCATCTCGACTGTGTGCGTTTCCTTGTGGACAATGGTGCGGAGGTCACCTACCGCTCCGGGGATCGGACGCATCAGAGACCGATCGAACGCGCGCTGGATAGGGGATTCGACGAGATTGCCGCCGTGCTGAAAGCCGCCGTGGAAGAGCGGTGCAACTGTCTGTATATAGACCATGGCGAAACTCTTGCCGAGCACATCCGAGAGCGTGATTTGGACAGAGTCACAACGCACCTCGATCGGCACCCCGACCACATCCGCGCCTGCGATGAGCGGGGAAACGTGCCGATACATTGGGCGGTGCTGACCATGAACATATCGATGGTACGGGCACTCCTCGACCGCGGCGCCGATGTGAACGCCATCCGCCCGGATGGGGCGCGTCCTGTAGATTTGGTCTTCGGCGACTACTTCTTTAGACGCCGCGACGTGCCTCCGGAGGCGCTTTCGGAGAATAAGGTGATGCTGGGTTATCTGCTTGCCCACGGCGCGGAATACGATTTGCGTACCGCGGCGAGCGTTGGCGACACGGAAGAGGTTCGGCGCCAGATTGCCGCCGATCCGCGGGTGGTGCACCGTCTGCCCGATTACTTCACGTGGTACACGGGCACGGCGCTGTGCAACGCGGCAATGTCAGGTCATAGCGATATTGTTCGCATGCTGCTCGACGCCGGCGCCGACCCCAGCCAACCCGAACCGGGTTTGGCGCCGCGTGGGAGCGCGCTCATCGGAGCCGCTTCCCGAGGGGATGAAGATCTTGTGCAACTTCTCCTGGCGCACGGCGCTGATCCGAACGGTGGCGTAGAATCGTCGGGCAATCCCTGCGGCAGAGCGGCGAACGAGACCATACGGCAACTCCTCGCGGAAGCGGGCGGAAAATTTGAAGAATACGATAACCTGAAAGGGGTTCCGACCGCCCTGCTAGAAAAGATGTTCGGAGATGTGCCCGTGCGCTATTTCGTTGATAACCGTGACGCCGCCAAGTTGCGAAGGCGGCTCGAAGAGTCTCCGGAGCGTGCAATCGAGGCGTTTGAATATGCCCTCGGTGACCGAGAACTCATGGAGATTTGTTTGGAAGTCGATCCCGATCTGTATGAAAAAGCCGCGCCGGATTTGGTTGTTAATCTGGCGGGTACGTCCGGATTTGAAGATGAAACCGAGGGAATGGCGAAGGCGGTAGATTTGAACCAACTGGATTGGCTGGGAAGAACCGTCCTACACCGCGTTGCTTCCGGCGAACGGTCGACAAGTACGGCGAGCAGCCTTGAGATAGCGCAGCTCCTAGTTCGCCACGGCGCGCGTCCGGACATTTCGGATCAGGAATACAGCAGTACTCCGATCGGGTGGGCGGCTAGGACAGGTCAAACCGAGATGGTCGAATACCTGCTCCGCGAAAGCGCTCCGTTGGATGCGCCCTTTGAGTGGGCGGCGCCGTTGGCGTGGGCGCGGCGTAGAAATCATCACGATATTATCAGGATTCTTGAAGCCGCGCATTGATCCAGCGTGGATGATTTCCAGCAATCCCGTGCTTGAAATCTTTACGGGATATAGCACATCTCTCTTCCGCTCTTTATCCTCACCTCCGCGTCATCCAAACCGAAATTCATAGACAAGAACGGCGAAAAGTAGTAAAATGGATTCGCTTGAGGACAGCGCCGCTAAACCGAAAATCGCCGCTGCATACGTTTCTACACGGATATCTACGTTCCTGGGACCTCAAAGAATAAAAGAAAATCACGGAGGAAAATAAATGAGAAAAGTTATCTCAATCCTCGGCGCAGCGTTCATTCTGACAACCTTAAACACCGCGGTACACGCCGACATTGTCCCCGGCGCCGTGCTATACTTCGACGCCCGCGACAATCCCACGCACCCCGACGCCTGGACGAACCTCGCCGACGCCGGCGGCTCTGTTCCGCCCATGGTACTCGCGCCGGCGCTTGAAGAGGGACCCATCAAAATCCCGGATATCGGCATTAACGAGCGCAAAACAAAGTATTACACCTCCCGGCAAAGCGCCGAGATGTACGGTACCAAAGCCTGGAATCCGCCATTGGGGATCGACGATTGGACGATTGAGTTCCTCGTGCGGCGCAACGGTGACCTGTTCCGTGAAGAGCACCAACTCCTGGGTATCAACACATTGCCGGAAGGGCGGCAGGGATTTCGATTGGGCATAAAGGGCGGGGATACACTCGGTATCGGCATCTATCATGGAGGCAAGGATATGGGGATCGCCTCAAACGTCAGACTCGAGGAGGGTGTATGGACCTGGGTAGCGCTCACCGGCGAGGACAAGAAGGAGATTTTGGTGTACCAGAACGGAAAGAGGGTCAGCCAACAGGCAGGCGTCGACTTTGACAAAAAGATACCGCTTCGGGTAATCACGATAGGATCTTTCTCTCCCGGCGAGAAAAACCGGAACTTCAACGGCTCATTTGCACTTCTTCGCGTCTACGACAAAGCCCTGACGCAAAATGAGCTTATGCAGAACATCGACGCCTGGTCCGGCTTAGCCGTCCAGCCCGATTCAAAACTCGCAACGAGTTGGGGGGCGCTGAAGGCATCGCATTAAATCGGAGCTATGATCAATCACAACCATATTTTCGCATGCTCGCTGACGATGTGATGTTTGAAAGTTGTTATGACAGATGTACCGTAGGCGATCAAGCGAATGGATAATGAGTGCGATAGAAATCCTTTCCGATTCCCGACCGCCGCGATTCGGAGATGGGATCCCTATCGCAGTCACTACAAGATCTCTATCGCGTTCGCTATTCACTCACTTGATCGTTCCTTCGATCTCCTACAAACCTTCGGTGTACAATTGCGCAAAATTAATCGATGCTGAGTATAGACCGCCCGCGTAAATGATGGGCGCGCCAGGCGAGAGCGAAGAAAGGAGCATGGCATGAATCGACTGCTACGCTACTGTACGTGGAAAAACCTGCTCGTCGCACTGTTGGTGATTCACCTGGCTCCGATATGGATTTTCCCGTATTTTCCCACCCAAGACGGTCCGTCGCACGTCTACAATTCTAAGGTGTTGAAGGACTATCATGACACCGGCAATCGTGAGATAAGGGAGGCGTATAGACTAAACCTTCGGCTCTTCCCGAACTGGACATCGCACGCTTCGATGATGGCGTTGATGTACGTCGTGCCCCCAACGATTGCGGAGAAACTATTCCTCACCGTGACCATCGCCTTGCTGCCGCTGTCGCTGTGCTACCTGCTGGGCGCGATAGATCGAAAGTATGTGCTTTTCAGCCTTATCGGGTTCATCTTTTCCCACCACAACCTGCTTCACATGGGGTTTTACAACTTCGCGCTCAGCGTTTCCCTCGCCCTGTTCACGCTAGGCTATTGGTGGAAACACAGAGGTGACATCCAAGTTCGTCAAATCGTCGTGCTCAACGTCCTGTTGGTTCTCACCTACGTGACGCACTTCGGATCCTATGCGTTGCTCCTGGCGGCGATGGCGGTAATCGCGCTATTCGACTTTGTCTCGGGGACGGTCAAAAACCTATGGGGCTTGAAGCCTACGGGATTCTCCGGCTTATCTGTATGGCGGGCAATACGGACACAACTCGTGCCGCTCGGAGTATACGCTGGCTACATGTTGGTGGCGCACATCCTGGGTTTGATCTACTTTCTGCGTACACTCCAGCCGTTCGATGAAACAGTGCCGGAGATGGCATGGTCGTCGAACTATTTCTGGAACATGCTCATCCTCGTTTCGTACACGGACTGGCATGTTTACGTCACGCGGCCTATATTGGGTGTGCTCTTCGCCGCGGCGCTTGCAACGATTGTCCATCGGATATGGAAGCGGCAATGGTTCAGCGAGAGGGATGTGTTCCTGCTGTTAGCCATAATGTTCACCGTGCTGTTTTTCACGTCGCCGAGCAACCAGTCGGGCGGGAGTTGGGTCAACCAAAGGATTTATATCTTCATTTTCCTCTTCTTGGCGGCATGGTTCGCCGCATTTCACAGGTCACTGCGATACATTTTCGGCGGAGCCTTGGTAATCCTGTCCCTAATACACATCGGCAGATACTACTACGAGTACGGCGCTCTTCAATCCGAGATTTCTGAGCAAGTGGCGGCGACCAAACTCATTAAGCCACACTCCACCTTCGTCCTCGGCGACGGTTCCGGCTTGTCCGAACCCTTGGGAGACGTGAAATACGTCGACCCGTTCCACCACTCCCCCTGCTACTACGCATTGGCGGCCAAGGATGTAGTCTACCTTGGCAACTACGAGGCGAGGATTCACTACTTTCCGGTGAACTGGAAATCTCACCCCACCAAGGAAGACAAGGCAAACGCCGATTACGTCCTGATATGGCACGATCCCGGCGACAACAAAGACAAGGATTTGGAGAAGTATTGGGACAGGTACAATCTGGTGCATTCCTCTCGGCGGGTGAAATTCCTTGAATTGAAGTCCAACGAGTGAAGGGCGATTCACCGAGCAGATAGAGACAAGTCGATTCTACAAAGTCGCGAGTGAAACACGCACCTGAAGGTGTTGGGTTCACCAGTTTTACCCAACCGTCGGGTTAACTGTAAGCGGGGGCGATACCCCGCCTATAATACCGTTGCGGACTCTCTGGGACCTCTAAATCACGAATTATTTTCGCCGCCGCTTGGTCCATTCGCTCTGCTGAAGAGATGGCTGTCGCACCTACTCTCCATTCGCTTGATTAATCCTACAGTTGTTCCTTGGCAACCAGTAGTGGGTAAGCTCAATCTTTTTCGAGAGTTCCATGTTTCACGTGTGCCCATGTCGTGACCGCCTTCGCATGCGGTCGGACACTTGAGATTCCGGCACAATAGAGACCGTTCCTGGTACCCGCGTACAGTAGCGATTTGTACGATAGTAATGCATAAACCGAAAGCCCGTCCAGACCGACGGAAGACCAGGTTTTCGTTGGTGTGTCAAAGACGTAAACGCCATGCTGGTCCAGTCCGGCAAAGAGGCGCCCGTCAAGAATAGCCAAATTGTGTGTGTACGGCGGATCATGCGAATCTTGAGAGTTGCCGGTAGGAAGCCCATCCATCAGATACTCCCACCCTCGTGTTTTCTCGTTCCATCGTCCAATTCCCTGTTGCCCGGCGGCGTACAACCGATTATAAAGCACCGCCCAGTCAGTGACACGGGCGGCGCGTTTGAAGGTGGGCAGCATCTCCCAAGTTCGTCCATTGTCAGACGAACGCGCCATCCAAAATGATGACATTGCGCTCCACAGATACCCGTCGAACTGCGTCATTGACCATATAGAGTCCCCCCAGTCCCAGTGGGTGGCAAAATCTTGCCATGTTTCACCACGATCGTTTGATACATAAGTGCCGGAGTGGTATCCCACAGAGATAATCTCGTCAAACGTCACTAGGATTCGGCGAACTTCTCCGTAATAACGTTTCCCGTCCAGATCGTCAAAGGGAAATCCATCCCGGAGCGGCTTCCACGTGCTGCCGGCATCGTCCGATCGAAATATACCTTGGTTCCATGTTCCCGCATACACAGTGTTTCCATCGATTGTAACCGCAGTTGCTGAGTTTTTGAACGAGGTCGTCTGCCAGGAGTTTCCATGGTCTGTGGAGATGAAGATTCCATTACTTGCGCCTGCGTAGAGTCGCTGCTTCCACGCTTCAAGCACCTCTATACCGCCCATGGTCGTTCCGTTATCAAGCTGAACCCACCTCCCGATATCCGCATCCGATTCACGCGTTAGTGTAACCATTGCGACCATGAGAATAAAAGCAGATAGCATGAAATGTCGAGTCCGCATCGTTGTACCACCTCCCTTGAAAGAGGAGCGGAAGCAAGTTGTGTGCCACTGTCTATCACATGCCAAGATTTTACTCCATCATGTGGGGTTATCCCGCTCCATGCCCCGCTCGGACTGCACGCTACCGTGTCCTCTTCATCAAGTGCACCCTTGATGTGCCGCGGAGACGCGATCGAGTTTCGTGCTTTCGTATCTAACAAGTGAACGCCAATGTCCAGTTTCTGTACAAGTAGATTCAGGGGCATCACGCTAAAGAAGCCGAACAAGGAGAGGGCTAAGCGCATGGTGGAACGAACTCGGCGCCCCACGTCTCACGTCACCCTCAGTATTGCCAATCATCTGTGATACGTCGCTTGGAACCGACCCTAATCGTTGACATGAATTTCAAGATGTGATACGTTGTCTCGGCATCTATGCAGTTGTATTATAGGAGAGATGGGTGTTTCGCAGGGTGTATAGTAGTCGCAGCAAAACCAGTATTATTATCCGTGACCGGTAAAGGAAAGGGTAGGAGAAATACGTATGAGCCGCGCGCCTTTTCAGGTGTTGGTGTTGCCCTATAGAATCACGCCGGACAACGCGGTGTTCTACGCGCTTTTCAAACGCGAACCTTCGACGGGCGGTTATTGGCAGGGGATCGCGGGAGGCGGAGAAAATTGCGAATCTCCGCTGGACGCGGCGAAACGCGAGACCTACGAAGAAGCCGGCATCGACCCAAGCAATGAATACATGAAACTTGATTCGTACGCGATGGTTCCAGTGGCAAACGTTTGCGGTTTTAGGTGGGGGGACGATGTTTTGGTGATTCCCGAATACTGTTTTGGGGTCAAGGTCGAAGAGGAACAGTTGCAGCTATCTTATGAACATACGGAGTACAGATGGCTGAGTTATGATAGCGCCATGGAGATTCTGCACTGGGATAGCAACAAATGCGCGTTGTGGGAACTGAATTTCAGGGTTCGGAGGGGAATGCGGGCGAGTTCCGATAACGTAGAAGATTTGATTCAGGATTCTCCGGGATTTGAACCCGGGAATGCACCAAAAACTAGATAGTTGAATCAAGTAGCCACATCTGATTGCTGCCGCAATTGACCTAACAAATTGACATCTTGTTGATGAAGCCGTTGTATCTCGCCATTTATGGAGATCAAAGTCGAGTTTATGGAAGTTATTTCCGTTCTCATAGCATTTACTTCTCTTTGAAATCCCGGAATAGCCGCTTCAAGCCCTTTATTGGCAGCCTCAAAACCCTTATTCGATGCTTCAAAGCTAGCCATCGCAGTATTAAAACTCGCGATTACAGTTTTCAATTCCTCTCGTGTAGAATACATTGTAGTATTAAAACTCGCGATTACGGTTTTCAATTCCTCTCGCGTAGAATACGTTGTTGTCATCTTCAACCATAGTGTTACTACTCCAATTACTACAGTTGCTACGAGTATCCCCGTACTTACCCAAATTTCCATATTCATCGTGACAATCTCCTATTTCATGGGCGGGTTATTTGACAAATGACACCGCTATTGTAACCTATTATGCTTCAATTGTCACATAAATTGTTAGTAGATGGTACGTATATGATATTGGTCGAGTTTTTGGTTTTGAGAACATTAAGTACCAATCTGCGGGGAAGTGCGAGGTTTTCACTGCCATACCATGCGATTTCGGGGATGCGTCCCCATAATAAGCGTGGTCTAATCTCCTATGGCATGGGTTTCTAATCTCACCAAGTTGACATAGGCTTTATCACTGAGAATCGGAAAGCTGCTACTCACATTCAACTCCGACGCTAGGGCAACGTCTGTCTCATATCCTCGTTCAATCAATTCCACGCCTGAGACGCAATCACGAATCTTTTGCGCTAGATCGGCACCTAGTGCCCGGTATACGTCCCGTGCAGCCTGAGCCTCGGGCGAAAACGATCCGCTCAACTGGTTGATGATAGCCCCGGCTCCGATCCAGTCTTCAAGGATCGGACGCAGGCTATTGTCTTCCCAGCGCTCTCCGGCAGGGATAACGGATATCCGTCTGCCCAACCGACGCGCGGCTTTGGCAACCGCGGAGGCGTTTCGCAGACAACCCGCAAGTGTAATCGTGCCGCTCGTGGAGAGGCTTAGCGAAGCGCCGTTTGGGGAGGGAAGCACAATTTTGGTGTCCGGGGGAATGTCGAGGAGGGACGCGGGAGACAGGGAGAATCGTCCCATTCCACGGGGTGTTGCCAATTCGGCATCAATCGACGTGGCAAATTCTCGGGCGCGCTCGTCTTTCCAGAGTTAGGGGTAGACGGCAGCGCCTCTGGCGGTAGCAATATCGACGCAGGTAGAGAAGGACAGGACGTCAACGATAATGACCACGTCGCTCGTGAGGGACAACTCAAGGACGCCGCGTTCGCCCCATTCGCACCGGATGTCGTAGTTCGCTTGCTGAGAATACATTGTCCGTTATGATTAGACACATAATTTTCGATTTGGATGATACGCTTTGCGACTATCGGAAAGCTAGAGAAAACGCGAAGTCCCCAATTAACGAGGTATTGAATGTGCACGAAATAGGGACCGACGTATTCTGGAAGCGTTTCAACCAAGTAGAACCCGTGTTATTCCGCCGATTTGCTGACGGTGCCATCACCAGAAACGAATACAGAATTTGTCGATTCGCCGATGTGTTGGAGGGTTTCCATGAGAAATTTGGTAATCTAACCACCGAGCTAAATCACATCTACATGCAGGAAACCAATGCCAGGATAGAGCTTTTCGATTATTCTATACCTCTGTTGACGGCTCTACACGCGAAGTAAATAGAAGCTGTTATTCTTACGAACGGTCCGTCGGATGGTCAAAGAGCCAAATGTAAACGGCTCGGATTGTCCCGGTATATACAGAAAATCTATATTAGCGAGGAGATCGGTTTTTCCAAGCCGTATCGAGAAGCATTCGATCACGTTTTACGAGATTTTGACGTTCCTGCCTCCGAGGTATTGATGGTGGGCGACTCCATTGAAAACGACGTTGTTGGAGCGGAGCAAGTAGGAATTAAGGCGGTTCTGGTTGATCGAGGGAATAAACACTGTGGGTACGACGGTACCAAAATCGGCACGCTTGCGGAGGTCATAGAATTGCTCTGAATGGAAAATGCTCGTAGGGGGGAATCGGCGACCGTCAAATCTCCGATGTCCTTCTTACCTCCCACCGTAAAAATTTGACCAAATCTATCGTCAATGTCGCTCACTGCTATCCTGCGGGTTTTTTCGCAACGATTCCCCAATTCGTGAACGGGAACGGAGTATACTCCCAAAACCGATCGGGGCGCTCCAAGTGAGTGATTACCTGCTCCGCCAGCACCATGAACTCCCAGCCCGCAAACAGATCTCGAATGCCAGCCTCGTTGAAGTAGTGGTGTGGCACCCCGCTTTCGTCGCCAATATCGTGGATGAACGTGCCAGGCTCGACCTCTACCCCCTGTCCGGCGAGATCCGCTTTGTCCGACTTGAGCGTGACCATCAAGATTCCGCCGGGAACCAGCGAACGATATACCTGAGACACCGCTTCACGAATGGCGGCAAGCTTGTTGTGGTGCAACACATTCCAACTGACCACGCCGTGGAAATAGTCGGGCGACCAAGGGCAATCGGCCATGTCCGCTAACCGAACGTCGGCGGACAGGTCACGCTCTGCTAGCCGTCGCTTTGTCAAATCAATTGCGCGCGGTGCATTGTCCGTCGCATAGACATCATATCCGAGCCGGGCAAGCGCCACAGCGTGCCGACCGGCGCCGCAGCCGAGGTCCCAAAACTTCAACGGTTTCTCGTCAAATGCGTCCTCCACGATGCGGCAAAACCGGTAGACAGCAGTCTCCGGGATGTGCTCCCGATTTTTCTCATCGGCAAACAACTCGTTCCATGACGCCAAGATCAGGTCCCTCCGATTTATTTGACATGTTCGCGACCTTGTGTTATCATAGGTTTGCGTTTCAAAAAAGTAAAGGCAAATCAAGCGTGATGCATTTTATAAACGGACATCATAATTGTAACCTTAGGTGGACAAACGTCCATCGACCGCGAGGAGTGTGCCTTTGCTGAAATGAATTTATAATCTATATTTTACAAACATCTTAACAGACAAAATTCTTTCAAGCCGTGGGCACATGACTCGTCATCGTCCACGGCTTTTTTTGTGCTCGCTTCCCGGATTAAAGTGCATCCTAAATTGTGTTAGGTGGAACAACAACCGGTGAAAAAACCATCACCGAATAAAAACCGCCCCATCGACATTCAAGGCATGATGGATTAGGTTTAAAACCTCTCTTGCCCAATAAAATAAATCTGACGAAGGGACATGTTATGGCTTACCCATTGAAATCTTGGAAAATGCGTTTCTTTTTCTCCCTGTCTCTGTGGCTGTTATCTCCCATGCTTGCCGGCGCAACGCCGGAGGTCCCGCAACTCCGAGCCGAAGCGCACCGTACATCCCAACGCATTAAGATTGACGGCGAACTGGGTGAAAGCGATTGGAAAAAGGTAGAACCAATCCGCCGGTTCGTGCAGATTGAGCCGGATGAAGGGAAACCGATTTCGCAGCCGACGGAGGTGCGAATCCTTTACGACAATCGAAATCTTTACTTCGGATTTACCTGTTTTGATAACGATATTTCCAAGCTGGTTGCCAACGAATTGCGGCGTGACTCACGTCTGTGGGAGAACGACAGTGTTTACGTACTACTGGACACCTACAATGATCGGCGCGGCGGATTTTTCTTTCGCGTGAACGCACTGGGGGCTATGCAGGACACGAGCATAACCGGCAGCGGCGATACATGGAACAGCAACTGGGATGCGGTTTGGACGTGCCGCGCCAAGATTAACGAGGATAACTGGACGGCTGAGATTGCCATTCCATTCAGCCAACTGCGTTTCACACAGAGCGACGTGATGGAGTGGGGGATGAATCTGGGGCGAAAAATTAGTCGGAACAATGAAGAGGCGACGTGGGCTCCGGTGTCCAAAGCCTACCGAGAGGGCGGGGTACGCGAGTTCCGTACCGCAAACATCGGCAGCCTGAGCGGTCTGAAGGGGATTTCTCCTTCTCGGCATATCGAATTGTTGCCTTATGTCCTTCCGGGATTTGCCCTATCGGACGTTGATGATTCCCAAACCAAGCGAGTGCTGGATATTGGATTGGACGTGAAGTACGGCATTACGCCGAATCTCACCGGCGATCTCACCTTTAACACCGACTTCGCGCAGGTGGAGGCGGACCGAGAGCAGATCAATCTGACGCGATTCAGCCTGTTCTTCCCTGAAAAGCGTCCGTTTTTTCTGGAAGGATCCGGCTTTTTCGATTTCGGCATCTCCTCCACCGCGTGGTTCCACCGCCTGCTGTTCTACAGCCGGCGCATCGGCCTGGAGCAGGGGCGCGCCATACCCATCATAGCCGGAGGCAAAGTCACGGGAAAAATCGGAGAGTACGGCGTCGGTTTCCTGAATGTGTTGACGGATGAATTTGACAATAAAAATTCGGTAGCCGACGCGGACGATGCCATCGTTGTACCGCGCACAAACTTTACCGTGCTGCGAGCGAAACGGGACATCTTCAAAGGCTCGACCGTCGGACTCATCGCCGCGAACAAGCAAGACGCCGAAACATACAATCGCTCCGCCGGAATCGATTTTGCCTACCGCCCGTTCGACAACATGGACGTGAATGGCGTGTGGGCTCGCACCTTCGACGAAGAGCAACCCGACCAAACCGACGCTTGGACCTTCGGCAGTCGTTGGCGGAATGACCGCTTTATGCTGGAGGGGGCATACATGGACATCGGCGAAAACTTCAATCCCGAGGTCGGGTTTGTCCAACGAAAGGGAGTGCGCCGCCTCCGCACCGATATGCGTTACACCCCTTGGCCCGGGGTTCTGGGTATTCGCCGCATCATCACGGGACCGGAGATTGGCTTGTTCTTTAATCCGGATGGCGAATTGGTAACCCGAATCCTTACGCTCTCCGATTGGGTTAATTTTGAAAGTGACGACTGGCTGCAATTTGGCGCACAGCGAATCATGGAACGTCTCGACGAGGATTTCGAGGTACATGAGGGATTCGTCATCCCGGCGGGTGAATACCATTTCAGTAAGGTCGCTATCGGTATTTTCACCGATCGTGCGGAAAAGATTTCCGGCCATTTTCGCCTGAATCTTGGAGGGTTCTTCAATGGGGATAAAAACGGTTTTGAAAGTGGGGTGAATTTTAATCCGAGTCCGCAAGTGCTCATCGAATCGCGGTATCAGTTCAATCGTGTCACGCTCCCGGCCGGATCGTTCAACACCCATGTGGTGGGGACGCGCGCTGTCTATTCCGTATCGACAACTCTTTTCGGAAAACTGTACGCCCAGTGGAATAGCAGCCGGGACGTGATCTCCACCAATTTCTTGTTGAACTACATCTACAATCCCGGCAGCGACTTTTATTTGGTGTTCAACCAGAATTACGACAGCGGAGGCGCGGCTATCAAGCATATCGATTCTACGCTGGTCGCTAAAATGACGTATTGGTGGAATCTGTGATATCACCATGTTTTGCATTGTTGACTTCTGAAGTATTAAAATGGTAGTCGTTTTACATCTCAATTCTAGCCATACCTATAGGCATTGAGACTCAGAAGTAAACACTAAGGACTTACGCTGTTCGGCTTGTAGTAGCAATCAAGCGAATGGACAGGGACCGCGATAGCAAATCCTGATAGAGATCCTAGGGCGGTAGAATATCAAAATCTCACTCTTCTGTAGGAGATCAAAGGAATGAATAATGACTGATCAAGCGAGTGAATAGCGAGCGCGATAGAGATCCCATAGAAATCTTCTCCAGGTCGCGATTCCCTGCTCCAGCGGAGTGCCATGTCAATAGATTCTCGGAAGCTGATGATGGATGGGAAAACCGGTCAATCAGTCAGACCGGCGGAAGTTTCTAGGTGATTGTTGCCCGTTTGCGGAGATATGCCCTAAAATCTACGATGTGAAAATTCGAGATGACACAAGTCTATTATGTGGAAGATGAGATGAAAGCCTATATATCCATCAAGTACAATGCAGACAACTGTAACAAGGGATGCATCGAAAATATGTCGTCTGCTCTTGAGCGAAACGGCTATGAAACGGTATGTATCGCGCGCGACATTGAGAAATGGGGAGAGGTTCAATTAAGTCCCCACGAATTGATGCAACGGGCATTTGCCGAAATTGATTCGAGCAACCTACTCGTGGTCGATTTGACGGAGAAAGGGGTCGGGTTGGGCATCGAAGCGGGCTACGCATACGCCAAGCAAATTCCGATAGTCGTAATCGCGCGGAAAGGCTCGGACATTTCAACAACCTTACGGGGGATTGCGCGGGAACTGTTTTTGTATGATGAATTTGAGGAGCTTACCAGCTTCTTTGAAGCCACAACCTCCTTGGGCATTTGACACAAGTCTTGGTGGTGCATATTGTTGGTTCACAGGAAGCACAATCTAACAGATCAAGCGAGCTAATAGCGACTGCGATAGCTATTGTAGGGTGGGCACTGCCCACCAGCCTCTTAGCCTTCCTTACATTCGGCCTGCAAATCCTACACGCACGAACCAGCTTGTTGAGATTAGTTCTACCAGTCGAAGACGGCGCCCACGCTGCCGCCGCGCTCCGCATCCAGTTGCGCATAAGCGGACGCCGCCTCATTCGGCGAGAAGCGGTGCGTAATCAGGTCGGAAACGGACATTTGCCCGCGTTGCACGTATTGCAAGAAGAGTTGCCGTTGACGAGTAGCCGTCCACGCCGCGTGTTGCGGCGGCAGATGGTAGTTTTGCGTGCCGATGAGACGCAGTTGCCGCGTCAGTAGATCCGACGTGAGATGCTGCTTCGTGGGGTGCGGGCTATCGCCGAGCAGAATCACCTTGCCGTGCCGACGTGCCAGCGGGAACGCCAACGGCAAGACCGAGTGATGCCCGGTCGCATCGTAAACCACATCGGCAAGTTCGCCGTCGGTGCTCTCAAGGACGGCGTCCTTCGCATCGGCAACGCTTCCGCAAAAACTCGCCGTCGCGCCTTGCGCGAGCGCGATGTCCAGCCGCGCCTGAATCTGATCTATCACCAAGACTGATCGAAGCCCCATCACCTTCAGGTACTGCGCCACAAGCTGCCCGATGGGGCCGCAGCCGATGACCACGGCGGTTTCTCCCATGATATGTTCGGCTTGACGCACAGCGGTTTGCGTAATCGTTGCCATCGTACACCATACGGCATTGTCGCTGGTTACATCCTCGGGAACCTTGATGATCCCGGGTTCGCCGCCGGAAAGGTTCAGGTGACCCCGGTGGGATGCGGTACTGAAAACCCGGTCTCCCTCGCTGAAATTCTCGACCTCGCTCCCGACCTTAATAACCCGCCCCACATTGCTGTAACCGGGATAGAACGGGTATTGCACCCAGTTGTCCCAGTGGCTGCCGGGGTCGGATTCGCCGCGATAACAGATCATCTCCGTACCCATGCTCATCAACGTCACCAAGGTTTCCAAGGTTATCTCGCTAGGCGCGGGATCGGGAACATCAATTTCGGCAAAACGAACCTGCCTGTCTCCCGTAAGAACAACGACATTCGACTTCATAAGCAGAATACCTCTATCATGTTATGGGCGTTGCAATCAACAATTACATGTGTGGGATTTGGTTGGTTCGATTTACAGTGGCGCAATTTATTGTGCGCCTTCTGTAAGAGCGAACTTTGCCTCGCGACAGGATATCGCGACTAGGAGAAGATTTCTATCGCATTCGCTATGGGATCGCTATCGCCCTCGTTGTCCACTCGGTTGATCTCATTTGATCTCCTACAGATGGTTTGCTGTAAGAATTTTCAATCATCAACAAGCATGTGTAAATATGATTGTGAATGACTATAATATTTGTCGGGCAATCTGTGGATACAGAAGGGATGAGCCGAAAGTCTATCGCGACCATGGATGGGCAAAAGCGGGACGATGTGTGACGAGAGAGATAGACAGGACACCTACCGCGCGTATGAGATTTTCAGGACAGAGCGCCCGTATGCATTCGCTAATCGTCTGAGTTCAGCGTTACGATAGCGAAGACGAAGCCCGCCCGCGCTGCATCTAGTGGTAGTGCCAAGGCGCTTGGCGCTTCGACATCAGCGAGGATGCCCTCAACTATCCCGACGAGGCGCCCTGTCTCCACTTCATCGCTTCATCATTTCCCGTCTTCGATCCCAGCCCCGGCACCTCTACTCGGCTCAAGAGCCGCGTACGCCTCGTACGTCTTCGGTCCGGGGACGGACTTGATGCACTCCCAGGCTGCCACGGCATCGCCCCGGGTCTTGCCCTTGTTCGCCGGGTCCGTCCAGAAATCCGTGACGAAGTTGTTGAATCGAGCGGCGGGGATCCGCGGCAAGCGGCCCTCCGAACGCATCAGCTCCAATAATCGATTGCCGAGGTCCGCGTAGGTGATGCGCTGGCCTGCCCGAAGTTGCCTACGGCGCCATTCGTTGAGCCAGTACCACTGGCCCGACTTGTCTTTTAGCTGCGGGACGCGCGCGTGCACGAGGTCTCGTAGAAAGGCCTTCGTCCTGCGGTCGTCGACGTAGGCTCGGACGGTGGTTTCCGCCGCCAGCCTGTCGCGCGACTCGCCGGACCGTCGATCAGGCTCGGGTTTGGCCAGCGGAACCGCCCCTGTTCGAAGGAATTCCCGGATAAGCGCCTCAAGCTCAAGCTTCCGCCGTCGGCCGACGGCAATGCCGAGTTGGCGCGCGAAGGTCTTGAGTTCTGCGGCATAGAAGTAGTTATCGTCGAACTCCTCGACCGACATAGCGGCATGGAGCTTCGCCATTCCACCCTCCGGAGACTGGGGCAAGAAGCACATCCATCGGCAAGTGAGCGAGTTCGTGGGCCACCCGCAACACCTGAGGGCTCAACACCATACAGAGGATGGGCGAGCGTCAGACAGAGCGCCCGTATGCATTCGTTAATCGTCTGAGTTCAGCGCGGCGATGGCTTCGTCTTCGCTATCGTAACGCTCGAAGATGGAAATCAGCCTTCCCATGACTATCAAGTTTTGTGTGTCCGTCCCTATGTTGATGAGACCTACGCGCCCCTCTTTGCGGGCGACGGAAACGTGACACGCGACGAGGGTGCCAAGACCGCTACTGTCAATTCTCGAGACATCTGCCAGGTCAATCAGAACCTTTGGAGTTCCCGAGATTTTTTCAAGTTCTCCGACTATCTGTTCTCTCAGCTCGGTACCGGCGGGACCGATAATCCGACCGGAGGGTTTGATAATAAGAACACCGTCGCTTTCGCGAATTTCTGCTGCCATAATTTTATCTCCTTTTTTATTGTGTGTGAAACTAAACCAAGTCGATCTTTCTCTTGAGAGCACGCCATTATCCCTGTCGGAATAATTCTTTCAGCAAGCAACACTTACGTCTTTGAATCTATGATAGGCTTTGAAAAGTGTTCCTTCGTGGTCTGGTTTTCACTCCAGCGGAGTGCTATGTCAATAGAATCGTGATGCGCCTAATCTCCGCGCTCCAGAGGAGCGCAATGTCGAGTGTTACTTGAGAGCACCCCATTATCCCTGTCGGAATAATTCTTTCAGCAAGCAACACGCGTCTTTGGATCTGTGACAGGCCTTGAGAAGGAGTTCCTTCGTAGAAGGGTTTTCACTCCAGCGGAGTGAAATGTCAATAGTACACGATTCCTCCTCGCGTCTGCACTCCAGCGGAGTGCAATGTCGAGTGTTACTTGAGAGCACCCTATTATCCTTGTCGGAATAATTCATTCAGCAAGTAACACCTATGCTACAATAAGGTTGGTTCAGGCATTCAAAGACGGAAATTTTCTTGGTGTTTGTAAACCCGCTTGGTAGCATCGTCCGAGTTATGCATGTTTTGTTCATTGGTGGACACGAGCAAGATTCCCTCTTATGGGATTCACTGCTTTGGTACCCCGTTTGAGAGACTAGCGATTCTAA
This sequence comes from Candidatus Poribacteria bacterium, assembly GCA_022827055.1. Taxonomy (GTDB): domain Bacteria; phylum Poribacteria; class WGA-4E; order WGA-4E; family JAJDTR01; genus JAJDTR01. Next base: position 20,845 of record JAJDTR010000125.1, on the reverse strand, counting down.
AGCATAACTCCGCCTGAACCCGTTTGTGAAAGTGTTACTTGAGAGAGGAAATGTCCTGATATTCGTTGAGAAATTGATTATATCACATGACGCCCTCATCCACAATTTTTTGTGCCACAAAAGGCAAGCGTATCGGTACTAATGGGTTAACACTCGGCAATGCAAATAAGGTATAATCCCGGTATATTGCCGTACGGATAAATGATAATCAAGATTCTACAGCCTTCGAGAAAAAAGTCTGGGGTTTGGTGGCACATGCAAACGATTTCAGACTTTACCTTGGAGAGAGGAAAAATGGACACCCGACCTAAAATCGCCGCCATCGCGACAATTTATCACAAATACTCGCACACCCAGCACATCGTCGATCGATTCTTGGAGGGCTACGGGTGGAACAGCCTGCATCATCACCCGCCGATGGACATCGTCTCTCTCTATGTGGAACAGGTCAAAGACGATGACCTGAGCCGCGAACGGTTGGAACGCTTTCCATCGCTTAAAGCCTATCCGACAATTGCCGAAGCGCTAACCCTCGGCGGCGCGGAACTCGCCGTCGATGGTGTTCTCCTCATCGGCGAACACGGCGAATATCCGGCCAACGAGAAGGGACAACGCCTCTATCCCCGATATCAACACTTCAAACAGGTTACCGAAGTCTACGAAAAAAGCGGACGCGGCGTACCGACATTTAACGACAAACATCTCTCATGGAACTGGGATTGGGCGCGTGAAATGTACGACATCTCTCAATCCATGGGCTTCGCTTTTATGGCAGGGTCATCGCTCCCTGTTACCTGGCGCACACCCTCGATTGATATGCCGCTCGGTGTGTCGGTATCGGAGGCGGTCTGCGTCGGCTACGGCGGCGTGGATAGTTATGACTTCCATGCGCTGGAAACCACCCAGTGTATGGTAGAGCGTCGCGAAGGCGGGGAAACCGGCGTGAAATGGCTGCAAGCGTTCCGCGGCGACACCTTTTGGGAAGCACATCACACGAAGCTCTGGTCGCGAGAACTGTTTGAAGCGGCGGTCTGTCGGAGTCATACCCTCACGCCATCGCGCACTGGGTTTAACAACCCGTTTCCAACGCTTGACGAGTTGAAGGAGATCGTGAAAGACCCGATAGCCTACCAATATGAGCATCGCGATGGACTCAAGTCTACCATGATTTTGATGAACGGGTTAGTGCAGGATTTCAATTTCGCCGCCTATATTGGCGCCGACAGCCAGGTTCTTTCGACACAGATGTATCTCCCGATGCCGCCTGCACGCACGACGTTGGCGAACTTCTTCTCGCCGCTGGTTAATAATATTGAGAAGATGTTTCTGACTGGAAAGGCAACCTATCCGGTTGAACGCACATTGTTGACGACGGGGCTTGTTGCGGCGGGCGTTGATAGCCTCGCTGCCGAAGGCGCAAAGCTGGAAACGCCCCATTTGGGGATCGCCTATCAACCGGCAGAATCGTCAACCTTCTGGAGGACATAAGTTTATGATTCGGATCGCTGTCATCGCGACTATCTATCGTTACTTATCCCACGCACAGCACTTCGCCGACCGGTTTCTCGTTGGCTATCCGACTGAGGGGAGATGGCATCGCCCGGATATGAAGATTGTGTCTCTCTACGTTGATCAGAAGCCGGAGGGCGACCAGAGTATTGACCGCGCGAGAGAATTTGGATTTTCCGTCTACCCGACGATCGCCGAGGCGCTCCGGTGTGGCGGCGATAAACTTGATGTGGACGCAATTCTCCTCATCGCGGAGCACGGCGACTACCCGCACAATGACAAAAACCAGGTGCTTTATCCGCGGTATGAATTCTTCAAGGAGTGCGTTGACGTTTTTGAGGCAGACGGACGTGCCGTGCCCATCTTTAACGACAAACACCTCTCCTACAGTTTTGAGAAAGCGAAAGAGATGGTGGACGACGCACACCGCCTTGGCTTTGGCCTTTTGGCGGGGTCATCATTGCCCGTCACGTGGCGGTTGCCCGATATCGAGTTGCCGTTGGAGTGCGAGATAGAAGAAGCGCTCATGGTAGGTGTTGGCGGGTCCGATCCGATGGATTATCACGCCTTGGAGGCGATGCAGTGCATGGTGGAACGCCGGAAGGGCGGAGAAACCGGTGTCGCCGCGGTGCAACTGATCGATGGCGATGCTGTTTGGGAAGCCGGCGAGAAAGGCGTTTGGTCGCACGAACTCCTGGAAGCCGCGCTCTCTCGAAGCGACACGCCGTGCGGCTTGACACTTGAAGACGGTAGAACGCAGCACCTTCTCCGTACCGGTGAGTTGCGGCGACTCGTCGAAAATCCGTCCGCCTATTCCATTGAATACAACGACGGATTGAGGGCGACCCTGCTGATGCTCAATGGCGCCGTGAGGGATTACTGTTTTGCTGCGCGGCTTAAAGACGCGCGAGTACCGGTGTCAACGCAGTTTTTCTTAACTCCGACCCCGAACGTCACCTATTCCGCGTGTCTTATAGCCAAAATCGAGGAGTTATTTGACACGGGTGCCGCCCCGTATCCGGCGGAGCGCACGCTGCTGGTGAGCGGTGTGTTGGAGAGTTGCCTGACCTCGCGCCTTCAGGAAAATGCACGCCTGCAAACCCCGCATTTGTCCGTTGAATATCGTCCCCCTGCGGAATCACAGCATGCGCGGCGTTAGTTCACTTTCACATCATAGGACGAGGTGTTGTGCTTCCTACCTTAAACCCAACAAGACGCCCAGCGGAGAGAATCTCATCCATTAGGGAAAACGACGGTTTAATGTTCGTCAATTTCCTAGCGTCAGGTGCGGCTAACCTTGTCTCCTCCCCATATTATGTTGACAAGCAAAGCCAAGTTTGGTATTCTTTAGCCGTTGAAAGAAGCATTCATACCATGTTGGTTATCCTGTGAGGCGAGGGTTGTTTTAGACGTTGATGGAGGATGTATATTGAGAAACTTCGAGTTTTTTGAGCCCAAGACAATTGGCGAGGCGTCTTCGCTGCTTGTTCAGTACGGCGGCGAAGCCGAACTCTTGGGTGGGGGAACCGACCTGATTATCGGGATGAAAGATCGGACGGTGACTCCCAAATATGTCATCAGCTTGGAGAAGGTTCCCGGTATGGAGGGCATCACATACGATGACACCAACGGGTTGTGGGTTGGCGCCATGACGAAGATGCGAGCCTTAGAACGCTCTTCAATCGTGCGCGAACGATATACTGCACTTGCCGAAGGGGCGGAGGAGGTCGGATCCATCCAGATACGCAATCTGGCAACGCTTGGCGGAAACATTGCTCACGGTTCTCCCGCCGCCGATACCGCCGCCGCGTTACTGGTGCTGGATGCGCAGGTCAACATCGCGGACGGTAACGGCGAGCGCACGGTCCCGATTGCGGACTTCTACCTCGGTCCGGGGCAAACGGTGTTGCAAGCGGGCGAAATCCTCACCGGTTTCTCGATGCCTCCGCGTTCCGCGAAGTCGGGTTCGCAGTACCTCAAACACAAGATTCGGCAGGTCATGGATCTTGCTTTCGTCGGCGTGGCAACCTCCGTGAGTTTGAGTAACGGCACAGTAGCAGATACAAAAATTGGGTTGGCGGCTGTAGCGCCGAAGCCGATCCGCGCAACGAACGCCGAGGCAATCATTACCGGCAATTCCGTAAGCGACAACCTATTGCAGCAGGCAGCGGGAGCGGCGGCGGCGCAGTCGAGTCCTATTTCGGATTTGCGGTGCACCGCGGAGCATCGGAGAGAGATAGTGGCAGCCTTAACCAAGGAAACCGCAATGACCGCTGTGGCACGAGCACAAGTATAGAAAAGGAACCGCGCAAATATGAGGAAACATCCGATAAGTTTTACCGTCAATGGTGATTTGCAGGAGCTGTTTGTCGAGCCCCGCAAAACCTTGTTGGCGGTCATTCGCGACACAATCGGGTTGACGGGAACAAAAGAGGGGTGCAGCACCGGAGATTGCGGCGCTTGCACCGTAATCGTCGATGGCGAACCGGTCACATCATGTATGATGCTTGGGGTCAGCGCGAACGGAAAAGAGGTTACCACAATCGAAGGGATCTCCAACCCCGGAGAGCTACACCCGGTCCAGCAAGCCTTTCTGGAGAAGGGCGGATATCAGTGCGGTTTTTGCACTCCCGGCTTTATCATGGCTGCCAAAGCGTTGCTTGACGACAATCCCGACATACCGGAAGACGAAATGCGGCACGCGCTCGGCGGAAACATCTGTCGGTGCACAGGATATACGAAAATTATCGAGGCAGTATTGAGCGCGGCAGAAACCATGCGCGCAAATGCTTAAAAACAAGACGAAAGAAGGTGAATTAGAATGGCGAAAACCCATCGAGGACACGGCATCCGTTCAGAATATAACAGTGGCAGAGGAACTTGCCCCGTATGCAACAGGACCGGCGTAAAGGTGCTTTACAGCCGCGAGATTGGCGACAAAACCATTAATACGTGCAAGCGATGCAATGTGGCTTTGGGACGCGGCAAGTTGCAAGATGCAGTCGCGAATCTGTAGCGTGAGGCACAGTTGTTGACAGCATTTGTCCACGGGCTTTCCATTAAACCGAGCCTTTACACTAACACGAACTAAATAGTTTCCCTGACTCATTCAACTAGAGAAGGTAGGAGCGCCATGTCAGAACACGCAGTAGTTGGAAAGGGAGTACCAAGAGTTGACGCCCTAGAGAAGGTGACGGGCGCGGCAAAGTATGGGGCGGATATCAACTTTCCCGGGATGCTCCACGCGAGAATCTTCCGCAGTACGGAAGTGCACGCGAAAATCCTAAGCATCGATACGAGCGAGGCTGAGAAGCTGCCCGGGGTTCATGCGATCATTACACAAGACGACATCCCGACCGGACGGGCCGTTTTTGCGAAGGAAAAGGTGCTGTATTACGGTGAACCGCTAGGCGCAGTTGCCGCGACGGATCCCGACATCGCCGAGGAAGCCGCGGAGTTGGTTAAAGTCGAATATGAACCGCTGCCCGTCGTGCAGGATGTGATGGAGTCAATCAAGCCCGATGCACCCCATCTGCTCAACGATAGAACGAAGGATGGCCCGAGGAGACGGGTCATCACGAGACAACTCAAGAAACTGTCTAAAGAGACGGGCGAGGACAACAGCGCCGAAATTGAGAGATTGAATGCCGAGTTGGGGGGACTCGACGATGAGATTTACTACAATGTGGCTGGTGAGACGCACGAATCTGCGGGCGACGTGGAACAAGGGTTCGCCGAGTCTGATGTCGTCGTCGAAGGAACTTATACCATCCCGCGCGTTCATCAGGTGTACATGGAGCCGCATGTATCGGTCGCTCAAGCAGAACCTTCCGGCAAACTGACCGTTTGGGCAAGCACTCAGGGCCACTTCGCTATCCGTTCGGGTATTGCCGGCGTGCTTGGAATACCGCTGAGCGACATCAACGTCGTCGGCGTAACTATGGGCGGCGGTTTTGGCGGGCGTTTCAATATCCAAGCCACACACGTGCCGGCTGTGATCCTATCGCAAAAAACAGGTCGTCCGGTCAAAGCACAGTTGAACCGCGAAGAGGAGTTTCTTGACGGCAGGCCGGGAGCAGGGTGCGTTATCAAGCTCAAGACCGGCGTGATGGACGATGGAACAATTGTTGCCCGCAAGGCGCTCGCTTTCTGGGACTGCGGCTCCGTTGCCGGCGGACCTATTGCCAACACCATCCGCATCCGCGGCGTCTACAAATTCCCGCACCTCCAGATGGACGCCTACGCGGTACACACGAACAAGTCCGGTACCACATCGTACCGCGCACCCGGAGCGCCGCAAGCGATCTTCGCGGCTGAATCCCAACTTGACGAGATAGCAACCATTATCGGCATGGACCCCGTCGACCTCCGCATGAAAAACATGCGAGAGGAGGGGGATCAGGTGCCCGCAGGGGCTACCGAGCCGATAGTCGGTTACAAAGAAACCCTGAAAGCGGCGGCGGACGCCGTTGATTGGTGGAATCGCGAGAAAGGTCCGAACCAGGGCTGGGGCGTCGCCGTGGGCGATTGGACAAACGGATGCGGACCGGGCGCCGTGTACGTCTCCGTTCATGAAGACGGCAGCGTTCGACTGTTCCACGGTTCAATGGATATCACCGGAACAGATACGGCAATGGCACAGATTGCCGCCGAGGTTCTGACGGTGCCGTATGAACAGGTATCGATCACTCGCGGCGATACGAATTCCGCGCCGTACAATACCGGTTCGGGCGGAAGCGTTGTCACCTTCACCATGGGGAATACCGCGAAACTGGCAGCCGAGGATGCGCGGGGACGACTGCTCGAGCTCGCGGCGCAACGGTTGAATACGGATATTGAGCATGTCGAACTCAGAGACGGGAAAGTGTCTCTGACAAACGGAGATGCGCCCAAATCGCTCTCCCTCGGTGAATTGGCGGCATACAGCTTGAGCACGACCGGCGGTCCGATTGTCGGTAAGGGCTCGTTGTCGGGAAGACTGAGCGCCCCCGCCGTCGCGGTGCAAATCGCCAAAGTCGAGGTCAACCCGGAAACGGGGAACACCAAGGTTCTCAGGACAGTTGCCTCGCAGGACGTGGGTTTCGCGATTAACCCGATAGCGGTTGAAGGGCAGATTGAAGGGGGAGTCGTTCAGGGATACGCCTGGTCGATGATGGAGGAGATGCAGTACGACGAGAAGGGTAATGTGAATCCCGGTTTTGTCGATTACCGCGTCCCGACAACAGCGGACATTCCCAGAATCGAGAGTGTCATCGTGGAAGTGCCCGCTCCCAATGGACCTTACGGCGCAAAAGGGGTCGGCGAGCCTTCGCTCACGCCAACGTTAGCCACCTTTGCGAACGCTGTGACCGACGCCACCGGTGTACGAATTAACGACCTGCCGATTAAGCCGGAGAAGATTGTTAATGCATTGAAGAGCAACGGCAACGGTAGTAGGTGAGCACACCTGTTTGAAACAGATACCTCTTGGCTTGTCCCTGTTCTAGGGCAAGTCGGGAGGTTTTTTGTGCTATCTCCCTTCGCGAGTCCCAACCGGTAAATTATCACGCAACTCCCAAATCCTTAGTTCCGATTCCGGCGCACCTATTGTGTTTTAACCTCTAGGAACCTCAAAGTTTCATGGGAGCATAGAGCGTACAGAATCACTTGTCTTGGGATTCGCGCACCACTGAGACTTTTTCGCCATGGTGTTCTAGATGGTTTATGTGGTTTTGAGTATTCGTCTGAATACCAGATTCTATACGCGTTAACTCTTGGCGTAGTGCCTGAATATCGGCTCGAATAAGACCAAATCCCGTGTTCATTTCGGATTGAGTCGGAACATCCGCCAAAACGAGATAACAGTGACTATCGCTACCGCGATTGCCGCCCAAATCCCGAATTTCTTTAATGTGTCCATCGAAAGTCTCTTTTGTTGTTGAGAGTCACTTATACTCTCCAAACTAAATAATAGCACAAATATCGAGAATAATCTAGATTCTGTTGACATCTGAAAATTGAGCAAATATTGATTCACTTGAGGCAGTATGTAGGGGTAACCACAATGGCCGCCCCTACATTGGGTCAATTTCCGTAGAGGTTGGGATCAAGCGAACGGATAGATCAAAGGAACGAATAGTGACTGCGATAGAGATCCCAGCGCGATAGAACTCCGATAGAGATCGTACCTCTCCCCTACAATAGAGACTTATGGGCGAATCATGGACACACCTTACATAAATGTCAACATGCCCTAGCGTATACCCAGGTACGTAGGTTGGGTTGAACGGCAACCATGAAAAACACCTAGCAATTCCTTTCGATTTCGGTGTTCGGTTTTGCGAGAAGCCTCACATGTCTAGTGAAACCCAACATCTCATCACACGTAACCGGCGATAGTCAAAGCGTCGGTTGTTTCTCTCTACAATAATTTTCGATTCGAGGAAAGCTATGTTCGGCGACATAAGAAATTCACAAGGGGAACGTCTCGATTACAGTTTCCATCAAGGGGAAGCAAGTTTCAAGCAAATGGTGGTTTTAGGGCACGGCGTCACCGGCAACAAGGACCGCCCCTTTGTCGCAGCGTTGGCGAACGGCTTAGCCGCCGTCGGAATCCCCGCATTGCGTTTCTCTTTTTCGGGCAACGGCGGCTCGGAAGGGAGATTCATCGACTCGACAATCTCGAAAGAAGTCGAGGATCTCGGGTCGGTGATTGATGCATTGGGTGATTACTCGATTTGCTACGTCGGTCACAGCATGGGAGGCGCGGTGGGCGTGCTGCGCGCGAGTCAAGACAATCGGATTAAACTGCTGGTTTCGCTAGCCGGCATGGTCCACACGAAGACCTTCGCTCAAACCGAATTCGGCGACGAAACGCCCGACGAGGGATTCATGTGGGATAAACCGGAATGTCCGCTGTCAAGCGCCTATATGGATGATATGGCACAGATTGACAGTGTCGTGGATCGCGCTACGCGGATTACAGTTCCTTGGCTGCTCGTTCACGGCACGGAAGACGATGTTGTGCCGATAGGGGAATCCCGCGAGATATTCGAGAATGCCAACGAGCCCAAGGAACTCATCGAGTTGGAAGGCGCCGACCACGTTTTTAGCGACGAATCAACCAGCCTAATGGTGACCACGGTCGTCCATTGGGTTCAAGAGCAATTCGGCGAACTCGGTCGGTAAGGCACATGTGTCCGCTATGTTGCTCGGAGCAAGTCCTAGATTTCGCGACCGTCGACGACAAGCAATATTGGCGGTGTGATGTCTGTCAACTCACCTTTCTGTCATCGGAATACCATCTGGAGGAGGACGCCGAACTTGCCCGGTATCGACTCCACGAAAACAGCCCCGATGATCCCCGTTACCGCGAGTTTCTCAGCCGGCTGAGCACCCACCTAATTCCCAAGTTACCCGCCGCCGCCGAAGGACTTGATTTCGGTTCAGGACCGGGACCGACGCTCTCGGTGATGCTTGAGGAGCAGGGATATCGGATGAGCGTCTACGATCCCTTCTTCGCACCTAGCGCCGATGTTTTCAGCCGCACATACGACTTCATCACGTGCACGGAGACGGTGGAGCACTTCTATCAGCCGGGAAGGGAGTTTCGGCGACTGGACGGACTGCTGCGAAGCGGGGGTTGGCTCGGGGTCATGACCGAGATGTTAGAAGCAGGGGTGGATTTTACCCGTTGGTGGTACCACCGCGAACCGACGCATGTGTGTTTCTACACGCGCGAAACGATGTTATGGATTGCCGAGCAGTATGATTGGAAGGTTGAGTTTCCACGAAAGAATGTGACGTTATTTCAGAAGTTATAGGGCTACGATTGTCACCCCTGTTTTTGTAGAGACAATCGTTTGTAGTTATCCGGCTCAATTGATCGATAGCGATCTCCTTGGGGCAATCGCTTGCATAATCTCGGTTAGAGGGAGATTCGCGGATTTGATGATTCTCAATCGCATCCTACAAGACATGGTGGGCAATGCTCACCATATAACTTTGATGTAGGAGCGAGCTTGCTGGCGACAGGAAGTCGCGCTAGAGAGGTTGATCCAACAGAAGACGCGCAATAAATTGCGCTACTACGAACCGAATTACGCTAATCCTATGTGTATAACCTACTCTCCGCACCTATTTTTCAGGTTTACAGAATTTATTGGTAGCCCCTATTATCCCTTGCGGAATAATTCTTTCCACAAGTAACTCGCTCCAGAGGAGCGCAATGTGGGTATTACACCATTATTCCTGGCGGTACAATTCTTTTGTCAGTAAACCCTCGTTTTTCGCCCTATAACTAGCTTTTGGCGAGTGTTACTTGATGGGCGATGTTCGCATCAGTCTAGCATTGAAATTTCAATATATAGTACGTTATATTTAATTAGAATACAGTCTATGCTATCACCATTAATCGCTGGAACGATACCAAAAAATACCTAAATTAGCACTTGTAAGGTGCGGAGTGTAGGGTATAATTTCAGTCGCAATGAATATAAATCCTACTCTCCGCCACGGCTTCGGGATGATCGCTCAGCACGGTTGTCCCGCTCGCCGTTCTCGCTTCCGCTTTTTGGCACCATGTGTCCTTCCGTTTGAAGTTGGCCTTGAACATCTTCCAAGATTTCGATTGCTTCTGTTTCGTTCATTCTTGCCTCTGTCCTAGAGCCTCACGTGCGCTCAAAATTCCCCTTTGGCGAGACATCTCTTTACTTATAACACCTATTTCTGCCTAACTTGCCCCATTGATGCAAGCAATTCACGAAAAGTCTGTCGAGTCGCACTGAACTCTTGAAAGCCGGCGTAGTCAACATAGACGGAGTGATAGATAGCACTCTGGACTATCTCGTTGACATCGTGACACCATTGCGCAAGACGACACTTCTTAAGCGGAACGTTCTCATCCACAAACTGCTGACCTTTGGTCTCAACGATAACAATTCGCCCATCTGTGAGCCTGACCAAGAAATCCGGATAGTAGTCGGCGATGTTTCCCTGATAATTCACATAATCAAGGCGAAAACGAGCTTGCGGGTTTTCCTTGTAGTTTTTAGCATAAGCAGCGACATCAGGGCAACTGTCGAGGAAATGGGAAAAATCCAATTCAAGCTGACTGTTGTTATCGCCGGTGATTCGGTTAAACAGTGACTTTCGAGGAAGGATATACCTTTCGTCTTTAACCGGAAACGGACGGGTGGACAACAGGCTGATATACCCATCAATCTCCGCTGGTATCCGTTCCTGCAGGGCTAGGTCGTTAATGGCGTTCTTAAAACATTCTTGAATAATCATTCTAGTGCTTTCCTCGAACAAGTTGCGCCATGTGTTGGGCGAGTCCAACTCTACTGTTGCCCCGAATAAATAATACTTTACAAACTCCTCAAGTCTTGCGTATAGCACATCATACTGGCTGATATAGCACTCCCTCATGAGTCCCATTGCTAAATCCCTAATAATGTCGCCGAAATCTGTGCGAAAATGCCTATTGTTTCTATTGAGAGTGGTTACATGCGTGGGATCATAAGTTACCAAGTCTCTGAAAACGACATCAATCGTATCCTGTATGTCTGACTCGCTGTACTCATAATAAAACGTAGGCTGAAAATCCAAATCGTTCACGTCTAATGAGGTCAAATCAGCGTCTCCACGCCAGATGCGCGGGCACAGTATCGGGATTTCAATATCAAGGGCGTCAACATCTTTAGCAGGATTATCTCTATCAACCTCAATGATGACAGAACCGACGAATGGTTCGTCCTCTCCCATTGCTACTTCATCAGGAGTTACTCCCTCTTTTTCAAGTTCATCCTTGATGAAATCCATAAGAGCATCTGTGCCAATCACACTGACGCGTTCGCTTGCTTCGCCCGCATACATCAAGCGTAAGCCCCGACCAATGGTCTGTTCGGCTAGGATTCTAGCCGGTGAGTTATAAGCGCGAAGCCCCACGATGGTCGTAACATTCTTAACATCCCATCCCTCTTTGAGCATCAAGACAGAAACAATCGCCTTGTATGGGCTATCCGGTGAATCAATGTCTTTCGCTTGGTCCCGAAGTTTCTCCAGGTCCTTTCTCGCCTTACCGGATGACGCCTCGGATATTTCGCCGTTTTTCTTGGTGTGAATCACCAGCACAGCACCTTTCAACTCGGGGTGATTCTCAAGATAGACTGCCACCTCGTCGCAGTTCCGTGTGTCGTCGGTCATCACAAACAGGATAGCTTTCTTCCCTGTTTTTTCGTGTTCAAGACTGTTTTTAAACCATTCCGTTACACCGAGATTGAGGTAATCAGCGAACTTTTCGGTGTACTTTAGGTTTGGATTTTCAACAAGACGGTTTCGGCTCGACTGATCAGGCACGGTCGGACGTTTGACAACATTTTGCGTTATCGCCTCTAGGAGCGGATAGTCCGTCACGGTTTGAGCGAAGATAGCTCCGTTGCTATGTTTAGGGGTTGCGCTAACATCAAGCTGTAAAGAGAGAGCGCCCCCTCTTTGCAAAAGGCGATTATGAAGGTCCTCGATGGATTTGTACCACGCCAGTTGGGTGTCATGGATATGATGTGCTTCGTCATTCAGTATCATCAACTCTTCAATATCGCGGACAATGTCCCCCAAATCTACCTTTGAATCTGTAGTCTTGCCCGTCGGTCGTTTGCCGAGCAGGAAATAATCCATCGTGTTGGAATCGTTCAGGGATGGCGGCGATTGGTCATTGGGATAGACGCGGTGGATATTGGTCAAAAAGATGTTGCCGGTGGGAAAAGTTGTGCGCACTTCATCCTGCCGGTGCAGTTTTGGTTGAAAATCGGTGTACCAGTTACGCCCGTCAAAGTAGCCGTTATCGGGCAACACAGGGTCATTGTGGAAAATACTCAATCCTCGAAAATCACCATAAAGGCGGTCAAGCACGATGATATTCGGAGCAATGACTAGGAAGTTGCGTGACAGGTCGGAGTCCGGTTCGTACAACTTATGGAAAAAGCTCCACGCGATGGCAAGGCTCATCACCTTTGTCTTGCCAGTACCAGTCGCCATCTTCACGACCAAGCGATTCCAATGCTCTTTGAAATCATCATCGGTCAATTGACCCGTGCGGTCGAATCGCACCAACTCGCGGCTATTCCTTATCCCTAGAACGTCATAGAGATAAATGATGGTTTCAACCGCTTCTCGTTGAGCAAAGTAATACTGGAAATCTCGCTCAGGCGTATTGAACCACCAATTTAGCAAAGCGACGCTTGTGTCTGTGGCGTTTCTGTAGCCACTATCGCGCCAAGCTTTTACTTGTGTGCGGATTTCTCGAACAAGCGGCGGGGGTGGTGGATAAGAACGTAGGGAAGGGTCAATAATATCGTAAGGTGAGGTTGGGAAGTCTGGATGGATGGTTAATAAAGACATGAATATTCTCCAGTGTTCGAATCAATTGGAAGGAACATTGGCGGGGATAACCTTCATGGTGTCGTTCCCGAAGATGTCAACGACTTTGACGGCGACTTTTCGGCGTCCGGAGCAGCACTTGTGCACAACGCTCGTTAATTCTAAAGCATGACTGCCGTGCGTTCGGAAACTCTGCCACTCATTTTCAAAGATGTAATCGCCCGTCCACTCCTCTACTGGTTCCCTTGTTTCTGGGGCTTGTGTGCGGATAATTTCTCTTTTGCTTTCAAAATCAAAATCGACCGACCAGTAGTCAATCCATTGTGTCCAGTGTCGAGTTACTGTGTTCTGGGTGCAGATCCCTTGCGCATCCTTCCTTATTTGTACGACCCTGCCATTTTCCACGACGTTCATCACGCCATTATTACGGAGTGTTTGTTCTGCCTCGCGGACTGAGCCTTGAGAGTAAGACACGGCGTAATTTGTCAATTCTACCTGCACCAACGATGGCTCAGAGTAGTGTAGTCGAACATCAATATACGCCACGTCATGAAATTTCACTGCACCACACTCGACCGCACGCTTATCAAAGACATCCGCCGGAATGCATTTAGGCTCAATGTCAATTCCGTTATCTCTTGCCTCCTCTAGCATGTTGGGGAATAAACCCATCTCGTACTCGAAGGCGAGAATGTCTACACGAGTGATTTCCTTATGTAAACATTCCTTGATGACTGCTTCAACAAATGAGCGTGTCACCGGCAGATTGATGGCGCCGACCGCCACAAAACGCCCGGCGCGTTGTCCCTGAAACACGGAACTTCCTTCGATAGCAGTGGCGGAATACGCCCGCAGAATAAGAGCGGTGTACTCTTTCCCCTTCCTCTTTAATTGCTCCTGTTGTTGAGCTGCTCGAAGGTTGGAATTGATGCCGATGTATTGTTGCCGCTCGTATTTGCCAAGATTGAGGACTTCAAAAGCGCGGTAATCTTTGCCAGCAGCCTTCAACCCACGTTGTACGCTTATCAAACGCTTACGCGTGGTGTGTATGGCAAACTTGCCCAGATCCGTGGCTATCCACTTTCGCCCCAGTTTCTCGGCAACAACAGCCATTGTGCCTGAACCACAGAAGAAGTCGGCAACAAGGTCGCCCTTGCTGGATGAGGCTTTGATAATCCGTTCAACTAAACGAGGAGGCTTTGCAGTGGGATAACCGATTGATTTTAACTCGGAAGCATTGATACCAATGTTCCAAACATCATATTCGCCAATACCAGCTTTACCTAGGTAGGTTTTCACTCGTTCTCCACGCGGATTTACATTCCAGTAAAATCTGCCTTTGTCGTCTTTTTCTTTAAATCGACTTATTTGTTCTGGTGTGTACGGGATTGACACAGCATCCCTATTGAAAATCCATCTCTCGCCTCGTTTAGAATACCAATAAATAGAGTCGTGTTTACGGTTGAATTGTTTGTCAGCATCACCTCCACGGGGATAGAACCAGACAATTTTATTTCTAAAGTTATCTCTCCCAAATACTTCATCCAAAACTAACCGTATATAACCACTTACCCGCCAGTCACAATGCACATAAATGCTCCCATCATCTGCCAGCAGGTCTCGCATTAGCACCAGTCGTTCGTAAATCATAGCAATGAAGGAATCTGCACCGTTGCCCCAAGTGTCGCGGTAGGCAAGTTCTTCTAGGATATTTGGTTCTTTGGTGAGAGAATAGTCCTGCTTGTCGTCGTCAAGCTCGTCCCCAAAGTCGCCGCTGTCATCAGGTTGGCAAGGTGGAGGCACATGAAGTTTCATCTTGAAATCCGCTCCCACGTCAAAAGGGGGATCAATGTAGATGAGTTTGATTCCGCCTTCGGCTTCAATCTCCTCGCGCATGGCACTGTTTTTGAGTGACGATAGGATAAACTTGTTGTCGCCCCATATCAGCTTGTTTGCCCATCCTTTGCGTTGTCGCCCCCGATCGTCAAACATCACTAGTTGCTCGTCCGGTTCGTCCGGAGTCTCGGCACGAGGTTCGTCAATGTGTTCAATCGCCTGAAATGGCAGAACTCCGTTGAACACGTTCCCTGTCTTCCCGTTCCAGACTAGCTCAACCTCGCGCTTATCGTCAAACAACAGAAATCGATATTTGTCCGGCAAAGGCTTGTCCCCCTCAATATACCGGACAATTTCTTGTTGTTCCTGTTCAGTAAGTCTCGGCATGATACCCCCATTGCATTTTTTCGTATTAACGGAAGGCGTGCTTAGCCCTCCCTGGCCACGAACAACGGCGAATATATTCATTTTAGCAGAACGAACACTTGAAGTCAACGAATATCAGTATAAAAACGCTTAAAATCCTAATAGACTTCAAGAACCCATTAGGTTATAATTCATAGAAGTTGTTCCATCTACGAATGAACTGGGAGAATGAAATATCAATGCCAAAAAAGCGAACTAAGATTCCAGAACAAGATACAATTGACCTGATACTAAAGCGACTGGCAGGAAAAACACTGGACGAGATAGCGGAAGAATACGGTGTGTCTAAGCAGGTCGTGCAGTACCACGAAAAGAAGGAATTAACTCAAGAGTTGAAGAAAGTGTTACTGACGCGAGCTGCGGAAGTGGCAGGAGAGGCTTTAGGCCGACGTGCACTGGAAAAGAACGGCATCGCTCTTGCCAAGGCCGAGCACGACGATGATGACACAAATCTCTCGGACTTAATTCTCGCAGGGACTGAGGATGGCGTCTATCGATGCAATGGTATGAACGGGCATTCACCTTTGGGTAGGAACGGCGTCCGCACCGACCACCGACATCTAGGGATGATATAATCGAAGAGATAATTTGCCGTGCGGAGCCAACCCTACCAGCATTCACGCTGATGCAAACGCAGATGATATCAGCGATTGTAGGTTGACATACGCCACCGTCCGCACACATTTGACACAATTAGGTATAATATACGCCGTCTCACCGTTATGAAGGATTGACATGAAATTCGGCACTGTTGACATCCCCAACTCCCTCTTGGACGATTTGCATAACAACAAGGTGGTAGTGTTTGCCGGAGCTGGTGTTTCAATGGGTGAACCCGCTTGCTTACCCAACTTTGAAACCTTAACCGAAATAATTGCGAGAGGTACGGGCGAAGCTAAACGTGAGAGCGAGAACCTTGAGCAATTCCTCGGACGATTACTTGATCGTCGTGTGCAGGTTCATGACATTGCAAAATCAGTGCTTTCACGTGAAGGTTTAGTGCCGGCACCACTTCATGGGAATCTCTTGAAACTCTTTCGCAGGGATCAATCAATTCGCCTAATTACCACCAACTTCGATCTTCTGTTTGAGTGTGCGGCAGAGCATACATACGACAATACCCCAGAAGTATTTCACGCCCCACTATTGCCTTTTCGAGATCAGTTAAATGGCATTGTTCATATCCACGGTTCTGTCTCATATCCCGACCACATGGTACTCACGGACAGAGATTTTGGCCGCGCATATCTACGCGAAGCATCGGTCACCCATTTTCTCCTTGATCTGTACGATAAATATACGTTTCTCTTTGTAGGTTACAGCCATAACGATACGGTTATGAACTATCTGGTACGCTCTTTACCGCCCAAGGCAGATTCATCGCATTATGCACTGATTGCGGACAGCAACGATGTCGACCATCAACACTGGGGCAGCCTTGAAATAGAGATGATACTGTACCCGCAACATGCGAATGACCATAGCCAACTTAACGAAGCAATTGGCAAACTTGCCAATCATGTACAGCTTGGGATGGTTGGCTGGCAGCGTGAGATTTCTGCTATCGCCGAAAAATACCCTCATGAACTGAATCAAGAAGAGGAAGGTATTATTGATTATGCCCTTAGAGATAATACAATGTCCGAATTCTTTACAAGGAGTGCGCCACATCCAGAATGGATTGAGTGGCTTGACGAACGTGGGCACTTAGCCCGGTTGGTTGGCAGCGATCAATTAAGAGAAAGCGATAAGATTATATCTTGGTGGTTGACATCGTTTGTATTTAAGCACGCGCATTCCCTTTTTCTACTCATTTCCAATCACAATACGCGCATTCATCCCACCTTCTGGAATCATATTGCACGGACGATTGGGAGCGACAATGAACCATCTCTGGATACAACGATTCTATCACGATGGATTTCATTGTTGCTATCGACGGCCCCGGAGGAGGGGGGAACTCCAGATGGGAGTTATGTGTCCACAAGCAATTGTCTAACCTCAATCGCTCGACGTTGTATTCCACACCGGATGATTAAAGAATTATTGTTAATATTCGACGCCATGATACAAAGTAGATTCTCAATAATAAAGAATCCATATATTCCTCGTGATGTAACCGAAAGAGATCTTCAAATTAGTGTGGAACTGCCACTGGTCGGCGAGTGCAACGAACTAAATGAGTTGTGGAAGAATGGGCTGAAGCCAAACTTATCTAAAATCTCGAAACCGTTACTTGAGCGGGTAATCTGGTGTCTTGAAAATCAGTATTTCTTTCAACACACATGGGGCAGGGCTACTCGTTTGTTGGAACACGCCAGTCAAATGCGTTCTGCTATTGAACCTCACGAACAGAATGTAGGTAGTCACGACATTGACATCGTAATTGATGTCGCACGTGATTGCTTGGACTGGCTGGCGACGCATGAACCTGCGGCTGCCGGGCAGTGGTGCAATAGACTTGTGAATTCTGACCCGCCATTGCTTCGCCGGTTGGCAGTACATAGCTTGACCAAACGCGAAGACCTGATCTCAGAGGAAAAACTCCCATGGTTACTAGAGCATACGGATCTGCACGACTATGCTATTCACCACGAAATATATCAGGCAGTACGGCACGCCTATCCCGGAGCTGACTCGAACTCCCGAATGGCTCTTATTGAAAGGGTGCGGTCTTACCGTTTTCCACACACAGAACACCCCGATAATGAGGAGATCACGGCAAGAGAACATTTTGACTGGTTTCATTGGCTACACGACGCTTACCCCAATTGTCCGCTTGCCGAACAGGCTATGAGGGACGTATTGGCGGAGTATCCGCACTTTGAGTCGAGAACACATCCAGATTTTACATCTTGGATTCAGCCAGGCAATGCAGATGTAGGTATACCGCGCTTCTTAACTTCTGAGACACTTCTGGCAAATCGTCCTGCCGATTTGCTTGACGAGTTATTGTCATCAGAAGACGATGAATGAAGAACCGAAAACTCATGCGACAAATTGAGCACCTTTCAGAAGCGATAAAACAAGATTTTGACTGGGGTCTGGAGTTGGCTAGAGCCTTGGCTGACGCTGGAGAATGGAACGCCTATCCCTGGCGTGTTTTGATCGACACCTGGTCAAAAATGGAGTTGGACATTAATAAGCACAGACAAGTACTTGAGTGTTTGGCAAACACTGAGTTGTATTTAAAATTCAGCTATGAAATAAGTGACATGCTTTACGCACTTGTGAAGAATGGTGGTCCTCCTTACGCCGTTGAACTTTTACCGCAGGCTGAACAAATCGCCGTGGCGTTGTGGAAAAGCCTCGACCGTGCCGTCTCTGTCGACGTAAAGCACGGTTGGCATAATCAGAGTGTCCAATATCCGATATGGGGACTTGCCAACTTCTGGCTCTCCGCAACTTTGCTCTGGCGAAAAAAGCAGGAACCACCGCCGGACACCCTCAGCGAGGGTTATCGCCGACCCTTCATAGAGATTATCAAAGATGCATCGCCGATCGGTGGCTTAGGAAAGTCTATTCTAACGAGTCAATTAACCTTTCTGATGGCAGTTGATGAAAAATGGACGCGAGAAAACATCCTCCCACTTTTTGACCTATGCAGCATGGATTTCCAAGCAGCTTGGGATGGCTTTGTAGCAACGGGACGCCTATCACCCCCCGTCGCTGAAGCGCTGAAAGCACCATTTCTCAATGCAGTTACCCAAATCAATACCGACCTATGGAATCAGCGTTATGGGTTCGTTGAATGCTATGCGGTCATGCTCATATATGTCGTCAATGACGTTCTAGACATCTGGATTCCAAAACTTTTCGAGCACAGCCTTCACCAAAGCGAACAAGCTAATCGTGAACCTTCGATTCTACGTGATGACAATCACACGATTCCGGAAATTTTTGCTTTGAAGGTCACGAAATGTCTACAGCGCATGAACGACGCCCACAAGCAAGAATTGTGGCAACGCTGGCTCAAAGATTATTGGCAGAATCGATTATATGGGCGACCCGCTCCCTTTACGTCCAAAGAAACTGAACTGATGCTCGATTGGTTGCCGGAGTTGAATACAGAATTTCCTGAAGCCGTTAATCTTGCTATTCAGATGCCGCCGCCCTCGCTGGACAATATGAGGATTCTAGCTTGTCTCGTGACGAATAAAACATGGGAAAATCACCCCGATGCCGTAGCAAAATTATTGATTTATCTGTGGGGTTGCATAATACCGGTATGGCATCGAGATACCGTGCCGAAAATTATTTCGCCGCTCCTAGAGACGAGCATCTCGTCAGAACTTAAACAACGATTGGAAGACATCAGAGTTCAGTTTCCAATGAGCAGTGAGAAAGCCTAAGTCCTACAACAACGTCGCTAAGATCTTCTCTCAGGGTAACGCGGAATCTTTCAAGAAACATAAGTCATGGCGGCTTTTTGGTAACATGAAGACTCGTTTTTCGTGATTTCCTCTTTATATCTGTCGCCCCGCTGGGTCTAGGTGCGCGGGGATTCGGCATTTCTACACACCTTTCACCCCTCCGGAGCTTTTAAGGCTGGTGCGCAATGCACACCCTACAAATTAACCGGGAATCAAACCTCTGTCTTCAAGAATCTTGACCACGCTCTCGCTGCACTCTGCGAGTGTCGATTCTGCCGTGTTTATCACTAACTCCGGATGATCCGGCGCTTCGTAGGGCGCGCTAATTCCCGTGAATTCCGGGATCTCACCTGCCCGCGCTTTCTTGTATAAACCCTTCGGATCCCGTTCTTCGCACACCTCCAACGGACAATCGACAAAGACCTCGATAAAACGTTCATCCTCAACCAACGCCCGCGCTGTGTCCCGATCTGCACGATAGGGAGAGATAAACGCGGTCATCACGATGACACCGGAATCCGCGAACAGTTTTGACACCTCTCCGATGCGTCGGATATTCTCTTCTCGATCCGCCGGCGAAAACCCGAGATTCTTGTTCAGACCGTGGCGTATGTTGTCGCCGTCTAGGACGTAGGTCAACCGACCGCGTCCGTGCAGTGTGTTTTCTACCTCGAGCGCCAAGGTGGATTTGCCGGAAGCGGACAGTCCTGTGAACCAGAGCACACAGCCTTTTTGATCGAGAAGTTTTTCTCTGTCTTCCCGCGTAATTGCCCCTTCATGCCACGTAATATTTGTTGATTTTCTATCTGCCAATACTTTCCTCCGCTTTGCATTTGTATAAGTTGTGTTGCCACCTTTGTACCACAATCTGTTAGATTGTGCTTGTGAATCGCAACGTGCGTAGTATAACAGATTGTGGGGTGTGTAACAAGACAATCGGCTAGATGTAGGGTGGGATCAAATGAGCGAATAGCGAATGATCAAGGGAACGGTTAGTGACCGCGATAGAGATCCCATAGAGATCCCCCGCCCACCAGAGCCATTGAAGGTAAAAGTGTAGGTTGGGTTGAACGGTTTACAGTTACCCCCAATGTTTAGACAGTTATGAACGAAAATTAAGGTGTAAAGGCTATCCAATCCGGCTACGTTTCAACACCTAATGTTGTTGGAAATACACCTCGTGAGGCGTCCTTTTATTGAGCGACCCATGAAGCCGCTCCTCATTATAAAACTTGAAATAGTTGTTCAAGCCACACCAAGCGGTGTGAACAGAGTCATAAGAATGAAAATACACATGTTCATATTTCACTGTCCACCAGAGACGTTCAATGAAAATGTTGTCA
>JAJDTR010000110.1 GCA_022827055.1 Candidatus Poribacteria bacterium | reverse complement strand
CCATTATCCCTGACGGAATAATTCTTTCAGCAAGCAACACGTTTTAGTCGGAGTCTCTTTCCTCGATCCAGAGGATCGAAATGTCAATAGAATGCGACATGTCCAGAGTCCCGCACTCCAGAGGAGTGCAATGTGGAGTGTAACTTGAGAGCATGCCATTATCCCTATCGGAATAATTCTTTCAGCAAGCAACACGTTTTAGTCGGAGTCTCTTTCCTCGATCCAGAGGATCGAAATGTCAATAGAATACTCTATCGCATTCTCTATCCGCTCATTTGATTACTCGTTTGATCCTATCCGGTCGGTTGATCGAAATCCCCCGTGTGCCGTGCACCTGCTTGTGTTATGCATCAACTACCGTAGGGTGGGCACTGCCCACCATCTCTTGTAGGCTGCGTACGGTGCGTGGACTTGTGTTGTGTATCTACAACTGTAGGAGCGATCAAACGACTGAATAAAGAGTGCGAAAGAGATCTTTCTCCGAATCGCGACCCTCCTGCCCGCATTTGTATCCCCCTTCAATTACAACAAAAAAGCCCCGTCAACTCTCCCGAGTCGGGGGCTTTTCTTGGGATTCCGATACAACCTGAGAAATCGGTTATCAGTCGGCGCTTATTTCATTTAATTTCTGCGCAAGACGCGACTTTCGGCGGTCGGCTGCGCCGCGCTTGATGACGCCTTTCTGTGCCGCCCTGTCGAGGTGTCCGGAAGCCTGACGATACAATCCCTCGGCGGCTTCCGAATCTCCGGCTTCTATGGCAGCTTCCGCCTTCTTTAACGTCGTTCTCAACGTTACCTTTCGCCTTCTATTCACTTCCGCTTTTCTCTTATCCGCGCGAATGTGCTTTACTGCAGATTTCCTGTGGGGCAACTCAAATCCCTCCCATAATGCATCTGATGCGTTACGTGCATGTTTTAGTGTCTATTCTCTATGAACCTTCGTACAAAGCCGAGCCGAGCATTAAATATAACACAATCTGTCCCAAAGTGCCAATAAATCGAACAATTCCTCCATGCCGGTGCGCTCCTCTCCATCCTGCCCGTTTTCTCGTTCTCCCGTCTTCTCATCTACGCTCCACCTCATCACTCTTCACCGTCGGCTTCACTGGTCACTGACCATCAAGCGAACGGATAGTGAGCGCGATAGAGATCCACAGGTCACTGGCCACTGCCTTCCCCCGCGCTACTCCCGCTCCGCCATGGGGACGTAATCCGTCGGCTCCGGACCGATATATTCCGCCCCCGGTCGAATCAGACGATTGTCGCTCCGCTGCTCGAAGATATGCGCCGCCCAGCCCGCTATCCTGCCCATGACGAATATCGGCGTAAACATCGGCGTTGGAATCCCGCAGAGATGATACGCAGACGCCATAAAGAAATCGAGATTCGGGAACAGTTTCTTCTCGCGCCGCATCACCTCTTCAACCCGCACCGAAACGTCAAACAGCGTCATGTCGCCGCTCGCTTCGGAGAGTTTGCGTGACCATCCCTTGATGATATCCGACCGCGGATCCGACACGGTGTACACTCGGTGCCCGAACCCCATGATGAGTTGCTTCGTCGCCAGCATCTCCAAGACGGTAGCTTCAGCCTCGTCCGGCGAGTCCAACCGCTCGATGAGCGCCATCGCCGCTTCGTTGGCGCCGCCATGCAACGGTCCCCTGAGCGTGCCGATCGCGCCCGAGACCGCCGAGTAGAAATCTGTGAGTGTGGCGGCGGCGACACGCGCCGTGAACGTCGAGGCGTTAAACTCGTGCTCCGCGTAAAGTATCAACGACACATCAACGGTACGCCGTTGCAATTCGTCAACCTCTCGACCGTGCAGCAGATGCAGAAAATGCCCCGCCGTGGTGTCGTCATCCGTTTCCACGTTGATGCGCGTGCCGCTCTCATGAAAGTGGTGCCAATAGAGCAGCATCGACGGGAGGGTTGCCACCAGCCGGTCGGCGATGTCAGACTGATTCGTGTCCTCCGTTTCCTTCTCAATCGTCCCCAGCGCCGAGCAGCCCGTGCGCAGCACGTCCATCGGATGGGCGTCTCCGGGCAGCTGTTCGAGGACGATTTTCAGCCCGTCAGGCAAACCGCGTGCACCAATGAGTGTTTCTCGATAACCATCCAGTTCGGATTGCGTGGGCAGCTTACCGCGAATGAGAAGGTAAGCGACCTCCTCAAAACTCGCGTGCTCTGCCAGATCGTGAATCCCGTAACCGCGGTAGGTCAAGCCTACCCCCTCTGTGCCCACCGTACAGATTGCCGTTTCACCGGCGATGACACCTGCCAAACCACCTGCCTTTTTACTTTGCATCATTTACCTCATCCGGCGATAAGAATCGCCCCTATTACTCATTCCCCGAAACCGAGATAGAGCACTATTGTAGGGTGGGCACTGCCCACCATTCCTCTAGTCCGAAAGGCCGTAGGTTGGGTTGAACGGAAACAACCAAAAATGCCGATAATTTGAATCAACGCGGTAACGTTCGTTTAACTTGATATCTCCCAACCGTGAGTGAAACCCAACTCCATCTGTAATGTGTAATCAAACGGCTGAAATCCTTCCGGTACGCCTTCGTAGGGGCGGGGTTCCCCCGCCCGCCATCCCACCTTTTACGCATTACGTATTACGCATTACATTTCACAATCAAGCACTATCGTAGATTGGGATCAGCAACTGTCAAACCCTCAATTCCCCGTCCACTACTACATCCCATCAATCTTTCGCTCGTACTCATGATAATTAAGGAGTTCGTACAATTCCTCTCGTGTCTGCATCCTACCAACTACCCGTTTCTGCGTCCCCTCCTCCCGCAACGCGCGAAACACATCGAGCGCAGCGGCACTCATCGCGCGAAACGCCGACAACGGATAAAGCGCCAAACTCACCCCGACGCCTCTGAGCTCCTCTGTTGTATAGAGGTTCGTCTTGCCGAACTCCGTTATATTCGCCAGAATCGGGACGCTGACCACGTCCGCAAACCTTCGGTATTGCCCGAGCTCGGTAACGGCTTCGGCGAAAATCATATCCGCACCGGCATCTCTGTACCGGCACGCACGTTCGATAGCGGCATCAAGCCCTTCGATGGCGAGCGCATCCGTCCGCGCCATGAGAACAAAGTCGGGATCCGTCCTCGCATCCACGGTGGCTTTGATTCGGTCCACCATCTCTTCCGGGCTGACAACCTCCTTGTTCGGGCGGTGACCGCAGCGCTTGGCGCTCACCTGATCCTCGATATGCATGGCGGCGGCGCCAGCCCGAATCATCTGGCGAACCGTTTTGGCAATCATAAACGCGTTGCCCCACCCCGTATCCGCATCCACGAGCAACGGCAGTTCGGTGGCGTTCGTAATCCGGCGCACATCCTCCAGCACGTCATTTAGCGTCGTCATGCCCAAATCCGGCAGACCGTACGACGCGCTTGCCACCCCCGATCCGGAGAGATAGATGGCTCGAAACCCCACACGCTCCGCCATGATTGCGGCATACGCGTTGATAACGCCCACAACCTGCAACGGGGATTCCGCCAAAACTGCATCCCGAAAACGCCGACCGGGAGAACAAATCTCGCCCATCAACCCGCCATCCTCCACCACAAATTCAATTCACCTTCCACAGCGATGCCATTATACACCAATCCCCCCATGTTGCCAACACCTAAACCCCGTTACAATCCCACCTGATTCTAGAGAATCTTGAATCATCGAATTCAAAATTCGACAAAAGATCTCCTACTTGCCTTGTAATACCATTTCTCTACATTCACAGTGCATTAATAGCGTCAACCAAGTCTTTCGCATGCGGGGCAAGGGGATCTCTATCGCGCGGGATTTACTATCGCGCTCGTTATCCACTCGTTTGATCTTATTCGGTCGCTTGATTCCCGCCTACGTAGAACGTGAACGGTATATTTCAGACATCATATGCACTGTTATTCAAGAGAAATGGTATAAGCATATTATTGACACCGATTCAGCTTTTTTTGACACTTTGAGACTGCAAAGACGTCAGATTCGGCGGGATGTGACAAGTAAATCAGGTTAATTGCGAGCAATGTAGATTGACAATTTGCGGAGAAGATGTTATAGTTGAGCAATTCGACCCCTAAAACGAAGGAGGAATCTGATGGAATGGATTAAAATCATCGTACCGTCGGTCATACCGCTGATTGGGGTGCTAATCGGGATTGCCGCGCTCTGGTGGAAAATCACAACATCAGTGGCGACGAGAGCAGAGATGAACAGAGCTGATGATAAACTGCAAGAACAGATAAATTTGTTAGCAGTCTCAATTCAAACGGTGATGAAGGAACTCCGAGAGGATATGCGGCAACTCCGCTCCGATATTTTGAAACTTGGTGAGAAGATGGACACTGGTTTTATCCGACTTAATGAGAAGATGGATGCAGGTTTCACCCGATTTGATGAGAAAATAGATGTCAATTCGCAGGCGCATTATTCGGACATAAACAAACTCAACGAGAAGATGGACACTGGTTTCACCCGACTCGATGAGAAGATAGATGCCAATTCACGGGCGCATCATAGGGACATAATGCAAGTGATAGACAAGATAGACGGCGTTGCAAACGATCTCCGCGCGGAAATTAGAGAACGGACAAGTGGCAAGACCGACGACGTTGACAGCTAATAGGTTGGGTTAAGCCAAATCGGTATATGGCAGCAGACCTGTAGGTCAGATCTCACTAGCATATTGCATTAATTGTCGTTTGCTTTTGGCCGTTCAACCCAACATAACGTGCTGCACGAAACCGAGTGTTTCCTTGAAAACTCGGTTTCTTCCTCTGTAAACCCTATACACAATCCTCGATCGCCAAATCCCCAATCTCCCTTCTTCTCTTAGATGGAATCTCCGGCGCACATGACAACACAGATCAGGCGCTTCTAATCCGTTTAATCCGCGATTCGATTTCCCCTTTCCACCCTTCCCCTCTGCCCGCTCCTGCCCGTTCTCTCGTTTTCCCGTCTCCCGTCCTCAATTGACATAAAAAGGTCAACCATGCGACGAACCCCTGTAACATCCGTCTGCTAACACATTACAAATAATACTTGCTCAGTGACCGTAGGCAGGGATCAAATGAGCGGATAGCGAGTGATCAACTGAGTGAATAACGAAGACGATAGAGCTCCCATAGAGATTCCCTTGCCCTGCCACACCTGCACCAGCGTGACCGCGAGATTGTCCCCATAGGGATCAAGTTAAGCGTTTTAGGGTGCAAGTCACGCTGTTTCAATGTCTTGAACTGTTAATCTTCATGTAGACTTGGGCGAAGGAATAGCAACCCATTCATTGATGGGGCCGCTACAGAAGATGGCTCATGGTACTCGTTTCCGTGGGGGCCGGTGCGGTTGGAAACCGCACCTACCGTTTGGGGTAAGATAGAGATTTACACCGCCCAATGCGGACTAAGTTAAAGGTTTTGCGGCCGACAACCCCACCGCTACTAGACGAACTCCCTTAACTTGATCCCTATGCGTGACCGCAAGATTGTCCCTACTTGCGCTGTAGGACCATTCGTGTAAGTTGCAAAAATCCCGTCTCCGTGTTACCCTTTGTCTCAACCTACGTGAATGCTACATAGCAAACGATTTATGCGGTTGAATACTTATAGGATTGAAGTGGGCGAGTTTGTTGGCGTTTCCACGCGAAGTCCCTGTAGGAGCGATCTCCGAATCGCGACTTTAATTCACAGCATTGAGCACTACCGTTTTAGAGTAATGGCTTAACAACCCGCTCAAATAAATTGAAGGAGTTCCCTCGAATGCTTGCCAAGCCAAAAGCAATTTCACTGTCCGTTTTCATTATTTTATCGGCGCTGATTCTTAACAACCTCGCCTTTTCCCAAGACACCCCCGCCCGCTTCAGGCTTCAATTGCTCCACGCAGCCGACCTCGAAGGCGGCGTCGAAGCGCTCGACAATGCCCCCCGCTTCTCCTCCGTACTGAACGCGCTCAAAGCCGGGGAAGAGAATACGGTCATCATTGGAGCAGGCGACACCTATATCCCCGGCGCGTTTTTCGCCGCGGGCAACGACCCGAGCCTTCGCGATGTTTTGGGGCGAGAGGGTTCCGGACGCGCAGACATCCTGATGATCAACGCCATGGGTTTTATGGCGTCGGCGCTCGGTAACCATGAATTTGACTTGGGCACCGGCGTACTCGCGAGCCTAATCGCCGATGATGGTAGAGGCTACGTCGGTACGGCATTCCCCTTCCTGAGTGCTAACTTGGATTTTAGTCCCGATACTAACCTCGCCCCTCTCGTCGTTGACGCCGGGCAAGAGGCGAAGGCGATTCCCAACAGCGTCAGCAAAAGCGCGGTTATCACGACCCCTTCAGGTGAAAAAATCGGTGTTGTCGGTGCTACCACGCCTTTGCTCCCAAAGATATCGGTGCCGGGCGATGTCAGAGTTTCTCCCGAAAACCGGGACGACATCCCGGCTCTCGCCGCAATTATCCAAGAATCTGTTGATGAACTGAGATTGACCGGCGTGAAGGTGATTATCCTCACCGGTCACCTTCAACGATTTAGCATAGACGAAGCATTGGCGGCACAGTTGGACGGCGTTGATATCATCATTTCCGGCGGCTCGAATACGCTGCTCGCGGACAACACCGACCGACTGCGCGACGGTGACACCGCCGCTGGGGACTATCCCATTCTGGCAACATCCGCCGCGGACGAACCCGTCGCAATCGTCAGTACGGACGGTAATTACAGATACGTCGGTCGGCTGGTGCTCGATTTCGACGAGGCGGGCGTCCTGATACCGGAATCCATTGACCCTAAAGTAAGCGGAGCCTTCGCTACTGACGAAGCCGGCGTTACGGATACCGGTGATGCCGCCCCTGCGCCCCAGGTCGTAGCGATTACCGAAGCCATTCGGAACGTCGTCCTCGCAAAAGATGGGGCGACCTTCGGGAGTACGAGCGTCTACTTGGAAGCGAGGCGTGGCGCGGTGCGTACGGAGGAAACCAACCTCGGCAACCTGACAGCCGATGCCAACTTGGACGCCGCGCGGCGAGTCGATTCGAGCGTGGTCGCCTCCCTCAAAAATGGAGGCGGCATGCGAGCCTCTATCGGTGTCATCGTGGGTGTGGATGAACTTCCGCCGCCCGCGAACCCGCTCGTCGGCAAAGCCGAGGGCGATATCTCGCAGCTTGATATCGAAAATACGCTCCGGTTCAACAGCGGACTGAGCCTACTGACACTGACCGCGCCGCAACTCCTAGAAGTGGTTGAACACGCTGTCGCCGAAGCGCAACCCGGCGTGAGCACCGGTCAGTTCCCCCAAGTCGGTGGACTAGCCTTCAGTTACGACATGTCGCAACCCGCGGGCAAGAGAGTCAAATCGCTCGTCATCACCGATTCCGACGGAAATCCGACGGATATCGTCGCGCAAAATGGCGGGGTAGTCGGCGATAGAGAGCGAACCTTCCGCATCGTCACGCGCGACTTTCTCGCCGACGGCGGCGACGACTATCCCTACCCGAATTATCCCGATACCAACCGCGTCGATCTACCCGGCGTGATGACGGAGGAACAATCTGGCGGAGGTGCCAATTTTACCGCCCCGGGCAGAGAGCAAGACGCATTGGCGGAATACCTTGCCGCGAATTTCGCGGACACGCCGTATTCGATCCCCGATGTCGATGCCGAATTCGATGAACGCATTCAGAACCTCGCGCTTCGAGCAGACAGCCTGACTGCCCCGCCGGCAATCACAAACACATTTGAGACACAACTCGGCGCGGGGTTGAACATGATTAGTCTACCCTTGATGCCGGATGAACCCTACACCGCCCGATCCTTCATAGAGAAACTTGGCGCCACCACCGTCATTGAGTACAACCCGTCCGCCGGAGAATTCGTCGGATTCACGGCAAACTCTCCCGGGGACGGCTTCCCGATTGAAGGCGGAAGGGGCTACATCGTCAACGTGACCGAATCGAAAGCCGCTGCATTCAGCGGTCGCGCATGGCAAAACGCCCCGTCGATGGCGGCACCCGCTCCGCGCCAGACATCGGGGGTCTGGGCATTGGTGCTTCACGCGCGGCTTGAAAGTCTTGACGGCATATCGCTGAGGGTACGCAACCAACGCACCGGAGAGGTCGATGTGATTGAGGCAGGCAAATCGCACGCTGTCTGGGCGGATATGAACCGCCAGACGGTTGCTGACATTGGCGATGCTTTGATAATCGAAGTCTACGACGCGAGCGGCGAGCTGATTCGCACGCTGCATCACGAACTTGACGCGGATGACATGCGCCGCGCCTTCACCGAACTGCAATTGACGCCGGAGGATATGATACTGCGCAATACTGCCCTGCTCCCCAACTATCCGAATCCGTTCAATCCCGAGACCTGGATGCCGTACCAGTTGGCGATCGACACCCACGCCGCCATCCGCATCTTCACTCCCGCGGGAACACTGGTTCGGAATTTTGACCTCGGCTTCAAGAGCGCCGGATTTTACGTTGGAAAATCACGCGCCGCATACTGGAACGGGCGCAACAACGATGGCGAACGAGTGGCATCCGGAACCTACATCTACCAGTTGATAACGCCCGAATCGACAGTTACTCGAAAGATGGTTATCCTCAAGTAACGCTCCATCAACCTACAAATTGCCCAAATGCTCGGTCTAGAATGCCAAATCCAGACCACGAAACCGAGTTTTTCCACAAAACTCGGTTTCTCCATAGCAGCCAATCCTAAAAATTGAGCACCCCGCTTCAAGCTATCCCAAGCCGCAGCTAGATGTGTAGGTTGGGTTGAACACCGTGAAACCCAACTATCTAGCTTCCTGAACGCGGCGTTTTAAGCTGCCCCATGTAGTCGCCAGCTTGTCCTCGGGCTCCACTGCGAGCGTACCTCCGGGGAAGAGGTGATATCCGTTGCCGGACGAATCCCGATACATGGCGGCTCCGGGACCTTCATCAAAGTGCCACAACGCTATAGTCTTTACATCCAACCGGAGTCGACGTCTCGGACGAATTTCCGCCGCTCCGTAACGGAATCCCTTGGAAACCCGAACTTCGTCGATGTAGCCCTTCATGGATCCATATCCGCTTCCGCTTCCCCATCCCCACCCATTTCGTTTGGTGCCGCCAATTAGCAGCGGCGCATCGGTGCGGTTCATCGTGGCGATAAAGGTCATACCTTCCCGGTCGCCGTCATAATACCATATAACTTTCATACGATTTCTTCTCACATTCACAGAAATCTGATAGGCAATATGCACCCAACGCTTCAACGGGAAATCGTGGGACGGAATCTTAGGTCCAAAAATCCCCATACTCACGCGACTGTGTACTCCATATACGATATATGTAGTACCTTTTGGATCCCCCCGTCTAAAATCAGAGCCTAAGTCTCTTCCCGTAACAGAAACGAAATAGCTGCTGGGCTTGGCAAAGATAATCCACCGTCCCTCGTGAGAATTCGCAGCGAAATTCCAATCTTTCGGTTTATCGGTCAAATAAATCCACGCTTCAACCGTGATGCCCTTGCCTTCCACGTCGTCGAAGACACCGGGGTAATCGGCGTAGACATACCCGTCCGGGCGCAGTGTCAACACATCGCGGGGAACCTTCTCGGGTAAAGCGACTACTTTTGGTACGACAAATAACAATGCAATCAAGGTCAGGGCGCAAAATGAATATACTGTCCTGAATCTCATGATTCCCGCTGATTGAGTGTTTGCTAGTGTAATCCCCTGCATTTCGATTCCTCCCATTTTATGTTTCATGTAGGTGTGCCGAGTGATACCACGTGCCGCTGCAAGCCGAATTTCCTAACCAAGATTAAGAACGCAAAAATCCTGCCAATCCCTAACCGTACAGGCGCACAAGCCGAAAAAAAATTTCGGGACACGCAACGACTTGAATTTATGAGTCAGCCGGGACAGATGCAAATCTGTGGCATGAGAGTAGGGCTAAATTGCGATACAACCCATAGCCATCAAGATAGAGATGATGTTCAAGAGGTACGGGACGCTCAAGTTCCTGAACCACATCAATCTCGATCTCGCGGACGCTGCGCATCCAATCCCCGAACTGGTTGAGATTGGGTATGGTCGCGCTTAAACACGCAAATTTTATATGCTGTGGGGCGAAAATTATGCTCTCTTCCCATACCGTCCCTCGTTCAACATCGTTGATGTAATGAATCTCGTCGAATATTGCGTATTCTACATCCGCCAAGCGTTCTATATCGTCGAAAATCGTGTTTCGGAAGATTTCCGTTGTCATCAACAGAATTTGGGCATAAGGATTGAGGACAACATCTCCCGTTAAAATACCGACCCGATCGCCATATCGCTCAAAGAAATCCCGATATTTTTGGTTGCTCAACGCTTTGATTGGCGCCGTGTAAATCACACGCCGATCGCCCTGAATGCATTTATCAACCGCATACTCCGCTACCACCGTTTTTCCCGCCCCGGTTGGAGCGGCGACAATCACAGAACGCTCATGATCTATTGCCCGGATAGCCTCTTCTTGGAACCGATCTAGCTGTAAACCCCTGTAGAACATTCAAATCTCCCAAACCCAAGTAACACCCGCATGATTATAACTGTTTCCGCCCGTTTTGTCAAATGTGAATATCCGGGTGTAGGGGTCGCATCGCTTGGACCCATTGGGATCAACTTAAGGGATTTTGTCTAGTATCAGTGGTGTTCTCCGACGCAAAACCCTTAACTTAGTCCCATAGGATGGGGAGGAAATCTCTATCATCCCCCACACGGTAGGTGCGATCAAGCGAATGGATAATGAGTGATCAACTGAACGAATAGTGAAGGCGATAGTAGATCCCGATAGAGATCCCTTTCCAACCGCACCGGCACCTACGGAAACCAGCGCCATGAGTCATCTCTTGTGGCGCACCCATCAGTGAACGAACTGGTATTCCCTCGCTCACGTCTACATGGAGATTAACAGTTCAAGACATTGAAGCCGCGTGACTTGCACCCTAAAACGCTTAACTTGATCCCTATGGGGCAAAATTGCGATACAACCTATCCTGACGCTGAGCAACGTCAGACTATCCGACGCATTCTTAATCGAATTGTGGTCCAAGATCGAACAGAAATGGTGCCCTACCAGCTTTGTTGAACGCGGGCACTGTTGGGAGAACTGCCAACGCCCCTCTTGTACAGAAATTGGACAACGATGTTCATATTTTTAGGTACGAAAGCACGAAACGCCATTGCGTCTTAATGACACATCGGAGCAGTATGCCGATGAAATTCGTGGGTTAGTGCCCGAATCGGGGCAACTTATGGGCGTGGCACAGGTCTTGCTCAGGCTCTACTAACGCAGTCAATCCGATAGCCATCAGGTCCAAGGGAGGCAATCCAATGATATGGGCTCAAATTTCACGCAAACCGCTTGCATTTTCTTAGTAATGATGACTATCCTAGCGAACGAATCGGATGCGAATATCCGCACACTTTGGCTTTCACTCACTGGCACGGAGGATATGGGAGAGATAAACACACTTGAATCCGATGGAAGCCGACTCTACGCCGGGACACGGGACGGACTCTACATCTCGGACGATAACGGTTACACCTGGCGTTTAACCGAGTTTAAACTGCCTGTTAAGGTAATGGCAACCAGCCCGCAATCAATATACGTAGGATCGAATGTTTATGACGGCCTCATTCAATCCGATGATCGTGGAAAGACATGGGAGCCCCTAAACAACGGGCTTGGATACATCGATGAAACCAACCGTTTAGACGACGGTCCCGTTGGGTACGGAGTGTTTAAATACTTTGTGCACACCCCTTACGGCACCATAATCAGTGTAATGGCCTGCTGCACTGATGACTCGGCCGACGGCAGCGACACCTGGCGTGAGGCGCCATCCGACTGGCGAGTCGACGATACCGACTGGATATTAGGCTACGCTGTAAAGTTGTTGTACGGCATGGATCACTATCTGGTGGCCGGCTGGGTTAGCGGTATACTACGCTCCCGTGAGGGACAACCCGGCGGCCGCCTCATCTCTTCCTTCGGTGGGAACGTCGACCAGATCGCTTGGCCGACCGCCTGGGCCGTGCTCAATAATAGAGTGTATGTAACCGGAGCACCATACTTGTCAAACGCCCCGTTTTTCGCGCTATACGACCCGGAGCGCACTTGGCAGTATCTCAACGTAGGGCTTCCGGAGAGCGACGGTGTATGGCTCCGATACAATATAAACACCTTCGCTGCTAACCGCGGCCGCCTCTTCGCCGGACTTAACCGCCGCGGCGTATACATGTTTGATGAGCGCTCCAAAACGTGGATTCCGGCAGGGCTGGACGGGTTGACAGTTATCTCGCTCAAATCCCATCAATCCGATCTGTACGCAGCAACCAATGAAGGAATCTACCGTGCTTCAATCTCGACCGTGCAACCCTACGGCAAAGCCGCGGCCACCTGGGGCGCCGTGAAACGACAATGAAATACACGACCTTCATCGTGACGCTATTAGCCCTGCTCCTCGTCATCTCCCTCTCCCGCGCCGAGTGGGAACCCCTTCTCGGTATGCGCGCCATGAAAACCGCGAGCGCATTGGAAAACGACGGCCGCCGACTCTTCGCCGGAGGATCGTTGGAAGGGCTGTATACCTCGGACGATAATGGTGACACCTGGTGTACAACCGCTCTGACGCACGGCTACGTTCAGGCAATTGCTACCAGCGGCGATGCGGTATATGCATTCGTGAATGAGCACGGCATGTTTCGCTCCGACGATTACGGGAAGACGTGGAACCCGATAAACGACGGGCTCCGCACAATTCATGACCATACCCTCGACATCCGGATCCCGTACATTAACCAAATACTCGTTACCCGTTCCGATATGGTCATCGGTGTGGGCGGTTTTGACGGGACGTACATTTCCCGCGACCGTGGAGAGACATGGCGCTTCCCGGCACATTGGTCGTTTCCCTGCCCCAAAGGGCCCGAGGTGCCCGACTTTACATTCAGCGATTCCATCGATTCGATGATCGAATACGACGGTTATTTGTGGGCAGCCGCCTGGTCCTACGTATTCCGTTCCCCCGACGACGGCTCCACATGGGAATGCGTGCCGGTATTGCCGAGGCTCGGCGAAGCCTACGACTGGGCGGTGCTCAACAACCGATTATACGTCGCCGGAGGACACGGCTTTGTACGGTGGAACGAAGGTGAACTCACTTGGGACGATCTCAACAACGGGCTGCCGGATTCCCCTGATTTGAGAAGCCTTGCCGTTTACCGCGGTCGCATTTTTGCCGCAGTTAGGGCGTCATCTATGATCAGACCAGGGGCTTATAGGACTGTCGCACACGGCGTGTACGTGTTCGATGATCAATCCGAAACCTGGTTTCCCGCAGGCCTGGACGGCGCGGCGGTATTCTTGGTCGCATCCGATCAATCCTATCTCTATGCCTCGACGTACAAGGGCATCTACCGCGCGTCAATCCCGACCGTGCAACCCTACGGCAAAGCCGTCATGACCTGGGGCGCCCTTAAAACAGAATGAAGCAGCCTATTCATGACTAACAAACTCAGCTTAACATTTATCCTAGCCCCACTCCTGCTCGTGTTCTGGATCGCCGGATGCCCCCCTGCGGACGCCTGCGCCGAGTGGGAGCTCGTTTCGGGCGCAGAGCAAATGGGAAATGTATTCACAGTCAAATCTGATGGACGCCGGATTTACGCGGGCGCCGAACTCGGTGTGTTTGTCTCTCTGGATGACGGATACACTTGGCGTTCTACCGAACTTACCCACACCGTTTACGAAATGGCTGTCAGCTCTGATGAGGTGTACGCAAGCACACTTGTTTATCACGGCCTATATCGCTCGAACAGCCACGGCAATACATGGAAGCCAATCAACAACGGACTTGATACGCATATCACCGACAAAGGCGTTCACCG
>JAJDTR010000077.1 GCA_022827055.1 Candidatus Poribacteria bacterium | reverse complement strand
CCATTATCCCTGACGGAATAATTCTTTCAGCAAGCAACACGTTTTAGTCGGAGTCTCTTTCCTCGATCCAGAGGATCGAAATGTCAATAGAATGCGACATGTCCAGAGTCCCGCACTCCAGAGGAGTGCAATGTGGAGTGTTACTTGAGAGATCTTCAATGTCGAGTGTTACTTAAGATGTTAATACTAATTGGACTAGTGCCGCGAAGCCGAGTTTTTCTTGGAGAGAAATTTCAGATATCGCTTGGCTTCAGTGCCTATTCTTGCGTCCTCATCGTGCGCCATTTCCTGCAGGATGGGAATGGCTTCATCGGGTTTCATTTTGCCCACTACGTGCAGAATCGTCATACGCACACCCTCGTAAGGATGCTGCCGCTTCGACAATAGATAGGGGATGGCATCTGGATATGGACTCATTGCCAGAGCCCCTGCAGCCGCGAGGTATATATTATTATTTTCCCCTTCTGATTCCAGACCGTTCCGCAACGCCATAAACGCGGATTCACTATCGAACTTTGAGAGTGCGAGAAGGGCACTGAATTTCAATCCGTAGCGATCCGTTTCAGACGCTCTTACGAAATACGGTATCACTCGCTCATCCTGAATATGATCTAAAGCGTCGGTAGCCTCTTCAGACTCGTAACTGTATTCACTGAACATCGCGCTGCCTAAATGATCGATGATGTACCCCATTTTGGCTTCATCCAACGGAACTACCCGGAGTTTCGTACTCGCTTCCGTTTGCACATCAATGGTCTTTGTCCGAATATCGTACAGATCTGATGTATGCTTACCCAGATTCAAAATTCTTCTGGCAACCATTGTGTAGCTGCCGACCTCCTGAAATGTCGCCCAATTGGGAAGAAAGAGCCTGAAGGCGTAATTGCCCCCGGCGGGTATCGGTACTGGTCCAGACGTGCCGCCCATTCCAGGTCCCGCATCGGGCTGCGGGACATGCCGATTGTTTTCTCCTTGCACGGTGACGGTGAAACTCTCCGGTCTTCCAAGTCCGTTTCTATAATCACCGCCTACAAGCACTTGCAAATTCTGGTCCGAATGATTATCCACGATGAACGAGACGTAAATAGGCTCACCAAGCATTATGGTTGTTTTGTCGGGAACAAGGCGGGTTTGAATTTCATATCCGTCGAAAGTGTAGGTTTCGCAAGTTACTTGGGATATTTGAGTGACTGAAATGGCAAGAATCAGAAATAGAAAAATCACGTAGTTCCTTTGTCGAGTGAGTTGCATCTTTTCCCTCCCATGATTGTATAATTGGAGTATTTTCAACCAAGTGCCCGCATCGCTTCCTCATAGACCTGTCGAAACGGCACACTTTGCTCCTCGGCGATGCGTTTGCAATCCTCATACTCCGGCACCGCCTTGATTGGCTCCCCATCCATGTATCCGCGTTTGGCGCGTACCGTCCCCCACTGAGTCTGCACCTTGATGAAATCACGCGATAGCTTGGATCGCTCGACAAGGTGGCACCTGACCCCAAACGTCGTGGTCTCAGTGAGAACAACCTGGGTGAGACTCTCTCGAAAGTCCGGGGCAGCAAGGAGGCTGAGTTTAGTCGCCGGACGCCCCTTCTTCATGAGGATCGACGTAAGGAAAACGTCAAGAGCCCCCTTCTCAAACAGCAACTCCGTCAGATAGCCCGCTATCTCCGGGGACATGTCATCGAGATTGGTCTCGATGAGGTAAACCTGATCGCTCTCAAGACTGCCTTCCTTCTTCTCCCCGAGACAAATCCGCAGGAGGTTTGGTTGCTCCTCTAATTCGCGTGTGCCGGCGCCGTAGCCAACGCGGTCGATAACCATCTCCGGCATGGGACCGAACCCACGCGCCAGTGTAGTGATTATCGCTGCACCCGTGGGCGTCACCAACTCCTTCCGAATCTGCGTTTGCCGCACCTCAACACCCTTAAGCAGTTCCATTGTCCCGGGCACCGGAACGGGCATCAGACCGTGCGCGCACCGCACAAAACCGCTCCCCAGCGCAAGCGGGGAGGCATAGAGTTCTTCGATTCCCAACAGATTCAAGCCGATGACGCATCCGACAACATCGACAATTGAATCGATGCCGCTCACTTCGTGCAGGTGGATCCTGTCTTTGGAGGTATTATGAACCTTCGCCTCCGCTTCCGCCAACCGGTCAAAAACCTGTTTCGATCGATCGATTATCGCCCTTTCGAGATTGCTGTCCTCAAGAATCTCGAAAATGTCCGCTAAATGTCGGCTTGGAGCGTGGTCGTGATGGGAATGATGATGTGTTTCGTGGGCGTGGTCGTGCGAGTGGCTATGAGCGTCGGCTCCCTCTGATAATTCGGCAGTCCGGTTTACGTCTTCTTGATGGCTTTCGGTCGTGCGAACAATTGCCCGCGTGCCGGTGATGTGGTGCTTGCTGGCTTTCTCAAAATCCAAGCTGAATTCGGCGTCAAGTTTCAATTTCGATAATTCCGTCCTCAGCGCACCCGGCTCAATGCCGACATCAACCAACGCACCGAGTGTCATGTCGCCGCTGATTCCCGAGAAGCAATCAAAGTATGCGATATTCATATGTTCTCCCTGTCCGCGAGAATACTCCCGATCCGCCGGATTCATCGTCGTAAGTATAGCAAAACCGGGGATTCATTGTCAAATGATGAACCAGAAGCCACCGGCTTAGGCGAATGTGATTCTAATACCATTTCGCTTGAATAACAGTGCATATAGTGCTTTCCATATACTATTATGACTACTGTTTTCCTTTACACCTAACCCCCGTAGGCGGGAATCAAACGAGCGAACAGCGAGTGCGATAGAAATCCCCTTGCCCCGCTTTGGACCTGATCGACGCTATTAATGCACTGTTAATTTATAGAAATGGTATAACAAATCAAGCAACTTGGCTGGAGAGAGAATCAAAATCTCGCAGGAATCACATAGATAACCTTTTCTTAGTTGGCATCCTCAACCCGCTTAATGGCGCCGATTAAGTGTTTTTAATCCGTGAAATCCGTTAATCCGTTTAATCCGTGATTCGATCATCGCACGCCATTTATTGAAACCGGATGATGCGGATTGCGTTTTTCTATGGTGCGTTTTACGCGTCGTTTCAGATTTAACCGGAGGCAGGAAACATGATTAAATCTTTCCGACTACTCGCTCTCCTGCAAGTCTTCTTGCTCGCTTCTGCCCTATGGATATCGGGTTGCGGCGGCAGCAACATAGAAAACCCCGTCACAGAAACCGATCCGGACGAAGATTCCTTCTTGTCGGGACGCCCCGGCAATCAGCTGCCCCTGAATGTAAAAGTTAATGTCAGTCAGGCTGTAGTTCAACCGGGCGAAAGCGTTCAGTTAACCGCAACAGTTGACGGCGTTCAAGGCTTCCGTATCCTGCTTGACTGGATCAACGTCACGGAACACGGAACCCTTTCTGTTACAAGTCCCAATAGCGCCACGTGGATTGCTCCTGTCATCTCGAACACGGATGGCGTTCAGTTGGAGGTTATCCAGTTCGTGGTTACCGTGTTTGACCGGGTCGTCTCGGTTAAAGAATCGGGAATCGATACCGACACAAATGTTTCTACCGAGACGAAAACGGTACTCCTGACCGTGGCAGCGGGATAGTTGGGGTTCACTGGATTAAAACGCGTTTTGCAAATCGGCTGACGCGCAATTGCGCCGAGAGTTTTCACATACGGGCAGGATAGCGTTCTGTTTGCCGTCCCCTCTGGAAAACTTTCACATCACCCCAACGATACCGCTGTATTTGCACGCAATGGTAATCCTACCGGTACTCCGCCCCATTCCGAATCCGGAAAGAACAGAGAAGGCATCAGCCCGCCC
Organism: Candidatus Poribacteria bacterium; assembly: GCA_022827055.1. GTDB lineage: Bacteria > Poribacteria > WGA-4E > WGA-4E > JAJDTR01 > JAJDTR01. Next base: position 56,506 of record JAJDTR010000077.1, on the reverse strand, counting down.
CTATCTATACATCCTCGAAAACTGCCGCATAGGGTTACGCGCTTTCCACGTATGCCTCGCTGCATGGCTGTGCTGTGCTTCCTTCGCGGCGCAACCCGATTCGCGCCCCGCGGTAGGAGTAAGGGCGCTCGGCTTGGGCGGCGCGTTTATCAGCAACGCCGACGGGTCGATCGGCGCGCTATGGAACCCGGCGGGGCTTGCCAACCTTCAGCGCGGAAGTTTAGACTACGACCTTTCGCAAGGCGCACTCTCCTTTGCGTTACCCCTCAGCCGATACGGTACATTGGGGCTTAGTGTGGTCGATCTCAACGGTGCGGACCGTTTCTTTATTGATAAACCCAATAACCCGATCGGTACATTCGAGTTTGGAAACAACCAAGCCATGCTTTCCTATGCCGCAAAAATCCAAAGGTGGCAGATCGGCGCCAATGTCGGCTACAATCGGGCGCCCTACGAAGGTAGTCTTTGGATTCCGAGTTATGACTTGGGGATTGTCGGAAGATTGCATCCGCACTGGAGCGTCGGGGCAAGTATTCGCGACATCTCCGGTGTCGAGATTACGGACCGCGATGGCGAGTCTCTTCAGAGTTTCGAGCAACAGCTTGCCATTGGTGGCACGTGGGCGCCCATCCGGCATCTGCGGCTCAATAGCGCGTTCAATGTTGCAACCAGAGGGGTGGCGATGGGTGCTGAGATTGGGACACAAGACATCGCGCTCCGGTTTGGATCGGCCTTCGAATTCCTCGAGTCGGAGCCAACGCCTCACTGGAGCCTGGGGCTTACCCTGAGTCGATGGAACAAGCAGCTAAATTACGCCTATTTGACTCATCCGGAACCGAACTCCAAACACCTCGTGTCGGTTGGATGGACGTTCGGTGGAAAACATGCACAGCAGCGTAGGCAACAGCCGGGGCGCCATATCTGGACGCAGTCGGACTCGTCTGATTGGAATAAGGGAAGGAGAAGCGGCTCGCTTCGGCAACTTGCGGCTAGCTACAATGTCGAGCTTGAGTTGATTCTTGCCGTGATTCGAGTGGAGTCTAACTTCAATCCCAACGCGGTTTCGAGCTCCGGGGCGGTTGGGTTAATGCAGTTGATGCCGGGAACTGCCAGGGATCTCCGTCTTAACGTGCCCAAATATCGTAATCCCCTTAAGCCAACCCATGACGAGCGGGTAGACGAGCGCTTCAATCCGCGCAAGAACGTGAAAGCCGGAGTTGCGTACTTGGCAGCCCAGCTAAAGAGATACGATGGCAGCTACGTTCGCGCTCTGGCTGCCTATTTTGTCGGCCCGGCCAAAGTACGCCAGAGCGGCTCGATACCGCGGAGAGCCGATCGATACGCGGGTAAAGTGCTGAAACACTACTACGAATACAAGTCGAATGCCGCCCGGAAGGACGCGGCGCTCGGGAGGTTGGAAAATCTGCTTGCAAGCCGCCGTTAGTTGTGGTAGATTTCAGGAACCTGGATGATAGATATAAATCTCCTGCACCGGGCAAAACGATTCGGAAGATCCCAATCCATCGACATTTCCTTCACCCCGATTCAAAACAGATGAATCGGCCAACTCAAAATTAGGCGCGTTAATGCACAATCGAATAGCGGCTGCAACATCGGTTCTCTTCAATCCATTCATCACGCCAATTGCGGCAACCTTCGTAATCGCCGAAAACTACGCCGCAACCACACGCGAGATGCTGATGTGGATGGGGATTGCTTTCACTTTTTTTCCCTATTGCCGATCCTTTTTATCTTTATCCTCTTCCGCCTAGGGAGGGTGAGTAACCTCAATCTTGAGGTCAAAGAGCAACGCACCTTGCCGTTACTCTTTGCCATAGGAGCGGCATGTATCGGGCTAGGCATATTCTACGAAATTGACTCCCCGCGCGAGATAATTTGGGCGGGGCTTGCCTATATCGCGAACGGAATCATCTTCGGCGCCATCACGCAACTTTGGAAAATTAGCTTCCACACGGGAGTCTATACCGGCTGTATCACTGTGCTAGTGCTGATTCTCAATGATCCTAGGTTTGCGTGGCTGTTTCTCTTGGTGCCACTCATCGCATGGGCGAGAATTCGACGAAAAAGACATACGCTCATACAGACGGTCGTTGGTACACTCATCGCGCTTATTAACACGGTCGTCGTTCTTCGATTGTGCGTTGGTATCGGTTTGGGATCTTAAAGGCGGGTGCGACAGGGCTAGTGCCGCCGGAATTGGGACGGGACTAATCGCCAAAACATCAAAACTCGGCTTACCCCGTATGCCAAACCTGTAGGCGGGGATCATCCGAGTGAATAGATCAAATGAGCGGATAGCGAATGCGATAGAAATCCTAGGGCGATAGGGATCCGCTTGCCCCGCCTCCCTGAGACCTGGATGACGCTACTAATTCACTGCAAACGTAAAGAAATGGTATTACCTCATCTCAGCGTAGGAAGATTATCCCACTCGTAGCGCTTCTGTAGGGTGGGCACCGCCCACCATCTACCGTAGAATGCCTGCTCGATAAAAAACTCCTCGCGATAGGGATTCCTTCCCCCGCCTCACAGAAACTTGATGAACGCTATTGATTCACGGCACATGGATTGCATCATCTCAGCGTAGGAAGATTGTCCAACTCGTAGCGCTTCTGTAGGGTGGAATCAAGGAAGTGAATAACGACCGCGATAGAACTCCCCCGCCCACCATCTACCGCCGAATGCCCGCTCAATAGAAAACTCCTCCCGATAGAGATCCCTTCCCCCGCCTCAATGCACCGCACATGTAGAGAAACCGGATCGCATCATCTCAGTGTAGGAAGGTTATCCCACTCGCAATCCAAGCAGAAGTACCTTCCCACACCTATGCTCTGAACCGGCCCCCCGCATTTCGGACATTCCGCCTGATTCTCCTTCTCCTCTTTTGCCTCGTCCGGCGAAAACATTAGAAGTTGCCTTCCTTCCGCGGGGCGTTCGGATTCCGCGGGAGCGCCGGTTTCAAATGCGTCAATGATATCTTGAGGATGAAGATGAATCGGAGGCGGCGTGTTCGTGACCAAATCGACAAAATCGCTGCGATACACATTGATCGCGCGCGATTCAACCGCCTGTCGCATAAAGAGCGTATACTTGTTCGGGGCAATCAAGTAGGCTTCCGTATCTTGTAGCTGTGTCTTCCGGCTCACCACAAGCTCATAGTCGTCGTATGTCAGGCGGTTTCCCGCGCTCGCGTTATAAACGTCAAACAACTCGCGAGTGCGATTCGGAGACATGAGAAGGCAGTACAATCGGTGAGGATACCGATTCAGCCGGTCAAACGGCAAAAAAATGTCGGGTTGAGCGTTGCGCTGTAGAAACCCCACAAATGCTTCGTAGGCATACTCCGCCGCCTCATTCAATACCTCGGTGTCCGAATTTGCGCTTTGTCTGCCCGCAAATAAAGGGAGAATCTCCCGAGAGTGCGCGTGAATGTCAACGACGATATCAATATTTTGTTGCTCGCTGCTCGCCGTAATTCGGCACAGCCGCTCGACCGGCTGATGAGTAACCTTTATCGTAAATGGCAACATGGAGTCATTAATGTGGATTTATAGCAAAATGGTTGAAAAATTCCGAATATGCCTTTCCCTAGGCTGATTTAGTGTATCATAGGGTTTCCGGGGTGTCCACAAAAACCCCGTCTCGCGCCAGGAAAAACGCATCTAAATGTCTACCTGAAATATAGAAATCAGGCCAATCCTATGACAGTTTTCTTAGCTCGACTTTGTACAAAAGTACAACGGTTGGATTGTACGGAAAGCCGTACAAAAACAAACCCGTAGGCGGGAATCAAGCGAGCGGATAGCGAGTGCGATAGAGATCCCCTGCCCCGCCGTGATGGTACTGGAAATCGCTACCGACTTTTTCACAGGTCAACCCAAAAGGCCAGATGGTTGAAATTTCACCCACTTTTCCGGAACGTGTGATTGACACCGTCTGCTATACTGCTCAAAAGTACAACGGTTGGGCTGTACGGAAAGCCGTACGACACCAAACCCGTAGGCGGGAATCAAGCGAGCGGATAGCGAGTGCGATAGAGATCCCCTGCCCCGCCGTGATGGTACTCAAACCACCAGCGACTTTTTCAAAGGTCAACCAAAAAAGCCAGATGGTTAAAATCTCAGCCGCTTTTCTGGAACGCTCAATTGACAACCTTTGTTATGCCACTTACATGTACAAAGTCGAGCTTAGGCGTCGTGGGTTGGGTTGAACGGGAATCCGTTAATTATCGCTAATCTTGGAGGAATTTTTGAGTGTTCACTTTGCCTGAACGCGCCGAAATTTGGGCGAAACCCAACATAATAGGTACGTGCTGCCGCCATGAGACAAACTTTTTAACTAGATGCGTTTCCCCTGTATATCACATCAAAACAGATGGGCGGCGTGGTCCGAAGCGATTGTCCTTGACCCTGTCCCGAGGGCAACTTATAATGCCTGCCCAACAATGAAACTCATGCTTGTCAACTCGCTTTGACGGAGTCGATAGCTCACGGAGGGATTAAAACATGTCGAAAACGGCTTGCTTGGTGGGAACATTGGATACGAAGGGTCCGGAATTTGAGTTTCTCAAAGAGCGAATAGAGGCGAATAACGTCGGAACATACGTCATCAATACGGGTATTCTGGGAGAGCCGCATTTTGAACCGAATGTGTCCGCCGAGCAAGTGGCAGAGGCGGGCGGGACATCACTGGCCGCACTCAAGAGTGAGGGTGATCGCGGGAATAGCGTCGCCGCGATGGCGAACGGAGCCGCGCGAATTGTCGAACGACTCAACGACGATGGAGTAATCGATGGCATCATTTCGCTTGGTGGATCCGCCGGAACAACCATTGGGACGACCGCGATGCGCGCGCTCCCCGTCGGTGTTCCGAAATTGATGGTCTCTACGTTAGCCTCCGGCGACACCAGTCCCTATGTGGACACGAAAGACATCACGATGACGTATTCCGTCGTGGACATAGCCGGCGTCAACAGTCTCTCGCGCCAGATTCTGACGAACGCCGCGGGGGCGATTGCCGGGATGATTAGCGCCGAGGTGCCCGCAGCCGACGATAAACCCTTAATCGCTGCGACGATGTTCGGAGTGACGACCCCATGTGTGACCAAAGCGCGGGAGATTCTTGAAGCCGCGGGATACGAAGTGCTCGTGTTCCATGCAACGGGCACCGGCGGACGCGCCATGGAGGATTTGGTCAGGGGCGGCTTTATCGTTGGCGTGCTTGACGTGACAACGACCGAACTTGCTGACGAGTTGGTTGGCGGGGTGTTGAGTGCGGGACCGGACCGCCTCGAAGCCGCGGGAAATCAGGGAATTCCGCAGGTGGTTTCCCCGGGCGCATTAGATATGGTGAACTTTGGGCCGCCCGATACTGTGCCCGACAAATTCGAGGACAGGAAGTTCTACCAACACAATCCGACAATTACGCTCATGCGCACAACCGTAGACGAGAACGCCGAGTTGGGCAAAATCATGGGGCAAAAATTGAGCCGGGCAAAAGGGCCGACGACCGTGATAATCCCTGAGCGGGGAGTCTCCGCCATTGACGCTCAGGACCAGCCGTTTGATTCACCGGATGCCAGGGGGGCGTGGATTCAAAATTTGAAGGCGAACGTGGCGGATAATGTCACGGTAATCGAGATGGACAATAACATAAACGATGACGCCTTCGCCGCGCGGCTTGCCGAAACACTGTTGCAAAACTTGAATCACTAGACTCGATTCCTTCACACCAAAGAAATATGATTCCGTAGGGGACGGCCGCGGTGCCGTCGCGCGGCTGCAGTTTGCCCTGCCTATACCGATATGCCGCCTGTACGCGCAAATTTGCCTTGAAACACACCCGAGACTTTTGATATACTTCCCCCAACGACCGGTGTTCATGCACCCGGATTAACGGTGCTTCAAAGGTTTTAACGCAATTCTGTTTCAGTGGGAAAGACGCGCCCATGCGTTGGATTGGAGGTACACTAGGATGAAACGTCAATTCTGCATACCGCTGCTAGTCCTGTCTTGCTTCATGGTAGGTTGCAATGCTGGCTTCATGAGTGCCCTCGTGGCGCCGCAGCAGTGGAGCGAAAATTACGCGCTGCTTGACGGAGCAACGTGCTCCGTACCTGCAATGGCTGACGGCAATTTGGAAACCGTTGGCAAAGCCAATCAACATTGGATTATCGTTACCTTGCCAACGCGCAAGCCGATTCACCGGATAGTCATTCGAGAAACAAACATTGAGGATCTGATTATTTATGAGAGTATCGGCGGGGAAGGCGAGTGGAAAAGAATCGACAAAATTAACAATAACCGAAAATCAACGATTGACATGCGAGTCAGCGTGGTGACGGACGGCATCCGATTCAAAATTGGAGAAACCTCCGACGACAAGCGACTCGCGGGTGACTTCTCCTACCAAGAAAACAGGTTAAGAAACCGACAAGTCAAGCGCGGTTACCCTATAGCGCAAGAGATTGAACTCTACGGGTTCGTTCAGAAAAAGACCTCGAACTCCGAGTAAAGCCTCAAGTCAAATTATCGAACGCGCGGTAATCTCAAGGCAGTGGAGGTCAACTGCCGCCTTGGGCTCGACGCTTCGCTCTCAACAACCGCCCCATGTTTCCCTCGCCTTGAGACACAGACGCTGGCGGAGCGTTATTCTCGGGCGCTAATGCAGGCTTAACGGCAGCTGCACCCCGAGGTATCGCGGCGGCTCTCGGCATTCCAGCCAATTCCGCTTTGCGGGCGCTTAACCGGTTCATCGTCACGGTTGACTTGCCTTTCCCTCCACGGCGAAACGCCGCCAATTGCTCCCGAAGCTGTGTGAAGTAACCGCTTGCCACGCTAAATCGGCGAAGAATCATCTCAAGCACGAAGATAAGAATACCGGCAATCAGAAGAACATGCGCGAGCGATTCGGATGTTTCTATGGCGTCACCGGTATGTTTCGCAATCTGCTTGGGCGTAGGTTCAATGATGCCGTTCGTGCGCCTGGCGATTGCCCCGAGAAGCTGATGGTTAGTTTCAAACTCGGCGAATTCCGTAGGGTATGAAAGCGCGAAACTCGCGTGCCTGGATCCGATAACGACACCATCCTGCTTCATCTGGGCGGTGACCAAATAAACGCCGGTCTCCCCGATAGGAAACTCCCCGCTGAACCGAGTCGGCGTTTCCCGATGCATGTCGACAACCTCCCCGGCGCCCTTCGGCGGCGCGACTTGGACATCGAAACTCTGAACACTAGAGACAGCTTCGGTGTTGGCAATATCGATCACTACCTGCCCGACACCCTCGCGGTGAGAAACATTAAGGTCAAAATCTCCGCTGTCGCCATGAATGGGCGCCGCCCAATTGACCACTTGCACCCAGAACTTGCCAAACTGCTCCCATTCTATCCAATCCGCCGCCCACCCGGGTTTCACGTCCGAAGTAAAAGCGACGGATTTCCCGAAACCGTAATGCCATGCGGCGAGAATCGGGTGCTCTTGCGGAGAACGGATATAAACCTGACCGTATTCCTTTTCGGAGGTCGCAATGTAACCGCGCAACCGTGGAACCTGAAGGATGCCCGCCATGATTGCCGCACCCCCTTCGCTAATTATCGGTTGAAACGCCTCCTGAATCATGTATTTCTGGGTTTGTCTGACCTCATCCGCCAAAATCTTCGGCAATTGATTCACATTGTGAACAGCTACATAGTTTCCTCCTCCCCTCTCCGCAATCGCTTGCAACAGGTTCTGCGCGGCATCACCGATAGCAATCGTGGTCACGTAGATGTCGTCAGCGGCAATCCGATCCGCGAGTGCGTAAAAATCCCCGTCAGACCTGCCGTCGGACAAAAGTATAAGATGCTTTTGTTTGGCATCGACCGCCTTCAGTTTTTCATAGGCTCGTTTCAGCGCGGGATACATTTTCGTGCCGCCGGTGGGAGTTGTTCGGCCAACTTCGCGAATAATTCTCTCATGATCGGTTGTGGGTGAGATGTCCAACCCAATCTTGGCCGCAAAGCCGATTACACCCGCCTTGTCCTCCTTATCAAGCTCGCGCACTCCCGCTCGAATGCCTTCAATCGCCAGTTGAATCTTCTGATCCGCACCGACGTAATTTGCCATGCTGCCGGACGTGTCGAAAACGAACATCAGTGCCAAGGACTCTTTACGTTGCCGAGGCGTCATCTCGACAGGCAGCACCCGCTCCAAGGGTGTGCCGTGATAGCCGCCCATGCCGAATGCGCGGTCACCGCCAATCACAACCAATCCTTTTCCCAGATCGCGGACATAGCTCTCAATCAATTCCATCCGGGTGATTGAAAGGTCATCAGCCGAAACATTATTCAGAATCACCACTGCACTGCTCCGCAAATCGGCTAATTCGGTCGTGATTTTATTCGGCGATACAACATCCACCGCAAAACCGTTGGATTTGAGGACGCGCATCAGGGCGTCGGTCTGACCCGAATTGTCCGCCACATAAAGTGCGTGAGGTTGACCACCCACACTGACATATCCGTAAGCCTTATTGTTTTCGGAAATGGCATCCCGCGCCGAAATATTGAATTGGTACGTATAGCTCCCCTGCTCGTCAATCCGTTGATCGGGTATCATGATCTCCTGTTTCCCCGGTTTCAGCGTAATGGACAGCGGATCAGAAACCGGTTTACCGTCGCGAAGAAGGTGAACCTCTACCGGACTGGTCCCCGTGCTTTCGACAATTGCGCGTACGGCAAAAGTTGTGCCGGATATGACATGCGAAGGCAAGTGAAGGGCGCGCACCCAAACCTCATCGGCTCTTTCGGAATTCAACGGGATCGTAAAGACTTCAATCCCGCCAGCCCGCGCGAGGTCCAGAAGGGGATCCACATCGCCAGCGTCCTGTAATCCGTCGCTCAGCAGCACGATTCGCCTCTGCCGATCCTCCGGTAGAATGCGCATGGCTAGATGAAGCGCCGCCGCGATGTCTGTCGAATTGTAATCCAACGCCGCCTCTGACAAGATGTCGGTATTGAAATTCGGTTGCTCCATCTTCGGGCGCATGGGAGTGGAGGCAGTCGCCTGCGCGGCGAACGGGATAACACTATACAGGTTGGTCGGCTGCAGCTCGTCAATCGCCGCATCAATTACATCAATGCCCCTGTGCTGTTCCTCTGTTGGAACGCTCTCCGAAACATCCAAGAGGAAAGCCACAGCTAGCACCTCTTCCCTGTGATTTCTGTGCAGACCTGCCAGTGCCAGAATAAAACACAGCAGGGCAATGGTTCGCAGAGTAAGCGTGGTAGATTTTCGCCATCGCGACGCTTCAACCCGGGTGCCGCGATGGACAATCAGCAGTAGCGGAATGCTGATGAACAACAACAAGAAAAGGGGGGTATCAAGGTGAGCCATCGTAACAAGATCAACCGACTGAATAGGGAGGGATCAAGAGAGCGGATAGCGAGTGCGATAGACTTCCCATAGTAAAGCCCTCAACCGACTGAATAAAGATCAAACGAGCGACTAAATCAAGTAAAGGGAACGCGATAGTAATTCCCGATAGAGAATCTCGCGCGATAGCAAGTTCTGATAGAAGATCTTGATAGAAATCCCTCTCCGATTCCCGACCTACTCAATCCCACATGGAAGATCGCTCGTGCAAACTCAAAACATGTGTTCTCCGGGAAGCTCCGATGCCTGCCGAATCCAACTCGCCAATAACTCTTCGTCGAGCTGATCGTCCTCGTGGATGTGAAAGTAGCGCACGGCTTCATGCTTGGATTCGACGGGCGGGACAGGACGTAGCGAAGAGCCGTTAAGGAAAGTTATCTTGATGTACTTCGTGAAGCAATGGAACGAAAGGAACCAGCCCTGCCCCTCAATGCCGTAAAAGGGAGAGTTCCACCTCACCGCCTTGCGCACTTCGGGCACGGTTCGGGCGATGAGCGCGTCGAGGCTTCGTCCGATGCCGCGTTTCCAGCCCGGCATGGCTGCGATGTATGCCTGCACGGGGGAATCGCCGTCACCCTTTGGAATTTGTGGATTGCCGCCGGAGAGAAGTTTTGGTTTGTCTACGTTTTTCATATAGATGATTATACCATATCACGATTGGACAACCAATGGTGCTAGTTCGAAATTTCGAGGATAACAAGGACAATAGGCGGGGCATTCTGACCCAAGACCGGTGAAGAATTTACCGCAGAGGCTGGTGAAGTCAGCTTGGCTTTGCGCGAAAGTGCAATACTGAATTGCCATCTTGTAGGGTGCGCAATGCGCACCAGCCTTTGAAAGCACATGCGGCGCGACAAGTGTATAGTACCGGACAGTTACTCACATCAGAGTCTCGCGCGTGCCCAAGCGAGAAAATATCGACCAACCGGCTAAACCGGATTGTATTGAAGGGGAGTGTTATGTAAACGGGCGAGAAACCGGGGACAAGGTTATGGGGAAGCGTTTTGCAGCGCTTTGATTTCTTCGCGCAGTTGTTGGATTTCGGCTCTGGTCTGCTTCCAGTCTCTTTCCTTATACGCAATAACGATTTGAGGGATTGCAACGGCAGCAGCTATTAACCCAACGAGTGCGATCACCATAAGCCACATATCCCCGAGTCTTTTGTCTACGGCGTCAATTCTGGCACTCAGGCTTCTATCTAAGCCATCAATTTTAAGATCTATGTACTCCCGCGTGCGCTTTTCGGACACCGCAATTTCTTCTCGGATGACAGCGCGCAACTCCTCTTTCGTCAATTCGGCAAAGGCAGGTGATGCCAGAAGTAGTAAGGATAGGACCGTTATGAACTTCATGATTGACCAATCAAGCGAATAGCGATCAAGTGACCGGATAGGGAACGCGATAGAAAACCCCGCGCGAAAGTATCTACCGAAAATACGACAACCTGTAGGAGCGATCTCCGAACCATCGTCGTGGCACCGGGTGCCCCGCTTTCAGGAAGGATGTGAATGGAGCAGACGGGATTCGAACCCGTGACCTCATCCGTGCGAGGGATGCGCTCTCCCATCTGAGCTACTGCCCCATAAGGCGGTGTTTTTTGAACGAAGTCCAGTCATTGCTTAAGCAAAATCCGCAGGATTTTGACTAATCCACGCGACAATGCGTGGCGATTCAATGCTTCATCGTACGCTCGGATTTTGTGGTGGCGCGAATAGCACGCGCCTCAAGCACCCTTCGGTCACAAACCAAAAATTTTCTTTCTCTCAAAAAATCGGCGAAGGTGCAAAAGGGAGCAGCCAAGAATTGAAAGGAACGCCCTTATTCCCCTTTTCTTAACGACCACCAACTATGTGAAATAGTCTGTCGAAACAGATTTGATTTCGTTTGAAGTGTCTTCAGCAATTAATCATTATGGCTCATTTCTATGAGCTTGCTCATTGTGTTAAAATTTCTCATGGTTGCAGACACATCAAGTTTTTTCTCCAGAAAGTTGTTACTCAACTTTGAGCGGGAAGCATCGCCAGGGATATACATATAAGCAGCATCTTCACCAAATTTTAACTGACAGTCTCCAAAATCTTCTTCCTGCAGTTTCTCTATGTTAGGTGAAGCAGGTTTGCGTGCAAATGAAACAAAAAATACTCGTGAAATATCACGACTCTCTTTGAAAGGATTTTCATCAAGTACTTTCTGTAGTTGTGCGCCAGTACGGACAATTATCGTTAGATCAGGACCAATATGTTCTTTGATTAGATCATGTACTTTTGTTTCGATATCACGCACAGACAAATCGGTTTCAACCAAGGCGTTGCCACTAGCAATATACGTACGAACATTTTCAAAACCATTTTTACCAAGCACTTCGCGTAACTGCTCCATCGGCACTTTATTCTTCCCGGTAGGCATAACGCCACGTAATAAAAGTATGTATGTCTTCACAACAATGTCTTATTCGAATCGTCTGATTTCTTCCAGATTCGTACTTTCAATAGAACCGTCCTTGTAACATCCATACCAATCGTTAGCATTGGGAATATTCGTCATCTCCTGCTCCGCCCTCTTGGCATCCTCTTTAGAATTCCAGTACACAATGTCCGTGTAGCCACCGGTATTATTTTTGTGAATTTCCCACTTTATGAATCCGGGCTGCTTTGTCATCCAACTTTCTACAATTTGATCCGCAACACGAAGTAAATGTCCTTCGGTGACCTCGTCTGCCAGTTGGTAAGTGATAATATCTTTGTACATGAATTATTTATTGTAAATATAACTCTGCTTGATGAGCTCCATGATTTTTTCAATGTCTTCTATACTCGATACTTTTGCTTCATAATCACCATTGCCCCAGTGTCCAATCCTCTTTGGTTTTGTAAGATCGCGAGCAATGCCGTGCGGGTCATCAAGTTTTCCACTTGGGACATTTAAAAATAATTTCAGTGAATCTTTAAGGATCACAACATCAACAAAATTGGTTGCTAATTTATAGGCAATATATTTTGCTTTTGGCTCCTCAATGATAGTTTCATCAAGAGCAACAATTTCTTCTTTCATCGTTGCAAAGATATCTTTTACATTCTTGCTTGCGGTTTCTAGATGATCGTCAATAGTATATTGCCTTCTCTCTTTGAGGGAATTCGTTTCTTTTTTATCAAATACCTTTGGTGTAGATATTCTGACTTTTTGTTGTGTTTCTGGCTCTACCAACAAAACACTATTTTCATAAATACGATATTTCAATAGCTCTATCTTCATTGGCAACAAGTCAGCCGTATCAAGATCAAATTTGTTGTAGCTTTCGGCCACACAAATTACGCGCGGAGAAGCCCAATCAATATCAGTATCAACTTTTGCTTTTTGCACTAAGATTTCAAAGTCTGCCTTGTGATCCAAAAGCCAACGCAAATATGAAAGCCCTTGATTTATAACACTATTGTTTTGGCCTTTTTTGTATTCAATAATTACTGGCGCGCCGTTATTATCAATACCGAGTGTATCTATTCGCCCACCAAAGCTGGTTGAGTATTCTGTGGCAAGAAAAGTAATATTTAAAATTTCGTCGAGATTACTCTCAAATATCTTTTGTATACCGCGCTCTAACCCAATTTTTGTTGGGGGAATCTTTTTTGCGTTGCCATTGTTTAGTGAAAATAAAGCCATAGTTACGAAATTAAATTATCAACACCTGTTTCAAGTGCTTTTGCCACTTTTTTGAGCATATCAAGTGTTGGATTCTTATTTTTGCCCAGTTTCAATCTTTACGATTCTATTGTTGGTAACATCTGCCAAGCGTGCCAACCTCTCTTGTGACAATCCTTTGGCTTCTCGCACCTTGCGCAAGTTCTTTGCGATGTTTGGCATATCTAACCTAAGTTGCCACCTTTGTCCGACAGGGCGCAGAAACCGAGTTTTTTCCTATGTGGAAGCATGAGATTGGCGAAAATGAGATCGATTTACCCATAATTTAGCAAACGTGGGCCAAAAACTCGGTTTCTCCGTTATTAGGCAGCAAATTGCGTTATCTAGGAAATTAATTGGCCTTCTCGCCAAAAGAATACGGCTGCGCTTGCCCCAGCCCTTCCATGCGCGCAAGCGGAACCTCTCCCTCAATCCTTTCGCCATTATTACTTTATCTTTTTCTCTTTCTTCCACTTACGAATCCTCGCGTACGCATTTTTATAGGGTGAAGAAGTATTGAATTGAATCATTCTGCCCATGGTATATTTTTCATACCACGATGACTCGTATAGTGCTTCATTATCTTTCTTTTCAACTAAATTAAGAATGTTCTTCTCTACTTTGTCTAGTTTCTTAAGTAAAGAGAAATAATCATCATCTTTATAGTCAGCATAAAATTTCTGAGCAAGTTCTCCAAGTTCATTCCATTTATAACCAATTTCTGGAAAGTCTGGCTCTTTACCTTGCTCTCTAATTTTATGCCACTTGAGAACAAGATTGCCCCAACCTATTAAATATGCAACTAGATCGCAAACGGACATTTTCATGCCCTTAGCATGTCCTTCCATGCTTTTTGTCTTGGCCTGTTCTTCAGGAATATTGCTTAGTTCAGTTTGCAGTTTTTGATATGAAGATCCGATTTCTTCTGCTAGTTCGTTTTTGTTCTTCGGAATTGCCATAACCTGTATTGTACAAAAAATTGAAATTAAGCTTCGCAAGCAAGAAGAAATCAGATACTAAATGTTGACGAGAACAAAATCTTTCGGAAAAATCATTACTTCTCGTCCTATTTTTGATTTGTAGGCATTGTGCTGAATTGAGAAGCCTCTTGTCCGCATTTTTCTATATAGATTATTGATGTACGGCATATCGTCATATGTCATAATCCATTTTTTAAACGATGATTTTTCTAGAAATTCCGAAAGTTCCTCGTGGTCTTTCTTGTTGTAATGGTTGAGATATAAAGATTGACCCTTTTGAAAATATGGTGGATCGAGAAAAATAAAATGTTGTTTTGAATTTTTTCGTTGCTCAAGTTTTCGCAACAACTCTATCCCGTCCAAGTTACAAACTTCAATTTTGTCCTGAAATTCTTTTATTTTTTCCAAGCGTTCAATAATTGTTTTTTTATTAAAGCGTGCGTCAACTTTCCATCGTCCAGATTGATTCATTCCGCCAATTGGCCCACCATTCATAATTCCAGAACGATTTGTTCTATTTAAAAACAAAGTTGCAAATGCGAGTTTCGTCTCATTTGTAGTAGAAGAAAAGATTGCTTTTTGCTTTTTCCACTCTTCAATTGTAATTTCCGTTCGCCTTAGTCTTCTGATGAGATAATCCGTGTCCGAAACTGCCACTTTCCAAAAAGTATAAATTGCTTTGTCTAAGTCATTAATAGTGATTTTTCCGACATGACCACCAATAAGCAGAGCGAGAGAAGCACCTGCGCCACCTGCATATGGCTCCACTAAAACAATCTTTTCATTTTGCTCAAAGTTTTTCTCTATTGCGTCAAGTAAGTTTGAGGCAAGACGGGTTTTGCCGCCTGGATAGCGGAACGGACTATAAAAACCTGATATTTTTTTGTCGGTTTTATTCTTCACTGTTTTTTGAGTGTGTGATATCTAACATCGCACCAGTGATAATAGACATGGCAACTGTTTGTTCAAAATTAGCAGAGTTTGCATAATCATGTGCCCCAGACTGTAGTAGTTGGGTTAAACTTCCAGCATTGACAACACTATTGTTTGTCAATGTTGTTTTTTGGTCTTGCGTAAGATATTTTTTTGCTTCTTTAAAATTACTGTTCACATAATCTGCAATATTTTCCTTTTCAGAAGTTGCAGACTCAACAAGTAAACGTAAAGACATTCTGATCATTGCGGGAAAATTCTTGGACAACTTGGCAGAGTTACGGACATAAAAACCATGTAAGTCTAATATGTCCATATAGATGTTATTTGTATGGCCTTTCTTTAGAATCAAATCTTTACCAAAGAACTTTTGTTGCTCACCTTTCTCTCTCGGCGTTTTTCTTGCCCTTAATTCCTCGTTCGATTTTTCTTCTTCAGTTTCATGAAATGGAAGTGTTGGCTTTGTAGCGTCTTTTGGCTTGTCGCCAAAAAGCTCTTTCATAAAGTCAATGGTTTGAGGCGTGTGATAAACCCTTCCGACAGTTACATTGTCTTTAATAACTTTTTCAAACAGTTTGTCAAGTCGACCGTAAGACTCTTTTTTATCTGCTGTGAAAATCAACTTGCCACGGCTAACATCTACTCCCAAGTATGAACGGGATTCTGGATTGGACATTATACGATTAATTGTAGAGACTTTTAGTTTCTTTGTGTCGATTTTTTTATCTAACGCCTTCTCAACGACGGAAACGGCCTGCATTGCGACGGAAATTTTTCCCTCAAATTTAAATGCAAACCTATCCTTTTCTGCAGATCCCCAAGAATCCTGACCGACACCTTCGTTTTTGCCTGTATGATCCAACTTAATCCACTCCGCTGCAGACTCTTCTTCATCGTAAACAAAAGACTGAATGTTCGTAGGCGCGTTCTTTTTTATTTTGAGTAGGTTCTGAAATGCCTTTTTTGTTTTTTCATCCTTTATCCAAGCCTGGTCGTGTAAACACTTGATTGCAGCTGTTCGTCTGTTACCATCTAGCACAAGATATTCTTCTGAATCTACCTCTAGAACTCTAAAGTCTTTGGCTTCGTCTAGTCCATGTTCTAAAATATGCTTCGCTAAATTTACAATCTCAGACCCCTTTTCTTCAAGCATCAAATCAATCGCTTCCTCTTGATTCTCCACAGGATCAAAGCGGTAGTTTTCTGGGTTTACTATAAGCTTGCTGTAATGAATTCGTTTTTTCATAAATTATTTACTGCCAACCAAGCCGAAAAAATCGCTGCACAAGAACATACCGAAGGAATTCGGAATTTCCTCAAAAAGATTTGTTCGAGCTTCTACATCAAGGAGCGGGCGCTGGTGAGCGAGCAGAAAATCTTGGGCGCGTCGCGCAGCGGCCCACACATACCCGCCCATTCTAGCATTAGTGCAAAATGGCGGAGAGAGTGGGATTCGAACCCACGGTGCAGTTGCCCGCACAACAGTTTTCGAGACTGTCCAGTTCAACCACTCCTGCATCTCTCCGCAGGTTCAACGGCGTTCATGAAAGAAGGATCGAAGTAGAGCGCGGCTCTCCTCACCCAAGACGCCTTTAACGACGTTCACTCTATGATTTAATCGTGCCTCTTGCAATATGTCAAACACACTGCCCGCGGCACCAAACTTCGGTTCCGATGCGGCGAAAACCACCCGCGGGATACGTGCCAAAACAATCGCTCCGGCGCACATTGGACACGGTTCCAAGGTAACGTATAGCGTCGTATCGGTAAGCCGCCAATCCCCGACCCGCCGCGACGCCGATCGAATGGCGAGCACCTCCGCGTGCGCTGTCGCATCCTTCGACGATTCGCGCGCGTTATACGAACGAGAGAGCACCGCGTCCTCTCTGACGATCACCGCTCCGACGGGAACCTCGCCCCTTATGGATGCCTGCCGTGCAAGTTCGAGGGCTTCACGCATCCAAATCTCGTCTGACATATTCAAACGCAACTAGGATTTACGCGGGTTACCCCAATTCATAAGAAAAAGGTGGGGTGTTGTAAAGAAGTGTATGCTACGTATATTTAATCAACTTACGTATTACGCATTACGAAATACTCAGTCGTTAATCTGCGTAAATCCTAACACATCACGTAAAGTGTAACCAATTTCTCCCATGATACCCATTGCGATAAGCGCCTGAGAGGATTCGAACCCCCGGCCTTCTGATCCGTAGTCAGATGCTCTAATCCGCTGAGCTACAGGCGCAAAAGAATGGCGGAGAGGATGGGATTCGAACCCATGGTACCACTAAGGCACAACTGCTTAGCAGGCAGCCCGATTCAACCGCTCTCGCACCTCTCCACACATGGTTCCTACAATGGCGGTGGGAGTAGGATTCGAACCCACGGTACCTTGCGGTACAACGGTTTTCAAGACCGCCGCTTTCGACCACTCAGCCATCCCACCAAAATTGCCACTTTATTCTATCAGAGATCCTTGGCTTTTGTCAAGAAAATCCCTGTCTCCGAACAGGGTAACTGCGCACAAGTATAGACTCCGGTTTTCCGGTCTTCCCGCTTTCTGCTTTTCAATTGTCAACTTCAGGGGTTGCTTGTATAATACGGTGAACACCGATGTCACAACATAGTTTCCATTATGATCGGCGTCAGTTCGTTTCGACATCGGGGAGGTTACTCGTGGAAGGGAAAATGTTGAGCCGTAAACAGGGCTGGAGGAACTTCCGGACTGTCAGAATCTTATGCCTTGGACTCTACGGCTTAACAGGGCGCGGCGAGAACTAGCGTCACGTTGTCTTTTCCGCCGTAATCGAGTACCTTGTCAATCAGTCCGCGACTTGCGGCATCAAGGTCTGATGCGTCTATGATTATACGGGCGATCTCCGTATCGTCAACTATCATGTCGTGCAATCCGTCCGTGCATGCGAGAACAATATCGTCAGGATTGAGAGGACAAATCTCGCAATCGATATCCACAGTCGGCTCAAATCCGACCGCACGATCAATAATATTTCGGTGGCGATGAACACGAGCCTCTTGTGCGGTTAATTGCCCAATATCCACCAGTTTTTGGACTAAGGAGTGATCCGTGGTTATCTGCTCAAGCACGCCGTCACGCAAGATGTAGAGCCTACTGTCTCCCACATGGGCATAGATGAGTTCGGATGGCGTAATAAAGCCCCCGATAATGGTTGTCCCCATCCCGTTGCTAAAACTTCTGGTTAACGATCTCTCGTAGACCCGGTGATTCGCCTCATTGACAAGTTCTTTCAACGTCTCCAGTCTACCGGTGGGGCTGGAATCTATACTGTCTGCGGGCAGTTTGTGAATCTCATCTGCCCATTCTTGGAAAACGGCGACAGCGATGCCGCTTGCTAAATCACCCGCATCGTGCCCCCCCACTCCGTCCGCGAGAACAAACAGACCGATTTCTTCGTCAATGAAATATGAATCTTCATTGAGCGTTCGATATTTTCCTATATCTGTCCGGGCGGCGAATTTCATGGTTGCGGCTCTACAATCGGCGAGTCATGTGTGCAGGCTGGAATGCTACATAACACGTAACGAAAAACGACGAAAACCGCTTCCGGTTTCATCGCCTTCAACGGAAGTCGGCGTTCATCGGATGTCTATTGACACGTCCGGTTTAGGTTGGGTAGAACTCAGTGAAACCTAACTCACGGCTTCCATTTCTGAGCTACTGAGACAGCCTTCGAACACCAAATCGAAGACGATTTTCTCAGCGTGTGTACAAACACCGCAACTCTTTACCTGTTCCAGATTATTGAGGTCGGTATGGAAGGGAAACCTTCCACCCTTCCTCTCTTCCATAATTCCAATCTTATCGCTCTGGAAGACAATCGTTAACCAAAACTTGCTTTACGAATTGTAAAACAGACATGCAAAAGGTTTTCATCGTTCACTACGGCGAGGTCGGGCTGAAGGGCAAGAACAGATCCTTCTTCGAGAACCGGCTCGTCCGAAATATCAGACACGCGCTCGAAGGTACGGAATACGTCGGTGTTCAGCGCATTCATGGCAGACTTCTGGTGACGTTGAGCACATATGCCGATATCCCCGAGATTCAACGACGTTTGGGGGCTGTCATGGGCATCGCGCATTTTGAGTTGTGCCGCGTTACCGAGCAGAATATGGAGGCAATCAAGGACGGGGCGTTAGAGTGGATTCAAGGCCACGAATTTCAAACGTTGAAGGTCGAAACGAGGCGGGCGAACAAGCAGTTTCCGCTGACCTCACCCGAAATTAGCGCCGAAGTCGGGGGTTATCTGCTCAAACACACCGGCGCTAGGGCTGACATGCATCATCCGGATCTGGTGTGCTGGATCGAGATTGTCGAGAAATCAGCCTATATATACACGGAAAAGATTCGAGGAGTCGGCGGATTGCCCGTCGGCGCCAGCGGCAAGGTGGTCGTGATGCTATCCGGCGGCATCGACTCGCCCGTAGCGGCATGGCGCATGATGAAACGCGGCGCAAAAGCGATATTTGTTCACTTCCACAGCTATCCCTTCACGGACAAAGCATCGCTCGAAAAGGCGGCGGAACTCGTGGGGATATTGGCGAAGTCGAATCATCGAACGCAGGTCTACTATGTCCCGTTCGCGGAGATTCAGCGCGAGATTGTGACAAAAACCCCGGCGCCGTTTCGCGTCATTCTTTACAGACGATTGATGGTGAGAATTGCCGCGCGGATTGCGGAGAGGGAAGGAGCATTAGCGCTTATTACGGGAGAGAGTCTGGGGCAAGTCGCCTCACAAACCCTTGCAAATCTTAAGGTGATTGAAGATGTGGCGGGGCTGCCCATTCTGCGCCCGCTCATCGGCGACGATAAAGAGGAGATTGTCAATCTAGCTCAGCGGATTGGCACCTTTGACGTATCGACGCTGCCGCATCAGGACTGCTGCTCACTCTTCGTCCCAGACCACCCCGCCACCAACGCGGCAATCGAAGACGCTCAATCCGCAGAAGACGCACTAGAAGTCGATGCCCTTATAGAGCAAGCGTTGGAAGCGGTCGAAAAACAGACCGTCAACCCCTCATTCTCCTGAAAGGTTGTGTTGCGTCCATGTAGGATGGGATCAAGCAAGATCAACCGAACGGACAGTGAGGGCGATAGAGATCTTAATAGCGTGCGCGATAGTAAATCCTGCGATAGAGATCCTAAGACGATAGAACTCACATTGCGGTCCCACCGGTACCGTAGGCGGGGGATCTTGCCCCGCCGTTCAACTTAGCTGCTCTCCTCTTGATGCGGTCGCAACTTCTCGTCAAGGCTATACCTTCCCGCACCAATCAAGATTAAACTCAAGAACACGATCCCGAGTTCAATGGCATGCGAGGCACCGCCTATACCGTCGCCGCGGCTCAGATGGCTAATCGCGGCAACCAGCATAGTTATCGTCAAAAGGATACAAGCCGGCCGAAAAACGAAGCCGAGGATGAGACAAATCCCGCCAAAAAACTCCGAAACCGCCGCCATGAATCCCCAGAACGCCGGCGCGAACCCGATTCCCAGACTCGCCATCGCGGCGCCGATTTTCACCCATTTCTCCGGGCCGTCAAACAGTTTGGGCGCTCCGTGAACGATAAACATCAACCCGATCCCGATGCGGAGCACCAACAGACCAACGTGCCTATGCTTGTTCAAAAATGTCAACACCATTTCCCTGTATCTCCTTTCCTGCGATGAGTTGTCGCCACAATAGCCCGTAGGTTGGGTTGAGCGGAATCACCCCAAAAAACGAGAACTCGACCTATGTGCGGCATTTTTGGTTCGCTTGATAACTACCTACGCTGAGCGAAACCCAACTATTTGGTTGCTCGGTACTCCGACGGGCGCAAGAATGCCCCTCTGCCGGATAGATCTGTGTGCTTTCGGTACGCTACGACAGGATTTTATCCATCAAGTCGTCGAGACTGCAAGTAGGGTTGCCAGGGACATTATGCGGCGTGGCGAGTTCCTCGTACAACCGCTGCTCTTGCAACTTGGTCATCTCGGAATAACGCTGCCAGTCTACTGACGGGTGTTCCGGGTGTTCATCAAACGCATTTACCATTGCGTCCAGTTCACTGCGTAAATCGGACATGGCCATAGCTCCTTCCATTGAAAGACGTGAATCGCAACCGTATCAACGTCAACTTTGTTATTTTACTTTCATTTTTATAACATTTCAATACCAATGCGCGATAACGCTACTCTGATTCGAAACCATCTGACAGCCTAAACATCTTCCACACCCCCTACTCAAACACCTTGAACCCCCCATTCCGCGCAACCAACATGACTGGATCGTAGATGGCATCCCCCATCTCGTCAAATGAAAACTCCCCCAAGCACCGTATCAAAATCCTTCGTGCTCGCCAGCGCCTCCCGAATCGCGTGCGAATCCGTTGACTCCGCACCCAAAATCGCATTCATCAGAATGTGCACCGACGTGTAAGCCAACGCGCTGAAAACATTCGGCTCTCCGTTGTACTTCACTCGGTAATCGCGAACAAACGCCCGATTTCCCGGAGTGTTCGCTGCGCTTGTCCAAGCCGTAAGCGTAATCGCTCCCTCGGGCGCTTGTCCGACAGAGGAAATCGAAGCCGATTTAGCACAGTCGCAAATCCACGCAGCCAGAACGGCTATGCCAAGAAATAACGCGACTTTTCATGACGTGACGCACAACGCCCTTCAGTCTTCTTGATGTTTAGAATCTTCTTCCAGCATAGGCTCAGATTTGGTGCAATTACACCATACTTCGCGATTCGTGACTGCAGCATGTAGCCCGAATACAATCCATTGATCGAAAGAATACTCCTCAACCAACCGTGGGAGGGGCATCTTGCCCCGGCATTTTCAAACTGCAGTCGCAAATCCTCAATTTCCTCTCCTACCGCCAACTCATCATTTTAAAATTACTCGCCGCCCTTCCTCACTTCCTATCCTTATACCGTTCCACCGGGCTCCCCTCCTCAGGCGCTTCCCTCACATACCGCGCCGGCATCGCAGGATCCCGCCAGCGCCCCGCCCGCTGCACCTCCCGCACCGACGCCCCCGCCTCCGCCAGCGACACAGCGGATCCCATCCGCAGTGAATGCCCGCTGATAGCCCCCTCCACTCCCGCTTCCGCCGCCCTCCGCTGTATCGCTTCGCGCCCCCCCTTAACGCCCAACCGATCCTCGGTCACATGATTCTGGAACCGAATCCGCCGAAATAGAGCCCCCGAATCTACCCCTGCCCGCTGCCGATATCGTGCTATCAACCGCTGCGTCGATTCACAGATGTACAACACCTCATCCCGCGGCGCAGGGTCGTTTCCGCGTCGACGGAGTTGAAGCCCTTCGGAATTGACATCCCGCACATCCACAGCGACTACCTCCGAGATGCGCAACAGGCAGTCGCTCATTAGGCTAATCATCGCCGCATCCCGCAGCCCTGCCGCCGTATCTGCCGATTCTGCGGCGGCACACACCCGCTCCACATCGTCCCACGTCAGCCCGTCCACCTGACGGCGTTCGTGCCGCTTTCCCGCGTGACGAACAGCGGACAACGCGCTCTCGGTCGCCGCGCCAGCCACGGCATCCATCCCATGGTACTCCGCCATCCATTTCACTGCAGAGACCGCCAGGTTGATTGTCGCCGGCGATTTTCCCTGCGAGTGTAGAAAACGGACATACTTCGCCAGCGTCGCGTCATTAAGCACCCGTCCCTCCAGCCACGATTCCAACTTGCGGGTCGCGTGTTCATAAGCCTTCAGCGTATTGTCCGATACGTTCGCGCGAATCTCCTTCCCCGTACCCGATGCGATTCGCAAACCCGTCTCCGGTTCTGTTCCCTGTCTCATGATATGCCCTGCACTCCTGGCGGATGAGCGCCGTACCTGCTAGAATACCCCCTCCCGCACCATTGGCCGGTTCAATTTCTTCACGACCGCTGGCGTCACCGGATCGTTGTCCAGAAGGAAACCCTCGCCTTTTTTCAGTTTAACGGCGGCAACACTGTCCAGTCCAGCCAGTTTCTTTGCGCCTTCCAAAGCCTTCAAATCGCCTCCGTAGTAATCGAACCACGGCAATCCTGCGTCCGTGTAATCCTGCACTGTCTGCGGATTCCCCGGCGGCTGGCAGCCCGTCATCTCGAAGAGCGTCACGCTGTTGACGATATGCACAAAACACCGAGAGGCGACCGACCTTTCCCACGCATGGATGCCGTGCGGATCGTCGTAAATCTCCTGTCGCATGAGACCTCCCGGCGCCAACCCCATGTCTGGGGCGGCGGCGCACGGAGGTATATCTCGCAGCATCCCCTCCGAGATACGATGCATTTCTTCGTATTTCGATCGATCCATGGGGTAGACCGCAATCTGAAGCCCGCCGTGCTCCGCCTCTCCGGTCAACTGCTCCTCCGCCGTATAGCCCTCACCCAACGGCATCGCCACGAACTGCCGAATCAACCCCTTCTCCACGCAGAACCCGTCGAGCCAAGGCTGACCGGGCACCACCATGTAGTCCTGCGGCACCTCCGTTAGTCCCTCTCTCCATGCCTCCCCGGTTACCGCGTTCACCTTGCCCGCCGCTATCTTTATCGCCATCGGATAGTCGGCGCGGAAGTTGATCCACAGCGCCTCCGCTTGATACATCGGGGTGAACACCCCGCCATGTTGACTCCACGTTTCCGGCAGGTTATCCGGATAGTCGTCCACGCGATAGAGCGGAAATCGCCCCAGCCCCGGCGGCAGATAGTGTTCCCGGTTATCGTCCGGAATCCGCAGCGTCCGCTGGAATTCAATCGCGAGTTCGGCTTCTCTGTGTACCCCCGGGAATCGGAAGATGAGTTGATCGTTTCTAAGTTCGATGGTATTTTTCCCGTTCCGTTTCTCCGTCCTTTTTGCCATCGTCAAGTATCCCCTTTTTCTATATTCTAAAGTGAGCTGGGTAAACCAACCGAGCGAATCTTATATCCTATAACATGAATTATACTACTTAAAATCTCTTGTGTCAAGATATTTTTGCGCCTCCAATTTCAATTGCGCAAAACACCGCGTCGCGCTATAATTCCTTAAGTCGGTTTTATACCCTGCTGTGCCGCATCCGGTATGTCTCGATATACGCGATTGTTTCCCGAAGAAGGCCTTAAGCCATGATAGACTCAATTCTCCTCGCGCTTATTTTTCTACTCCTGATTGTGTCTCTAATATCGATCGTTAAATCCGCAAACCGCTTTAGAGGGCGCTTCCTCCTCATCACAATCGGAGTTGGGGCGGTTGCCGGTTTCCTCGGCAACCTGGCGCTGGATATGTGGGGCAAGGTCGTATACACAGGTATCATCGCGATCCTGCTCGTACTCCTTTTAGCAATTCTCGTATTCGTTGGCCGGCAGAAACCTCCGGACCCTCCCGCGCAAGATTAAATCAACGCCTATAGGTTTGATTTTTTCGGATCTTTTCGCAGCGCCCGCACAAGGATTCAAACAACAACTCTTGTCTCACCTTTGCGTGTATGCGGTAAAAAAATGCGTTGGCGCTTCATACCAAAATTTCATAACTATGCGAAATTGGGGTGATCCTCAAAACGGCGCGGAATCCAGTGATAGCAAGAGTTATCCCCCATTCTCTGCATCTACCGAATAACCCCGTTTGTTATGAAAATTATGAAATGTATGAAATTTTCTAAGTATGCTGAACAGCGTTTTTAAGTCGCGCTTAGAGTTTCAAACCAGCAAAAAAGGACCTCTAGACAATCAAACTCCATCACAAAATTTTTCTCACGTACACCTCGCTCTTCCTCGTCACCATCGGCGGTATATTCGCGATTGCGACTTATTTTATTCGCAACGCGTTTGATGAGCAAATTCGCGAGGAAGCAGCAGAATTCAGAACGCGCATCTCGGAGACGCACGATCACCTTGTCGCGGATATTGAGGAGAAAGTCGAGACCGAAAGAACCGACCCGGACGTCGTCCGCGCCATCAGAAACCAAGAAACACGGCCGACGACGATTAGAGACACGGCGCTGAAAATCCTGGAGTACGGGGACGCGGATGGACAAATCATCGCCAGTCGATTGGATGTGGGCCTACGGCGGGGCGAGGTCGATTCGGAAGCACTGGGGCGCGTAAAGGGCAGAGCCCCGAAATCCGCGATTCGGCTCAGAAACTCTCGCCGCGGCGCGGTCAGTTCCTCCGAATCGGCAATTGAGGTTACGCTGCCAATCATGGCGGGCGAAAGGCTCTTGGGATTTGTGACGGGTGGATATTTCCTGCGCGATCGACTTCCACGTGCGCTGAGCAACCAATCGCGGCACACCGTTTATCTTCGGGAAGCGGACGAGCTAATCCCTTTGAATCGGTCGGACGGTTCAATTCCCGCTGAGAAAAATGAGTTGCTTCAAGCTGCCGCCAAGGGCAAAGCCGACGGATTCTCGAAGATCGAAATTGACTACATGCCGCACAGCGTTATTTCGGTGGCGCTGCCGACGCTGCCCTCAAGTTCGCCCGTCGAATTGATTATCGCGTATTCCCACCAAAACGAAATCAGGTTGCAGCGTCAGTTGACAGTAATCCTTGTTGTTGTGGGAACGCTCGGACTGCTGTTCGCATACATTGTGAGTTACTTGATTGGGCTCCGGATGACCAAACCAATCCATCAACTCACGGCAGGCGTGAGCCGAATCGCCTCCGGGGAACTCGCTCACCAACTTGATGTGCACACCCGAGACGAAATTGGGGAACTCACACAGGGCGTCAACCGGATGGCGACGGATCTGAAAACCAACTTGGAGCGGCGAATCAGCGCCGAACGTGTCGCCGCCTGGCGGGATGTGGCGCGTCAGATCGCCCACGAGATTAAGAACCCTCTGTTCCCCATTCGTGTCTCCGTTGAAAACCTTCAGAAAGCGCGCTCTCAGCCCGACATCTTCGACAGCATTTGCGACGAATGCACCGAAACCATCATCGAAGAGGTCGACCGGCTCCAACGCATGGTGGACGAATTCCATCAATTCGCGCGGATGCCGCTTCCCGACCGAAAGCCCTGGAGCCTCAACCAAATCGTCGAACACGCACTGAATCTGTACGCCCAATCGCTATCGGGGGTTCAGATTGAGACCGATCTTCACCCTAATTTACCTCCCATCTCTATCGACCCGGAACAGATTGCCCAAGTTTTACAGAATCTTATCAAAAACGCGGTTGAAGCCATGCCGGACGGAGGAACTTTGCGAATTTCAACGCAACCGATGGACGTAAGCGGGGTTGCGGTAGAGGTTCGGGACACCGGTACGGGTATGTCGCCTGAAACGCAGCAGGAGATTTTTACCCCGTACTACACGACAAAGGATACCGGGACTGGCTTGGGTATGGCGATTGTGCAACGAATCATCACCGATCACGGAGGCAAGATTGCCGTGACGAGTGCCGAGGGGGTCGGCACAACGATACGACTTGAATTTCCGATTCCCGGTCCGGTCGGCTGATCGATAGCGTTCCTATAGAAATCCTTTCGCCGCGCCGTAAAGTGCATGAGAATTGCGGCATACGGCGTATGCCTACCACTCTTTTATTCCTTGCATTTCCCATCCCCGTGTGCTAAAATCCGCGCAGTTTCCAATGCGCTTTGCAATTCAAATTACTACCGAATTTTGGCATACAATTATGAGGAGGATAACACATGTTTGTCTGCACAGCTTGCGGCTATTTATGGACGGATGCGGCGGAACCGCCCGAGGAATGTCCCGCATGCACCGCACCCAAGGAGAAGTACATTCCGTACGATGACCGGGCAGAAAGATGGGTGAAAAGAGCGGTGGCGTCTCATGTGATGTACCCGGATGAAGAGGGAGCGGACCTGCGTGCGGAAAATTCGGCGCTGTCCTCACATATTCGCTTCGCACTCGTTGGATTGCTTGAAGAACTCAAGGAATGACCTGATAGTTTTAGCATCGCACTACAATAACAATGCGTCAATAGCGTGAATTAAAGTCGCGATTCGGAGATGGGTTCTCTATGGTCGTACAAAGGCAATCACAATCTAACAGATTGTGGTACGGAAATCTATGATCTCACTTGATCGTGGTTGCTACTTTACCAGACGCTCGAAAACACGCAATCCCAGGCAACGTGAAGTATACTCGCTAATCGATCGCTTGATCTATTCGGTCAATTGATCCCTGTCCAGTCGCTTGATCTTGAAGCTGGCAGGTTCTTACCCCTAAGGAGATATGGATGCGACAACCGAAAATTACTAACAAAAACATAATGAAAATAATTAAACCAATTGCGTGTCTGCTGCTTGCACTATACGCGACAGCGCTATACGCCGCGGGCTTCGAAGACATCGAAACACAGGTGCAAGAGCACGTGCTGTCCAACGGAATGAAGTTCATTATCCTTGAACGCCACGATGCGCCCGTTTTTTCCGGATACATCTACGTCAATGTCGGCGGAGTCGACGAACCCGTAGGAAACACCGGAATCGCCCATGTTTTCGAGCACATGGCATTCAAAGGAACGACAACGCTCGGAACAAAGAACTACCAAGAAGAAAAAACCATCATGGACGAGATGGATGCGGTGTACGACCAACTCAGAGGCGAGTGGGTGAAAGGCGATTATGCCGATTCCGAGAAGGTGAAACAGTTAGAAGCGCAGTTTGACGCCCTGCAAGAGAAGGGATCGCAGTACTCCGATGGGGAGGAATATTCGAAACTTCTGGAGCAGGAGGGGGCTGTCGGTCTCAACGCAACCACGTCCGCGGATTCCACCGAATACTTCTATAGTCTTCCGTCGAATCGGCTTGAACTCTGGATGGCGCTCGAATCTTCACGCTTTCTCGATCCGGTGATGAGGGAATTCTTCAAAGAAAAAGATGTCATCAAAGAGGAACGCCGCGGCCGCGTGGACAGTAGCCCCATCGGCAGGCTGCTGGAAGAACTGAAGGGAGTGGCTTTTCTGGCGCATCCCTATGGTCGTCCGATCATCGGACACATGTCGGACATCAACACAACAACACGCGCCGAAGCGCTTGCATTCTTCGATCAGTATTACGCGCCAAGCAATATGGTGGCGGCTATCGTCGGTGACGTGCAAACCGACCAAGTCATCCAGATGGCGGAAAAATACTTCGGTAAAATACCGTCCCGTGCCAACCCGCCCCTTGTCGAAACCGTTGAGCCGAAACAGTTGGGTACGCGGCATGTCAAACTCATGGAGCAATCGCAACCCATTTTCATATGCGCTTACCATGTTCCCGCCGTCAGGCATCCCGATTTTGTCGTACTGGGAGCAATTGCCGACATTCTGTCCTCGGGACGCACGTCGCGTTTTCACAAAAAGCTGATTCGCGACGAGAAAGCCTCAATCTCGGTTGGCGGTTTTCCGGGATATCCGGGTGATAAATATGCCAACCTTTTCGTCATTTACTCCTTCCCCGCACAAGGGCATTCAAACGAGAAAAACGAAGAGATGATAATGGCTG
The DNA here is from genome assembly GCA_022827055.1 of Candidatus Poribacteria bacterium. GTDB lineage: Bacteria > Poribacteria > WGA-4E > WGA-4E > JAJDTR01 > JAJDTR01. Next base: position 28,010 of record JAJDTR010000077.1, on the reverse strand, counting down.
AGATCGAGAATCTCAAGACCGAACTGGTGACAGAAGACGAATTGAAGAAGGTCAAGAGAAATGCGAAAGCCGGTTTTATTCGATCATTACGTTCCAACCAAGGCTTAGCCGCGGCGTTGTGTACCAGTGAATTTATCCGGGGAGACTGGCGCGAAATCTTTAACCTGCTGGAACGCATCGAAAAAATAACCGCCGAAGATATCAAGCGGGTTGCAAACGAATATTTCGTGGATAGCAATCGTTCTGTCGCAGAAATCGTTACCGAAGAACCATCGAAAGAAGAAACGGAGGCGGGTGAATGAGAAATTTCTTGTGTAGTTTGATGATATGGAGTTGCGTTTTCGTTGTCCTCGCTTGGGGCGAGACACCGTCGGAAGCCTTCGAGTCATCGGAGATGGCGGTTACGAAGGATACGGTTAACGTTCAAGAACGGGACGTTCTTTCAAAAAAGCCGCACGAAGGGCTGGTCTATCCCCCTCTGAACCAACCTCAACCGCCCGTGCCTCAGCGGGTCGAATTGGACAACGGCATGATCATTTATCTGTTGGAGGATCATGAACTGCCCATTGTCGACATTTCGGCGCAAATTCGCACCGGGGCAATTTACGAGCCGGCAGACAAAATCGGATTAGCTGCGATCACCGGCGCCGTCATGCGTACCGGCGGAACCACCAGCAAAACGGGGGACGAACTTGATGAGATTTTGGAGAATCTCGCCGCCTCCGTCGAAGTGGGGATAGGCGGTGATTCTGGGACAGCGTCAATGTCGGTGCTGAAAGAAGATCTTGACACCGGTTTGGCTATTCTCGCGGACGTGCTCATGAATCCGGCGTTTCGGGAGGACAAAATCGAGTTGGAAAAGGTTCAACATCGCAGCTCTATTGCCCGGCGAAACGATAGTGCCGGCAGTATCACGTCGAGGGAATTCCGCAAGCTTATTCACGGCGCCGATAGCCCTTATGCCCGCACGACGGAATACGATACCATCAATAGCATCACGCGTGACGACCTTGCGGCTTTCCACGCGAAGTATTTCCGCCCGAACAACACCATTTTGGGCGTGCTTGGGGACTTCAACTCCGAGGAGATACTCGACAAGATCAGAGTGGCATTCAAAGGGTGGCAGCCTAGAGCGATTGACCTGCCCGAAAAGCCCAAGGTTTCCGAAGGAATGGGCAGAAGGGTTGGTTTGGTAACGAAAGACGACGTAAATCAGACAAACATCAGGATGGGGCACGTCGGCTGGCTGCGCAGCAATGAGGACTACCCCGCCTTGGTGGTGGGGTGCCAAATCTTGGGTATCGGATTCAGTAGCCGATTGATGAACAGCATCCGTGTTGAAAAAGGATTGGCATATTCCGTGGGCAACAACTACGGCGCGGGCTACGATGTTCCCGGAGTCTTTCTTATCGCCTGCGCAACGAAGTCGGAGAGCACGGTAACGGCTACAGAGGCGATTTTGGCGGAAGTCGAACGGATGCGCGCCGAAAAGGTGTCGGACGAGGAGTTGAAGCAAGCAATTGATGGATTTATGAACTCGTCCGTGTTCGACTACGATTCAAAGGGCGAAATCTTGTCGCGGGCTCTCAGATATGCGTATTATGACTATCCTCAGGACTTTGTCGAGCAATTGATGGCGGGGATTCGGAATGTCACAAAATCGGACGTGCAGCGAGTTGTCGCTAAATATATGCATCCCGATCAATTCACCATCTTGGCGGTCGGCAAAGCGAGCGACTTCGATAAGCCCTTGGATTCCTTCGGCGAGGTGACCGAGATTGATATTACCATTCCGAGTCCATCGCCGGAGGCAGTGCCCGAAGCCGGCGAGGGCGATGTCGCCAAAGCAAGGGAGATTCTTACCGCGGCTATAGAGGCGCACGGCGGGTTGGAAAATCTGAAGCAGGTGAAAACTTTGGCGTGGAACCCAAAAATGGTCATGAACTCACCAGGCGGAGAAATGACGTTCGATGGGCAAGTTATCGCTGTGTTTCCCGACAAGATGCGGTATGATATGACGCTCTTGGGAATGGGAATGAAAATAAGTCGGGTCTTTGACGGTCAATCGACGTGGATGGTGACCCCCCAAGGCACCCAAACGATGCCGGAAGCTTTCGCCGAAGATGACAGGAACGGAATTTTTCGACTGAGTCCATACCTGCTTTCCCACGTATCCAACGCTGATGTCCCCGTTCAGTATATCGGCGAAGAGCATGTAAACGGGAAATTGGCAGATGTGATCTGGGTCAGTGACACGCCCGCGGGTTCTATCAAGCTCTTCATCGATCAGGAATCAAAGTACCTAGTCAAGACGGAGTTTCAAGCATTGGGTCAACAAGGCAGTCCGGTAAACCGGGAGGAATTCTACAACGATTACCACGACGTTTCCGGTGTGAAAATACCGTATAGCATCGTCATGATTGACAACGGCGAGAAATTTGCGGAGGTGACCCTTAGCGAAGCGACCATTAACGCAGAAGTGGACGAATCAATTTTTGAGCAATAGTGCATTGTCTGAATTCCCAACTCGCTCCATTTTATGACTCTGAATTTTATCGATTCGCAGTCTGGTGATAGCACACCGCCGCTCCCATCGGATTGACAAATCCGATGGGACTAGGTTTACCAATCCAGACGGAGCAGGAAGTGGTCCGTTCCGAACGGAGAGGTTTTTTTGAGATAACGCGCACAAGCTGATGGCGTCGGACGATTCGGGTATGCAGTGTTTCCTCCGTCCTGTAAGCCGACCCTTTTGGCGGGTCATTAGAGGACAACGCAAAGTTCGACTTTGTACAAATTCTCTTGTAGGGTGGGATCAAAGGAATGAACAGTGACTGCGATAGAGATCCCCTGCCCACCAGCCTTTTCTTTGCGATTTATCTCAGACCGGTTCCACGTTAACGGCTGTCCGAGCCAAAAGCAGATTCTCATTCCACACGTCGTCTCACCCCATGTGCCGTAAAAATTCCCCTTCCCTATGCAAGTCGATGTCAAACCCATCCGGACTCCATCAGATCTAAAAGCATTCATCGAACTGCCTTGGCAGATTTATCGCAACAATGCGCAGTGGGTACCGCAGTTGCGCAGCCAACTCAAGGAACGGTTTAGCCGATCGATGTGCCCGGTTTTTGATTACGCCGAGGCGGAGTTTTTCCTTGCTCGACAAAACGGGGTTGTCGTCGGACGAATAGCGGCAATTAAAAACGAGAATCATATCATTTTCCACGACGAACGTGTAGGGTTCTTCGGATTCTTTGAGTGCGTTCAGAAACAGAAAGTGGCGGACGCGTTATTGACCGAGGCTGCCGACTGGCTGAAAAGCCGATATCTTAACGTGATGCGCGGTCCGACGAGCTACTCGACCAACGGCGAGTGCGGCTTGCTCATCGATGGATTCGACTACCCACCGGCGATAATGATGTCGTACAATTTACCATACTACGCCAATCTCGTTGAGGGGTTCGGGTTCAAAAAGGCAAAAGACTTGTTAGCCTATGAGGTCACGGATGAAACCTTCGCACCGGATCGGCTGGGCAAAATCGCGGAGCGCATCAAGAGGCGGCGAAATGTTGTGGTGCGTCCCATCAGAAAGAAACAGATTGTTCAAGAAATCGAACATATCAGAGAAATCTATGATTCCGCATGGCAGAGGAATTGGGGATTTTTGCCGATGACCGATCGGGAGATTGACTATTTGGCGGACGAACTCATCCAGATTGTTGACCCCGATATTGTGCTGATTGCGGAGGTCGAGGACGAACCGATTGCTTTCATTCTCGCCCTACCCGACTTTAATCAGGCGCTGAAGCATGCCAATGGACGCCTATTTCCGTTCGGTTTGTTCAAGATCATCTGGCACGCGCGAAAGATCAAAGATGCCCGCATGGTGGCGTTTGGCGTCAAGGAGTCGCACCGCCAGCAGGGGATTGATGCGCTCCTGTATTACGAAGCCTTTCAAGCGAGCGTCAGGAAAGGCTACCGGCATGCAGAGTTGTCGTGGATTTTGGAAGACGACCGTCTCATGAACCGGGCGCTCGAAACCATGGGATCGAAGATTTACAAGCGCTATCGGCTCTACGATTATCCGCTTGTTTGAGACAGGATAATTGCACAAATTATGAAACGACACGGACACTAGGGAACTCGCGGTCAAATGAACGCAATAAAGACAGATTATTACCTTGGCGATTGCCTAGAGGTGCTCTCCAGATTTGATACCGACTCATTTGATCTGATCGTCACATCTCCGCCGTATGCCGACAGACGATCAAAAACGTATGGCGGAATCAAGCCCGATCAGTATGTCGAGTGGTTTCTGCCTCGCGCCGCGGAGTTACTGAGGGTATTAAAGCCGTCCGGCACCTTCATCCTGAACATCAAGGAGAAAGCCGTTAACGGCGAACGCCATACCTATGTTATCGAGTTGATACTTGAGATGCGGAAGCAGGGATGGTTATGGACGGAGGAGTTCGTCTGGCACAAGAAGAATTGCTATCCCGGAAAATGGCCCAATCGGTTTAGAGACGCATGGGAAAGGTGCTTGCAATTCAATAAAACCAAAGATTTCAATATGTACCAAGAGGCGGTAATGGTGCCGATGGGGGATTGGGCAGAGAAAAGGCTAAAGCATCTTAGCGAAGTCGATCAGAGTCGAGATACGTCGAAAGTGGGAAGCGGCTTTGGCAAGAATGTATCCAATTGGGTTGACAGAAAAATGGCTTACCCTACAAATGTGCTACACTTGGCAACAGAAACCGGCAATCGAAATCATAGCGCGGTTTTTCCCAAGACGCTGCCCGAATGGTTTATCAAGCTGTTTACCAAGGAAGACGATTGGGTGCTTGACCCGTTTGCTGGCGCCGGTACGACGTGTCAGGTTGCTCAGGTATTGTCGAGAAATTCCGTGGGCATCGAAATCTTGCCCCAGTATTACCAGTTAGCTAAGGAAAACATCAAACCGACACAATATCTGTTATTTGAAGAGACTCAAGATGAGACCCATTACACAACAGGAAATCGTTGACTACGTCGAGGCGAACATTCAAACCTTTCATCGGAGAAGGTTAGATAAGCTCCAGGACCTGAAACTGATGAATGTCGTCAAACGGAAAAATCCCTATCTATTCAAGGCGAAAAACATCAATGCGGCGTCGGAATTTGTAAGGACTATCCTAGATGCTTTTCTATCTTCGCAAGAAGAGGGAATTTTTGGTGATTTTCTGGAGGAACTTGCGATATTTATTTGTGGGCAGGTATTTGACGGCAGAAAATCCTCGGCAGTGGGGATTGATTTAGAATTTGAGAAAGACAACATAAGATACATTGTTTCCATCAAATCCGGGCCTAATTGGGGAAACAGCAGCCAAATCGCCAAGATGCTGGATAACTTCAGACAAGCAAAACGGATACTCGGCACAAGTACATCATCGACTAACGTCGTTGCTGTCAACGGCTGTTGTTACGGGAAAGACCGGCGTCCAAATAAGGGCGACTACTTTAAATTTTGTGGTCAAGAATTTTGGAAATTCATCTCGGGAGATGGGGACCTATACACCGACATCATTGAGCCCCTTGGTCATCAGGCAAAAGAGAAGAACGAACAGTTTAGTTTGGAGTATGCCAAAGTCCTCAATAAGTTCACGGGAGAATTCATTACAGAATTCTGTGACGCTAACGGAGGCATTCGCTGGGAAGATATTGTCAGGTTAAATTCAGGATCGACTTGATAGGTGAACTTACCCAAAAAACTAAACGGTAAATCAGATGGATTTCCTACTGGCATGTCGCTAACCAGATAGGCGAAAATATGGCTCAGGAACGCCAAGTAGAAGAAAGAGAAGCATCTATTCCATTAGCCAACACAATTCAGAAAATGTACTTCGAGCGAAATCATGGCAAATCAACACGCAGACACAACACAAACCGAAGATAAATCCAAATCCTTGCCCCGTTACAACGAAGAAGATCTCCTTTATTGGGACGTTGCAATCGAGAATCCGCCGCCTCGTCCTTCAGGCACCATACGTGTAAAGTTACGATACAAAGGACGCAGTAAACCGATCCCCGCCGACCATTTTTGGGAAGAATAATATCCTAATCCCAGTCAAGAGAGAAAACCATAACGTTCGATGTTCAATTCCAACATCAGGAACCGGACAAGTTTCTGACACTTATACGCTCCTGCCAAGAGGAAATCTGCGTAATCCGAGTAATCCGCTTAATCCGCGATTCAGACAATAGATAGCCGCTGCAACGGAAGATATTATGCGAAAAGCAGACTTACAACGCCGAGCCGTCACGATAATTGAACAACTCTCCACGGAAAAACCGAAAATAGCCAACGACTATTCGGCGTATCTTCAAGACAAAGAGGCGTGGGAAGCAACTCACGAACTGACAAACGATCCGGGAATCGTCAAGAGTTTGGAACGCGCGGAGGCCGATGTCAAAGCGGGAAGACTAAAGCACTGGAGTGATGTCAGACGCGACCTTTAGTGCGCAATCCCGACAAGAATGAAAATATGAGCGGCTTTTGCGTCTCGATATACCCGTCACCCCACGAAACATCCTGTGCAACCTAGCCCCCCTACAACCCCTCGTCACATCGGCGCGTCATGGCGAGCCATTCTCCTCGGCGTGCTGCTAATCATCCCAAACGTATACTGGGTTACAGATTCGGCGGAGCAGGGTGATCCGACCACGGTTTCTCTATACTTCAATGTCGTATTCTGCATCTTCATCATTACCTGCCTAAACGCACTACTTGGTCGAATCCATCCGGCAATGGTTCTTAAGCCGGGCGAACTCGTGACCATCTATGCGATGTTGGCAATCGCCTCCTCGCTGGCGGGGCACGACCTGCTCAGCGGTTTAATCCCGATGATTCCCCATTCCTTCTGGTATGCCACGCCGGAAAACGACTGGGCGGCGCTCTTTCATCGACACATCCCCGACTGGCTCGCCGTTAAAGACAAGGCAATCTTAGCGGACTACTACCATGGGGATTCCAGCTTTTATCACTGGGAAGTGGTACAGGGATGGCTCGTAACAACCATCACGTGGGGCAGTTTCGTATGCGTCCTGTTATTCCTGATGGCTTGCATCAACAGCATCATTCGCAAGCAGTGGATTGAAACCGAGAAACTGTCTTACCCAATCATCCAACTCCCGCTGGCGCTTGCGACGGGACGAGAAACCTCAAGTTTTCTAACCAGCAGAATGTTATGGATCGGATTCTGTACCGCGGGCGCTGTCAATCTTCTCAACGGTCTCCATTTTCTCAATCCCGAGTTTCCCTCTTTGGGCGGAAAGGTGTACGACATCGGCGCGCTGTTCACCGAGAAACCGTGGAGCGCAATCGGCTGGACACCCGTCGCGGTTTATCCGTTTGCCGTTGGATTGGCGATCTTTATCCCGTTGGATCTTTCGTTCTCCTGCTGGTTTTTTTATCTCGTTTGGAAAGCCGTCTACATTTACGATGCGGCGGCGAAGACACTACCGAATAATGCGCTTACCTACCAAACCTTCGGAGCGTGCATCGGACTTGCGGTCATTGCGCTTTATGTGACCCGGCTGCATCTCGCAGGCGTGATTCGGAAGGCGCTTACAAATGACAGTTCATTTGATGATTCAAATGAACCGATGTCCTATCGCACCGCAATACTCGGAACCGTTGCGGGGGCATTATTTATCATGCTGTTCTGCAGCGCCGCCGGAATGTCGACTTGGGCGGTGTTGGTGTTCTTCGGCATCTACTATGCCATCTCGCTAGCCATAACGCGAATGAGGGCGGAACTCGGTGCTCCGGTGCATGAACTGCTTTATATCGGGCCCGACGAAATTATGCCCGCCATGCTAGGCGCCCGTAGAATTGGTCCACAAAACTTGACCATATCCGCCTTCTTCTATTCCTTCAATCGCGCCTACCGCGGTCACCCCATGCCGCACCAACTCGAGGGATTCAAACTTGCCGAACGAACCGGAACAAACAACCGTCGACTACTCGCGGCGATGCTGATTGCCACTGTTGTCGGGACTATCACCGCGTTCTGGGCATTCTACCACATCTCGTACATCAAGGGCGTCGAAGATTTAAGGGATTGGTTGGCATACGACACCTTTCATCGGCTTGAAAGTTGGCTGGGCTGGCCCTATCAACAGTTCGCCGACTTTCCCGCGATCGTCGCGATGGCCCTCGGTTTCACCAGTACGCTGTTTCTGATGTTTATGCGAATGCGTTTCTTATGGTGGCCCTTTCATCCCGTCGGCTACGTCATGTCCTACAGTCGCTCCATGGATGTATTGTGGTTCTCAATCCTCATTAGTTCCGGTATCAAATGGTTGCTTTTGAAGCACGGAGGCAGGAGAACCTACCGTAAACTGATTCCGTTTTTTCTGGGGCTGATATTAGGAGAGTTCGTCGTTGGAAGCCTGTGGAGCCTAATCGGGATTATCGTGGAACGTCCGATGTACCGTTTTCTTTACTGATGCAATGAAAAAACTCGACTGTAGGGGACGGCCCCTGTGCCGTCCCGTGTTTTAGATGAACAATCATGGCTGTTCCGACGAAACGGTGTGGAACCCTTGAAGAACTTTGCGGTCCCTGCCCGTTACAAGAGGGCGAACACAGGGGTTCGCCCCTACAAAATTCACGATGAAAGATACGCAACACCATCTATGCATTTTAGATTAGACTGCCATAACAAGACAGCGTTTTTCGCTTGCCCCCGCAACGCTCTCTATTATATACTTTCTGCTCAACATGACGCGGATGCACCGCCAATAGATCGCTCGGTTAATTCTTCGAAGCAATGGTGGGCAGTACCCGTCCTGCAAATGTATTCGCTCTTGCCACGAGCATTCAACCTCGGCGGTTTTTATCACATTCGCCCGATTTAAGGAAGTAACATGGTACAGAAAAAAGCGGATTTCATTCTCGGGGGCCTATTATTCTTAGTTATTGGAGTTTCAACAACACTCGGATACGTCCCCGACCCCCAGCTCTGGTTCGACGCGAAGGACAATCCCGATCATCCGGAGGGGTGGACGAATCTCGGTATCGCCGGAAAAAAGTTGGTAGCCAACGACACGGGCGTGCCCGTGCTTGAGCCGCATGCCGGACCCGATGGTGGACCGGCTGTAGAGGATGTAGAGGAATGGTGGCGCGGCGAGGGAGATTACGGACTCAGGCTCAACGAGGGCGAATGGACCTGGATTGTGATTACAGGTAGTGATGAAACCTTCCGGGTCTATCAAGACGGCGTAGAGGTTGGAAAGGACGACCCTTTGCCGTTCGACGGCGACAACGCTATGGATGACATCGCCATAGGCGCAATGATGTATGACGAGCGCCACCGAAGCTTCAACGGCTCATTTTCCATAGTCCGGGTCTATAACCGGGCACTCAGCGCAGATGAGGTACAGCTTGGCCCCGCAACTTCCGTTGAATCCATCGGCAAGTTAACGACGACCTGGGGCAGAGTCAAAGCCACCCATTAGAACCATGGGTATAGAAACCGAGTTTTTTCATCAAAACTCGGTTTCTTTCTCACGCAATCCTGTAGGATCAACTGAGCGAACAGCGAAGGCGATAGAGATCCCTCGTTGCTCCCTACAGCATCGCATTTCATCCCAAAGATCGCCCTCCGTACGTGGAAGAATAGAAACTCAAACTGTCCGTTCACCACGCGGCAAAACTACATAAAAGAGATCAATCTCACACCTGTGCCTACAAACACAACTTCACCTGATACTTCACCCCAACTAAAACAGACAGACGTATTCATCGGTGGTCAAGACGGTACACATACCTATCGCATTCCGTCGGTCGTCGTTGCGCCCAATCGTGAGCTGCTTGCGTTTTGCGAAGCGCGTCGGACAACCGGTTCCGATACCGACGATATCGACCTTGTTCTAAAGCGCAGCGCTGACGGCGGCGCCACATGGAGCGACATGCAGGTTATTTGGGATGACGGTTCCAACACCTGCGGCAACCCGTGCGCGGTGGTAGATCAGGAGACAGGTACGGTCTGGCTATTGGCGTGCCATAACCTCGTTGAAGACCATGAGTCGACAATCTGGGACGGCGTGAGCAAGAGCACCCGCACTATCTGGGCAATCAGGAGCGACGATTCGGGCGCATCGTGGTCCTCGCCGGCTGAAATCACTTCGGGGACAAAAGCGCCGAACTGGTCGTGGTACGCAACCGGTCCGGGGAGCGGGGTTCAGTTGCAATACGGCGAACACAAAGGGCGTTTGGTTGTCCCGTGCGACCACGGCGTTGCCGGAAGCTGGGATTATCATTCCCACGTCTTCTACAGCGACGACCATGGCGAGACGTGGCAACTCGGCGGCAGCGTGCCCGACAACACCACGAGTGAGTGTCAGGTGGTCGAGTTGGCTGACGGTACGCTACTGCTCAGTATCCGGTACCACGCTTGGATAAATCAAGCCGAAGGCCCGCATTATCGAACCATCGCGTTCAGCCGCGACGGCGGCGAGACATGGGGCGATGTGCGCAAAGACCGGGGGCTTATCGACCCGCGCTGCCAAGCGAGTGTATTCCGACACACCAGTGGGAATGCAATATTGTTTTCCAACCCGGCGAATACCGCTCGCGACCGCATGACAGTCCGTGCAAGTTTCGACGAAGGCGAGACGTGGGGAGCCTCCAAAATGTTGCGCGCGGGGCCATCCGCCTATTCCTGTCTAACGGTTCTGCCGGATAACAGTATCGGCTGTTTCTACGAGCGCGGGGAGGAGCACTCCAGCGAAAAGATGACGTTTGCACGATTCACGCTGGAATGGTTGTCGGATGCGTAAACTTCCGAACAGTCGGTGAATATCCTGTAGGGTGCGATCAAGCGGCTGAATACGGATCGGGATTCGCTATCCACTCGCTTGATCTCAGTTGATCGATAGAAATCCCACAGCCTTTACTAACTTAATCCTATGAACAAAAAAAACGCTGCAAACCGCATCCGAATGGTTGTCGTTGGCTGCGGCCGCGGACAATCGCATGCCCGCAGTATGTTGGCGTTATCTGACAGATTCGAGCTGGTCGGAATGGTAGACATGGACGAGGCGCGGCTCAAAACCGCAATCGACAATCTCGGACTGTCAGCCGACCTCGCCTATACCTCACTCGCCGAAGCGTTGGAGAAATCCGAGTGCGATGGCGTCGTGGTTGCAACCTGGGCGCGCAGCCACGATCCACTGGTTGAAGAGGCGATTGAAGCCGGCAAACATATCATGGTGGAAAAGCCGTTCACGCTGGAGGTTGCCCCAGCCCGACGCCTGACGGAGATGGCGGAGGCGCGCGGTCTGAAAATCGTTGTGACTCAACAGTGGCGCTACATGCCGGGACGGCGCACGATTCGCCGCTTGATGACGGATAAGGTATACGGCGAACTCCAAACCGGGCACATGGTGACCTACAAGGCTCGCGGGGGCGAATATCCGGATTCCGAGCACTCGCAGCTTTGGCAGATGACCGTCCACGAGATTGACGCGCTAGTCGCCATGGTGAACCAGAACGTCGCCGAAGTGTACGGACATTCCTACCGTCCGCCGGCGACCTCCTGGCGCCGCGAATCGACCGCCACAGCCGAGATTACCTTCGAGAGCGGTGCGCGCTTTGTCATTGTTTCCACGTCAGATGCGCGCGCCGAGGGCAACGAGTTCCGCGCCGAATGCGAACATGGTGCGGTGGTATTGCACTCGACGGGGGCGTTCGGTGGAGAGGAAACCTTGCTCGTCGGAACGGACCGCAGCGTTGGATTGCAGCCGCTGGGAATCGATCCCGGACTGTCCGATGATCAACTTGACCAACACGTCGCCGTGACATTTGCGGATTGGGTGAACGGGGGCGCCGAACCGGAGACTAGCGGGCGCCAGAACTTACACGTCCTGGCTATCCTGAATGCTCTCATTGATTCGGGAGCGTCGGGGAAGCCGGTAAGAGTGGAAGTTTAAGTGAGTTAGAAGCTTGACCTAAAATCAACCCACAAGGAATGATAAGCTGTCTAAGACAATTCATTTCCAAACAAAGGAGAGGCGGCGTTCCTCCCAACTCTAGGAATACGTGCCAGGAATCGCCGCAACGAAGTCTATGATCGCTGTACAAGAAGAAAAAATTTTAAGTGTGATTCACCGGTTGGAAGAGGAAGACACCGAGGATCGACGCATACGCACCGAACAGGGCAAAGATCCGAACCGAGAACCGATGCTAACCCTTCACCCTCACTCTGCCCGGCTCTGTCACATTATGGTTCAATCCATCTGTGCCAAGCGATTGGTAGAAATTGGCAGTTCGTACGGTTACTCCTCGGTGTGGTTGGCTCATGCCGCGCGAATTACAGGCGGACAATTTACCTCCCTAGAGGTGAATCCGAAGTTGGTTGAAATCGCAAAACAAAACGTGGCGGAAGCCGGCTTGACGGATCACGTCACTTTCATCGCGGGAGACGCGAGAGAGACGATGGCTTCTGTGGAAGGGCCCCTCGACTTCGTCCTGCTAGACTGTTGGGAAGCGTTGTATGTCGAGCTTCTCGATCTCATCGCCTCCAAGTTGCGCCCGGGCGGACTGCTAGTCGCGGACAACGTCATTCCCGGAAGAGAGGGGTCGGACGAGTACATCCAGGCATTGACGGATCATCCTCTGATGGAAACCGTCAGTGTGCCTATCGGCAAGGAGATTGAAGTCAGCGTGAGAAGGTTGGAATAATAGTTTGTTTGAAAAACAGATGTCTAGGTAATTTTTTCGCGTTTCGGTGTTGTTGTCTGTTGCACCTCTGACGTTTTCAAAGGCTGTGGTGCGCAGTGCGCACCCTACAAACCAAGGTAACCTCGGTAGGAGCGATCTCCGAATCGCGACTCAGGTTGCGGCCATACCGGAGCCTTAAGTATTTGGGTTGGCATCGTTTGCTATGGACAGTTCGTTTCACCAGAGCGCGGGCATGAGCGGTATGGGTTTCTACAGACATAGAAGATTTCTATCGCAGTCACTAACCGTTTCCTTGATCTCCTCCGGAGCGAAAGCAGCTTAGTTTGGGGATCTTTCCGTGGGGAATAACCATCGTTGTTCCCTACATCAACGGAAATCTGAATTTGTTCACACCTGCCCAGAAACCGCGTGTTCCCTCCCGCCAACGGAAACAGCCTGAAAATCAACCCTCCCCTCGGTACAAACAAGGGCGACACTGCCGGATAACAGCGGACGATCCGTGTCCGAACACTCGAAGACGACATCGCCTTCAATGCGGGCGACCAAGTTTTCGCCCACCGTCTCCACACTCAGTTCGTAGTCCGTATCCCAATCCCAGGCGAATTCTTCCGCCGCAAGTTCCGTCCGTCCGTCAAGTTCCTTGATCAGGCGCGCCTTTCCGTCGCCGCAAAGCAGGAGGGCGTAATATCGCTTGAGGCCCTGGACACACACCGCGATTCCGGCCTCCTTGGCAAGATGCGGACTGACTGCAGCGGAAAAGGAATAGTTCTCCCACTCGCGAGTCCCCTGAATAAATAAACCCGTGTCGTGGTTCTGCATGAGGCGGTAGGCTTCCACATCTGCTCTATCGGTAATCGCCTGGTCAACCGCGTCGATCCATGCCCGTTTCCACATCGTGCCGCCCGAAGACGGTTTGATTAACGACACTTCCGGCGTGCCCTCCCAAGTTAGGTAATCAAGGTATACAACGCCGGACACTCCGGCGTCCGAACTTACTTCAATTCCTATAGCGGCGATTGGGGCACCATCCGTCGGATCCACTCGCCAGTTAAAAAGCGCCTCACCTCCCGGTGATACCTCATGCGTTTCGCCCCGACGCATGACCAACGTGTCATCCGCGCCGTAGACCTGAATGTAAAGCGTACACGTCACGGCCTGGCAATTTTCCTCGTTTGCGGTTAGGCGCGCTTGAACCGTCTGCCCCGAATAGAGTGTGGGTGACGCAATCAACTCATACCCCGACATGTCGATAGCTTCGGGCGGAATGAAGGTCGGCGTCGCCACGCGCGCCATTCTACCGACCGCCAGTTGATTGTATCGGATGGCTAGGCTGCGGTTACCGCCGGCGCTATGACCGACGACGTTTTCGATCACCGCCGTTCCATCGCTTTCCGGGCTTTCCTCTAGCATGAACCCTTGCACCGATCCCGGGAGTTCAAAGTGGAATCGCGCACCCTTTTTGGGGGATTCAATCGGTTGATTCGCCAGCGCCCGTGCCGCCTTACTGATCGTATAGGTCTCGCGCACCGCATCCGTGACGGCGCGTCCTCCGTCGGCGGCAGAAATATACAGGCGATCCGCAACAGGACGGCGCCAATCGGGACCTGCGTCAATCCCTGCCAAGCCGTTCTTGATGCCCATAATGCATCCGACGTTTCCGGAATTGCAGTCGGTATCCCACCCCGCCGTGTTCACGATGGTTAAGGAGCGTTGAAAATCGTCTTCGCTGTAAAGCAGAGCGAGTACAATCAAGGCGTGATTCGGCACCATGTGCACATTTCCGCCATACTTGTCATATCCGTAATCGGCTACGATTCGCTCCCGTGTCAAACGCCAGTCGCCATCCCGCTGATGCCAGTCGCGAAGATCGTCAATCAGTTGGTAAATGACCGAATCTTTGGGAATGAAACCGACCGCCGTATCCAACAGGTTATCGATGTTGGATTCCGCGAATGCCTGCGCCTCAATCGCGGCGACGACCTGCGCTCCGTAAATGGCTTCGCCGTCATGGCTAACACTCCCGGCTCGGCGGGCAAAATCAGCGGCAAGTCCGGGGTCGCCGGGACACGCCATTCCCCAAGCATCGATAAATATCTGCGCGCCAATCTGCTCGGCTACGACTTGACTGTTCAACTCGATTGAACCGCTTTGGGGCGCGGGCGTGCCAGCTTTGAGGCGCAAAAAAGCGGTATGCTCCGTTGAGTTGCCCATCCCTCCCCACCAGAGGATAGTCCGCCCCTCAATAATGTAATTGAGCCAGGACTGACCAATCTGTTCAGCCGTGAGTTCGCGGTTGTCACCATAATCTTCCAACGCCCGGAAAAAAGTGAAGGTGCCTGAGATGTCGTCGTCCGTGACAATCAGCGGTTTATTCAGCCGTTCATGAACATAGTAGTTAATCTCTCCGAGATCAGCCATGATTTGGTCGTACGTCCAGTTTTCAAAGGGGCGTCCCAGGTAAACGCCGATTATCTTGCCAAGAACGCCAGCGTATAGGCGCTCCTCATAATCTTTGGGTATCATCAAGAGTGAATACCTCCCGTATTGTAATAAGAATGCAACAAGTAGAAACGCAAATCCGTGTTCCCTAAAATAACGCTCCCTTGCCATCGTCAAGGAAGTTCGATAGCATAATTGCGAAATCTGAGACTGCTCGTTCGTAGTAAGGTACCTCTTTTCCCCATTTTACCATACATTCCCCGAGGATTGTACTTTTATGGTAATTGTTTAGTCCATTGACTCCTTGCAGCGAATACAAGGCGCTCCCTTTATTCCACGACCGATGGCAATTTCTCTCATGTACCCAACATGCGAGCGATATCCCTTGTGGGAGGGGATCAAACGAGTGGATAGCGAGTGCGATAGAGATCCCCTCTGCCCCGATGCAGGAGCGATTCCCTACCGAAAGTGGATTTTCATTGCATAGTTGTTTAGTAAGTTGATATATCGTGAACGCGGAATATCGGGGCAAGATGCCCCTCCCACATATAATCCAGGAATACCCCGTCGCCGATAGTCAGGCGCGATACACCGCCAAACTAATATTGCCACTCGTTTTGGCTGAACTAAACAGTTACCTTTTATACATAGTTGCCGCGAATGCCAATAGCCACGAGCCGCTATTGAGAAAGAGAACATCAAGATGGCATAGTCATTAGCATTCATAGTTACACATATACCACAATCCAACTGTAGGAGATCAAATGAGCGAATAGCGAATGCGATAGGGATTCTCTCCAGGTCGCGACCTTTTATCGTGAGCAGAACTCGCTCCTACAGAAGACTTGCAGTAAAGGGATTTCTATTGTCCTAGGATTACTATCCGGTCACTTGATCTATCCGTTCAGTTGATAGCCCCCTATCACACTCGTTAATAGTTATTGACAAAAGCTGGGAGAAGTGCTATCCTAGATATCGTAACATTGTCCACATTGGGACAGGAAGGAGGTGATCATTCTGCTAGCCGACTTTAGCGGAATGGTCAAGGGAGGTGCCGACTCCTAGGAGCCGGCGCTTCCCTTAATCGTTCCGTTTTTTCCAGTCGAAAGCCCTCCTCTCGATCTCCCTAGCCCCTTGTCCCCACTTGTTTGGGGTTGGGGAGCGCAGGAGATGGGGAGGAGGGCTTTTTTCGTGAGTCAAGGTACGGTTGAAAACGACGTGACAGTGTGGCAGATAAATTGCCCACCGAATTGTGGAAAGGAATGAATCATGATATCTGTAATAATCGATGGCGCATGCGGACGCATGGGGAAAATGATTTCCCAAGGTGTGGTAACACAAAGCGATATGCAATTGGTTGGCGCCATCGAATACAGCGGTCACCCCCAGCTTGGTGAGGACATCGGCGAGGTTGCCGGTGTAGGAACAATCGGGGTACCGATTAGTGACAACCTATCCGAAATATTGGATGAAGCGGACGTGGTGGTTGAATTTACCGCGCCCAGTGCATCGATTGAACATCTGCGTAACGTCGTCGATGCAGGCAAAACAATGGTTCTTGCGACGACAGGATTCACGGAGGCTGAACTTGCAGAGGTACAGGAACTCGCCCAGAACATTCCGTGCGTGATGGCGCCAAATATGAGCGTCGGTGTTAACGTTATGCTCCAAGCCGTTCAACTCGTGGCGAAAGCGCTTGGCGACGACTATGACGTTGAAGTCATCGAAGCGCACCATAACCAGAAAGCGGATTCTCCTAGCGGCACTGCGTTGCGAATCGCCGAAGTGCTGGCGGAATCGCTTGATAGAAATCTCGCCGAGGTGGGTGCTTACGGCAGGCACGGCATGGTGGGCGCTCGACCAGAAAAAGAGATTGGGATACATGCTATCCGCGGCGGCGATATTTCCGGCGATCACACCGTGCTCTATGCAGGCGCCGGAGAACGTATTGAAATTACGCATCGGGCGCATACCCGAGAGGCATTCGCCAAAGGCGCCATCCGCGCCGCACGGTGGGTCGTGGATGCGCCGAAAGGTTTGCACGACATTGCGGAAGTTCTGTTCTAAGATTACCTAGCTGCAAAACTGGTGATTTTATGAAGCACAATCGTGTCAATACACCCCCCATTTTAAATTCTATAATCCTGTCGATTGTCGTCGGGATATCAATCCTTGCCATGTGCGGCTGTGAGACCGGAAGCAGATCGAAATCCGGACGCTGGAAAGCCGTCCGGCGGGCGGATTGGGAAGCACGATTCTACGATGTATTTTTTATCGACGAAAATACTGGCTGGACTGTCGGCAACAATGACGGGAGTTCGTTGGCCGAGGAGTTGGAGAGTACCATCGCGCATACGACCGATGGCGGTGCGACGTGGAAACCCCAAAGCAGCGGCGTTTATGAGCACCCGCTTCGGAAGGTACATTTTGTTGATGCCCTGACGGGGTGGATCGCCGGCAATGATGGGATTGTTATCCACACGAAAAACGGCGGAAAAGATTGGGTAAGGCAGAGGACGAATACCTTCAACGACCTGATTGATATTCAATTTCTGTCGCCGCAAGAAGGATGGGCCGTCGGCGATTGGGGTACCGCGCTGCACACCCGCGATGGAGGGAAAACCTGGACGAAGCGGGAACTTGGTCGGGGCACAAGAGACTCGCTATGGGGCGTATATTTTCTCGATCGGAAGCACGGTTGGATTGTCTCACAGGCCAGTTTAATCTATCATACGCGCGATGGAGGGGAAACGTGGGAGACGCAAAAATCGCCCGTCGGTTATGCGTTGTCAGATGTGTATTTCGTCAATCGAACCACGGGCTGGATCATCGGTGACAGACGGGCAATCTTAAAAACCGACAACGGCGGGCAAACTTGGAATTATTTGACACAAGGATCGAACAAGCGGCACTTGACGGTGTACGGGCAACCGGAGCGCATGGAAGGTGTACCGCTTCACAGTTTCCTACTGTACGACATCTGCTTTGCCGACGAGAAACATGGATGGATTGTCGGCGATCTCGGCGTGGTACTGTATACAAACGATGGCGGGACGACATGGAAACACCAGAGGGGAGGCCATCGCTTCCATGTTGGAGGAGACAACGTTTTGCTCGGAGTGCACTTTGTGAACAACAAGGTGGGTTGGGCGGTCGGCGAATCCGGGACGATTTTCAAGACTACCAACAGCGGAGCGACGTGGCAACTACAGTCCTCGCAGAGTTACCTGCTCTACGACCTTTACTTTGTCAGCGATAAGATTGGATTCGCGGTTGGCGATCGCGGCGAGATTTTGTGTACGAAAAATGGCGGCAAGGATTGGGAATCGCAGGACAGTCGAACGAACGAGTGCTTTGGCGGAACATACTTCATTAACGAAAAAGTAGGATGGGCGGTCGCGGAGTTCGGCACGATTCTGCACACGAAAAACGGCGGCAGGACATGGGAATCGCAGGAGTCGAACTCGCCGTATTTCCTTTTAGGTGTCTTTTTCGTAGACGAAAGAACCGGTTGGGCGATCGGTAACGGCGGCGCCATAATCCACACATCCGACGGCGGAAAAACTTGGGCTACACAGAATAGCGGGGTGCGATACAACCTGTTCGGGCTTCACTTTGTCGACACCAAAACCGGATGGGTCATCGGTCTTGACGGGACACTGCTGCACACGGTCGACGGAGGAAAGAAATGGGTGCAACAGCAGGACTTTGGTAGTTTATGGCTCGACGACATCTTCTTCGCCGATCATCGCCACGGCTGGATAGTGGGGGTTGACGGGACGATTATGCGCACGAGAGATGGCGGCAACACATGGGAGCGGCAGCAAAGCAACACAACGAACTTCTTGGACAGCGTATTTTTCCTTGACACGAAGGAAGGCTGGGTTGTGGGCGGAGAGGGCGTCGTGCTGCACACGACCGACGGGGGGCAGAACTGGCGTCCCCAATGGTGTGACACTCGGTACGACTTGAAAGCGATTCACATGACGAGTTCCAAGAAGGGGTGGATCGTCGGTAACTTGGGCATTATCTTGCAGTATGTGGTGAATTGAGGAAGTTGGACAATAACTTTCACGCACTTGCGAGGATGAAAGATGAAGATTTTGATTAACACCGAGATTACATCCGATCATCGCCAACAGATTCAATCCGTATCCCCCGACCTCGTAATCGCCGAGCCGAAGGACGAGGCTGCGCGGCTCAAGGAAATTCCTGATACTGACATTCTGTTCGGCGATTTCAACCGATCGCTTTTCGACGCCGCTCGGCAACTGAAATGGGTGCAGGTTCTTGGCGCCGGCGTGGACGGACTGCTTTTCCCCGAATTTGTCGAGAGCGATGTCGTATTGCTTAGTGCGAAGGGGTATGTCGGTCCCCACCTTGCCGACCAGACGTGGGCACTAATCCTCGGTTTGATACGCGGCGTTGGTCGCGCCGTACGCGAGCGCACGTGGGAAAACCGCTGGTCTATCCGCGACGAGACCTGGGAGCTGGCTGGCCGCACCCTCGGAATCGTGGGTCTGGGCGGCACCGGCATTGACGTGGCGAAACGCGCGCAGGGGTTTGACATGCGCGTGATTGCGGTCGATCCCGAAGATGTCGATGCCCCCTCATTTGTCCACGAAGTGTGGAAGATGGACCGGTTTTATGACCTGCTTGCCGAATCGGATGTTGTTTCGATTTGCGCCCCGCTGACGGATGAAACCCACGGCATGTTTGATGACGACGCCTTCCGGCGGATGAAACCGAGCGCGCTGCTCATCAACGTCACACGCGGGAAAATCGTCGATGAGCCTTCCCTGCTCCGCGCTTTGGAGGAAGGTTTGATTGGCGGCGCCGGATTGGACGTAACCCCGGAAGAACCACTTCCTCAGAACAGCCCGCTCTGGGACTTGCCCAACGTCATCGTCACGCCCCATGTCGCGGGCGGCTCGCCCAATCGGGATGATCGAACGGTCGGGCTATTCTGCGACAACCTTGAGCGATTCCTAGTCGGCAAGCCCTTCCTGAGCGTGATAGATAAGCGTAAGGGTTACTAGGTAGGTCCTTTTGACATCTCATCGTCGCCGGATGAGTTCGCAATGTCTGCGCGAGATCGGCGGAGTGGACCATGTCTCCCGATGAGTGATGCACCGGCGCCTGTAGGAGCCGGGATTGACCACGTGACTAACGATCAACCGACTGAATATGGAGGGATTAAGTGAGTGAATAGATCAACCGACCGGATAGGGAGGGCGATAGTAGATCCCAAGGCGATAGAGTTCCCATTGTAAATCCCCGGCAAAAGCTAATCTCATAGAGAGCCTCCAACCCACTGGGCGAGGAAACCTCGCCCCTACCATTAAGCATGCGCTCACATTAATCGCCGGCAAATTCTAATCTACCTACCGCGACTTATGAGAATAAGCGTGTTTTCCGCGTGGGTTTCCGACAATGGAGGAGGTGAATGATTAAAATTGGCATCTACGCCTCATATTTCGGCAAAGACGAACCCAAAGCGTTCCCGGATGTCGAATCCTTCATCGACCTGGCGTATAAATTGCGGCTGGATGCCATAGATTTCCGTGCCGATGTCGGATTCAACTCCCGCGATCCAGACTATCTGCTCAACATCAAACTAAAATGTCTGAAGGCGGGGTTACCCATCGGGTATCTGGCGTCCGGCGGCCATTTCGTGGGGATCGAGGAGGAATTGCGAGCGAAGGTGGAGCAAGCCAAATTGGATGTGGAAATGGCGGCGTTTTTGGGAGCGCCCATGATTCGACTCTTCTGCGGCGCCCCGGAGGAGGGCGGCGGTGAAAGTGAAATTGAATGCTTCCGGGAAGTGTGCGATTTCGCGGCCGACGCCGGAATCATGGTGGGCTTGCAAAATCATCCATGCACCGGCGATGACATCTTGCGCATACTCCGAGATACGGACCGTGAGAACTTTACATTTATTTTGGACACCGGGCAATGGGTCGGATCACCCGGGTTGAATCGCGGTGTTGGCAATCAGAACGTCGATATTTACCGGTATATGGAACAGACGGCTCCCTACGCAGCCTACGTCCGGGCAAAAATCTACAAAATCGACAACGGTCGCGAGGAATGGCTGGATTACTCCCGCATCGTGCGGATTCTGAAGTCCGTGGATTTCAACGGTGTGATGTCCATCACGTTTGAAGGGCAAGATGTCAATCGGTGCAGCGACCGGGAGACGTTCAGATTGGCAGCTCGGCACCTGCGCGAATTGATTTCAGAGTCATGACTGACCGCTCACCGCTAGTTACTAACCGCTGCTTTTGAGGCAGGCTCTATGTTAACACCGCAGCAACTAACACACTACCGCGAACAGGGTTTCGTGATTCCGGATTTCCGGTTGCCCGACTCGACCATACAGTCAATCAAGGACGACTTTGATCGGTTTCTGGAACGCTACCCCGAATTCCGGCAGAATTGCGCGGCTCTGCTCATCTACGACACGGCATTCCTAAATTATGCGCGGAACGCGGACATCCTCGACATGGTATCCCAGATTCTCGGAGAGGATGTAGCCATTTGGAATTCCAGCTATTTTGGCAAACCCGCCCATGACGGCAAACGGGTGCCTTGGCATCAAGACGGACGCTACTGGCCTATTCGACCCCTCGCAAGTTGCTCCGTATGGATTGCGATCGACGATTCCAACACCGAGAACGGCTGTCTGCGGGTTATTCCCGGCTCGCACAAGCCGGGCAAATTGTTCAAGCACGAAAACAACCCAAGCGATGATCTCGTACTTTCGCTTGAGCTCCTCGATTCGGAGTTTGACGAAAGTACCGCTGCGGATATCGTTTTGGAATCTGGACAGATTTCGCTTCACGATGTATTTCTGGTGCACGGCTCTGAACCCAACACCTCCGGTACACCCCGCCGCGGCATGACGCTGCGTTTTTTTCCTACCACCTCTGTTTATGACCGCGACATTGAGAAATGGGAACAGCCAAGATCGCTATTCCTGATGCGAGGCACCGACCGGTCGAAACGAAATGACTTTGTGGTGAAACCGCTGCCCGCCGCCACGTAGACCCCAAACCAAACACAGAGGTATTGTAGGGTGGGCACTGCCCACCATCTCACGTAGTAACCGGCTCAAAACGCCGTGGACATCGCGATGCCGAACCGCTCAAGCCAGATGTACATGAGACTGACGCCGTGCTGTCTATGAAAATAGTTGAACATCAGGTGCGACCGATCTCCGTCATACATCCCGCGGCCGGAGAACCCCTTGCCAAAGTCGACCGTAGCGCCGAATGGGAAGTTGAATCCGTCGTCCCATTCCGAATAGTTCACGGTCGCATACAACGACAGCGGCAGGCGCGGCAGGCGCTTGGCGAGCGTAAAATAGTAGGCTTGAGTACCGGCGGGCGAACCGATACGGTCCGAACTTGTCCCGATGAATAGGGCGGGGCGGTTAGCTGTTTCTGTAAGGAGGAATGCGTTGAGGAGCGGGGAGATTTCCGACGCCGCGGGATTGTATTCAAGGCCGAGTTGAATCCTCCTTAGGAACTGGTAATTCAACGTCATCCGCCAGCGGGGACGATCCTTCTCCGTATCCACATAGCGCCAAGAAAACGCCCACGTGGTCTGAATACCGCTTCCCCGAAGCGGTGCGCCTTCACCAGGTCAGGCGCTTCAGGTGGGGGTCATGGAAGTCGGGGGATCGGTCCTTAGCGGCTTGAGCGCGAGACTTACCTCGTTCGACCAGCCATCAACCGCTGGCGCCAAAACCAGATACAATGCAAGACACCCGATGAGTGTATGTGTCAGTGTTTCTCGAAAACGTGACATGGTTTGATGAATCGGGAAATAACGGACAGGAAACAATTCCATCTTGAATTATCTATAGTAATACCAATGATCATTCATACACTGCGGTAGGTTCGATTTCTTAACCAATGCGGAATTCATCAGTCGCGTAGGTGCGGTTAGAAACCGCACCTACCGAAATATGTGTAAATATGAATGGAATTGACTATAGGCGGTATCGACTCTTGAGCTTTCCTCAGGCGCAGGTGGGGCTGTCGGCCGTCCAGCGGTTGAAAGTCGGATTTTCACTCTCGGCAAGTTTGCTGCGGGTGTCATACCACCTATTCGCCCATTCTATCGGATCGTGCAGTTCGCTCCCCGGATTGGATCTACTGCGCGCGACGAAACCCGGAAATGCGCCGCGCCCCGTTGGTTGACCCATCGGATTGTAGCGAAGATCGAAACTCCATCGGATGTTATCGCTTGTGTTTGGCAGCGAAGAGTGGCGGTTCAGGCGGTGGAAAAATAGCACCGATCCGCGCTTCATGGGAAGCGGGACGCCATCCCCCGAACGCAGGAATTTGTCCGGAATGTGCAGCCCGAATCCTCTCGACATTTGCCCTTGTGCATGGCAGTGTTGGAGCAATCCCTCGCGGTGACTCCTCGGAATAACCTCTAAACAACCGCTCTCGATCGGCGCATCCCACAGGCAGAACCACACCGTGAGCATGTTTGTTTCATCGGCTTCGGGCGTAACAACGCCGGTGTCTTGATGCCACGGGGTCGCCCCTAGCTGGATATTCCCGGTCTCCTCGTTAATCGGGCATAAATGCTCCGGCGGCTTAAGGCGCACGTGCTGCACGGGGTTGGAGTAGATTTCAGGTCCAATCAGCGACTCGACGGCATCAAGGAGCTTTTCGTTTCGCAGCATCCTGAACACCGCGGGACCCACCCACATCGGCGTATCCGCCTGCACGTTCCGCTGCGGCAACGAAAAGTCGAAATACTGCGCATGCACCTTGCCGGATTCGGCGTAGATTTTCGTCAGTCGGTCGCCAAACGGAAGGTCGTCATACGTGGACGAGATTTCCCCTTTCTCCTTCAGCTCTTGGGCGAGCTGGTCCAACACGGTCGCGTACTCCTCAATGACCGGATCAATGTCTTGCTCGGGGTCAAACAGATCTTCCACGACCAAGTACCCCTGCTCCTCAAAGTGTGTCACTTGAGAGGCGGTAAGATGTGCCATGATTCTCTTCCTTTGCGCGAATCACGCGCATTGTTTCCGAGTAACGTGAGTTTGACTTGAGTCTTTAAATCAGGTCAGCCTCGGTGCATCTAGGGATCTGGCTTTTTATATAATACTTGTGTTTGCACCATATTCGCAAGCAAGTTTGTCCTAACAAACAAAAAGCGCTATCCCCCTTGCTCCGATGCAATCGTCACCGTTACGCCCGTGCTCGGCTGTTCCAAGTTTCCGCTGTCATCGACGGCACGGCTAAAGATTGTGAAACTGCCAGTCTCCGCCGGAGTCCATCGGTAACTCCAAGCCTCTCGTCCATCTGCCGGATGCCATGTGCCGCCGTTGTCGACCGATACTTCGACCCCTGCTACTACGCCGCCCCCTTCGTCCAGGGCGCCGCCTCTGACAATCAGCTCTTCTTGCGACAGAATCGCGCCATCCGCAGGAACGTGAATGGTCGAATTTGGGGGATCAGAGTCGGTTGAGGCGCTGGCCGGGATAAGGTCGTCCTGAAGCGTTGACGGCTGTATCCCCATGTCCGCGAACAGATTTACGGTCGCCTGTTGGATGTTCCTATCCGGAGCATGCGGGTCGACACCCACGCGGGTGCCATGTTCATTGGCACGCTCCGGGGGAATGCCGGTTTCGGTGTCGTGATGCGCGTCCAACCCCCAACCCCACTGGACCGTACCCGCGCCGAAGACCAAAGCGCCGCTTTCGTGACGGTACAGCGTCAGGTGGTGGGTTGCCGTGCCCGAGTCGAATACCGAGCCGTGGTCCTGAAGATACATAACGTTGTCGATGGTCGTCTCCGACAAGCGGAAGAGACCCGGCGGACGAAACCCGTTGTCGATGTCTTCATCCCACTCGTGCCCGAGCAATCCCTTCAACAGAACCGCCCTCTCTCCCGGATCGAGTCGTGCGACCTCGGTGTTCCGCCAGAAACGCAAGTTGGCGTATTCCGACGGCACGATGAGCGGGTCGTTGCGCCACGCATTCACGGTGAAAATCGTGCCCGTTAGCGCGTTCTCCGGCTGCGCTCCCTCCGGATTGAAGGGCCGCGAATCTCGCCAGGTTCCGGTCCAGACATCGGGAACCGGGTCAATCTTGGCGTCGTCGTGCGTTTCCTTGTAGGTGACCAAGGTTCGATGAGGCACCTTTTCCTCGTCAATGGAGGGTTCCCAGCGTGTTTTCCAAAATACCTCGTTTCCGCTAAAGAAAGCGAGGTGCACCCCCGCATCGCGCGCGTGCTCGACATGCCTCCTCTGGTCAAGCGACCAGTATTCGTCATGACCGACCGACAGAAACAACCGGTGTTTCAAAATCTCCTCGCCGCGCCGGTCGCTATCCACGCCGGTAAAGTAGCTGACATCGTAGCCGTTCGCTTCAAGCCACCGGATGAAGGGATACTCGCCATTGAAAACCATGTTTACCGCCCGATAATAGCGTGTCTCGAAGGGACGGTTGTAACTTGACTTGTACGAGCGAGGCGGTCCCCCGTGCGCGCGCGGATTGTCCGGATTGAAACGCGCATAGGTGCAGTGCCCGCCGTAGCGGTTATATGCTTGCCATGTTGTATCCGCTGTTTGGAATAGAATATCCGAGCAACCCTCATCGTCTCGCACGATGAAGTAGATGTGGCTCGCTCGCGGTTCGCGCAGCGCGTTGGCTAAGCGTCCATGCCCCAACGCGCCGTAGGCGTGCGCGAATGGTGCCGGCGCGACCGCAGGTTCATGCACCCCGTTGTCCGCGCGCCAGCTCGCGGGACTCGAATCCTGCCGCACCAATCGGGCAAAATAGACGCCCGACACTGCGTCCGAAGGGGATTTCCAAGAGGCCGAGACAGTCCAATTGCCGCAATCGTAAAGGTGTGTCGCCGAATCTCTGATGCCTTCCGGCTGAGACTGCGGCAGCTTGACCGACGGTTCGATCGTGTCAACGAGGCGTGCGCCCATACCGCCGTAATAGCCCAGCCGATAGATGTCAATCCGATAGTCAGTCGAGTCGGTTTTTATCTTGAAGAAGATTGTCTCGCCGCAATTGATACTGATATCGTGTCCGAAACCTTGAATCGTCGGATCGCCCTGACCGTTAATGTCCCACTCCGTCGAGGGGCTGCCAGGCAGTTGATTCTCTTGAACGATTCTGTCCCCCGATTTCCCGCCTCGTTCCCCTGGTTCAAGACTCATTGCGCCTCCATAACGAATACCATTTCAGCTTTCATATTCGACGACGATGTCATCGCCGTCAATTTTCACCGGATAGGTCTTGACCCGAACGCTCGGATCCGTCAGACATTTTCCGGTGGCAATATCGAATGGCCACTGGTGCCATGGGCAGCGTAAAATTTCCCCCAGTCCGTCGACGGCAATATCAGCACTCTGAACGGAGGGCGGCGCCTCGGTGTCAACCCAGCCGCTCAGTTCTCCCGTGCAGAGCGGTCCATGCTTGTGCGGACAGATGTTGCGCACCGCATAAACCGAACCGTTGACGTTGAAGACGCCGATGCCCGCTCTGCCCCGAAACGGTACGACAATCTTGCGGCCCCCCGGCGGAATCTCCCACACCTTGGCAACAACGACGCGCTCCACCGGAGGCTACCTCCCATTTAACCGCAGCATCTCGATTGCGTTGTCGGCGAAGATGCGCCTATGCAGCTCTTCCGGGAGTTTGGGAAAGACTGTTACCGGGTCGTTCCAGTCGAAGTGGGGAAAGTCCGAGCAATAGATGAGCGTTTCGTCCGCGTGGAGCATCTCCAACATTTGGTACATCTGCTCCGATTTCTCCGGCTCGTGCATCGGCTGCGTGCCGATTCGGATGTGGTCTCGGAAGTATTCGCTCGGCAGGCGTTTAAGCCAAGGCGTCTGGTCACGCAGCCCTTTCCAGTCGGAATCCATGTGCCACATGACGGGTACCGCCCAGAGTTGTTGGACTTCAACGAGGGCAAACTTGAAGTTCGGGAACTTCTCGAACACCCCTTCGCAAATCAGCGACGCCGCATGTGCGCTGGCGGCGTATGGACGGCTCATTCGGGATTCCATGTAATAGGTGGGAAAGCCAACTGGGGTGGGGGTAGCTCTGGTAGCGCCTCCGTCGCCGCCGACATGCGAGATTGCTGGCAGCCCGTGGCGCTCACACGCCTCCCAGATGGGATGATAAAATCGATTGCCGTAGGGCATGCTCGCGCTCAACGGCACCAACACGGCGGCCGTGTCCGCCCGATCTCCAAGTCTATCAATCTCCTCTGCAGCCTGGGCAGGATCCGACGGAGACACCAGAATAGCGTTGACCACACGCTCGTCGCGCTCAAGCCAATGCTCGATGGTCCAATCGTTGAACGCACGGCACAACGCGGCAGCCCAATCCGGATCGGGCAGCCCCGAATAGCCGTAGAAGGGCGGGGGACCGGTGAGAAGCGCAACATCGATGTTCCAGCGGTCGAGGTGTTCCTCCTGCAGAAATTCCAACTTAAAATTGAAATCCCGCGGATCACCTCCTGAGAAATCCTCCTCTACGAATTCGTCCTTCGGGATGCGTCCCTTCAGATCGGTGCGAACGCGCCGAATCGGGACGTTTGAATAAGTGCCAAGATGCAGACCCTGATCCAGGAGGTGTTCCTGGTAGAATGCCGACAGGTATGGTAACAGTTGGCGCGGATCTCGAAAGTTGTGGTGCACGTCGCAATCGACGATCGAAACGCCATCCTTGGGTTTCGCCGTCCAGCCCGGCGCGGTAATGGGTGCGGCTCCTGCTTCACTCATGATATGACTCTATGTTCTCAGAATAGTATTAACGCAAACGTGCTGTAGGGAACGCAGATCTGCGTTCCCTACAGCA
>JAJDTR010000085.1 GCA_022827055.1 Candidatus Poribacteria bacterium | reverse complement strand
TTGGATGTAAACCGGCTCATCTAGCTGGACACCGAACAACTCCCTAATCTGTCGGCAAATCGCTTCCCAAGTTTCTTCGTCACGCCGCTCGTGCAAAACCTGAAAACATAGATTGCGTAACACTTCGGAGGTGCGTCCTTCACCAACTCGAACGTTGATTGCGCCGGGATCAAAGCGTGTCTCATTCGACGCCAGCCCAGACATGGGACGAAGGAAGGCGACATCAAGATTCGTCGTCTCTTCAGGGATAGCCATTCGTTCCAATGCCTCGCCGCCTCCTTCAGTCAGACGAAGTGGGCGGCAGTAGAAGGATTCTTCGTTGGCATAGTCGAATTCCAAGCCACAGACCCATTTCCTGCCGAAGGTTACGCCTTCGACGATGATGTCCATCCGAATGTTTTGGGTGCGCTGCTGATTATTGACCCGCTGTACGTCGCGAACTCGCAGATTCTGCCAAAGCAGCCTAGCGCTCGGAATAGGGACCGAAATTAAATCACGCCGATTGATAGCAACGCCCGGGCGTCTCTCGGGTCTCGGTTTCCCTTTACGGTGTTCGTTCCAACGCTTGAGACCGACATCCCAAAGCGCGAGTGCTTGTAGAGCCGTTGTTTTGCCGGAGTTGTTGGGGCCAATAAAAACAACAGGGTTGCCCAATTCGATGTGGACCTCTCCAAAGCATTTGAAATTACGGCAAATCAGTTTTGTAAGCATTTCTGCTCCAAACAGGCTCTATAGAATTGGGACTAGGGGATAGACAAAATGGCTGGCGAAGATGTCCGTGCGTCTCGGCTGAGGTGTAGGGACAAGAACGCATCTCATGTCCAGAATCTGACCGAACGGGAGAAACATGGACGCGTGCAATTTCTGTCGCATCTCCCTCACAAAAGCGGCTATCACCTCTCATTCATATTATAGCAGGAATTCAAGAATCGTTCAACGGTTAAGATTTGCATCTCTATATCTTAAAAAATATCTATAACTTACCTACCCAGGTAGGCTTCGATAACCTCCTCATTTTGCTGAACGTCGCGCATCATTCCTTCAGCCATGATAGCGCCTTCGTTCAAGACCGTGACGAATGAATCCAGTTGGCGCACAAAATCCATATCGTGTTCGATAACTATCAATGTATGGTCATCCTTTAACTCGAGAAGGAGTTCTGCCGTCAATGCCGTTTCTGCATCTGTCAATCCGGCGGCGGGTTCGTCAACGAGCAACAGTTTTGGATCTGACAGAATCAGGGTGCTAATCGCAAGCCACTGACGCTGACCATGACTCAGGTATTTGGCTTCGCGGTGCAACTCATCAATTAGTCCGACTCGTTCCAAAATCTCCAAGATGCGTTCTTCCTGATCCTTCGTCGTTGATCCAAACAGGTTAGACCACAGACGATAATGTCCGGGAAGGGCGAGTTCCATATTTTCGTAGGTTGTGAGGCTATCAAAGACGGTGGGCGTTTGAAATTTTCTGCCGATGCCCCGCAATGCAATCTCTTCCTCCGTCTGGTTAGTGATATCGGCGCCATCGTAAAACACGTACCCGGTCGTCGGGCGAGTTTTACCGCTCACAACATCACAGAGTGTTGTCTTGCCCGCGCCGTTAGGTCCAATAATGACACGGAGCTCATTGTGTTCTATGCCTAACGCTTCTACGTCCAATGCTTTGAAACCGTCAAAGACGGCGGTAATGTCTTCCAAAAAAAGTAGATATCTTTCTTCGGAGAGTCGGCTCTCTCGAGGGCTATATTCTTTGTATTCTGCGGTTCGTTGGGCTTGATCCATGCTATTATCGGTCCGCTCCATTCCTAGGTGTAGGTCGTTATGTCATTGTCTTGAGTACCCACCAGACGGCGCCACAGGTCAATCAAGCCACCGGGGAAGAGTAGCACGACGCCGATGAACAATCCGCCCAAGACAAATTGCCAATACTCCGCTTTCCAAGTAAGCAACCAGAGATTTTTCTCCGATGTAAAAAAGTTATAGAGGAGATTCACCGCCAATGCGCCGAGAATAGCGCCGGAAAGTGCGCCGCGTCCGCCGACCGCGACCCAGACGACAACCAAAATTGATGCGCTCGCCTCCATGTTCGTAGGCGTAAAGATGCCCATCTGAGGCGCGTAAAGCATACCTCCCAATCCTGCAATCATTCCAGCGAGGCAGAAGGCGAAGAGTTTATAGATATAGGGTTTATAACCGGAAAAACGCAGAGTCGGTTCGTCATCTCGAATTGCGATGAGGATGCGTCCTACGCGAGATTTGACGACATGTTTGCACAGGAGGTAGACTCCGACGAGTGCCAACAAAGTGATAACATAGAGGCTCACTTTGACGCTGGGGTTAGTCAGTTTGAATCCCGCAATTCTGTCGAACCGAGTCAATCCGTTTGTGCCGCACAGTTTCATGTTGTTCATGCAGAACACGAGCCAGCCAGCCACCGTAATCGCCTGCGTCAAGATAGCGAAGTACACGCCACGAACTCTGCTACGAAAACCGAAATAACCAATCGCCAAAGCAGCTAAACCTGGTACGAGCAACCCTAAGACTGTCGTGACAGGGAGCGTATAAAACGGCTTCCAAAACCATGGGACGAGGGCGTCCGCGGGGGCTTCGCCCACCTTGTAAGGATAGACAACGTACAGACATGCGGGAATCTTCCAACCATTGGCGTCGATGATTCCCTCCGGCCCGCCGTGGTGCGCCAAATACATCCCCATCGCATAGCCACCGAGTGAGAAGAAAAAGGCTTGACAGAGACTCAGGATGCCGGTGTAGCCCCATATCAGATCTAAGCCGACAGCGACAATCGCGAACGCCATGTATCGACCGAGCATGTTTACCGTTCCTATCGTAATCAGCCCGGTATAGTAAAGCAGTGGAATGACAACTAAGCCGACAAAAAACAGCACCCATGGCACGAAGAACGAAATCCCGCGATTGACCGTGCTTGACTGTTTCGACCTCCCTGCGTCCTGCAGGAAATCTCCTACTTGCTTGAGCGCGCCAATTCTAAACATCGCTGAGTCTACCTTTCGGCGCGAACAGGCCCGCCGGTTTGAACTGGATAAACCCGACAATGATAATCAGGAGCAAGATTTTCGCCCAAATCGCTCCAACTACGAAAGGCCCGATTGTCGTTGGTTCAATTACCTTCGTCAGCACGCCAATTCCCAATCCCGCGCAGATGACGCCAATCAACTCACCGACGCCGCCAGTGACAACGACGAGGAACGAGTCAATGATGAAATTGGTCTGTCCCATATCCGGGGTGACGCCGCCGATGAGTGTCCACGCGCAGCCCGCAACTCCGGCGATTCCCGAGCCGAAGGCGAAAGTGTAGCGGTCTACGCGCCCCGTGTTCACACCTACGCTGTTTGCCATTTCTCGATTCTGCATGGTTGCACGCATGCGCAAACCTAATTTCGTGTGATTCATCAGATAGTAAATGAGCAGAACGCATAAGCCGCACAGAACAATGATAAAGCAACGACTGTAAGGCACGATGAGGTCTTGCATGACTTCAAGCCCGCCCCGTGCCCACGTTGGTGCATTGACGCCGATGTTGTCGCCGTATCGGATGCGCACGATTTGAATAAGGATTAACCCGATTCCCCAGGTAGCCAATAGTGATTCAAGAGGGCGGCGGTACAGATGGCGGACAACCAAGATTTCGATTAGATAGCCGACAATTGCCGCCGACAAAAACGCGACCGGCAGCGCTGCGACATAATACAGATCTGAAGGGTTGTCAGGAGAATGCCCGAACAATCGCTGCATCTCGAAAGTCGCATAAGCACCGATCATCATCAATTCGCCGTGCGCCATATTGATGACACGCATCAGGCCGAACGTAATGGCGAGACCTAGCGCCATGAGTATGAGTACGGATCCAAGAGACAGCCCGCGAAATACATTTCCGACCCCACCCACAAAACTTTGATATCCGTTGATTTGGTCGACTGCGAATTTGTATGTTTTCGTAGCCTCATCCTTGGCAGCGACGGGAATCTCAAATCCTTGGGCTAAACCATCATACGTTTCCTGTAGGCGCGGCAATCCGCGCATACTCTTCATCTTTCCCAATTCACGGACAATACCAAGATGCGCTTCTGAGTCTCTTTCCAAGGTCGTCTGGTTCAAGCGAATTAGAAGCAGGCTTTCCTTGGCGATATACCGAATCTTTTTGACAGGGTCGTTTTCCGACATCGCCTCAAGCTGTGAGACGGATTCGATTATCCCAGGCGGGTCGCCGCATTTTTTGGCACCCGACATGCGAATTTCTCTGTCCGGCGACGAAAGTCTGGCGAGGAACTTCGCACTGTTCGTCAACTTGCGCTCTGCGCGTGACGGTGCTATCTCTTGAAGTTCCTCGATAGGGATTTCATACTGTTTCCCGCTTGCGTCCAGTAGCGGTTCGCCGGTCAGTGCATCGGATAGTCGGCAGAATTCGTTGTAATCGTCGTCTTCAAGCATCTCCTTGCACAAAACGACGACATCGTTCCAGAGATAGAGTTCCGCCAATTTAAACGACTCCAGGATTGCCTCCACACGCATGTCACCGCTCTTTGCCAGCGTCATGACTGCTGCTTTGCGTATTGCCCCGCTCTCGGCAGCTAGTTTCTGGACTTCGGCACGGATGAATTCGTCGTTAGATTGAGCAGAACTGGGAGGGGCAAGACCGGGGGAGAAGAACGTGGAAAGTAGCGTGATGAGACAGAATATTGTGACTCTAGACATTTTGACTTTTCGCGAAAATTGCTCGATGGAGAGTCGAGACAGTTCAGCCCTTCTGAAAATATTGTTTAAGTAACACAAAAAAAGAGTCGCAAAGCGTAAAAATCGGACAATACTTTACGCTTTGCAAACTCTATGAAAAAAGGCGAACAGTCAACCAGCAACCCGAATTACATGCCGGCGGTCGTTCTTCCCTTGGGACCACCGGTCGGCGCTGGAAAGTTGCCATCCGGATGGAGATAAGCGCTGTAAGAGTCAGGAGAAACCAGTCCGTCAGATTTGTAGATAATCTTGAACTGGCCGTTCTTCATGATTTCGCCAACGTAAACCGGCTTCAGCGTGTGCTGGTTGTCGGCGTGCATCTTTTTCTTGCCGCCGGGAGCGTCAAACTCCAGTCCGTAGACAGCTTCACGTACTTTGTCGACCTCGAAGGACTTTGCTTTCTCAACCGCCGCCTTCCACACGTAGACGCCGAAGTAAGCAGCCTCAATGGGATCATCGGTTACACGCTTTGAACCGCCGGGCAGGTTTTCTCTCTCACAAAACGCCTTGAAGTTTTTCACGAACTTCCTGTTTTCAGGCGTCTTGATGCTCTGAAAATAGTTCCACGTAGCAAGATGCCCGACGAGAGGCGGCACATCCATCGCTCGTAATTCATCTTCCGCGACCGAGAAAGCCATGATCGGGCAGTCATCGGAGGTCAGCCCTTGGTTGGCAAACTCTTTGTAGAACGGCACGTTGCTGTCACCGTTGATGGTGGACAACACGCAGGCATCACCACCGGCGGCGAACTTCTTAAT
>JAJDTR010000159.1 GCA_022827055.1 Candidatus Poribacteria bacterium | reverse complement strand
ATGTCAATAGAACACGATTCCTCCTCGCGTCTGCACTCCAGAGGAGTGCAATGTCGAGTGTTACTTGAGAGAATTACAGTTCGTCGCACGTCCGGTCTGGACATGTAAGTCCCCGATCACCCGGAATTAGCATTGTACTTCCCTACTCGGCACGTTCCCTGCCCACGCTCGGTCTAGATTGCCAAATCCACACCAATAGACTAAACAATTACATCATAGTCATTGGTGACATCACCAGTCAGACTCCTTCAACTG
Source organism: Candidatus Poribacteria bacterium (assembly GCA_022827055.1). Classification (GTDB taxonomy): domain Bacteria; phylum Poribacteria; class WGA-4E; order WGA-4E; family JAJDTR01; genus JAJDTR01. The sequence goes on along the minus strand of JAJDTR010000159.1, from coordinate 11,647 downwards.
TTTTCTTCGTAGTATTCGCGCGTCTTTTCGTTGAGCACTCCGTAAAACGCCCTGACTTCCGTGTCCGAATGATCGCGCCAGAAACTCGCGGGTATCAATGAATCGTTGCTCAGGAACTCGCGATGCGGGTGTCCGTAATAGGTTTGCACCGATTTTCTCTCCTTCCGCGTCTGACGCACCGTTGCCGTATGCAGGACGGAGACGTTGAATAGGATTGCCGTTCCGGCTTCGCCGTATAAATCATGGATGCCGCCCCGTTCTAGTTGGGCTTCAATATCCAAGATTTCCTGACTCGCCGATTCCGGTGAGATAGAAAAACAGTGCGTCGTTTCGTCGACATCCGTGAGATACACAACAGCTTGCACGTAGCCGATTCGTAAGGGGTGTTCTTTCCAGTGCGGTCGATCTCGGTGCCAGGATCGTTTCAACTCAGGCGACTCGTAGGCTGCCATGTGCCGGATGCATATCTCCGAGAAGCAAATCTTTTCACCCATTAGGTCGTGCAACGGCTGGATTATCTTTGGATGGCGGATGAGACCATCAATCTCAGGGGAGCTAACGAGCGCATCGCAGTTTATGATTTGGTGATTGGGCGCCGAATACCAGCGCTCTCGTGCCTCCGCCCAATCACGGTCAAAGACAGCGGTGTAGTACGCTACCTCCTCAGCCGTCAGGATTTTGCCGAGTGGCAGGTATCCGTGTTCTCGGAAGAATCTGTAATCTGCCTGTTCCATATCTCGCCAATCCCATCAAAAATTGATTGTCTTTCCCTACCCGGCACACATCTCGTAACCAATCCACTTATTTTGTCCCGCTTAGAACCCTCCACAATGTTTCGTACCATGGCATAGAGACGGTTGGCGGCGGTTCGGTGAGAATATTGCCGTTTTCATCAATATAAACAACATCGTAACCATCGGGAGATTTTCCATAATATGCGAGTTCCCGCTCTTGGCGCTCTGAGAGTTTAGGTCCATACAGCGCATAACTGGTTTCAGATCTTTCGACGTAAATCTGCCCCTCAGAGTACGGTAAAAAGGTGCGGCCTCCCGGACCCATAAACAGTCCACTCCATACGCTTGGGTCGATTTGCTTTGCCTCAAAGATTTGCTGGCACTCCCAAACCTGCCTGTTAATATATGCCTCCTTGAACGTTCCCCAATCATTGGTAGGCGGAATCCCGTCTCGGCCTGATGCCCACGTCCGAGGTTCATTTTCGAGATGCACCAGATTGGAGCGCAGGTTCATATACAGAGAATAATCGGAGTAATCGCCAACGCGGAGCCCTTTGTCAAGAAGTAAGGCGAGCCATTCCTCGCGCGGATACTTCGATTCGGCTAAGGCATCGGTATAGCCTCTGCGATCTTGCGCATCAAACGCTTCCATCAGGGCGGAAACTGTCTGAGCGCCGGTATATTTTTCCGGTTCGCTGATTTCGTATGTGATGCTATCTAACCTTATACCTTCTCCATTCGCCTCCATTTCTGCTGGAGAGGCGTATTTTGCCCTCATCTCTGCCGCGAAATTTTCAAGGTCCATGCGATGTCCTGCGCGTATATTGGCGAGCTTGTTTTCATCTATCGAATCGCGTGGAATTGCTTTCTTGCGTGCGGCAACGTCCATCTCGGTCCAGGTTTCTGTTCTATCGTCAATCCAAGCATCCCACGAGTCCGCAACTCTGTCTTGGGTTTGCCAGTAAAATCGAAGGAGAACAACAACACTGAAACCAAGAGCCGCTAAAAGACAAACTGCACGTGTCATCTTTGTTAATTTCAATTGAGGACACCTCCTATCAGCCGTTATGTCCGATTGCTCAATGGTTGAGCCCGTTACGGATTTTCGAGTCGTTGCGCTCCGAGCTGGAGCAGCGGTCGGTTTGCTTTTGTGTCAAAGGTGAATAGGGGTTTGCCCCACTCGGAAATCATCTTTGCCAATTCCAACGTTCTACTTCCTTCTGCGGCATGGGGGACAAGGATTCTGTCCGCAAGCGCCGCAACAAATTCATTGCGTTGCGTCGCCAATTGTACAGTAGATCTCCGAAATTGGCTACCAAACATTGATAGGAGCTGTAGACGATTATCGGACAGCCCTCGTTTCCACTCCGGTTTTAGTCGCATATTTTCAATGCTCCGTGCAGGACAGATAATAATCGGTTGAGTGCCGCGCAGCAATACGCGGAGGCATTCCTTTTCAACCGGTGTATGAAACCCGCCTATGGTCGATTTACCCAATCTTCTGAATCGCTGGGCTAGGTCGTGGGCTTTCAAGATGGTTTCGCCGGGACATTTGTTGGAGCAGAAGATCGCCCAAAGTTCTCCGTTTTGGCGGGCGTCGTGACTTGTCAGTAGGTTAATGTTTCCCCGACTCCAAACGGTTTCCGGGGCATCGGTCTTCAAGTATTTTTTCAGTTGCTCCGGGTAGTTTGGGGATGTCCGAGTAATCGGTTCAATTTGCACGTGTCAGTGAGTACGGTATTGAGGAAAGGTAAGTGTTTAGTGGCTAGTGATTAGTGGTCAGTAAAACCCCAGAGCCATAGGACGGGCAATGAATTGCCCTACTACAAACCGGAAAAATGGGCATACACACGAAATCAGCTCAGAACATAGGAAAAAAGCAGTCTAGATTCACAGTGCTCGACTCCAGAAATCAAGGGACTAAACAGTTAGAAGAAAAATTTTGATTTATTGCTGTTGCACCCAGAAAATCGGGTGGCTAAATGAGATGAGTTGCTATTGGCAGAGAGTCTTCACCCGAGCGGCTATGTGATTCTGATATGTTACTACGAGAACGGTTCTGATTCAAGTAGGTTCAGGCGTTTAGTAGGATAATCGCGTCTGATTTGGTGTACAGGAACGTTCTTAGAGCCTGTTTGAATAATCTGTTGCAACGCCATTTTTGGTCATTTGAAGAGTGACTTCCATGTTTATACTGTGACTTGATGTACACCTGTCGCCCCGCTGGGGCTTAGATACATGGGGTCTCGGTGTTACTATACACCTTCCGCCCCTCTGGGGCTTACGAAACATTGGTATAGGGATATCTCAAAGAAACCGAGTTTTCAAACAGGTTCTTACGGTAGTGGTATATGCGATGATGTGTTGGGCTTCATTCAAATTTCGGTTCTTCCAAGCGAAATGAAAACTCGAACTTCCTCCTTCCGTGTTGGATCGCTCAAGGATAGTCGTTCAACCCAACCTACGAACTGCCGGATTGTGTACGTAAGAAACCGAATTTTCAAGAAATAACCTTGCGACTACGTGAACAGGGATGTTGGTCGAGAGCATTTATCGCTTCGGTCTGCGATGTTCTGTTCACGTTTCGGGTGCATTTACAGGGCGAAAATATGAACAACGATGTGAACAATTTGCCGATTATGAGTGCGCGTTCACATTTTGTGAGCGGGCATTTTCCTTTGATAGCGCGGGTTTGCGGGCACCCGAATGTGAACAAAATGTTAACAGAAAAAAAGATCGACATATTAAGGTTTTTTCGGCTACCACGGATTCTCCCGTTCTCGCCAAAGGATTTCGGCAAAGTCCTCGTCGGTATCTTCCCGACTGTCCTCTACGCTGCGGCGAGCGATATTCATCATTTCGTCCCATTGTTTTCGTCTGGCAACAGCTAACGGTTCCCAGCCGAGATGCCTGCCGGTGTCGTCCCATTTTTTTATCGTGTCCTCAATACACTTGAGCGACAATGGGGGAGATCGGTTGAGACTCATGTCTTGTGCGATGTGTTCCTCGATAATCGACGACCGGTCATCGTCGTATTGGAGGTCATGATTGCGCCGAGAGAGGCGCGTTGCCTCTTCGCGTTTTAGGTTCAGGTGGACGGCGGAGAGGTCGTCTCGACCTACGCGTGATTTGGCTTCCGCCACAAATTGTTCGGCGCCCTCCGTTTGCGCCCACGTTTCGTTCAACGTGAAGGCTTTGTCGTATTCTGCGCTCACGGGTTCAAACCGCGGATTTCGGACAAGCCATTCGCCAAATTCGACGCTCTCCAACGCAGTAGAATGAACGGCCATGAAAGTTGATTCAAAAACCGCAATCTCCAGAAGGAATGTTCCGGTCAATTGAATCACGGTTTTATTGTCTTGATGGCTTCGATTTAGAAATCCCATCCAGCCGCCAAGCAGGCCGAGGGATACGTCGTAGTGTTCCGAGATTGATTGCAGGCTATGAAAGCGCCTTCGCTTCGCACCTTCTTTCGATTGCCGCGTGGCATAGAGGGTTTTGAACAGCGCAGATCCAAGTTCCGCTTTATTCGCGGTGTACCATCGAAAGAACGCCGCTCTACCGTCGCTGTTGCGTCGTCGATTAACTTCCTCATAGAGTTTGGCGAAACGGTTCGGGGACAACGGAACAATGCTTCGCATGTTCCGGGGGTATCGTATATTGTGGAATTCAGGTCGCTCTCTCTTCATCGTGGGTACGGTCCGATAGGATACCGGTCAATTCCATTAGCCACAAACGTGATTCTCTATAGGTAAGAGCGAGTTGGCGCAGCTCTTTGCAGTCGGCCTCCTCACCGTCCTTGATTAGTCTCTTGAGGCGCATTACGCAGAGGTCCTGAAGATCTAGCGCTATGGACATGTCGTTGTCGATAAACTTGGTAATTTCGTCCCGGCGCTGCTGTGCCAGTTTGGCAAATGCGGCGTGAGCGATGTGGGCGTCATACGCCTCAACGCGCGATTGCCAGTGAAACTGGCTTGACCATCTTCCAATTTGCGCAATGGAGCGCTTCTTGCCGCTAATCTCGCAATCGCAGAGCATGCGCAGATTTCGCTCCGGACCGGCGTCACGGTACATTTCAAAGTAGGCGTACGCGAGAGTGGATTCGCTAGGGATACAAGACTCAAAGTTTAGCTCGGGTACAAGTATAGGTTCTTCTTTGTTCATGTGTAGTAAACCGATTAATGTAAGCGAAGCTATCGGCAACCTCCGTTGTGATTTGGTGGATCGCGGTGAAACGGTTGAACTAGGGACGAATGGTTCAAAATAAAAAAAGCCCATTAACGATTGTCTTGACCTTGGTCTTAAGACAGCCACTAATGGGCTAATTTGAATATTGAATTCGATTCTCAAGTACTGCGATCTGATGTCCAGTCAGCAAGAAAATGGTATGATAGTGGTCAGAAACTTCCTCTATTGGGCCTCTTTCGTTCCACGATCTTACAGAGCGCGTTATTGAGCATCCAGCACTTTATACACCGTTAAAGCGTTATAGTTTCGTTAACGGGTGTATATTTTGGTTTTTTCCGGTGATAGCGATAATGTCGGCTGAGAATCTATATCATCTACAACCGAGAGCGGTTTCATCAATCGCTCGATTACCGTGCGCCACATGAGGTGTATTTCCACTAATATCAGGCGTTGAAATCTGCCCAGAATCAATCGGACTTTATTACTTAGATCTCGTTATTTGATGTCTAAAGGATGGGGGTAAGTCATGTTTGTGATTATGCCCAAAAACTAGACAGTGCGTGAACGGTATCCCGATGGATCTAGATTTGTGTCATTTGCGCCGTTTAGCAGGTTGTACAACCTTTCCTCTGCTGTTCATAACACCGATAGTAGAATCCTTGTAACGCACTTTGGCGGCGTCAGTTGCCTCCATATCTGTTCCGGCAACATAAGCCAACCCTTTATAGCCGGAAAGTTGGCGTCCCGCCTCGTTAACACTTTCTTTCGACTCTACTTCGATAGTTCTTCCCCGCGCTTTAATGTCGGGACCTTTACCTTTGTTATACTCGGTGTTATTCTTTTTGGCGATGAGTCTTGCTACTTTGTCATGGGAAGCCATGATAATCTCCTTTTACACACATATTGTGCTACTCACAGAAATCGTACACTATAGCTTGATGAAATGTCAAGGGAAAGTGAAAGGCGGGATTTTACCGGTTTGACCACAACTGGAACCGCCGCTTTTCGTACTGCCAACCGACAATAAACAATCCGATGATGGCGCCACTCAAATAACTTACCCCCAGTCTTTAGTCAGCAACTAACGAGATTTTCATAAAAAATCGAACTGATTCTGGTCGAATTTCAACGCTTGAAGTTAGTGGATATACTTCTCGTAGGGATTAGTATAGGAGTTCAATCGCGTTCGTTGTTCACTCTCTTGATCACTCGCTATCCGCCGTTTGCTGGCGTGCGGTAATCGAGCGATTGATGAAACCGTCCTCAGTTATAAAGGTCAAAAGAAACTCTCAATCGACGCTGAGCCGTGTCCATTGAGTCATAGTCGTTAAGATCTACCTCATCCTACTTGACACTGAGCCAACGTAGATCTAAACTCTCGTCAGTGCCGCTGATTCAGAGTAATCTTCCGACTACATTCCAGAATACTCTGGGTAATTCAGTCACGCCACACGCTGTATCCGTTTCCACACACGCATCGTTTTTCGGCTCTACTCTGAAAACTCTGAACACACACGAATGAAGGATTCTCCGATTAAATCCTGTCTGTGTGGGCGACTGTGGATAATTCATCCCCTGGTGCGACCATCAAAACTAAAACCGGATCTGGCGCCCGGCATATGAGTGAATCCGACGGCCCTCACGAGCAAACTTCGTCCGTCCGTAATCGAAAGAACGGAGTTAGCACCATTTTCTTGAACATGCGCTAAACTCTCAAGTCTGATCGTCGTTATACATAACGCGGCGATCAGTACACGCCCTAGAATCTGCTGACAATTGACACCATCCTGTTCGTCAACGTGATGATTCTCGTGGCTTGTGAATGCCCGCTAAATACGACAAACGTACTACCGCGAGAGTTGGATTAACAGCCGATACCCGCGGTGCAGGAAGAAATTAACAAATCTAAAATGTGTTAACTTTTGTAGACTTTTGTAAACTTCTTACCTTCTTAATTCACACCACTGAACGCTATTTGAGATTCTCGCCGCAACGCAAACAAGCAGCAACGTTGGACGCTGTAAGTTGCAACGGCGGCTTCTAGCAGCCGGCACTGCTAATTACATGGGAGGGTGGGGTAAGCATTCGTACACGAAGTGCTGCCCGATCACTTTGACAAATTGACGGTGAAATCTGTCAATTTTCGTCAACTTTCGTTAAGGAGGTTACCTTCTCATGCCTACCAAGAAAGAACTACGGAAACGTCAAGCCATCCCCCTCTTTCTCCTCGGCAAAACGGATACCGAAGTCGCCGAAGAAATCGGCGTGTCGCGTCAGACAATTTGGAAATGAAGACGCTACGAAGATTTCGATTACGACATTGTCGAAGCAGGCAAAGAACTGCTTGCGCAGCACACTGTCGCCGTATCGGGACTCGTGAAAAAAAGCATCTCCTCAATGTCCGAGTTGCTTGAGTGTCCTGATGACAACCTCAAGTTCAAAGCAGCGCTGACCGTCTTAAACGCGGCGAATGAATGGGGGCGCCCGGAAGCCCCCGGCCACATCGCCGCCGAAGATCGGCTCCGCAAGGAACAACTTGACGCCACTATGCAAATCAATGGCTGGCAAAAGCAATACGTTGCGCAGGGCGGCCAGCCGGAGGATTTTTACATAGCGATGGCAACTGGTAAATTCGATCCGCATGCCGAGATGAGAGTTAAGATTGAGGAGATGAAAAACCCCGATAGCCCTGACTCTAATTCCAATCAGGACAATTCCGAGGAGAAACAGTAACCCCTCGACATCCGTCGGCGGAAACCGGGCTTCTGCAATTAAGCTCGGTTTCCTTCCGATAAAACCGGCGGGGTCCGGAAACGGCTAATCTTACGACTGGTACGGGCGTTGAACTGCCTTACTTCAAACTCCAGAGTGTGTCGGGTATCACGTGGGTTTCGGCACTTGGAAGGGAGATGAAAGGACGATACGGCTGCTTCTAGATGTAGTCTTTGAGGGACTTGGGATCAACCCAACCTACGACTGAACGATCGCCGAAATTGTTCGTTTTCTTCTCGGAAGTTGTCCTTCATTTTTTTCAATGACACCCACGGGTTTAGCGTCTCATTTGAAACACCGATTCTTCTTCAAATTTTCTAAAATGAATTCTGTTTCCGAAGTATTCAAGTGATTAGCATAATCCCTACACACGTAAGCAAATCTGCCTTCGGCGGATACTGCCAATATAATCAGTTTTACCATTGAATAATCGATCCCCATTAATGTCTTCAACTCCGCCTCGAAAGCGTTCATGCTACAATCGTTTCCCGCCTCAATGTCTCTATCATACCTATCTAATACATCTTCAATGGAACGCCAATCATCATTGTTCCAATTATTAGATACTATGATGTTGCTAGAAGGGCTAGGAGTGTAACCTGAGTCTTCCAAATGGAGTTCAATACTTTCTATTTGCCTATTAAGACGTTCAATATGTTCCCTGTTTAGGGTTTCTTGATTTTTCATAATACTTCTCTCTGGTAAGTGAGTTGTTATGAATTTAGTCAATGGTTGCTGGTAATGAAATCCGAATAAACCTAATCAAAGTTAAACGCCTGACGTGAATGCTAATACACTTGGTTGGGATCTGAATCGCGCTCAATATCCATTCGATCGATCTCAGTTGACCGCTTGATTGAACGCGGCAAAGAACCAGTGGACTAAACAGTTACAATAAAAAAGCCCATTAGCGTAGTCTTGATTTAAGTCACAAGACAGCCACCAATGGGCTGATGTCACTATTGAATTCGATACTCAGCTACTGCGATCTGATGTCCAGTCAGCAAGTATGAGATGCGCGAATGGTATGAGAGTGGTCAGAAACTTCCTCTATTGGGCTTGTTTCGTTCCACGATCTTACAGAGCGCGATATTGAGCATCCAGAACTTTATACACCGTTAAAGCGTTATAGTTTCGTTAACGGGTGTAAATTTTGGTTTTTTCCGGTGAAAGCGAAAGTCTCGACTGCGAGACTACTTGAACTTTTGCAACCGAGAGAGGTCTCATCAATCGTTCGATTACCATACACCATACGAGGTGTATTTCCAATAACGTGAGGCGTTGAAACGTAGCCGGATTGAATAGCCTTTACACCTTAATTTTCGTTCATAACTGTCTAAACATTGGGGGTAACTTAACACAACCTTAACATATCATAACCGGATACTAATCTGCAATCAATAAGCAAGGTTGTCCGAAAGATAGCAGCGATTGAGACTCAATCCATACAACACAATGCGTTTTCTATTGCGCAGCCCCGTAGTGGCGAGGTACAATTCAAGGTCATATCGACTCTTGATATGACCATTACCACACATTACTAAATCGAGGAGAAAAACAATGTCTATTAGTGCGACGTGTCATGCTATGACACACAGTGAATTTGTAGAACACGCGAAGGTGCTGGTTGAGATTCTACAGGATATTTCGCAGGAAATAAAATCGCAAAGAGAACAGGTTAATGTAATCCCATATCAACACGCTAAGCAAAAGTATCAATTTGTTACAATAATTTCGGACAAGAGCAATTTGAAAAATCAACTGGACACATTTGGAGAGGAGGGGTTTCAAGTACAAGCCATGTCTCCAACTGACATTATCGGAGAGTTTCTTGTTATTTTGTGTCGCCCTCTTACCACGCTTTATCCTGACATGCCACCAGCACAAGAGGGTTAAACTGCAAAAAAATGCCGATGGCTGTTGAGAGAAACCATCGGCTAAGTCATGAAACCCAGTGATAGGTTTTTCCATGATCGATTACTTTATTAGTGTATCACGAAATTCTGAAAAAGTCTACAGCCTTGATCCTGAAACGAACCAATCAATACTTCGTCGTGAAAATACTTGGACCGAGGTGATGGATTTGAGCATCGGTGAAGTGCATGTGTATCCATACTCTTTAGATAACTACATTGCGGTAATGAAATATCTCAAGCAATCTGGGATATTTCCTGAGGTCAAACTGGATAACATTCAATTAGCTTTACTTAGTCTTCAAGGTGTCAGACAATAAGGTCTTTATACCTGAGCCGCTTACCGACGCCGTCTTTGACAACATCTGCCATCTGGTCGTCAGTGTCCATCGGTCGGTTGGTATGCCGCCCCTGAAATTCATCTACGTATCGGTGTAGGTGTTTGCGGCTCACCTTGTGGTAGGTGCCTTTGTGTCCACGCTTGAGCATTGCCCAAAATGACTCAATGCCGTTTGTGTGCGCCTGCTCTTTCACATGTTCACCTGCCGAATGCCTAACTGCTTGATGATTGCGAGGTAGCCCAATATACGCCCGTGCTTCATCGGTATATACAGTTGCATCATCTGTAGTGTTCTCGGTCACAAAACCTTGTAGAGTAGACTTGTCGGCGTTCTCCACCACCTCTGCGTTTACTTGATTGCTTTCCCTGTCCTTGATACCAACAACAGCGGTTTTGCCTACCGTGCCCCGTCCGGCGTGTAGTTTTTTGCTCGCGTGTTTGTTGGCTTCTTTACCGCCTATGTACGTTTCATCAACTTCAACTTCGTTGGTGAAGATACCGTTCTAGGTCTCCCATTCCTTGCGCATCCGATGTAGCATGTGCCATGCCGATTTTTGTGTGATACCCAAGTCCCAATGAGGTTTCATACTGGAGCTGGAGACACCTTTTAAGCCCGTGTTCATCAGATAGGTTGCAATCGCCCATTTGTTGTAACCTATGTTGGAGGCGTGCATTACTGAGTTCGTTTTTACCGAAAACCGTTTCTTGTAGTCATTACACCTATGGGGCATTGTAGGATGCTTAGTGCGTTCTTTGACGTTCTCACTTTCGCAATAAGCACAATGTATTCCGTCCTCCCACAGACACCCTTCAAACCACTGGTCCGCCGTAGCTTCATCAGGGAACATTTGAAAAAGTTCCACCAATGTAATACCCTTCCTGTAATGCTGTCCTGCGGCGTTCTTAGCCATTTTTCTTTCTCCTTACTATGACATAAATTATACCATATTCCCATCACACAGTCAAGCGAAATCCGGTCATAGCAAGGGTTCAAGGCGTATCAGCCGTGTCAACATAAACCCGTTTTCCCACACCAAGATTTCCGAAAGGATACAAAATAATTCCGAACAGATGCTACTTTGTGTTGTTGACAAAATATATGCTATAGATTATAATTCTTGTGTCTTATTTGAGGCACCTCAATTTTATGTTTGACGGTTGGGTTGCTCCGCCTAGAAAAGGGGTATGGGATTCACAGGGTTACCCCTCAACTCCTTTCCGTTTCTTTTTATTATAGGAAACCCGGCGCCTGCTGGTGGGCGGAATGACTGAAACAATGTTGAAGGTGTGCTTTTGGGCGCGCCTTCTTTAATTAAAAGATCAATTAAAAGAAAAAGAGAAGAAAATGGCTACGAACGAGGAGTTGGAAATTTACAAACAACGATACGAGACATTCCGTTACCTTGACGGCTTACATTGGCAAATGTTTAAGATAGTTATGGTACTTGGGCCGTTTATTTTAGCTTATATTCGGACAAGCGCAGGAACAAATTCCAGCATTTCACAGTGGATACTTTTAATCATAGGCGTCTTGTTTGCCCTCTTCGGAGCAGTAATGTTAAGAGCCTGTTTGAAAAGTCATTTGATTCGGTTTCGCATCAAGTAGATGGAAGCGATGTACACCATAGTTTCAGCAGTCTTAGGATAGCGTTCATAATCCAAAGTCAATCGGCGAAACCAACCAAACCAAGAAAATGTGC
>JAJDTR010000063.1 GCA_022827055.1 Candidatus Poribacteria bacterium | reverse complement strand
ATGTCGGCGCACTTATGGGAAGGTCTTATAATCTCGGTCATCCTCAAAACGTGCCTCCATCGCCGCCGCATGGCCGTCTAATCCCTCAATCTGTGCCAGTTTTACGACCGATGGTGTAACTTTCTTCAAGGCTGCCCTTGTATAAGAGATGATACTCGTCTTCTTTAGAAAATCGTCCACACTTAGCGGTGAGGCATATCGTGCTGCGCCGCCGGTCGGCAGAATGTGGTTTGGCCCCGCAATATAGTCGCCTACGGACTCCGGCGTGTACGGTCCAACCATAATGGCACCGGCGTTGCGAATGGCGCCAATCCACTCGAACGGTTCCTCTACCTCCAGTTCCACGTGCTCCGGAGCGATTTCGTTGGCAAGCGCAACCGCCTCATTCAAATCATCAACCACAAATGCCACACCGTAGTTGCCGAAGGAGCCGACAACCTCGGTCTGTCGCGCCAGATTCGCCGCCTGCAAATCAATCTCCGACCTCACCTGCTCCGCAAATCCTCTTGATGTAGTGACCAAGATCGCAGAACAATCCTCGCTATGCTCCGCTTGTGAAATGAGATCCGCGGCAACGTAGACAGGATCGGCGGAATCATCGGCGATTACCAACACTTCGCTCGGTCCAGCCAATTTGTCTAGGTCCACAGCGCCGTAGACCGCCTTCTTGGCTAGCTGCACGTATAGATTGCCGGGTCCCACAATCTTGTCGACTTTTCGGATCGAATCCGTCCCGTATGCCATCGCTCCGACCGCTTGCGCGCCGCCGCACTTGTATATCTCGTGAATATCACACTCTCCCGCGGTCACGAGCATATGCGGATCAATCTTTCGATCCGGTCCAGGGGCAATGAACGCTGCAATTTCCTTCACCCCCGCAACCTTGGGAGGAACCACATTCATAATCAGCGATGAAACCAATAATTGGCTCGCGGCGGGCACGCACACACCGACGCGCTCCAACGGACGGATAAGATGACCTAGGAGCACGCCATCATCTTCGGCTGTAATCCATGAATTCCGCAACTGTTTTTGATGAAACCGTTCAATATTGGTACGCGCGTGGTTAATTGCATCAAGAAAATCCGAATCAACCTGCGAATAAGCCTTGTTGAGTTCCCGTTCAGTTACGCGCAATTCCTTGATGGCGATTCGCGGCGCGTCAAACTTACGAGTGTATTTAACGACCGCTTTATCCCCGTTTTTCCGCACATCCTCCAGAATACGACTTACGGTTCGTAAGACGGTGTCGTCCTGGAGCAGTCCTCGATTTCGCAGTTTTTCAAGGAAATCTTTTGCTTCTTGGGAATCGGACTCAAGAATCCTTATCATCTGAACCTCGAAATATTCACGTCATGTACATTTATAGGGGGCAACGCCGCAACAAGAGGTCGCGATTCGGAGATCGCTGCTACAAGGGTTGGAGTATCGGTGCGGTTGGAAACCACACCTACCTACCAGATGCTTGAAAACACGCAATTTTTAGCAGCGTGAAGTATATGTACATCTATAGGACGCAACGCCGCGACAGGAGGTCGCGATTCGGAGATCGCTCCTACCTAATGCGGGTTATTCATCTATCCTTGCAATATCTGCACCGATACCAGTTAGTTTCTCTTCGATCCTTTCGTACCCGCGATCAATATGATACACGCGAGATACAACGGTCTCTCCTTCAGCCGCCATGCCGGCAAGCACCAAGACGGCGCCTGCCCGTAGGTCTGACGCCATGATAGGTGCACCGCTGAGTTTGGGCACCCCGCGTACCGTCGCGCGATTTCCGCGAACCCGAATGTCCGCTCCCATACGATTTAGCTCCGCCACATGCATAAACCGATCCGTATGAATAGCTTCGTTAACAACGCTCGTGCCTGACACGAGACTGAGAAGACCCGTCATTTGAGCCTGCATATCGGTTGGAAACCCCGGGAATGGTTCAGTGCTCAATTCAATGGCGTTAAGATGGCGCGGCGTTGTCACGCGAACACCGTTCTCCTTCCAATCAAGCTGAACACCGGCTTCGGACAGTGTTGCCGAAACGGCCTCGAGGTTCGCCTGCAGAGCATTTTTTACAAACACATCTCCGCCGGTAATGGCTCCCGCTACCATGAATGTACCCGCTTCAATGTCATCAGGGACAATGCTGTATTCTGTTCCCAGCAACTGTTTAACACCATGTATTTTCAACTCTGAGGTCCCGATTCCCTCTATCTCGGCTCCCATGGCATTCAAAAATTTGGCGAGATCGGAAACGTGCGGTTCGCGTGCCGCATTCCGAATTCGCGTTGTTCCCTCCGCCAAGGTTGCTGCCATCATTACATTCGCCGTCGCACCAACACTTGGGCCGTGAACGCCGCTAAGATCCATGTCCGCCCCTATCAGCCGGTCGGTCTGAGCGTAGATGTAGCCCCCCTTTATCTCGATCCGCGCTCCAAGTTGCTCTAATCCCTTTATATGGAGATCGATTGGCCGAGGACCAATAGCGCAGCCCCCCGGGAAGGAGACTTTCGCTCGACCCAGTCGAGCGAGGAGAGGCCCTAACACATAGATTGAGGCGCGCATCTTCCGCACCAAGTCGTAAGGTGCTTCATATACAATTTCGTTTCTGGGTGCAATATGCAGGGTTGAATCTTTGAATTTCGTTGTTGCCCCTAATACTTCTAGAACGGAACGCAGGGTTTCAACATCTCTGAGATCCGGAACGTTGTTGATTACGCTCGCCCCATCCCCCAAAATCGATGCCGCAACCGCAACTGGCAGTGTAGCGTTTTTTGAGCCGCTGACCGACACCGTGCCTTCAAGCCGCTTGCCGCCGTTGATTACTAATTTATCCATCGGTAATTCTCCTTAGAATCTCAATCGGTTCGACGCCTTCATGATCGTAGTTCTTGCTTTATACTGCATCAACGATGCCAACAGATCTCCGTTTCATTTGTGCGTAAAACCGCGGCAATGCGCTCAAAAATGTGTGGAAAACACCTCATGTCACGGGTTGCCGACGTTGGCGCATGTCGACAACTTTTCCAGATTCTATGACGGATAATGGCGGGGTGAAGTATATCCCGGATAGCAAGGAAAATCAAGATCATTCCCTTTAGGACGCATATCCGTTTCCTCCGGCTATGGCGCTGTAGGGTGGACACTGCCCACCGTTTTAACTTCGTTGGTAACCGATCGAGATTGTACACCTAACGTGACTAGACGACCCCTCTTTTCGAGCCATACACTGCCTTCTACAATCCACATTCGGCTACTCATGTCGTAACGCCTCCGTGGGGGTCAGTTTTGCCGCCTTGTATGCCGGGTAAACTCCAAAGATAAGCCCGATAGCGACAGAAACACTGAACGCTACGGCAACCGCTTGCACAGATACCGACGCAGGCCATGCGGTCTGCTTGATTAAGAACGTAGTGATTGCCCACGCCGAACCGAACCCGATACCTCCCCCGATGAATATGCCTATAAGCCCGCCTGAAACGCTTAATACAGTCGCTTCAATCAAGAACTGTTGCAATACATCCATTTGTCGTGCTCCGACGGCTTTCCGCAATCCTATTTCGCTTGTGCGCTCAGTTACCGATACCAACATAATGTTCATGATGCCGATGCCGCCTACAAATAACGCGATACTTGCCACTCCCCCGAGCAATGCTTGAAGGATCCGACTCACGTTTCCAACTTGCTTCAATATTTCCTTTGCCGTGAAAAATACGAAAAACTCCTCGGAGCCGTGTAGGCGCCGCAAAGCAATCTTGACCTCCGCCAGCGCTCGATTTACCTTGTCAAAACTCACTGCTTGAATAAAGAGTTCAATTCCCGGTTTTTTATTGCCTAAGAAATACGTTTCCATCGTGGTGAACGGGATGATTACCCGCTCATCCCATCCCTCGGTTGCCATTCGGTTTCCTTTTTCATCCATTACGCCGACAACAGTAAATCGTCGGGTGCCTAATTTCAATTCTTGACCAATGGGATTGATGTTGCCAAATAAATCTTTTTGCACCTGCGAACCAATCACACAAACTGTATCCTTCCGATCAAGATCGTCCTGATGAAGAAATCGTCCGGATTCCACGTACCAGTTGTGTACTTGCTGATATAGCGGCGTTACCCCCTCAAATCGGAGTTCCTTACTTCTGTTCCCATGTGAAGCGCGTTTTCCAATGGTATCAATGTCTGCCGAGACAGCCCTCACCGAAGGGCAGGTGGCTAATATGGATTCCACATCTTCGTATTCAATGTGCTCGGGGTGTTTATTCTCTTCCCATGTCCCATCTGCCTGTTCCACCCATCTTGGGCGAATGCAGACAATCGTGGTCGCACCGCCGATTCGTTCAAATTCCGCCAATACCAGCGACTCCGCACCACCCCCTACCGAGACCATACCAACGACTGAAGCAATACCGATTATGATGCCTAGCATCGTCAGCAACGATCTCAGTTTATTGCGCCTTAAGGCAGATAACCCAATACCAAAACCTTGTATGATTTGCATCTTCCTTCGGTGGAACCTTCGAACATCTGAGCGGACTGGGGAATAACCGCCAATTCGCACGTTAAATTTGGTCAGCCGAATCAGGAATGGAGACGGAAAATCTGTGATCGCAGCCACGTGTGGCACACCGCTTGCCGCGTTTGGAATTAGTGCTAGCTCCCACCCTCTAAGCCTGAATCTTAGCATTGAGGAAGCAAACATGTCAAAGCATTCCTCCTGTTTCACGCTTGACAAACCTTCGAAATAGCATGTATCCTATTGACATCTTGAGTGCCAATGAGAATGCCGAAACATGACGAATAGCCTCGATACAGACACCCAGACAACGTCGACTGACGAAGGCCTTAACGGATTTCGAGCAATTCAAGTTGATGTTCCCGAAAATCTCAAGGAAATTCGAGTTATTCTCTTTGAACCCCGTGAACCGGGAAATATCGGATCCGTTGCACGGGCGATGAAAGGGATGGGCTTGTCGCAGCTTTATTTGGTCAACCCGGTACCGTTTCGAGACGCCAAGGCGACTTGGTATATGGCACACGGCGCAACAGACGTTATTGAGAACTGCCAAGTCGTGGACGTGCTGGAAGAAGCTTTAGAGGGGATTCAATATCTCGTTGGCACAACCCACCGAAAACGAGACGAGAGATTAGCTCCATGCGTTCCGGCGAGACAGGTAGCACAAAAAATCGCCGCTATATCGCAAAACCAAAGAGTCGCCGTGCTTTTTGGTCGAGAGGATTTTGGGCTGTCGAGCCATCAGATCAGCATGTGCCACCTGACGGCGAGCGTTCCAATGGCGACAAAAAATCCTTCACTGAACTTGGCACAGGCGGTGCAAGTTTTTGCCTACGAAATCTTTCTCGCAAGCGTAACAGAGATGCCGACCGAGGAGTATGAGTACGCCGAAGTAAACGAAATCGAAGCGTTTTATGGTCGGGTCACCAACCTGTTGAACACGGTCGGTGTCACGCCGTACAATCATGACTGGGAGACGTATCTGAGATCGCTAAGGCGCGTGTTTTCGCGAACACGCCTTGAAACGCGTGACATCGCCACGCTGGACATGATTTTCTCGACGACAAATCGATACATTGACAGACTGGAGAAGAGATTGGATGGGCAGGACGAATTGTAACCGACTCCCAGCCGAAATTCGCAATATAGAACATTCTACGATCCGGGAAGTGGAATTCCGAAAACTGTTCAATCTCACATTGCTATTTACAGCAGATCACCCGTGAAGACAACCTCGACGGACATGTAATTCGCATAAACCTGCTTATGGAAAGCATTGTGTTGATAGACATCATTTCAATCCCCTCGCCTATGTTCGATTCTTCTCAATTGCCGTTTACCCCGCAGAACCTATCCCGACCGAATGGACGATAAGGCCCATCCCACCCCACAACTGGCACCTAATCAGTCGCTGACCAGCAGTGTAATAATCGCGATTATCTCTCTTGTATTCACTGCGGGTTGGATTGCGTTTGCGTATTATAAGGGCACCGATTCGGTGACTGCAGACGGAAAGGGCATCCTGCTGCTGCATCCAATTGTAGCGGTTATACTCATTGTCCTTCTTATCCGAATAAGACCGATCATCAACGTCAAGAGTGTAGTCGATTTGCATATTCTGATGATTGCCATCTGGGTATTCAAGAACCTCTTGAGTGTCTTGATGCCCTTTCTGCTTGGATTCGGGATTGCTTATTACATGCGATTCCTACTTGATGCAATACAAGATGTTCCGCTGCCCAAAGGTAAGCGTTTGCAACTCCCGCGACCTCTCGCGCGCGGGTTGTTGACTGTATTTATTATTGGAATTTTCACGCTGCTGTTTTTCTACACCGTCCCGCAGATCGGGAGGCAAGCCCAAGAAATGACTAAAGGATTGGTTAGATTTTATCACCAATCCATAGTGCCTTTTGCCATAGGAAATGAGTTCAATTCTGTGGTGAATCAACCGATTGCGATCAAAGGTTTGCCGTCTGAGACCGCTGCTACACTTGAGAATCAGTTAGACCAAGGAAAGTTTTCGCTCGAATTGCGGCAGGCTTTCCAAGAAAACGAGATAAATTTTTCCGCTGATGTCCAAGTATCGGCAGGAGAAGAACACGGTAAATGGTTTATATCGAATTCGGAGGATGGGCAGACGTATGAAATTCAGATGGCACAAGATCGGTTGTACATTTTACCGGAATCTCTTTACGTTGGGACAGAGCACGGTCTGTACCGCTTTGACGGGAACCGAAACGTGCCGGTCGACATTACGGATGGCGCCCTAATTGGTCAATCAATTCAAGCAATCTCTACAACCCCCTTCGCCGAATACCAACTCTTGGTGGGAACACCGACAGGTTTATACGGGTACATAACGCCGTCCATACAGGACAACGCTCCCCACGGTTGGCAACCCGTCGGGGAAGATGTGTTCGCAGGAAAACCTGTTCTGACAGTTGCAGCGCCTGTTCCCAGTTCGCCTCGCGCCTACGTAGGAACGGACGAAGGAATCTACGCGAGTAAAGATAACGGTACTACATGGGAAACTGTCGGTCTTGCCGGACACACCATTCGAAGCATTGCGTACGTACCTAACGAAAATTCAAAAATCTACGTCGCTACAGACAAGGGTGTTTACTATGCAAGAGACTCCGAACCTTGGCAATGGCTCAGACTAGATTCGCGGGCTGGTGATGCTCCGACCGCAATCCATGCTCTCGTTTTCTCCGCCGATGACGAGCAACTCTATACCGGAACGTCCAATGGCATATACCGCTGGGATGCCCGAAAGAAACGATGGAGCAAGGATAACGGGGAATCGTTCGGACTCCATCGTCCAATTTCGCTGCTGTTTGCAGATTCGCGGGGAGGACTTTACGCCGGCAATCGAGAATCAATCCATTTTCGGAAAACCGACGGCGCGGAGTGGGAGTTGATAGCATCCGCCAAGGAAGGAATCCTCACGAGGCTCGAAGAACTTCCGATGGTTAGTGAAACAGGGATCGTTTCCAATGTAGTCGCCGAGTCAAAGCAGGCACTTAAAACAAAACTCCCGACATTGGCTCAAACGGGTAGTGAATATCTGGGAAAATTTGTCTTGGGTGTTCCATCATTTGCGCTTGGATTAGGCGGCTTTTTGGCGACGTTATTCCTGACGCTTATGGTTTTCGTCTACGCGGGACAGTCACTCGTAAACTACATCAGGAGTTTTATCAAGCTCTTTCCTGAACACCATCGCCCGATTGCTAGACGCTATATGTCAGAGATTGATCGAAATTTGCAGTCATTTCTGAAGGGGCAAGTCACCGTAATTATTGTCATTAGTATTATCTCGATTGTTGTATATTCGATTATCGGAGTGCCGTTCGCTTTGGTTGTTGGAATACTTGCAGGGCTATGCAACGCGATTCCTACATTCGGCCCCTATATTGGCGGCGCGTTCGCCCTGCTTTCGATGTTAATGGGACTGGCTGCGGGTAACTTTGAGTTGGTCGAGTTCTTGGTTCGCATCGCTGTTGTGCTGGGAGCGATCGCCGGGATTCAGGCAGTGGATAACTCTTTGATTTCGCCGAAGGTTATGGGAAGTGCCGTTGACGTGGATCCACTTCTCATCATGTTTGGCGTGATTGTCGGCGCCGTTGTGCTCGGTTTCTGGGGGGTTATTCTGGCAATTCCAATCATTGTAGTGATAAAGTCGGTGCGCACTGTGTCGAATGAACTCCGATCCCCGACCCCAGAATGAACATTCTTTGAAAATTCTAAGAACCATATAACAGTCGGATAGACAGCAAACACAGAACTCCGGAGGAGAGAAAAAGCCATTGAGAACTCAGATCGGAGTTCCTTAGAAGTTGCAAATTGATTGCTGACTACTATTTTTAGCTTGTATTATCATGCATCATGCATATCACACTAATTTTCGTTAAGCGCCAGCATTTCTGCTGGAACTTGGTTAACGAAATACATCTTGGTAATTGTTTAGTTCAGTCCAGAACTTACGCGCCAACAGGAAATCGCGACCTGGAGAAGATTTCTATCGCCTTCCTTATTCAGTCAGTTGATCTCCTACATTTCGCTCATGGTGTAGGAACGAGGATTAAACTGCAACATGATGAACCAACATTCCCAAAACAGATTGATAGACTAAACAGTTACACATCTTGTAAGTTGAGAAAACAGTGATGATCCGACCAGTTGTTGCCATCGTTGGAAGACCAAATGTAGGCAAGTCGTCGCTCTTCAATTGTATCACCAAGAAGCGTATCGCCGTTGTTCATGACCAACCTGGCGTCACGCGAGATCGCAACTATGCCGATGTGAATTGGGGAGACTCCCACTTTACTATCGTGGACACCGGCGGCTTGGATCTCGATCCCGACGACAAATTGATTGATTTGGTTCAATTCCAAGTCGAGTCCGCCATTGACGAAGCTGCGGTCATTCTCTTTGTTGTTGATGCACAAACGGGCATTCTGGCACAGGACCTCGTTGTCGCCGACAAGTTGAGAGAAACGGATAAACCGATCTTTGTGGTCGTAAACAAGTCGGATAACGAGCAGCTTCGAGCTGAAGGAAGCGAGTTCTATGAACTAGGACTAGCCGATCCATTCTTTATTTCCTGCGCTCACAATCATGGAATTGGCGAACTTCTGGACGAAGTAGCGTTTAATCTTCCAGTACCAGGAACTGAAGTGTCGGCACCGTCTCGAAGCATCAAAATCGCTATTGTCGGACGACCAAATGTGGGGAAATCATCAATCATCAACACTATCCTTGGAGAAGAACGCATGATTGTTGATAACCGTCCCGGCACTACTCGCGATGCGGTTAACATTCGATTTGTTTATGATAACATCCCATTTGAGCTAATTGACACGGCAGGCATGCGCCGCAGGTCGGTAATCGACGATGAACTCGAAGAGATTACTGTGCAGCGGGCGATTCGCAGCATTCGGCAGAGCGACATTGCTTGGTTAATTCTTGATGCCACTCAAGAGGTGGCGCGCCAAGACAAGGTGATAGCCAGTTTTATCGCTCGGCAAGGAATAGCATGCATATTGGGGGTCAATAAATGGGATCTTGTTCACAAGGACAATCTAACCCATGGCAAGTTTCTTGAGGAGATTTACCACCAACTTCCACAACTCACTTATGTGCCTTCCGTGTTCACGTCCGCAGAGACGGGGCAGCGTGTAAAGAAACTGCTGAGTCTGAGTTTGACGGTCCACCGAGAATACTGCACACGTGTGCCCACACATGCCCTTAATGAACTTCTGCTACAGTTGAAGAGTGCCCATCAGCCTCCGCGAGCCGGAAAGGTGCGTCCAACTCTGAAATATATGACGCAAATCAAGACCGAACCACCAACCTTTCTAATATTTGCCCGCTATCCGAATAAGATTTCCCAGCCTTACGAATCCTACCTAATCAACGGAATACGGGATGCCTTTGGTTTCCACGGGACGCCGATACGAATCTACTACCGCTCCTCCGACACAAAGCAGTCGAAGCATTGAACCGTAAACGGGTCTCTTCACATGGACAATCTAGCGCGTCCATTTCTTGGTCCCTCGGTGAGCACGAATTTGAACGAGCGACGTTTCAGCCTTGCGCCATAGAAAAGTATGACTCCCACGCCGCCGACGCCACCCTGAAATCTGTAAACCGTCACTCCTGTTCTCCCGTTTATCCCCTTGTCAGTGTACCTGCCGGGAACTGACCGGTTTGAATTAAGGAGACAGGCGTTGTATTTGATTATCACGAGAGGCTACTTTTATCATACCCCTGTAGTCATCTTTCTCATCTTAGCCCTCCCTTGTTTCGGTGCTCACGCGAAACCCGTTACCAAAGATTGGAAGTTAACCCAACATTACTCGGAACTCCAAGAAAAATCTGCCGAATCGCCAGAAACGGAGGATGAATCCAAGGAAGATTCGGAAGCTTTGAGTTGGGAAACCGAGGTCGAGGACAGTGACAAATCTGCCGACAAACAAGACGCAGATGATTGGTGGACGGGCACATCCGATCCTGAATCCCCGCTTTTGACTCCCCCGGATTCTTTACTGCCAGAGGGGGAAGACAGCTCTATACGCTCCGAGCTATTGGTTCCCTATTATGAAGCGTTGCAACGGTGGAAAGATGCACCGCTCCTGATCGAACCTCGGATGCTATACGATCTCAAGGAGGACGGCACCGGAATCGATGAGGAAAAGGGCCTAGCCCTGCCACTTCAATCTAATCTTCAGATTACCGGCCACAAATCCGTTACGGTTGAAGGCAATGTAACACACTATTTTGGTGAGAGCGATGCCAACCGTTACGCCGGATACAGCACATATGGGAGTTACAGTTCAGGGCTGGATCTCGGATTAACATCTTCCTACGGGTATGACGACTTTGGGAGTTTCGGTGGAGGCTACGGCGGCGGATATGGGGGTGGGTATGGCGGCGGGTATGGGGGTGGATATGGCAGTAGCTACGGAAGTGGGTATGGAGGAGGGTTCAGTACATTCGGTAGAGGCGGCGTGGCACGTGCCACAGGGTTCAATCTTAGACAGACACTTCAAGTGGGTCTGCATGGTCGTGTTGGCGAGCGTACGCATGTTGCCGTCGATTATAGCGACTCAGACGATTCCTTCGGAGGTGGGTATGGCGGGTATGGAGGATACGGCGGCGGGCTGGGAGGAGCAAAACAACAGAAAATTAAGGTATGGTATGAGGGCAAGCCGGACAGTATCCTCAAGACAATATCATTTGGCGACATCACCCTGAACCTTCCGAATACTCGATTTCTGAATATCAATCGAAATCTCTTTGGACTTGAAGCTGTTGCACAATTGGGTGGACTCAAAATGACTACCTTCGGTTCTCGAAGCAAGGGGATTTCAGACACACGGCGTTTCAGAGGAGAATCAACCAGAGCGGGGTATGGCAGAGGCGTCCAGATTTCTGACACCAACTATGTCAAAGAGCGATTTTATTCCATTCATCGTGGCGAGGACGATATTGTGCATGAGTCCTATCTGCCGATCAAAAGTGGTAGCGAAGAAATCTATATCGACGACAATGTCGCAGGTAATAATCAGGGAGGGCAACGCACCGTACGCGGGTACTTCAACCTCCAATTCCCGGGACAGGATTACAATATCAATTATGAAACCGGAGAAATTGAGTTTCTAACACAGATCTCTCCCAGCTACACAGTAGTCGTTGCTTACGAATATCTCGGCGACGGCGGAGGGCAGGTTGGAAATCCCGGTAACGTCTTTGAAGATGAAAATGGGGATGGCTCGATTGACGAAGAAGGCGAGGAAATCGGATATGTCATGCTCAAAGACAAAGGATATCGTGGGACAGAGGCGCGTCGGGTCTACAACTTGGGCAATCGAAATATCAATCCGCGAGACTATCAGATTACGATTTGGCGGCAAGGTGCTGGAGAGGCTTTTGAAACTGATGATGGCCCCGTACTTTACACTGAAATCTTCGGGCTGGATCAAGACGGCAATGGCAGCATCGATCCGGAATTCATCGACTTTGACCGTGGCTTGCTAACCTTTCCCGCGGAGCGTCCACGTCCATTTGTGATTGACGACCCGGAGAGCCCTTACTATAAATACCGAGATCAGCTGAATAACGAGGCGATTTACCTTGAAAACCCGCGTACGACCGATCAGATTTACACCATTGTCGCTGACTACGCGTATCAGTCAGGGACCTACAATGTCGGGCTATTTGTGATTCCCGGCAGTGAAACTGTGCGGTTAAATGGCAGAAGACTACAGCGGGATGTCGACTACATGATGGTGTATGAGGTAGGGAGTCTCACCTTCTTCACCCAGCTAGATGAGTTCGATGTCATCGAAGTCGAGTTCGAGAGAACGCCATTCGGAGGTTCTTTGCAGCAGACTGTCGCGGGCGTATGGTTGGAATACGCCTACGTACCCAAGCAGAAACCGCCGGAAGAACAGGAACAGGAAGACCGGTTTGGCAGACTGGGCGGAGCTCAAGATTCTTTTGGCGGGAGAGACCGGTTCGGAAGTGGAAGTTCCTTCGGTAGAGGCAGCGGAGGCTACGGCGGCGGATTTCGTGGTGGATATGGAGGCGGTTTCGGCGGACGCGGATCCTACTCTAGCCTTGGCGGACGCTCTAGGTACGGACTCACCTCAGGGAGAAGCAGTTATTTTAACCCGGTATACAAGAAAGGGTTTAGCCTTTCGACGGGTTATATTCTAAATACGGGAAGCAAACCGAGCACGATTCCGGATGTAAATAATGCCCCCAGTCGCCTGCAGGCGTTTAACATCAACACTAGCGCCGGAAGAAACTTCAACTTAGCTTGGTTCGTGAATCCATTACCGTTTGTGTCGGTCGAGTATTTCCCGTTGTCAGTTGACCTCAGCGGCGAGACGGCGTTTTCCCATAACAATCCCAATAGCGTTTCAGTTGCGCTAATCGATAGCATGGAGGCCGCGCGCGATTCATCAAATATCCCCACATTCAAATACAATTGGCGCATGGCAAGTCCGCCAGCTGTGGAGGGATTAACGCCCGATAACCGCGCCCTCTTCCATGTGCTGCTAAAAGATAAGGATGAGTCCAAGGCGGTTGGCAATTATATGCGCAACCGAGAAGTGCCGGGCTCTGCCATCAATCCACTATTGCAATCCACGGAACAGCGTCTTGTTATGGAGGTCGGCTACGATCTCACCGATGTCGTTGAAGAGTGGGGTGGTTTTTCTTACGGCATCTCCGCGTCAGGCACAGATTTCTCCGAACGCGAATTTCTAGAGATTTGGCTACGTGTTCAAGGTGACGACGACGTGACGCTGTTACTAGATCTCGGAATTGTCAATGAAGACACAGACCGCGATGGTAGGCTTGATAGCGAAGACCTGCCTTTGGACCTTGAAGACCTGAATGGCGATGATAAGATTGACACATTGGACCTTGATTTGGAAAACCTGCCGGAATCCCAAAAATACAGTGCTAACGGTTCTCTCGACACGGGCGAAGACGAAGGCTGGATATATGACGGGGCGCTCCAACCCACGCCATTTGGAAGCGCTAACCAAGTTCTGGATTCCGAAGATCTCAACGGAGATGGTGTGCTAGACACGGTGGACGCATACCTTGAAATCCCCATCTCATTGAATGATTTACCGGAAGAGTGGGTTAAGAAACGCAATGACAATGGATGGGTTTTTTTGAGCATTCCCCTTCGTGAGGCAAATGTGTATGGCAGTCGTCTACCGAATCTCGGGTTCGTTCAACACTTCCGTTTCTGGTTATTGAAGAACAAACCCGGGAAGGTGCGGGGAAAACTGGAATGGGCATCAATTGAAATTGTCGGCAATCGATGGGAACGTGGAGTGGTTACACAAAACGGCGCTATCGTCACAAATACGAATGAAAAATTCACTGTTGGCACGAAGGATAACTTTAACTTCAACGACTACCAAAAAGCCTACGAGGAAATCAAAGATAACAGTGCCTTCAAAAAGTTGCACCCGTACACCGATGTCACCTTTGGATTCGGCACCCGTCAGCAGCGAGAACAGACACTCGTGTTTGATTACAATCTTTTACCCAACTCGTTCGGCGTCACATCGCAACGACTGCGCGGCATTCAGCAAGGCGAGGGGCAAGACTTTTCCAAACATAACAAGCTAAAATTCTGGGTCTACGGCGATAGAAATCGCGAGACGCTTGTATTGCGATTGGCGCCGAGTGTCCGCACAAGTTACCGCTCATTCTACGGCTCGTCAGACCCGTTTTCCGATCCGCGCGCACAGCAAGAGGATGACGTCGATATATTTGAGAATCTGACGAACTACTACGAGTTTACGCGGGAGATTGACTTTGACGGCTGGAAACTAATTGAAATTGATTTGGCAGATCTTCAACGGAACGAATATCCGGACATCGTGTCCTCAACGGACATCCTTGAGGAACCATCAGATTCAAGTCAATCTGCCACGCCTCAACCGGATGGTCACCCCGACGGATTTGTTGTTCGTGGAACAAACAGCGCACAACTCTCCATTAAAAATATCGGTGGCATTCTACTCGGCATCCGCAATGACCGCGGCGAAGAAATCAGCGGTGAAGTATGGGTGAATGAAATTCACTTGAGCGATCCGCTAGTACGCTCAGGTTGGGCACGACGCGGAAACGTGTCAGTTTCACTTGGAAACCTATTGAGCGTGCGAGGGGGCTATGCAAGTCAAGATAAGGATTTTGAGAGTTCTGCGGGGGAAACCGGACGTCACCGCCAACAACAGAGGGGTTTTAGCACCACGAATAACGATTTCAATATTGACACGGATCTTAATCTCTTTCGATGGCTTCCAATTAGCTACAACTTCCGAGAGAGTGAATCCGAAACTGAAAGCCGCCGTGGGTCATTCAGTTCGTTCCAAAGCGGAAAGAGTAAAACCAAAAACCAAGATGTCTCTGTACGATTTAACCTTCCTCCGTTCCCGTCAATCGGGCTTGCCTACAATTATCAGGATTTTTGGAATGAACGTCAAGGTACGCAAGTTAGCGATCTTTACACCGGAACTTTCCAATACAATATTGGATCGAAGTTCGGCTTCGATCTCCAATACCGGCACGAGAATGTCGATGCCGATACTACAACGGCAGCCGGTGCTTCGTCGAGTAGCAGTTACTCCGGCTTCGGCTCTAGCTATGGTTCTGGTTACAGTTCCGGTTACGGTTATGGCTACGGATATAGCAGAAATCGGGATGAAAAAGTTGATGACGGTTCTATTTCACTCAACATTAGTCCGATTTCCAGTTTTAGCCTAAATCCAACCTACGATGTTCGGCGGATACTGGAGAAGCGCGTAAGTGCTCCAGACGCGCCGGCCTCCGAACCGGAGTTCACAATTGCAAGTCGCGAACATAGTTTCTCAATGACACCGCGCCTCAATCGCGACCTTCTGGGTATGCGCCCCACCATCAACAACCGCGTGAGATTGCGTGAAAATTGGTTCAGCCAGCAGAAAGATATCTCAATCAACGCAAATATCGGGTTTGGAGTAAATATACGACCTCACGTCTGGTTTGGATGGCTGCTGCGTACGCCGGAGGAAGAACCGGAAGCAAAGCCGGAAGAACTGGGGTCCGTGAGTAAACCTGAGGGTAATCCGCCGACGGACTCACTGCAGAATTCTCCAGAACCCGATTCATTTGACGAAGAGGTAGAAATGGAAGAGCGACGGCAGCAACGGCTCGATAGGATGGAGCGAATGGGGATTGACGCCGATAGAATACAAGAACTGGAAGATGAACGAGGAGATTGGATCAGCCGAGATAATGCTGAACTGGAACGAAAGTTGAGAGAACGACGCGGGAAAAAGAAAGATGTGGGGCTGGGTGTTTGGCGGAAAAGCCTTAAATCCTTCGCCTTAAATACAAATGTCAGCTTCGATGTCCAAGATTCTTTTCGTCGGTTGGACGCGGGGCAGTCTGTGCTTGGCGTCCTCGATTTTCCGGATGACGATGAGAGGCGTACCCAGTCCCGTCAAGGGCAACGCTATACTTTCCGTGGTTCTGTCGACCCGTGGTCATGGGCATCGTTGGGTACAAATGTGTCTTTTACAAATAACTTCCAGAAGACCTCAAGCACCACCTCGCGGGCTAAGTCAAAAAACTACGAAGGGGATGTGAAGTTTTTTAATTCCAAGAACACTTCAAGTTTTCAGGTGCGCTATGGCTTCACGCAGAGAGATAGACGCAACCTTGCGACTTTGATTAGCGAGAGTTCAGCCCATAATCCTTCGATTACTTGGAGGCAATCGTGGGGACAGGATACCAATAGCTCGCTTGGAATACGCGTGACGCTTCGGGAGCAGCAAAGAAGCGGTGGATCCATCACGAGTACTTCGCTGATAGTTACGCCTAACCTTGCTTTTGATTATAATTTAAATGTAGAAAGGGGCGTCTGGATGCCGTTTTTTGGTAGGATTAAACTCAAACACGACCTTAGAATGAGCAACACACTCTCGACTGCAGTGCGGCGCGAGCGCTTCGGCGCGAATCAGGAGGAAAAATCGGAGCGGTACGAGACAACTGTACGCGGAAGCTACGAACTGAGCAGACGCTTAAGTGCGCAACTCAATCTCGCCTTAAGCTACAATAACGACCGCGTTGAGGAGGGGAGGGATTTCTTCTCCGTTGCAAGTTCCCTCACGGTACGAGGCGAGTTTCAGTAAAAGATAGGGGAAAACTAGCTGCCAATTCGCAGATCGATTTGACTGAATCTAGAAACCTTCAAGCGTAGCCCATCTCCTTCAATTTTCGAGCATCACGCCGCCAGTCTCCTTTAACGTAGACCTGCAATTCCAGAAATACAGACGCGTTAATAAACTGTTCAATTTCCTCTCTAGCAAGTTTGCCAATCTGCTTAATCATCCCGCCGCGATCACCAATCAGAATTCTTTTTTGGGACAAACGTTCGATGTAGATTATGGCGCGAATGTAGACTTTACCATTCGAACGATGTTTGAATTCCTCGACGGTAACCCCCGACGCATATGGAATTTCCTGTTGAGTCTTCAAGAAAACCTTCTCCCGCACCGTTTCAGCAACAAAAAAACGTTCGGGCAAATCACTAATTTGATCGTCCGGGAAATAGAGCGGTCCAGTCGGCAGATGTGTAACGATTAGATTGCGAAGTCGCAATATATCTCCGGGATTCTTGGCAGAAATTGGGACAACCTCATCAAAGGGATACTTGCCCGTATATTGGGCGATAATTGGCAGCAAAGTCGACGCCTCGATTAGGTCTATCTTGTTGATGACCAAGAATACTTTCTTTGACTCGGTTTCGTGTATACGCTCAAGGATTTGCGCTTCAAGAGTCGGCGGCGGCTGGCTGCCATCGACCATATATATAATCAAGTCCGCATCTTTAATTGCACGGTAAGCAGCCTTAACCATCTCGTCGTGAAGCAGGTATTTTGGTGCAACTATGCCGGGAGTGTCTAGAAATATAAGTTGGTAGCAATCCGTCGTGACGATCCCCATTATCCGATTGCGGGTCGTCTGCGGCTTGGGCGTTACAATTGCCAGCTTCTCACCCATCATCCCGTTCAGCAATGTCGATTTGCCGACATTCGGTTCACCGATGATACTAACATAACCAGATTTGAAGGTTTCCTGATTGATTGTACTCACTTTCCGGTTCCATCAACTATCGACGATAATTCGCTATGTGAAGCGCGCTGGTTGAGTTGCGAACTATTCCATTCACCCAGTGCGGACGGGCTCACGAGTCCAGGACGCCGTAATCCCGACACGGCTTGCACGTCATAGATTTCCTGGCAGACGCTCTCATATCTAAGGTGACCCACCGTTGTTCCGCTTGGCAGATGGATCGCGACAATACCGCAAAACGGCGATTCCCTTGCAATTGGTATGTCACTAAAAGTCGGACTCTTGCGACGCAGTTGCGATAATCCAACGAACAGATAGTCCCCATAGCGCGCCATGCCGCGCACAAAACCGGGCAATCGCGTAACCATTTCGTAACTGCCTTTCCCCGTGTCTACCTGAGCAAGCTCCCCCGTTGCCGACAGCAACACATAGAGTTTATTTTGGTAAATCCGCGGAGTGTGCGGCATCGGTAATCCTCTCAGTATAACCTCATTGCTTGGGACATGCATGACAATACCGCCAGAAACTTTATTAACCCTCCAGCCTTCGGACGTGTTCGTTTCACCTAATGCGGTGACAAACTCCGGATGACCATTGATCATCGCGACGCCGTTGAGGTGACATCGATCCTCTGGTGCAAGTTCGCTGATGAATCGCGGCCGCCACTTGGGATTAAAACTGTCCCTGTCGTCCTTCAGGGAAAGACATGAAAAAAGTGTATTGACTTGCCATAGCCCCGCCCGTCCCCATACGAGGTCATGCGCTTTTAGTTCACCGCAGTAATACGCTGCTTGTGGCACATATTGCCCATCGGAGGTGTTCGAACGACGTGGATAACTGCTAGCGAGTGCGCGTACATAGGAAAGCATAATCACTTCGTCTTTCGTTGCGACGGCGAGGCGATTGTCCTCGGCAGCCAGCCCCATGGGCGCCTCGAAATCTTGAGGCAACTGAACGAGACTTTCGGAACTTCCCGCGCTAATATAGATAATCTTGTTCGCCTGATAGATACTAATGACAAGTGTACATTGCAGCGTCCACAGCAATTCGGAGAATTCTGCGGAATGAACACAAGTAAAAGGGGGCAGCGGTTGATTCATACCTCGACTCAAGTTTAGAACTTGTTTGAAAACCTATTTGCATCAGCACGTAGGGAAAACAACTGTTATTTCCTTCATGCTTTCTGTAACACGAGATTTTTGCAGATCGTTATGGTTCCTGCTTTTGGCGTAAGTCCTAATAACATAAATCACTGGTTGTCGTTATCCTGAGACAACGCCGTGCGGATATCTCGTCCCTCTGTCGACTCCAATCCCAGGCGCCCCTTCAGGTTGTCAACGAATTGACGGGCAACGCGGCCTGAACGTCCGCTGGATGACGCCTCCCACTCCAACGCAGCACGATGCAATTCCTCCGTCGGAATCGATACGCCGTGTTTCCGAGCGTAGTGTGAGATCATTTGTAAAAATGTGGTTTGGGGAATTCTGTAAAACGCAAGGCGCAGCCCAAATCGGTCGCTTAGTGAGACCTTCTCTTCCGTCGCTTCACGAGGATACAATTCATCTTCATCGGTACTGGGAAATTGATTTTCCTTCACCTGACGCGGCATGAGGTGGCGTCGATTTGACGTAGCGTAAATGAGCACATTCTCCGGACGCGCCGCAATTCCACCCTCCAACATAGCTTTCAACTCTCGGTACTCGGGTTCCCCTTCACTGAAGGCGAGATCGTCGCAGAACAGGATGTACCGTTCCGCGCGAGACCATAACAGATCGGCAATCTCCTGAAGATGAAGCAGACCATCTCGATTTACCTCAACCAACCGCAGTCCATCGCTTTCGTACTGTCGAAGCATGCCTTTGATAAGCGAGGATTTGCCCGTTCCGCGGTCACCCCAAAGCAGAACGTGGTTAGCAGGCAAACCGTGCAGAAACTGGAGGGTATTTCGATTGACCTCCTCAATTTGGTGTGTGATGCCGATAAGATCACCAATCTCCACGAGATCAGGGTGCTTAACCGAAAGAAGATGCCCAGAGCCATTCTGGCTGCACCATCGAAACGCGATGTATTCATCAAGCAGGTCGTCTGCCGACGCAATGTGCAGACGTGGTATCGTCGCGTTTAGTAACGCCTCGGCTTTGTCGAGAAGCCGCTCAAGGCGGCACATTACTGATTTCCAATCGGAGGCTGACTCGTCGATTTCTCTATCTCCTTTGCGAATTACATGCTTTACCTGAATAGCAAACGATTTCTAAGCCAATTAAGAATCTTACGGAAACAGGATTCGTCCGCCGCTTGCGATCACGGTAGATCCCGTCATAAAACTAGATTCCTCGCTCAATAAGAACGCGATAATGTCTGCAATCTCTTCCGGTTCACCTACGCGGCCTAAGGGCGTAGTTGTACGCATATGTTCCAGCATCTCCGTCGAGAGTTCGCCTAGCATATCTGTTTTGGTGGCGCCGGGAGCAACGCAGTTGATTCGGATATTGTGTTCGGCAAGCGGCTCGCAACAGGATTTTGTTAGGGAGATGACCCCCGCCTTCGAAGCGCCGTAAGCCATTTGATGCGGGCGGACAGCTAACGCCGCGATTGAAGCAACGTTGACGATACGTCCGAACTTCCGTTCTATCATGTGATCCTTCACCGCCCAAATCACATTGAAAGAGCCTGTTAAGTTGACGGCGATGATGCGGTCCCAATGCTCGGGAGTCAACTCGTCAAACCCTTGGGTACCTACAATCCCCGCATTATTGACCAATAGAT
Organism: Candidatus Poribacteria bacterium; assembly: GCA_022827055.1. Classification (GTDB taxonomy): domain Bacteria; phylum Poribacteria; class WGA-4E; order WGA-4E; family JAJDTR01; genus JAJDTR01. The sequence continues at coordinate 6,823 of JAJDTR010000063.1, read as the reverse complement.
CAATGCGGCCTAGTTCATCTATCACCTTCGCGGCCATTGCATTGACTGCTTCCCGATCAGTCACCTCTGCCGCCACGGTGATACACCGTCTCCCGAGGGCGTGAATCTTCTCACAAACCTCCTCTGCTTTTCCTGCAGATTGAACGTAATGAACTGCCACATCGGCGCCCTCATTTGCGAGTTTGATTGCCGTCTCTTTGCCAATTCCCCGGCTAGCCCCTGTTACCAACGCCACCTTGCCCTCAAATCTCATCGAATTGCCCCCATCTTCCGCATGAAAAGTCGGGTGAAAATCTATCTCTCATGCGTGGAATGTATTTTTTGATGCCATCGGTTGTTCCATCGGATTCGCAAAACGATATTCTAACATATTCAAGAAAACCATTCAAAGAATGAAATCCCACGTTCACCTAATTCTTTTGATTCACGCTTTCAACCTGTGATACAATGGCAGTTCTTCAAATCGAGAAAGGAGTGAATAATAGAGAAAATGCTACTTGGAGCCCACGTGTCTACCGCTGGTGGATTATACAAATCAATCGAAAACGGAGAGAAGCTGGAATGTGAGGCGATTCAGATCTTCGTGAAAAGCCCCAACCGCTGGGTCAGCAAAGAGCCGACCGAAGACGACACGAATCGATTCAAAGAGTCGTGGCAAGCGTCTGCAATCCAATCCATCCTCATTCACGACATCCATCTCACCAACCTCACGTCGCCAAAACCAGATGTACTTGAGAGTTCTCGCGATCAGGTTCGATCCCAGTTGCAACTGGCAGATGTCCTCGGGATTCCCTATTTCGTAACCCACATGGGGGCTCATCTTGACGCCGGTGAAGATGAAGGGTTGAGGTTGTTGAGCGAAAGTCTCAACCTCATGTTCGAGCAGACAGCGGGCGGTGAAGTAATGGTGCTGTTGGAAACTACCGCCGGACAAGGATCGAATATGGGTTACACCTTTGAGCATCTGCGCCGGACTATTGACAATTCGAAATATCCGGAACGGCTTGGGGTGTGCCTTGATACCTGTCACGTCTTCGTCGCAGGCTACGACATCCGAACCGAGGATGCATATCACGAGACCTTCGACGAATTTGATCGCGTCATCGGTCTGGATCGACTTCGTGCTTTCCACCTCAACGACGCTAAAGCCGAATATCAGAGCCGTAAAGATCGCCACGAACACATCGGCGAGGGGAATCTCGGCGAACTTCCTTTCAGACTTCTCCTGAACGACTCACGATTTGCGGATGTCCCGATGGTCATTGAAACGCCAAAGATGGAAGAGATGCACGCGACGAACCTCTCCGTGTTGAGAAGTCTTATTGAATCGTAAAAAGGTGCCGTCGAAGGCATGTCTGCGTCGAGACGGACACGCCCTTGATCGCACATCAATAATCGGCAATCCGCCGATGGGGGCTAGTAGAAAGATTCTTTCTTCTTTGATGCTCCGGCTTGTGCTCTTCTGGTTGTATTAGCGAATCTCAACGATAAAATCGCCGCTTCCCCTCTATTCCTCATTTATCGTGCGCCTTTTGCAGGAGCGAGTTTTGCTTGCGGCGGGTGAACTTTCGTCATTCTCGCGGTGTCATCAACAGTGAGAACGCTGTGAGGATTTCTATCGCGCCCACTCTTCATTAACTCATCGCTCCTGCAGCAGGTGAATTGCCCAACCCCAGTCAATCCAATGTTTCTGACTCTTTTCCGACGAGAATTGCTCGCCAATCTGATGACACTTCGATTCTTTGTCGTTGTCGTCACCTGCCTGATACTAGTCATCACTAGTACCATTGTACTTCTTCAGGACTACAAACACCGCTTGGCTGTCTACGACACCGCGGTGAAAACGCATCGCGAGGACATAGCCGATGCCATGACCTATTCGAAACTGCGGCTGTATGTGGATCGCCCGCCGAACCCCCTCAGCATCTTTAACCAAGGGCTTGACAAACGACTCGGGAACACCGTCCATGTTCATCACCAATTTGTTCCGACTCTACTTGACGCTCTACAACACGGCGTAGATAACCCCTTCCTCAACCTCTTCTCAGGCATGGATCTGGTATTTATTTTCCAAGTTGTCCTAAGCCTGATGGCATTACTGTTCGCTTACGATGCAATTGCGGGCGAACGCGAAGCGCATACCCTTCGTTTAATGGCGACCAACCCCGTGCCTCGAAGTCTCATCCTACTGGCGAAGTACGCGAGCGCGATGGTATGTCTCACCTTATCGCTGATCATCAGTGTTCTCTTGGCGCTATTTCTGATTATGACATCGGGACTGATTGCCTTCTCGGGCGAGGACTTTCTTCGGATATTTGGAATTCTGCTAGTGTCCGTGATCTACCTCTCCACGTTTTATCTGATCGGATTGCTCATTTCGACAGTTTCACGCCGCACTGCGACCGCTTTGGTGTTCGTTATGTTTGCGTGGGTAATGCTAGTGTTGGTTTATCCAAGTCTCACTGTCGCGACCCTTGACCGACTAATCGGCGTGGAGGAAAAGCTAAAAACGGCTGTGTCCGAGATAGAACAGTTCTGGGATCGGTATGATGCCGATGAGAGAGCCTCGGTCAAAAAGAATGCCGTACGCGCCTATAGTTATCCTACGCGAATTGGCCACGGTGATCATCTCAAATATTCCGGGGGTTATAACGGTCAAACCCTGCTTCATCACAGATATTGGTGGACGTACAGCTACGATAGCATTGATGAAAACAAAGAACAGGAGGTCGCGAACCTGCAATCTCATAGTCAACTCTTGGAATCATCCCGACTTCGCGCCGCGGAAAAGACATGGTTGGTTCGAAAAAGAGCGCTCGACCAGACCTACGGCCGCAAAGCGCAAGTTGTCCAGATGGCGATTCGCCTTTCGCCGCCGGCAATTTATGATTTGGCAACCGAGGCTTTGGCGGGCACGGATCTCCGAGGGATTGAGCGTTTCGCGGAGTCGAGCCGACAGTACCGGCGCGCTCTGATTGAATATCTGCATGAGAAGAATGCCTTTTCCTCCAGGCAATGGTTCTCTCACGACAAAGGCAGAGTGTCCTGGGATGATTTACCGCAGTTCTCCTATCTACAAGCGGATCTGGGGAGTGATATGATTGATGTTGTGCCCGATCTGATTCTGTTGCTAGCGATCAACTTGGCAATATCTATGTCAGTCTTTTTGACCTTCCGAAGACAGGCGCTCTAGGCGGAAGTTAACAACCTCGTATTTTGGGCTATGAGTCTTCTCAATAACCGGAAGTCCAATCTCCCAAAAACGTCACATTGGCGAGTTTTCTTATGATTATTAGCATCGCGAAACGCGAACTATACGACAACATGATGAGCCTTCGATTCGCGTTGGCCGTGCTGTTGATGCTCATAGCGATGGTAGCCAACGCCGTCGTGTTCCTCGGCGAATATAACGAGCAAATTAGCAATTACCGTAGAAGTATAGCCCAGGAGCACAAGGAGATGGAGCTTCACGCCGAAAATTTTCCCACCTTGGTACTGTACGGTCCCGGCGAACTGCATAAGATGCCTTCTCCACTCTCGTTCTGTGCGAACGGCGGAGAAGCGTTTCTCTCCAAGAATACCGATGGCAGACCATTGGAGCGGTGGTGGGGAGATTACCCTGCCCGGTTCAACGGCATCTGGCGGATGACTTATCCGCAAAGCAATCCAAATCTGTGGAATTTCTTGCCGGAATCTACACAAATGGATTGGGCGTTTCTAATTGGAGTCGTACTGAGTTTCGCCGCGATTCTGTTTACTTTCGACGCCATCTCGGGGGAACGGGCGCGCGGGACGCTACGGCTAACCCTCGCCAATAGTGTTCCACGCCACGTGGTGCTGGGCGGCAAATTTCTTGGGGCGCTGATGAGTATCGGTCTTCCATTTCTCATGTCAGTGTTGGTCAATCTCTTCCTACTATATTCATCGGGCAGCCTTCGTTTAGACACAACCGACTGGGTACGGTTGGGAGCAATCGTCTTAGTCGGATTCGTGTACACCGCTATCTTTATCACACTGGGACTTCTGATCTCCTCCCGCGCCCGGCAATCTTCATCAAGTTTGATGGTTCTCACGCTTATCTGGGTCGTCTGGGTGATTCTGGTGCCGAACACTGTCGGATTGGCTGCCAAGGGTCTCAAGCCGGCGATGACTAGCGACGAATTCCGCCAACGGCGGGAGGCGTTGTATCAGCAAGTGACACAAAAATATCTGGATCGCGGACTGCTTGATTCCTATTTTGACCCGCGTGAGATTCCGCCCGCAAAAATCACTCTATTGTGGGGCGAGTACCACCTCGAAGAATCCCTCAACGACGAGAGATTTCTGGAGGAACATCTCAGAGCGCAACTAGATCAGGTCGCGGTTGCGAGATCATTGGCGCGCCTGTCGCCTACAGCCGCTGTCCAGTATGCCATCGAATCCTTGGCGGGAACGGGCTTCTCGCGCCACTTACAGTTTCTTTCCCAAGTCAAGGTTTATGTGCCCGAGTTTCGCGAGTTTCTAGCTGACATCGACAGAGCGGACCCGGAAAGTCCCCATGCGCTCTTTTTTCGACCAGCTATGTCGTGGGAGCCTGTTCCTTTCGAGACCATCCCGAAATTTGAAGACCGCTACAGCTTCGACGACTCGCTAAACGATGCTACCGTGGATACATTGCTGTTGATGCTGGTCTTCGTGGTATTATCCGCCGCTTTGTTTCTCTCCTTCCTTAGAGTTGACATTTAGTACCGAAATCTATTACGTAAAACGCAATTGTACCTGCATCCAATGACCGGACGGCAAAACCAGTCGGACTTTAACCTGCAGAACTGCCGTCGACTAGACAGAAATCCGCTAAGATTTTCCATCTCGAATCTTCTCCATTTGCGGCGGAAGCACGGACGTCAGGTCAGACTAATTTTCTGGTATTCTTGAGCCGGTCAATTTATAATAGATGGAATAGGATTGCATTTAAGTTCATTCTTTAACGCGTTTATTCTTTAAGTTTTGAATTGAACATACGCAACTTCAGCCTATTTCAATTTCTGTTATTTGAGGAGGATAATGCATAACGATTCACGCTACCGAACGATACTACTATTTGGTCCCCCCGGAGCCGGAAAAGGAACGCAGGGAAAAATCCTCGGATCGATTCCCGGATTCCTTCACGTTGCCTCCGGGGATGTTTTTCGATCGCTCGATCCCGCCTCCCAACTAGGGAAAATCTTCGCAGACTATTCGTCGCGCGGTGCGCTCGTGCCCGACGATCTGACGGTCAAGATGTGGGAAGAACACACACGGAATCTAACCGCGCAGGGCACATATAACCCGAACAGCGAACTACTGATGCTTGATGGCATTCCACGGAACTTAAATCAAGCGCGCCTGATGGATGAACACATCCAGGTTCTCAGTCTTGTTCATTTGGGCTGTGAAGATGAGGATACGATGGTTGAACGGCTGAGTCGGAGGGCGCTTAAAGAGAACCGCGCCGACGATGCTCGCGAAGATGTTGTACGGCATCGTTTGAAGGTTTATGAACAGGAAACGCAACCCCTGATAGACCACTATTCGCCATCGCTTGTGAGCGTGGTTGACGCGCTCGGAACGCCCGCGGAAGTGCTTCAAGGCGTTCTCAAGGTGGTTGTCCCGGTACAGCGCTCGTGCTTTCCCGACGGCGTCGAAACGTAGGCTATGGATAGTGATACTATAGGGAATAGAGCCCTCAAAGAGAAGCACGGAAATTGACGATTGATGATTTTCACAGGCACTTGGCAGCATCACATCACAGTTTAGTTATTCGCGAGGTGTAGAATGGGTTTGGAAGATAAGGTTTGCATCGTTACGGGAGGCGGGAGCGGTATCGGAAGAGGCGCCGCGCTGTTGATGGCGCAGAACGGCGCGAAAATCGCACTCGTAGGACGAACTGCCTCGAAAGTGGAAGCGGTTAAAGAGGAGATTGAAGCTGCCGGTAGTTCGGCACTGGCGTTCGTATTCGATGTCTCAGACCATGAGGCTGCTCAACAGATGGCAAAGGATGTAATTGCAGCCTTCGGCAGGATTGACGTGCTCGTGAACAATGCCGGACACAGTTCCGCGAACCGCCGTCTCTTGAACATGACGCCCGAGGAGATTCGCCAAGTCGTGGACTCCAATTTGATCGGTACAATATTCTGCACTCAAGCGGTGGTGCCCTTTATGTTGGAGGCAAAGACCGGAACAATTATAAACGTCTCGTCGGTTGCCGCGATACAGCCGGGCCCTTTCGGTGGACTGGCGTACGGAGCGGCGAAGGCGGCGGTGAACAACTTCACGCAGTTTCTCAATGTCGATTTGTTGAACACCGGAGTAAGGGCGAGCGTGATTATGCCGGGCGAGATTAATACACCCATTCTCGAACTGCGCCCCGTCCCTCCATCGGCAGAAGCACGCGCAACAATGGCGGATGTCGAAGATACGTCGGAGCTTATCTGCTTCATTGCAAGCCTTCCGCAGCGAGCCAATATACCGGAAGTAATAATACGACCGACGATGCAACGGGACGTTTCCAAGGAGATTCAGTCTGTAACATGATTCGGAAATCCGTCCACCTCGGCTGTGGCATTCCGCAGATGCTCCTACGCAGGTGTCGTAGAGATGGACGGTCGGAATACATCCAAAAATTATGATATTTGAATGTACCTCATCTTACCTACTTTAGGGAACGTAATCACAGGATTTAGGCTTACCGCCCTAAACCATGCAATCCCTTTTATTACTTGAAACCGAATTTACAAGCCAACGATTTATATATTGTCGGGAGCGATGGATAGCAACGAAATGGTGAGCTGAGCCGACTCCACCT
>JAJDTR010000017.1 GCA_022827055.1 Candidatus Poribacteria bacterium | reverse complement strand
CTGCTGAATCTGTTCCTCCGTGACGTCTTCACCGCGATTGAAGTCTCTTGAGGGAGCCAGCCTATCTTCCACCTTGATGTTGAAATAGTCGATTGTGAGGCTAGCCAAACTATGGCTCAACACGGTACCGACACTCAGGTTTTTTGATTTTTCCGGTTCAAGTGCCTTGCCTCCTACCAAACTGGCAGCTTGATGCGTAGACGGAATTGTCCCTTTATTGACTAATGTGTTATTCTCACCGAATTCGGTAGTAACGTTAAATGCGTTTTGCTGTCCGGGAGTCGGCGCCCTGAACCCGGTGCTGAAACTTCCCCGCACCCTTAAATCAACAACAGGTTCAAGCGAAAGATATTCTTGAAGAGAGTCGGCAACTCCGTAGTTCGTTGCAACTTTGTAGTTAAGCGTGCTTCCGAAATCATCGAAGTTTTCACCGCGCACCGCGGCACCAATAAGCCAAAAGTCGACTGGACGCAACTCCGTTTCCAAATAGCCGGCAACATTGGAACGGCTCCACTCCCCTTCGGCGATATCACTAAATCCGGGAAATCCGTTAGATCCCGAGCTAAATCCTTGGCTGGCTAAAGGTCCTATCTTCCACGATTCGATCTGACCTTGCACTATTTTAAAAGTCTCGGTTCGATATTCTACCCCCGAAGCGAGAGAGACCGTGTCATGCAGCGGGTAGGTCAGATCAAGGTTAATGTTGGTGTCGGTTTGGATATAGTCGCCCGGATCAAACTCGGTAGGAGTGTCGGGACCGAGAGACGCGTTGACCGTATTCCTGATGAAGAAATCGGAGGAATGCTGTCCGTAAGAGGCGCTCCAATCCCATCCGAGTTTCTCCAGAGCTGTGCCCCTCAGACCGATGATTAGGGAAGCATCTCGGGTGTTTGCGCCAAAGCGCGGCGTGAATCCACCGGGAAAAAGCTCTTGAAATGTGAAGAGATTTGGGTCATTAACGACCTGCTGTAAAACAACGGGATCAGGAACATTGTCGGTAATCTTCACCTCAGGGACAGCACCCGCACCTGCTATACGCCCAATGAGCAACGTTGCCCCATCATCGTTACTGAATACCGCTCCTCGAGTGTTCGGATTTCGGAAGTAGAATCCGCCTTCAACCTCTTTTTGCGCGTAGTTCGCGTGACCATAGAACTTGATTTCATCCGTTACATCCGCCCCGTAGTTTGCAAACAGTTTAATGTCATTCCTGATTATGGGGTGTCCCCACGGTTGGGCGGGATCGGCGACATCCTTATTTCCGGCAGCGATCAGTGCTGTCGCATCGTCTCGCTGTACCGATCTATCGGTCTCATCGGCGTTCCCGTACTCCAGACTGAGATTCGCCCACAGATCCTCTCTCCCCAAGCCCACGTTGCCGGCAATGGAATACGATAGACCATCGCCCGCTTGGAAAATACCGGGTTTTATCTGTAATGATCCGCCCTCGTGGCTATCTTTAAGTTGTAGATTCATCACTCCGGCGATAGCGTCCGAACCGTACTGCGCCGATGCGCCATCCCGAAGTACCTCCGCCTGTTTCAACGCGATGGTCGGAATAGGGGAGAGGTCTGCGCCTTGGGCGCCGTCTGACAACCCGTTTCCCAGCCAAGAAATTACTGACGCGCGGTGACGCCGCTTCCCGTTAACAAGGAGTAGCGTGTGATCGGGAGCCAGGCCTCTCAAATTCGCTGGTCTTACCACGGTGGCCGCATCCGCGATAGGCTGCGCATTGACATTAAATGACGGGACGACGTTTCGCATGAGGTCCGGCAAATCAGTTCCGCCTTGCTTGACGAACTCATTGGAATCAAGAATATCAATAGGTACTGCGGAATCTTCCACCGATCGCGCTTGAAGTCGAGAGCCGATAATCGCTAGTCCTTCAATCTCAATTACCTCTTCGCTCCCACCCTCTTCGGACTCCGCGCCCATTTCTTTAGCGTTCTCCTGTCCCATAGCAACAGACGTAAGGAGAAAAATAGCGAGAATGTTCCCTGCCAGAACCATTCGTTTGGTGTAATACCTCTCGTTCATGTTCAATTTCTTTCGTTGCTCTCGAGGTTTAAGCCCTTTCAAACATCAAAAATTGGGCTGCGGACTCGATAATTGCATTAGCGAGAATGAATTGACATTTTGACCGACTTCAGTCCAAGTCAAGAGCTATTTAGTGCCCGATAACGATTGGGGAATGGTCAAACAATACGACATTCCGTGAAGATGGGAAAGATTGTAAAAAAAAACAGAAATTTTGTCAAGAAAATAATTATATAAGCGCTAGTTATTTTGTGTATGATTTCTTGTGGCATACTATATCTGGAAAGCAACCAAGTCAGATGAACGAAATAATAACTATCGGAATATATCATAGTGTCAGCATATAGTATAGTATTCACGATTATAACACAATATATACGAATTTAACCGCATGACAATGCCTTCTCGTGTTCTTTTGATCTGATTTTTTTAACCCCAATCGAGGTCGGCAGAATGTCCGACGGGCGCAAAAAACAGCAACCCTAATAGACTTCGAACGGATCAGAATACTTCTTACGTCTGGAAAATCGCTGCCAAATGACTTGATGGATTGACTGGGAGAATTAGGTGAGGACAACTCGGGTTTGAGCGACGATCAGGTGATACATGCGATGGGTTGGCGTTTTCACGTTGTCTGTGTTATTCGACGGAGGATTTGGGCTTGGTTTGTAACGTTCGATCCGAAAAGGGGGCAGGTTTGAAATTGGACGCTACAGACTGAAACCGAGATTGATGACAATCGAACCATCTTCCCCTTAATTCGGCGAACGTCATCCAATAACTCGTTTTTTCTGTTCTGTGTAGCAACTCACGTCATTATAATGTAGTGCGACGAGACAAACTAACGCTTGGGAATTAAAAAATGCCCGAAATTGAAATTCGTTGCGAATTACCAATGTCGTGGGCGTTGAAAGCATAATCGGCAAACATGGTCGCCTCTCCCATTTTGAGACGCAATCCGGCACCCAACGCTAATTTTTGGGACTCGGTGCCAACACGAAAAGCAACAACATTTAGTAGCCAATATTCTGCTCCTAAGCGGAACAGTCTGCCGTTTGATTCCGTTTCCTGCACAAGATCTTCTTGATTCATTTGCACATCTGCACCAACTGTTACCTGTCCCACCACGGGCAGCACGCGTTGATACGAAGCGCCGCACCTAAATCTGGGGCTGCGTGTGAAGGTCGGCGCAGCGCTTGTATCCCAACGAACTTGAGTTCCGGTTGCATCCTCTAACATCCCACCGATGTGAAATCCAGCGAAGGGGCCTGCCATAAAACCGACATCAAGTCCGCCTCCGGAGCCGGCATTTTCAAAGACTGACTGTTTGAGAAATTTATAGTTCGCGCCCACGGAGAATTTTGGACTAACCTTTCGCGCATAAGAAACAAGTAAGGCATTGTCTGTGTTGCTGAAATAGCCCGTCACGGTTGGAGGCTCAAAGTATTGGCCATCGTTCTCGCTCTTACCGGGTATCCCATCCAACTCCAGAAAATCATCGTCGAGGCCATTGCCGTTGGTGTCCGTGAATGTCGTGAGTGGAATGTCATCGACACCTAGCCGGATCCAACTAATCCCGATGCTCCCGAGCCCGCTAAACTGATGTACGTAGTTAACGAAATTATACTCTACAATGCCCTTGTTGAGAAATCCTCCTTCCGCCGCTCCAAAGGAGTCCGAATACATGATGGAGAATGCGTTCTTCTCAACCTTCGCAAGACCCGCTGGATTCCAATAGGCTGCGGTCGCATCATCGGCGATTGACACGAAGGCGCCTCCCATTCCCAAGGCTCTGGCTCCAACACCGTGGCTGAGAAACTCCGCTGTATGACTACCATCCTCGCTAAAGGCGAACTTTGGAACGATAGCCTGGATCAAAGCTAGCGAGCAGATAAGAGTCAACACACATTTATTGAATTTCAAGGTACGCACCAATTTGGCTTGATTGCTCAACTGCAGCACATATGTCGTTAGATGTGGAAGAATACTTCAATATCTTTGCAAAAAAGGCGCCTTCTCGGCTTGAAGGAGATGCAACTTGCATGGACGGAGGGGGTTCTAACCAAAATAGTGTCACGCCTTGGAGAGTTGTAACACCGTGTGCTCGGATTGGCATGCACCGAGCGCTGTACCGTAGAAAACCTCTGCTTCAAGTCCCCAAGCCAATTTGTACGCTGCGAGGATTTGGATCAACCCGCTAGAGATGTTTCCATGGCAGAGTACCGCGACTGTCCCGCCTCCGCCGCCGGATGTAATTCTGGCACCATAGAAGCCGCCTGGGATCCCGATTTTCCGGACTGAATTGACAATCTGCTCAACTTGAGGTGATCCGAGCCCCACGCGATACCGATAACTCCAGTGCGAGGCGTACATGAGTCTGCCTGCATTCGCTAGGTGAGTCTTCACATGGTCGGTATCGGCAGCCGCATCTCTAATACAGCGGAAAAACTTCCCGACTCGAGCGTGTTCGTAAATCGGATGTTCAACCCGGCTTCGAACATGGTAAGTTTTTTCGGGATTGACCTCTGTCGCCGAATCCACCGTACCGCCGTACCGATTGAGAAAATGTTGGCCCTTCATCCGGGCGGGCAAGTAACTTCGGTACTTCCGGCGAAACTCCTGTACTGTGAGATTACACAAATAATTATCCCGTAGTGTCTCAATATCCAATTCTTTTTGAAGGATTGTCAACCCCATGAACGCGGCGGTGCGAGCATCGATGTATGCGGCATTGGATGGACGCTTGACTTTGCTGTGAATTCCAATCACCCTCGTCCTAAAAGGGAGGGATACGGTTCCAAGAACAGGATCGGATTGACAATGGATAGAGAGAATTGCCCCTCGCTCTCCCGAAGCTGAAGTTATCTGGTCCATCGGACCGCACGGCATACCAACAACGCGGCTTTCGACAATCTGCCCGACCCGAGCGATTTCTTTCGCGTCCATCTCCAATTCATACACGGCGTTGGCAGCAGCCAGTGCAGCTACTTCAATCGCGGCGGATGAGGCGATTCCAGCTCGTATCGGGATGCTGCTTTTAATTGCGAGCGTGGCGCCGTGCGGAAGCCGCTTGATTTTTCCCTCCTTCAGCAGAACGTAAAAGCCTCCGAGCACATACGCCGCCCATGCTGTTTTAGGATTTCGTGCGAAGAGTTGGCGAATCTGATTATAGGACTTGAGCTGTCCGCGGTCATAGAAATCGTCAACCGAAATCTGCAAGCCCAATAAGGCGTGGTTGTCAACTCCGAGACTCAATGCCCTGAGTTGTCCGCCTTCTCTTACTTGGCAACCCACAACTGCGCCGTGTTCAAGTGTCAATGCGGCAACATGTGCTCCACAGTAGTCGGCAATCCCGCCCATAACATCCAACCGCGCGGGTGCTCTCGTAATGACAACTCTTCCGCTTTTTTCAAAGCCGGATTCGCCAAACAGTTGCTCGTCTTGAAACCGCAGCATCGACTCAAATTCGAGAATCTCATGAGGCTTAATTTCGGGCCCTGAAATGTGCTCTATTTTTATCGGTTGGCCGCCTTTTAGGAGGTCCTCCGTGCTCATGACGATTCACACCTCATGCACTCCGCGAAGCAAACGTCAAGCTTGTCGCGAGAGAGTTGGCGCGGATTTTTTCTTCAGGTTTCACACTTAACAGCCGCTACGGGACGACTACCGTGACGCTTTCACCATCTGTCAAAGCATGCTGGCCGGCAACAACCACTGTATCTCCTTCAACAAGCCCCTGGGTTACTTCAATTTCACTGCCTTGTGATAGCCCAATCTTAATTGTCCGTCGATTACTTAGGCCGTCGGCAACCACGAAAACGCTCCGCAGGTCGCGATTTGCGTCCTCAAGCACCGAGGAACGCGGAATCAGTATCGTATTTTCATGAATCTCCACAGGAATCGTCGCCTTGGCGAACATGCCCGGCTTCAAATTCATGCCTGGATTATCGACTCGGATTTCAATCTTTGCTGTACGACTCGACGGATCTAGTGTGGGACTAATCAGCGAAATCTCGCCCATCACGGGATTCTCCAATGCATCGACCCGAATTGATGCTTGTGCTTGCGGCTTCAATTTACCGAGATCTGATTCGATAACGCTGAAAACAGCCTTAACCGTCTCCATTTCGACAATTTCAAAAAGTGGCGCTGTCGGCGACGCCATTCCACCCAGATCCAGATGTCGTTTTGCCACAATACCCGAAATCGGGGCTATGATTGTCGCGTCGGACAATCTTTCTTGCGCGAGGAGTGATGCGGCTTCTGCTTGCTTCATGGCGGCTTCTGCCGTGAGAATCTCCGCTTCCCAACTTCTTGCAGACTCCAAATCCTTGGCTGTTGATAGATTGGCTTCTGTCTTCTTGACCTGGGCTTCAGCCAGCGTGATGTCTTTCTCCCAAGTGCGCGTCGTCATTTGAGTGCGTGCAACCCTAAGTGTGGCTTCCGCTTGTTGCACCTGTGCTTCCAAGGAACGAATGTCCTCTGCGCGGGCGCCATTTTCGATCAGTCGAATCTGCTCGGAAGCAATATCATACTGTGCTTTAGCCACGTCTAACTGTGTCTGCGATGCTTCGAGTGACTGCGCGCTGATTGCTCCGTCCGCGAAGAGTTTTTGCATGCGGTCATAGTTACTTTGGGCATTTGCGAAGTTGGCGTCAGCCTGATCACGGGTAGCTTGAGCTTGTTTGCGATCTTCCTCCCGAGCTCCACGTTTTATCTTTTCTAAGTTCGCCTGGAGTGATGTCAATCCGGCTTCTGCACTCTCAATCTGAGAAACGGTGCGAGTCTCCGCCAAATCCTTGACCTGTTGAAGAGCAGCCTTCGCGGACGACACATCGGCTTCGGCAACATCAATCTTAACCTTGACACGCCCTTCCGCGAGTCGTTTTACTTGCTCGTAGTTCGCCTGTGCTGCCTGGAAGGCCGCTTCCGCTTGAGCGAGTTGAAGTTCGAGATCATCATGATTGATAACAGCCATAACGTCATCACTCTTTACACGACTACCTTCATCAACGCGCATTTCAACTATCCTGCCGGGGACTTCGGGAATGACCGTTACCCTCGAATTTGGAACAATTGTGCCGGATAATTCCAAAACGGACTCGATGGTCGCCCGCCTAGCTTGAACCACCTCTACAGGTTTTGATATCACTGAAGCGGCGACTTCAGTCGTATCGGACCGCTGTTTGGTAATAACCCTTAAAACAACAATGCCTAAAATTACAACTACAATGATTGCGATAATCGACTTCTTCAATGTAACGTCTCCCGATATGTGGTGAAAATATTGTCAAATGAAATGTGACTCAGATTCATAGCTGCAATCAGAATGCACTAGCAGCAATCGAAAAAGCAAGGCAACAAAATTCCTTGCCCCTTATGCATCATCCGTTTTGTACTTGTTGGAAACTCCTAAAATGCCACGGCTTCATGCGCGAGCGATCCCATCGGGTCCCATGCCGGTAGTACGATTGGATCCTCCTCAAGCGCGGCATGAAACTCAGCAGGCAGATACTCTTTGCGCGCGGCAATCTCAAACATGTACTGGTCAAACCAGTTGTCGTTCATAAGGTAGAATCCCTTCCTGCCGTTGTCTTTTCCCCAACTATTCTCGACGCGCCAGCGGCGTGGAATCTGTTGCTCATCTTCTCTAACGACATCCACTCCCGTGAATAACATGGCGTGTGTCATGCAGGTTTGATGGTACTGGAGTCGGTCCGATTTTTCAAGAGTTAAGCGTGTGTCGTAAATTGCTTCGTAATCATATAACTCGGAGTCCCAAAGCCCAAGATCGGAGCGCATCATTTTTCCAACGTCGCACCCCATCCAGACCGGTTCACCATCTGTGATGGTTTTCATTGCAACTTGCTTCATCAGGTCGATATCCACGTTGAGGTATTTGACGATAGCTCCGCCTTCGACGTTGCCAAGGCATTCCACGGTAAAAGTCTTCCCGACCGGGCTTGTTGGACGAGGATCGTGGACGAGGCACACATAGTCGTCGATTGGAACTGTAATATATTTGTCCGCGAACTCTTGGGGTGTCATTTCGCCATCGCTCTGGAACTCTTTGTCCGCGTCGTTCCACTGCCAGTCAAAATTAGTGGGCGGTGTGCCAAGATGAATCGATAAAATGCGGTACACGGTTCCGACAACTTCGTCCTTTGCATCCAGCAACTCGTCAAGGCTTCCGCCTTTTGCAGCCATGTCACGCAGTGTTTTGGCTCCCTCGCGCAACTTGTGGGTTAGAATGCCATTCATCTTCGCCGAGTTTGACGAACTTTCCGTCTCGGGCATGAAGGCTTGTGGCACAAGACCGTGTTTCTTGACGAGGTTCACGAACATGTTCCATTGTCCTCCATCGTCAAGCGGACGCTCAAGTAGCCATGCCACGGATCGATCATCCACGGGGTGCTCTGCCCTCTCAATAATTCGCTGTAGGAAGTAGTTTGCTCGCTCAAGTTTGTCCCAAAAGAACATGTAGTTCTGGCTGAATTCAAACTCTTTGAGATTCATCTTCTTCATCGCACCCACCCGAAAAAGATTCAACCCCGCGAACATCCAACATCTGCCACTTCTCTTTTGATTGGTGACACTCCAATCGTCCAGCACATGACTGAAGGTGAAATCGCTGTTGGCAACCACCTGACGATTCAGCGCAACATCGTCCACGGTGACCTTGCAGACAGCGTTCTGCGCCATCCGATAAACGGAGTTGCTTTCGAAATTCTTACGCAGGGTCGAAATTCGATGCGAGGTCAACGCACCGTCGGGAAGTGTATTAAACGAATTTAGTGGATC
Organism: Candidatus Poribacteria bacterium; assembly: GCA_022827055.1. GTDB lineage: Bacteria > Poribacteria > WGA-4E > WGA-4E > JAJDTR01 > JAJDTR01. Next base: position 315 of record JAJDTR010000017.1, on the reverse strand, counting down.
AGCTGATGAGGCAGGGACAGAGTCCATGCGATGACTCCCAAATTTGGCTTGAATTCAAACTAAGGTATAAGATTAATAACCGTTGGTTGGCTGCTCGGTACGTGCAATTCACCGTTATACGACAATCTGCTGCTAGCAGACTATGGATGGGGTCGAAGAGTATATCGCCGTGATAACGGAAATGACTCTGATGTTGTTAGAGCCTGTTTGAAAAGTCATTTGATTCGGTTTCGCATCAAGTAGATGGAAGCGATGTACACCATAGTTTCAGCAGTCTTAGGATAGCGTTCATAATCCAAAGTCAATCGGCGAAAC
>JAJDTR010000022.1 GCA_022827055.1 Candidatus Poribacteria bacterium | reverse complement strand
CGAAATCACGGCGGGCGTTTTGATCGGCATGGGCATCGTGTTCTTTTACGCCGTGTTGGGAGGCATGAAAGGCATCACCTATACACAGGTCGCACAATACTGTGTGCTAATCTTCGCCTATCTCGTGCCGGCAATCTTCATCTCCCTATTGATGACCGGAAATATCATTCCCCAACTCGGTTTCGGCGGAACATTGGCGGACGGATCGGGAAAGTTTCTACTTGATAGGTTGAATGGCTTGAGTCGTGATCTGGGCTTCCATCTGTATACTGACGGGAGCAAGGCGACGATAGATGTGTTCTGCATCACGGCGGCGTTGATGGTAGGTACGGCGGGTCTACCCCATGTCATTGTACGTTTTTATACGGTGCCGAGAGTCGCCGCCGCGCGCAGTTCAGCGGGCTGGGCGCTGTTTTTCATCGCTCTTCTTTACACGACCGCTCCCGCGGTGGCGGCATTTGCGAGAACAAACTTGTTGACAACCGTTTCAGAGAAAAGCTATCAAGAGGTCCCGGACTGGTTCAAGAACTGGGAAGAGACCGGCTTGTTGGCATGGACGGACAAGAATTCGGACGGTAAAGTGCAGTATATGGCAGGCTCGGCTATTGATGGACAGAAGCCGATTTTTGGAGTTGGCAGAGGGGCATCGGGCGAACGGATCGTTACGAACGCAAATCCGAATACAAAGAACGAACTCTATGTAGACCGAGACATTATGGTGCTTGCAAACCCTGAAATCGCCAAACTGCCTAACTGGATTGTGGGTTTGGTGGCGGCGGGCGGCTTGGCTGCGGCGCTCTCCACCGCTGCGGGACTACTGCTTGTCATCTCCACATCAATTGCGCATGACCTGCTCAAACGGGAGATTCGCCCGGAGATTAGCGAAAAAAAGGAACTTATCGCGGCACGAATTGCCGCGGGCGTGGCGGTTTGTATTGCGGGATATTTCGGCATCAATCCGCCCGGGTTTGTGGGTCAAGTCGTCGCCTTTGCGTTCGGTTTGGCAGCAGCGTCTTTCTTCCCTGCCATCGTCATGGGTATTTTCTCGAAGCGGATGAACAAATTCGGCGCCGTTAGCGGCATGATTGTCGGAATCACCTTCACCGCAGGATATATCATTTTCTTTAAGTTCGTTCGCCCCGAACTCAACATGTCCGGTCACTGGCTGCTCGGTATATCCCCGGAAGGAATTGGAATGCTGGGAATGATACTCAATTTCGCGGTGTCAATCACTGTCTCAGCCCTGACTCCGCCGCCTCCAACCGAGATTCAAGAGTTGGTTGAAGATATCCGCGTTCCGCGAGGCGCTGGCGAGGCACACGAATTATCCGCTTAAGCGAAAATGCTTATCCAATCTGATGTCTGATTCTTCGCCTACCCCCAATACGATTGAAAAATACGACAGCGCACTCTTGCCAGGCTTGGCGATACTCGCGGGGCGTCAACTTGATATCTTTACACTTCTCAAAGACGCTCCCATGGGCGCTGAAGACATTGCTGAGGCACTTGGAGTTGATGCGTCGAAACTGGAATTGCTGCTGTACGCGCTTGTTTCAGCGGGAATATTGACCGTAGACACCGGACTGTTTACTAACACTCCCGAAGCGAACAGTTTCTTGGTGCGAGGCGAGCCAAACTACCTTGGTGACGGGCGCGACATCGATCTATGGGTGCATCTATTAGGCACGGTGCTAAAGACGGCGGATTCGGTACGGACAGGATGTCCGCAGGCTCGACATGATTACAGAAAGATGCCGGCGGAAGAACTGGAACGGTTTTTCTGCAAACTGCATTCTGGGGCAGTCTCAGCCGGTCGCGACCTCATATTGAGGTATGACTTTTGCCCCTGCAGCAGTATGTTGGATGTAGGCGGCGGCTCCGGCGGCCTTGCAATTGCGGTAACGGAGGCACACCCTCACATGCGCGCGACTATAGTAGACCTTCCAACCGTAACGCCCTTCACTCAAAAATTCGTCAATAAGTCCAGTGCCAAAAATCGGCTTCGCGTGTTAGCTGTGGATGTCGTGAATGAAGAGTTGACCGGCAACTACGACCTAGCAGTATTGAAAGCGTTCACCCAAACCTTATCCCCGAACGGAATAAGGGGAGCTCTTGGAAATGTTGGTAGTGTCATTAAATCGGGAGGCACGATATGTATCCTGGCACACATTTTAGACGACTCGCGGTTATCGCCGAAGGAGACGGCGGTGTTCAATCTCGTTTTTCTGAACATTTATGAGGATGGTCAAGCGTATACTGTGGGAGAGTATAATGGGTGGCTGGAAGAAGCTGGGTTCGGTGAGATTGAACAGACATTTCTAGAGGGTGGATCCAGTCTTCTAGTGGCTCGAAAACTCAAATAACTTGTGCTTCGATGATGGCGAAGATTTCATGGAACGCCAAAGATAGTTATACCGTTTCGCTTGAATAATAGCGCATATGATGTCTGAATTGTATCGTCCACTTTCTCCGTAGGCGGGGCATCTTGTCGCGCCGACTTTGCGCGGAGACGCGGTTTATCATTCCAATTTAAGAAATTTTCTTTACTTAATCCACGTAGTCAATGCACTTCCATTTAACAGAAATGGTATTAGTAACTGTTTAGTCCCTTGATTTCTGGAGTCGAGCACTGTGGATCTAGACGGTCTTTTTTGCCATTTTCTGGCCGCACCTTATGTGGATACCCATTTTTTCGGTTTGTAGTAGGGATCAAATGAGTGAATAACGAATGCGATAGAGATCCCTCTTCATTGCCCGTTCTATGGCTCCGGGGGTTTACTGACCACTAATCACTAGCCACTAAACACTTACGACAGTCATCATGAATCTTTTTGAACAAAACTATCAAGATGCACGAAAACAGATTGCTCCTTTGGCACATCGGATGCGTCCGGAGACAGTAGACGGATTCGTTGGCCAAGAGCATCTATTGGGAAAAGGTCGCCCGCTTCGAATTGCAATCGAAGCGGACTCGGTTTCCTCGTGTATTTTCTGGGGACCGCCGGGTTGCGGAAAAACAACTTTGGCTCATCTCATCGCACAACGCACCGAGGCGCATTTTGAACCCCTCAATGCAAGTACGAGCGGAGTGCCTGAACTGCGCAAACGGATTGCCGAGGCCGAAGAACGTCTGCGATATAATGTTCAGCGAACTATCCTATTTCTGGATGAAATTCATCGATTCAACAAGGCGCAGCAAGATTTCCTACTCTCGTTTGTTGAAAACGGCACTCTTGTGTTAATCGGTGCAACGACGGAGAACCCCTCATTTGAGGTCAACGCGCCACTTCTCTCGCGCATGCAGGTTTACGTTTTTCAACCGTTGGAAGTTAACCATATTCGGCAGTTAGTTGGTCGTGCTCTTGCCGACAGAGAACGCGGACTTGGCGAGTATGAAGCCGAATTGTCTGAAGAGGGCATGGAGTTTCTGACGCGAATTGCGGATGGGGACATTCGACTCGCCCTCAATGCACTGGAGCTCGCGGTGCAAATGTGTAAGCCCGACGACGAGCAGCGGTGGCGTCTCAGCGCAGAAATCATTCACACGGCTGTACAAAAACGGCTGCTACGCCACGATAAGGCGGGGGACGAGCATTACAACCTGATTTCAGCATTCATCAAGAGCGTGCGAGGCTCCGATCCCGACGCTGCTGTCTACTGGCTGGCTCGACTGTTAGAGGGTGGGGAGGATCCGCGTTTCATTGCGCGCCGAATGGTGATTCTAGCTTCCGAAGACGTAGGCAATGCGGATCCGCAAGCGTTGTTAGTCGCCGACGCGGCAGCGAGAGCGGTTGAATTCGTCGGGCTCCCGGAAGCACAATTAAACCTTGCTCATGCAGCGGTATATTTGGCGTGCGCCCGAAAAAGTAATGCGGCATACATGGCGCTGATCGCGGCTCAAAAGGATGTGCGCGAAGAGCCTGCGTATCCGGTGCCCCTGCACCTCAGGAACGCACCGACTCAACTTATGCGTGACTTGAACTATGGAGAAGGATACCGGTATGCACACGATTTCCCCGGCCATGTGACCAACCAAGAACACCTACCTGAAGCCCTACAAGGAAGGACCTACTACAAGCCTACGGACATCGGTGCGGAACGGCAAATTCACGAATATTTGAAAGAAATTAGAAAAACTTCCGATGATGAATCGTGAAGAATAGACTCAAACTATACATGAGGGTAACCACCGTGCAACATAAATCGGGATGAAGTAAAACTCGGTGCGGTAGGAAACGGCACCGACCCCTGCCACCACGGAAACGATCATCATGAATCATCTTCGGCGGCAGTAAATTTGTAGAGCGGTTACCACCCGTCATCTTTTAGTCCCGTAATTCGGATTCCCTATTGTAAGTAGCAACTTGCATTAAATAAAAATTGCAACCATATTCATCCGCAAGTGTGTACATCGGGAGAGTCGCGGAGGATTGATTATGCCTGAGCTCGACGATGAATTGATGAAGCGCTTTCGGAAAGGGGATGCGGACGCCTTCAACCTAATTGTACGACGTCACCGCGTTGCCCTTGTAAATTTCATCGCTCACTTCATAGGCGGTAATCAGGACTCCGCTGAAGACTTGGCGCAGGAGACGTTTGTTCGCATGTTCAAAGCGTCGAGCCGCTACAAAGCGGGTACAGCCAAATTTAGCACGTGGATGTACCATATTGCTTCAAATCTCTGTAAGAATGAGCTGCGAAATCGTGGAAGACGTGGCCGCTTCTTCGTAGACAATGTTGCACCGAACGATGAAGATGTCGGACACTCGGCGAGAGAAGACTTAATTGCCACCGCTCCGGCAGATTCCGCGTTTCAACCCGATATTGAATTAGAACGAAAGGAGTTACAACGCACTGTACAAAATGCTATTGCAGAATTACCTGAACGTTACAGATTACCGGTTTCACTCCGTGATTTGCAAGGTCTGAGCTACGAAGAGATAAGTGAGGTTTTGAACTTACCGCTGGGCACAACCAAATCGCGGATAAATCGTGCGAGGTTAATGCTCAAGGATAAATTAAGGAGTTTCGTGGAGTCACTATGAATTGCTTAATGGCGGAAGAACACTTCTCCGCATACCTTGAAGACGAAATAGACTATCGGACAATAAAGGAATTTGAAGCGCATCTCACAGATTGTGAATCGTGCAGCAGTGAATTTGCGCTGTTTCGTAAATCGGTAAACTTATTACATCAACTACCGCGTATTGAACCCTCATCGAATTTTAATCGTTCCGTGCAGTCTAGAGTGGGCAATCTTGATGTCGTTAGAGTTCCCGCTTGGCATCAAATGCTTGATTACTTACGCACTCGGCCTGTGTGGGCGTTCGGTGGGATTACTACTATTTTGCTCGTTAGCCTGTTTAGCGCCTACCTTTATTACAGTTATCAGAAGGACTATAGTACCGCCTCCCCCGGAATTGTGTTTGGTTCCGACCCAAGCCCTACCTACCGACCTGTGCCCAATATAGATAATCAGGAACCGCCAGCTCTGCCGATACATCAGGTCAATGTCCCGATAGATTTTGGCAGCGGAGGGTTCTTTGGAAGAGAAGTCTTGGAATGGCGCCCGCAGCGTACTCAACAAAATTTTATCTTACAGACGGTTAATTATAGCTCCGCCCCCCGCGGCGGAGGCTTATAGACACGCCGAGAAGGTCTTGGAAAATGCGATTTAGAAAACTACGAATCCAGCTAATCATCGGTGTAGGAATAGCACTGTTCTACTCAACTCCCCACCTATTTGCGGCCCAGAATATATTACAGTCCATGGAACAACAGTTCCAAACGATTGTAAACTCGGTAAAACCGGCTGTAGTGGAGGTCACCGCGACGCACGTGGTTGGTAAAGTCAGATTGGGACCGGTGCTCAAGGAAGCCTTCAGTGGAAAGTCGGTGCCAATACAACACCACCAGAACATTGGTTCAGGCGTCCTGATTGACTCCGACGGCCACATTGTGACGACAGAAGCGGTAGTCAGGAACGCGGACAAGATTGAGGTAAAGTTTGCATGTGGACAACGTCAATCGGCGGTGCTCGTCGGGATAGATCGTTACTCCGATATTGCGGTTTTGCGTGCAGAGGATGGCTACCCTACCGAAACTATACTTGGTGATTCTGACCAGATTAGTCCAGGGTCGTGGGTCGTGACTGTCGGCTGTTCCTATGGCGCCTGTCCAACGCTGTCGTTCGGGATTGTAAATGGACTAGAGATTTTGTCGGATAATCCACACTACGAAGCCATCCAAATCAACGCACCTATGAAGCCAGGAAATAGCGGAGGCGCTGTTGCCAATACCTCTGGCGAAATAGTAGGAGTCATCACAGCCACGCTTGATCGGGTCCCGCTTTCGTCAAAGGTTAGATCTTCGCGGGGAGATTTTCAGCATAGCAGGATTTTCTCGGTGCAAGATATTTGTTTCGCACTACCTATAAAAACTGTGCAAACTATAGCTAAGGACATAATAAACCACGGTGAGGTGCGCAGAGGTTGGCTAGGGGTGTGGGTAGACCACCATGATGCACCTGGGTTACAGGTGACAGACGTTACTGAAAAAAGCCCTGCTGAGAGCGCAGGCATTATGCAGCGAGACATTATCGTAGATTTCAACGGTACACCGGTAAACACATATACCGATTTGATGAAACTCGTAACATCCGCGGCACCGAACACTCCGGTAAAAGTCAACGTTTTACGCGCCGGTGAACACCTTGCTTTGGACGTAGTGCTTGGCGCAAGAGACTGATTCTCCTGTTATTTTTGACAGACCGGTAAGTTCCCCCCTCTATTTAACTCTTCCGCTGACTTCGATTCTAACATCATCTTCGCAAACATCACGACATCGTTTCGGAACTCGGGCGTAAAGTCCTCCGCCTTCTTCACTTCCGCGAAGTTCTCAAACACCGTCTCCAGAGTCTCGCACAACTCCTTTGATTCGCCCTTCTCCTGCGCTTCCTCTGTCATTTCCCGGAGGATTCGCACCTTGGCAGCCTCTTCCCTTTCTGCTTGTACTTCTTTAATAGATTTATCATATGTCAATCGCAGGGTTTCAACAATATGGTATGCCATCGATCTGCCATACTTCTGGGCATCTCGCTTTGCGCCATCATAAATCTCAAACGGCAATAGTATGCTTATCTGCTTCTTTAGCGAATGCTTTGGTTGTCGATATTCTTTCATGATTATCCTCGGATATTCTAAAGTTGACAATAGATACAATTCCAACTGTTCCATTTT
>JAJDTR010000098.1 GCA_022827055.1 Candidatus Poribacteria bacterium | reverse complement strand
TTTGACGAAGTTGAAGATTGATGACAGGGTACTACTTCGGGAGGAAGAGCGGATAAAACAAGCCAATTCACGCCACGTCGAAATTCCTGGCAGAACGCCTACATTTTGCCCAGGCTGTCCGCATCGCGACTCTGCAAGTGTTTTTCTGGATGTCGTCAAGGAGTTCATGAATGCCGAGTACATGAAGAAGCATTACAATTCACCACCAATCGATCTCGTTTTTCACGGAGATATCGGCTGTTACTCCATGCTGAAGTACGAGCCCTATCCGCGACTAATGCATAATCTTTCTGCAATGGCATTAGGAGGTGGCACTGGCGCGGGCATCGATCCGTTCATCAAAAATAAGCAAATTGTATTTATGGGTGATTCAACCTTCTTTCATGGCGGTATGGCTGCAATATCGGACTCAATTAAAAATGGTCAGGATATCGCCTATGTAATCTTGGACAATCAAACCACCGCGATGACAGGGCATCAGCCGACACCCTCAACCGCAGAAGACATTCTGGGTAATCCCACATTCGCGCAAGACATCGAAAAAGTGTCACGCGGTCTTGTTGCCGAGTCTGATACCCTAATCGTTCGTGTTGACCCCGAGAACCGATTTGAATACAAAAAATTGCTTGAAGAATCCATCCTCAAACCGGGAGTCAAGATTATCGTTGCCGACAAAGAGTGCGGAATTACCTACCACCGGCGAGTGCGGCGCGATCAACAGCAGACCGTAAAAGAACACGGTTTCCTGAAGACTGAAAAACACATCAACATTACGGAAGAGGTTTGCGAATTTTGCTTGGAGTGCACGAAAGCAACGGGATGTCCAGGTCTTAACATCGTTGAAACGGAATATGGGCCCAAGATTGGTATAGACCAATCCAACTGCGTATCCGATGGAGCCTGCGCGAGAATAAAGTGGGCTTGCCCATCCTTTGAGGAAATAACTATCACCCGCAAACGTCCGCCGCAGAAGTCCGTGGAATCCAGCCTCATTCAGATTGGTGAAGCGGATCCGTCTATGCAACATCTCCCGCCGCCACGGCTCGTCGGTTTTGATAAAACATGGAGTGCCTACGCCGCAGGAGTCGGCGGCATGGGGATTGGCACAATCTCAAAGATCCTGGTCGTTGCCGGGCACATTCAAGGATACCATGTCCAATTCTGTGACAAAAAGGGGCTCGCAATTAGGAATGGCGGCGTTTACACCCATGTGATTTATTCGAAGACTGATAACCACATTTCGCCCCTCATTCCGTATGGAAAAGCGAATCTGTTACTTGGGCTGGACATTTTGGAAGCTGTACGCGGTATTGATCCGAAAGCGGGATTCAGTGTCGCCTCTCCAGACATAACAGCGGCAGTTGTTAATACGGCGAAAACCGAAACCGTGACATCGTTAATTGGGAAGGATGGTTTTGAAGTTGCGGATCTTGAAAAATGGCTGCAATCATACACCAAGACTGACGAATATGTCGGTGAAAATCTATTTGACGTTGCCGAGAAACACTTGGGCAGCAAACTCTATGCTAACATTATGCTTCTCGGTGTTGCGTTTCAACGTGCGCTTATTCCGCTTGAACTAGAGGCAATACAATTGGCGTTGAAACGGATGGTGAAACCAAGCGATTTGGACTCCAATCTTCGTGCTTTTGAAATTGGCCGCCGGCTCGCTGTTCATCCTACGGCTTTCGCCGAAACACCCGAAAAGAAATCTTACAAGCACACCCTCCACGAAAAATGCCGAATCTTGGCGAAACGGTGGCGAGGCGGAGGCATCGCTCGTGACTATTCAGCGTTGGTCCAATCAGCTGTGGATACGATGCAGTTGGATGACGAGACGAACCGTGGGATGGCTATGCGTGTATACGACTTGATTCAGTTCGAAAATCTGAAGTATGCCCGCTTATATGTTGAAAAAATCAGACAGGTCTACGGAAAGGATTCAAGCGACCGAAATCACCGAGCTACTAAAGTTGCCATTAAATATCTGCACAAGGTCATGCTTATAAAGGATGAGATTTATGTATCGCATCTGCTAACAAGTCAAGAGAAACTCCAACGTGACAAAGAACGTTATGGTATTGACGAATCCAATGGTGACAAGATTAAATATGTTCACCTCAATCGTCCACATTTTAGAATCGTGGGGATTGACCTTGAAGGCGAGATAAATACACGCAACTGGCAACTGAGTTTGATGAAACGGATAAAGTTTCTTCGGCGTTGGCTTTCGCAGTGGCATGCAAACGAAAAGGCATTCCGAGACTGGTATGTTTCGGACGTAGTCGATACTTTCGCGCCGGCGGATACGGAAAGTTACGAAAAGCATGTAATAGCCCTAGAAACTCCCGAGGAGGTCCGTGGTTACCGAGAAGTACGATACCCAAAAATGGAAGCCGCCAAAGAAAAGGCTGAAAGATTAATCGGTCATAGAAACTAGGCATTGTAGATGTTTTACTTGACCTTAGCCCTGTTTTGATGATGCAAATCACGGGAAAGACGAAGATTGTTGGGGTAATAGGCGATCCAATTGAGCACTCCCGCTCTCCGCAAATGCATAATGCCGCTTTTGCAGAGTTGGGTTTGAATTACGTCTACGTCCCATTCCATATTTCACCGGGTGCCTTACCCGCAGCCATTGAAGGGTTTAAGGCAATCAACGTGGTCGGGCTTAATGTCACCATTCCACACAAACAAGCGGTCATCCCGTTTTTGGATGAAATCTCCCGCGATGCCGAGTTATTCGGCGCCGTCAACACACTGACGTTTCAGAACGGTCAAATCAAGGGTGACAACACGGATGGTTTGGGATTCTTGGAAGGGATGCGAGAAACCGGTTTTGAGTTAACACGGGGCGAGTCCGCGCTTGTGATTGGTGCTGGCGGATCGGCACGGGCGGTCATCGTCGCATTGACTTCGATTGGACTTGAAACCATTTTCGTCGCTAATCGCACCACATCGAAAGCCATTAAACTTGCCGAAGATCTTTCTGACGCGATTGGCACATCGATTCATGGGATTGGACTTGATGATCCGCAATTGGCAGATATCGTCGATAGTGTTGCATTAGTGGTCAACACGGCGTCGGTCGGTATGGATATATCAAGGCCTCCGCTAATTCATACTGAATGGCTGCGGCCACAAACTGCCGTTTATGATATTGTTTATACGCCCCCTGAGACCCGTCTATTACTAGAGGCTGCCGAACGAGGGTGTCACACAATTCAGGGGCTCGGCATGCTTGTTCATCAAGGAGCAATTGCGTTCGAGAAGTGGACGAAAACAGCGCCGCCCGTTAAAACGATGAAACAAGTGCTTCAACAATCGTTGCATTGAAAGAACTTTGGGGCGTGACAGGTACACGGAATGAATTCGCAATAGTATTCGCCATGTCTCGCGCTACCTCCGAGAGGTTTGTAACATCTCCAGAAGGTGATTTATGGACTCAGAAGAACTTGAAACAGTAAAAGTTGATATCTTTAATAATCAGTACCTTGTAAAACTCACTGACAATTTGACTGAAGATGACATTCGTGTTTTGGCGAGTTATGTTGACAAACTGATGCGTCAGGTTAGTCGAAAGGGATATGATCAACTCAGCGTAGCGATTCTTGTTGCGCTCAACTTAGCTGAACAGATGTATAAAGAACGAAAGAACTCGTCAGATTTCCTCAACGGTCTGATTCAAGGCATAGATGAAGTAATAAAACGAGACGACAACTTATCAAATTTCGAGGCTACTTAGAAAACGATTGCCCACCGTCTTGGGCGTTTGACTGGCTGGAGTCATTCCGTCCAGAATGAAAGAGACGCCCCGCGTACGCGCCAATTTGGCTTTCATTCGCTGCTACTCATTCAGTGGCACGAATATAAAAAACTGCGACTAAACACAAACATCAACCAGTCGGGAAGCATTTGTCCTTTTAAAACAGGCTCTCACCGCTGACTATCTAAGATACCTCCGCCATCTTTGCCCCCAACTCGCACGTACCCGCCGTGTGCATCGATAGACATGACCGCGTCCGACTTCGTATCTTTTCCCTCGACGCTGACATAGCCGCCAAGGTCATTGATGCCCATGCGAGACTTCCCCTCTTTGCCATGCACGGAGATTTGTGCGCCGCTGCCACTGACGGATTTCATAGACGCACTCGAGTCCTCGCCAGCCGAGTCCTCGCCAGCCGCGACGTAGACCTCCGCCGTGCCAAATGGGTTAATCGTCATATGCGCCGCCGCCTCTTTATTGCGACCCCAGACGCTGACATTTCCGCCATATTTCGTGGGGTGCAAGGTTACGTAAGGAAGCCCGTCATTGCCCGAGAGACGGATAGATCCCCCGTCAAAGTTGGTACCCAAACTCGCATAACGCGCTCCCGTTTCTTTGTCAACGACAGTGACATCATCGTTTATGCGCACGTAGTGAGAATCTTTACTCTGAACGCGGATATATCCACCAATGTATTCGGTGACTGTCAACACTACATGTGATTCCGAATCTTCCCCACCGAGGATGGTAACGCTGCCTCCGCCATCGCTTCCGTGGATAACTACTGCCGCCCTTCCAGCGGGGCCCACGACCTTCAGTCCGGTGCACGTTATCTCACCGAAGTTGCCGTCCTGCGCCGTGAGCGGCGAGATGCACAACCCGATGATTATTCCCATCAACACGCCGCCTGCTACTGCCCAACACAGTCGCTCATTTAATTTCATTTTGATCTCCTTTGAGTGGATTTTCCATCACGTCAGTGGGGAACGCGCATTTCTTAAAGCACGTTAACTCACTAGCAACAAACACCTCTCTCGTCGGCAAGCCACATCAAGGCGCAACCGCCTCAGCTCCCAAATGCCCGCTCAACCACGTCTTCAGCGGAACATCTTCGTCACGTGGCGATGTATAGCCATAACCACCGGTACTGGCGCCCAACAACTGTTGTCGAATCGGATCGCACTGATCCATAAAGTGGGACACAGTCATGTCGTCCCTCGGTCTCAGCCACCGGTAACCGTAGCCGTAGAAAAGCACCTTCCTTGTGATGTCCGAGTGATTCGGACTCGCGGCATGCCACAAACGCCGATCGAAGAACACGGCCGTGCCGGGTGGGACGCGCACTTCAAGCGTACCGTCAGGATTTGAAACTCCATCGGCGGGATACTCCAACTCATTCTTCAGATGGCTGCCAGGTACGATATAAAAATTCGCACAACCCGGTGTTCTCGTGTCGGTAAGGAAAAAACCTACCTTCAAGGACACTCGCGGGCGTGGATTGCCCTCCAACTCAAGGTTCAACCGCCCGCTATCCTGATGCCATCCGAAACGCTTCGGTGCCTCGGTCTCGTCCGGTAAAGAGGGAGGCGTAACCGTAAGATGCGAATGATAGAGTTGAATGTTCCACCCCAGGAGATCCCAGACCTTCGGGAATGTCTTGTGCCAATCAAGCAGTTCCAGAAAAATCTCATCTTTCCCCACAAAGTCGGAGAGATTCAATCGCTCGCGGGGGGCTAACAATTTACCGGGCGGGCGATTGGGGTTAATGACGCTTGATGGCGATGGCCCCGTATCCTGTGTTCCAACCGGAGCCCGATATAGCGCGTCCAACCGGTCCACTACCGCGATGAGATTATCTACCATCTCCGGCGGTAGAGCATCTTCGACAATAAAAAACCCGTTTTCTTCGAATTCGAGACGTTCATCATCACTCAGACAGTGATTAAACCATCCGGCGTCCATACATCCTCCCTTCATTTGTCCGAGATTTAAACTACTCAGGCGCCAACTCGCCCAGTGAGGTTTGACCCGGTGAAATAAACTCGCACTTGGGACTCTCGATGCGCCCGTAACCTTGCCACACTTTGAATCCAAGTAACCCCAATAACTCAGGTGGTGCATCCCTCAAGACTGCCGGATCCGTGCCAACCGTCAGGTTCTCCTGCTGGCGGAATTGGGGGGCGCAGAAATAGCTCAGAGCGCCCAGCCGCGACGCATCGCTAACATTCGAACCGGTGCTATGCCACAATCGTCCCTCAAAAACCATCGCAGTGCCGGCAGGAGCCACAGCAGGGATCGATTCCACATCCTTATCCAAATCCACGTCCGGCTGCATTCCACTTAAATGACTTCGCGGCACAACGTGAGTCGCGCCATTCTCCTCGGTGAAATCCGTAAGCATCCACATGATGTTACAAGCAACCGCCGGCGACATTGATTTTGAAGGTACCGCGCCCTCTCTGCCAAGACGTCTGCCCCTGAAGTGAGCCCCTGTCATTGATCCGGGTTTAACCGCATCCTGAAGAGGTTGGACAGGCTTTGGCATCCACCATTGGTCGGTGTGCAACCCCATCACCCCTCCTGGCTTCGCGATATTGGCGGTGAAACTTGACAACAGGAATTCATCGCCCAGTATATGTTTAACCAGTGTTTTTACGACTTTGTGGTGCAGCAGATCACGAAATACCTTTCCCTTGTTGACCAAGAACCAGACTCGCTGATTCACTCCGGTATCATTCGGCCCTGCATCCTCAGAGGCAAGCCCACGCTGCTTTTCGCCGGCAGCCTGCTCCTCTAACCTGCTCCGAAGCCCGATGACTTCTTCTGCACTAAGGGCATTCTCAATCAAGCAGTAGCCGAACTCGTCAAGATTCGCCGCGGCAAGTGCGTAATCTGTTGTCAAATTCGGAAATCCATCAGTGGTTTTCACCAGGAAACCTCCAATATCTCTATATCCCCTCTGTGATTCGCCGAGAAACTCGTGTACATAGATCCCACGTCTTGCGCCACCGGGAATTAGATATTTCTTCAATACTCGCGGTGATTCTGCCCATCGCTGACTGCCCGATTATAGCACAGGTTCCAATCCTATTCTACAGATTTAAGAAATGCGTTACATCAAGAAAGTCTCGTTGAACTGGGACATTCTCTGTATATTCGTGGCTTGGATAAAGAAATTCTGGAAATATGCGCGCAAATAGGCTACAATTAAAAAATTACAGGGAATGTATTATGTATTCCCTATCCGTGGTTGGTTATATTGGTTGTCAAATGGATTAACTCTGAACGGGCCCCGAAAGGGCTTAAGGAGACATTGGATACAATGGCAACAGGTCGAGTCAAATGGTTCAGCGATCAGAAAGGTTACGGTTTCGTCGTGACCGATGATGGTCAAGATGTTTTTGTGCACTATTCTAACATTGAGGGCGAAGGATTCAAAACCCTTGATGAAGACCAGGAAGTCGAGTTTGATATTGTCCAAGGAGACAAAGGACTTCAGGCTGAGAATGTGGTCAAAATTTGAATTGCACATCATTACACCACCCGATCAAGTGGCGCTTGGAAAAGGCTCTCATTAGTTTGAGAGCCTTTTTTTATGCTACAAAATACGATAAAATGAAATTGTCATGCACATGTAAGACATCATGGCACTTCCTGGATAGGCTAGGATTGCAAAATCCACGGCTTGACCAAAGTGTAAGTTGTAGTTGCCCAGTTCCTATAAGCACAATTTTCCGATTCGGCGATAGACTTCGGTACTTGACCTTCTGATGCACTGATCCAACCATAATAGTCTTTTATGAAACACACCATATGCCGACTAAGAAAAGTATAGACTTTGAACGCATACGCCGCATCATAATTATCCGACTTGCGCCCTTGGGCGAAACCGTTTTGATGACGCCCGTGATTCGCGCATTGCGGCAGCGATTCCCGGATGCACACATAGCGTGCATGACCGATTCGATTCGTACAGATCTTGTGCGTGCAAATCCGAATCTTAACGAAGTCATTCCCTATCAATCGTCATTGCCCAGGTTGATTTATTGCATGGCGAAACGGTCATTTCAATTGGCTGTTATTCTTCAACCGACCTTCCGTCTAGTATTACACACTTTTCTCGCCGGTATCCCGTATCGCGTCGGGTTTGAGACCAACTCCGGTGGACGAAGACTGCTACATCTCGCAGCGCCTAACGACACGAACCAACACGAAACCGCTAGATATTTGGATGTGGCGCGCCTGCTTGGAATTGAGCCGGAGAGTGATGAGCCGGAGGTTTTTGTTGATCGAAATTCGCAGGCATGGGCAAGTGAATTTCTTCGACACGCAAAGATTAACGGTGACTCCCTGGTGATTGGACTCAATCCGGGTTCCGGCACGACCTATAGAAGATGGGCGAAAGAACGGTTCGCGGTAGTTGGCAATTGGCTTCAGGCGGAGTATAATGCCCAACTAATAATTTTGGGAGGGCCGCGAGAGGCAGACCTTCCCTATGAATTGGCGGCGTCAATAAACGGTCAAACAACCGTCATTACCGATGCTACGCCCATGCAGCTTGCCGCGATCATTCAGAAATGCAATCTATTTGTAAGCAATGACACGGGACCAATGCATCTGAGCACCGCACTCAAAACGCGTACAGTCGCTCTTTTCGGCGCATCAAACCCTGTTCAATGGGCGCCTATCTGGCCCCAGCACAAAGTTATAGCTCGCAACAGCATGGAGGAGATTACCGTTGAAGAAGTAGTATCTGCCGTGCAAGAATGCTTAGATGGAGCCTCTGTAGCTACAAATTAGGGCGCGGTGGCATTTGACAAATTGAACCCACGTCTGTTCCAAGAGCCTTCGTCCTGATGCGCGTCGAGACAATTTGGTATAATCGCAAATAACCGGTATGTTACGTTACACCATATCGTAGGGACGAGGATCAATTGAGCGGATAGCGAATGCGATAGAGATCTTACCTCGCCCCTACTAGGTGATTTTCGACGAATAACAGACGCGCCTCAGAAAAATGTCAACAGAACCTAGAATCAAGGAAATTAAGAGCACGTGTTATTGACCATTAAACGCTTCATTCCCCAACAGAGTCCATTATGGCAAGGAAATTGATAGGGAAGCTGTCAATGCAAACAAAAGATAGACTACTATCTGCAAAAACAAATTCTCGCACTGCCGCGCTGTCGGTGGGTCAGAACCAACAGATTATTCAAATTCTGTTGTCTATCATTCAGCGTCGTATATACGTGCAGTCTATCTTTACGCGGTTAGCGCGCTATGCGTTCTGGGCTCTGATCCTCGCGAGTGCGATGATTCTCATCGGTCGATTCGTACATTTACCGTACATTCCGGATGCCGCTATTTTTGTACCACTCATGCTTTCTGTCATTCTAGCTGTTGGATTGGCGTTCGTGCGAAGAGGATCTACCTCCGCCACTGCCCTTTACGTTGACAAACAACTGAATCTGAAAGAACGCTTCAGCACCGCTGTCGAACTGATTCAAAGAGATGTGACGGACGACTTCAGGCACCTTCAGATACGCGATGCTGCGGCCGTCTGTACCCGGACTTCCCCATCGGCGGTCGTACCATATAGGGTCCCGCAAGTTCTTAAGTGGTTTCCGATTCCCATATTACTGCTCGCGGCATCCTTCGCCACGCCACGCATGTATGAACTGCCTCTCCCGCCAACAGCCGCCGAACAGAAAGCCATCGAAGAGGCCGTGGAGGACTTCAATCGAATGATAGGTGATATTGACGACCCTGTACTAGCCAAGAACATCCAAGACGCGATAAAAGGGCTGAAAAACACAGACAGTCTCACGGTCCAAGATCGATTGAGCAGACTTCGCGATGAGGTGCGCGCCCGGAAGCAACCATTCACCGAGAATGAAATTAAAGAGGTGGAAAAGGCTTTTGCCGAAGCCGGCGATGAATCCAATCGTTTCAAGAACATGGGTCCGGGCAAACTTGCCGAGGAGCTGGAAAAACTCGCGAATGAGGAAAATCTCACGCCGGAACTTCAAGAGGAACTCCGAACGCTATTCAGCAAAATGGCCGAACGATTGGGGGATAACAGCGTCGCCAAAAACCTTGTGACGGAATTGGACGATCTTCAAACGCAAACCGTCAGTCCGGATACCTTGAAGAAGATTGCGCGCCAATTGGCAAATATGGAAAAGTTGGCGAGGAACCGTGATCAGTTGGAACGGGTGTTGGAACAAATCGCAGCCAGCCGTAAAAACATCGCTTTGGCAAGCCTTGAACTTCAACTTGATAGGGATTCCGGTGGGATTGCAAATAGTGAAGGCGGTGCCGGCGACGAATCGACAACTGGAGAAACGCGAGGTACAATTGCGGCGGCGGATTCAGACTTCGAGCCGAGAAAATCGGTCGAAGAGGCGGAATTCGGAAATCAGTTGACCGCAACTGAAGCGCCTCAATCTTTGCGAACAAACGGACCGGAACTGAGATTGAAGGCTGCCTCATCGAATACTGATACTCTTGATGATTCCAATGTCTACGTAGGAAGTGACGCTCCAAATGGTGAAGACGGAGCCGAATACATACCATACCGCGAGGTGATTCTCAATGCGAAGCAGGAATATGCCGAAGCAATTGCGAACAATCGTATCCCTGTGCGGTATCGACAGCTAATTGACAACTATTTGAAGGCGATTACAAATCCTCGAAAGGAGTAGCCGACTTTCGATTGTTCTTAGTCAACGTGTTCCCATGAACAAGCATGTGATTAAATTACTTTGTTTTGTCGTTCTAATTATCGCTGT
>JAJDTR010000118.1 GCA_022827055.1 Candidatus Poribacteria bacterium | reverse complement strand
TGGGATCAACCGAACGGATAGTGAGGGCGATAGAGATCCCCTTTCAACCCGCTCGGCGAGGCAACCTCGCCCCTACGATAGGGACTTATCGGCGAATTATGGACACGCCTTACATAAATGTCAACGCGCCCTAGTGGCTTTACGATGCGGAATAGTCGGCTCACGACCGGCAACTCAACGCCTACAATCAAGGTAATCCCGTAATCACATAAATCACAGTTCAGACAATGTTAACTGCCGCCCGCCATGCACCTCGCTCAACGAAGGCTGGACGCGAATTTCTTCATCCTGCCCCACATTGTAATCCGGCTGCCCTCCGGCGAAACGGAGAGTCCTCCGGGATAGAGCCAATCCGGATCGTAATGCCGGAAGTTGGGACCACGCTGCAAAGCGTCGACATCGCCGTTAGTGACATCCACCGTGTAAATCCCGACAATTCCAGGATCCCTTCCAAAAGAGTGAAACGCGATGGATTCACTGTCCGGTGACCATGAAGGGTGTTCTTCCGTAACATGCTCCGTGAGTTGCCTCTGATTCTCTCCGTCGCTATCCACCACCCAAATTACGTTATTGCCCACATACGCGATGCGCTTCCCGTCGTGTGACCATGATGGCAAACGTTTGTGCACAAAGTCACGCGTTAACCGCCTCCGATGTCGTCCGTCGACATCGATTACGTAAATTTGAGCGTCGGCACCAGGATTTTTACCGGAGATAAATGCTATTCGTTTTCCATCGGGCGACCAGGTCGGATGTAAGCCTCTTGCATTCTTAACTAACCTCTTGTTCGTCCCATCCGCGTCCATCACGGTAATCCCACCGGGCGCTAGATCATGATCCTCGGGAACACGAACGGTGTCGTACACTATTTTCGTGCCGTCTGGCGACCAGTCCGGACCCCAGTCCACCAACCCGTCCGTCAGTCTAATCGGGTTCTTCCCGTCGGCGTCGATCACCCAGATTTGCTTGTGATCTTTGTTTACATTGTTTCTATTGGAAACAAAGGCGATCTTTTTGCCGTCGGGAGACCATGCCGGATATTCGTCCCGTGATGGATTCACCGTTAATCTTCTCTGGTTTCTCCCGTTGCTATCCATGACATGAATTTCCAAATTCCCGTCGTGCGCAGAGGCGAAGGCAATCTTGGTTCTGCGAAAGGCGTAACCGTCTGTTGCAATGTGCATCTGAATACACAGAGAGACGACTAGCGCTGCTCCGAGAATGCGTCTGGCTTTGAAAAACATAATGCCCTCCTTAGTAATCGCTAAAGCATGTCACGCCTTATTGTAGCACAATGGATCTCTATGGGATTTCTATCGCACTCGCTATCCACTCGCTTGATCTGTTAGTTTGCGTATCGCGCGCGAGGGCGCTATTTGGTCGCTTTCCCAAGTACGAGATTTCCTAAATGATGTTGATATATCGTTGTAGGGTGAAATCAAGTGACCGGCAACTGAGTGAGATTTTCTTGACCAAGTAACACTCGACATTGCACTCCGCTGGAGTGCAGACGCGAGGAGGAATCGTGTTCTATTGACATAGCACTCCGCTGGAGTGAAAACCAGACCACGAAGGAACGCTTTTTCAAAACTTGTCATAGATCGAAAAATAATGTTACTTGCTGAAAGAATTATTCCGACAGGGATAATGGAGCGCTATCAAGTAACACACCACATGGGGGATCTTTATCGAGCGGGATTAGCTATCGCGCGTGCTATTCGCGTGCTTGAGGGATCTCTATCGCCCTCCTTAATCAGTCGGTTGATCGCATACAAATGTACTTTTCAAACAGGCTCTTACCGCCCGCCAACTGCCCACGCACCTCACCGGAGACTTGAGGGGATATTCTTCAGTCTTCCCCAGATTGTGATGCGGCTGCCCTCCGGCGAAACGGCGAGATCTCCCGGATAAAGCCAATCCGGTTGCCCATCCCAGAACCTGGGAGCATGTTGCATCACATTGACGGCGCCGTTGGTTACATCCACCAGGTAGATCCCGCGTCCATCACCCCTTCCATAGGAGTGAAACGCAATGGCATCACTCTGCGGCGACCATGTAGGATGTTTGTCCCCGCTAATGTTCGTAAGTCTTCTCTGATTCTTTCCGTCGCTGTCCATCACCCAAATCCGGTCTTCGCTCTCATAAGCGATGCGCCTCCCGTCGGGTGACCATGATGGCATACGTTTGAACCCCACGTCATGCGTTAACTGTTCCGAATTTCGTCCGTCGGCATCCATCACGTAAATCTGACCGTGCGCGTACACGATGTGCTTCCCGTCGGGCGACCACGACGGATGAGCGCCTTCCTCCGTTAGTAGTCTCTTGTTGTTCCCGTCCGCATCCATCACGGTAATCCCATCGTCCCCTATATGCCTCTCTGGATCAAGATGGGCGTCGTACAGAATTTTCGTGCCGTCGGGCGACCAGTCCGGATTACTGTCCCCCAACCCGTCCGTCAACCTAATCGGGTTCTTCCCGTAAGCGTCGATCACCCAGATTTGCTTGATATGTTTGTTTCTATTGGTTCTATTGGAAACAAAGGCAATCTTTCTGCCGTCGGGAGACCATGCCGGTCGGAAGTCCGCTGCTGGATCTACCGTTACTCTTCTCCGGTTTCTCCCGTCACCATCCATGACATAAATTTCAGTGTTCCCGTCTCTGCTAGAGGTGAAGGCAATTTTGGTTCTGCGAGCGGCGTCGCCGTTTACCGCAATTTGCATCTGAATTATCAGGGAGACCACAAGCGCTCCTGCGAACAAGCGTCCAGCTTTGAATGACATTATTTCTTCCTTGCTTGCAAATAAGCGGCTTTTCCAAGCGCGCCGCACGCATCATCTACGAGCCGAGGCTGGCGTTTTGATCTCGCCCCAGATGGTGACGAAGTTCGTTTCTGGAGACACAGACCATCCTTTCAGATAAAACCAATCGGGATCGTCACAATAGGTCCCGTCCTCACTGAGTTGTTTAAGGTGCTTTCCATCGGTAGTCATCAAGTCGATTGTCGATGAAACGTTCAACTCCCATGCCACGTATGCAATCGTGACGCCGTCAGGGGACCAAGCAGGCCTCCATTTGGCTGGTGCGTTGTCTGTTAGTCTTTCTGTTCGACCGCTGCCATCCGTTTCCACCACATAGATTTGAGAAGGCAAAACTCCGATACTCTCGTCATACGCAATCCATTGACCGTCGGGAGACCATGATGGATTATCCTTGGGTTTCAAATCGTGAGTAATCCTTGCCTCATTATTGCCGTCGCTGTCCATAGCGTAGATTTCGGGACCCCCGTGCCGTCTGGCGGTTACGAAGGCAATTCGAACGCCATCAGGCGACCACGCCGCACTATAGTTCTGACCCCAATCGGTTAACTGAATCCGGTTACCACCGTCGTCGTCCATTACCCAAATCTGCCTCCCTGAGCCAGTGTACGCAATCCTTCCTCCGTCAGGAGACCACGCCGGTTTCCCACCGCCTATTAGCTCCATCAAATTCCGTCCGTCGGAATCCATAACGTGGATAACCAGGTTTCTCCTAAACGCGATCCTGGTCCCGTCGGGCGACCACGACGGTTGATCGTCCCGCTCCGGGTCATCCGTTAGTTTTACCACGTTGCCTCCGTTGGCATCCATAACGCAGATATCGAGATTCTCCTCGTGCGCGCAGGTGAAAGCAATCTTGGCTAGAGGCGCGGCGTAACCGTTCGCCGCAATGTGCATCTGGATCAACAAGGACACCGAAAGCGCTGTTGCCACCCATCGTCTAGCTTTGAATGACATTTCTTCCTCTTTTCTTGAAAAAATGTTGATGCTCTGAGCGCACCGGGCGCATCATCTACGAGCCGCTACTGGCCTTTTAATCTCGCCCCAGATAGTTGTAGGGTGGGCACTGCCCACCATTCTTTGCTTTTTGTGGGAACAATCAAGGGAACGGTTAGTGACTGCGATAGAACTCCCATAGAGATCCCTCAACCGACTCTCTAACGGTGCGATAATCCTATCATCAACGACCCGCTGCCGGTCTTTTAATCTCGCCCCAGATGGTGATGAAGTTCGCCGCTGGAGACACCGACCATCCTACCGGAACATACCAATCGGGATCGGCATCCGAACCATTGTGCAGCTCACTGAGTTGTTTAAGGTGCTTTCCATCAGAAGTCATCAATTCGATCGTCAATGGAACGTCCCCCCATCCCTCACTTGCCGCGTATGCGATCATGTCGCCGTCAGGGGACCAAACAGGACTCGATTTGTCTGGCAGGTCTTCTGTTAGTCTTTCCGGTTCACCGCCGCCATCCGAATCCACCACATAGATTTGAGAAGGCCAAAGTCCGAGACTCTCGTCATACGCAATCCGTTGACCGTTGGGCGACCACGCTGGATTCGACGTAATATTCATGTCGGGCGCAAGTCTTACCGGATTGCTGCCGTTCTTCTCCATCACGAATAAACCGGCCGCTCTGTTCTTAAGGGATCGGAAGGCAATTCGTGTTCCATCGGGCGACCAGGCAGGGTTTCTGTTATCTCCCACCTCGGTTAACTGCGTCTGGTTGCCCCCGTCGGCGTCCATGATCCAAATCTGTCTGCCTCCTCGGTTGCGAACGTATGCAATCTTGTCTCCGTTAGGAGACCACGCCGGTTCCTGATGGGTCGAATCGTTTGTCAGTCTCATTGGATTATCCCCATCGGAATCCATCACGAAGATCTGTTCTTGTCCTCTCTCTCTGTTGGAGACGAACGCGATCCTCTCGCCATCCGGAGACCACGACGGATCATAGTCTCGTGCCGGATCAATCGTTAGTCTCACCTGTTTACTTCCGTCACTTTCCATCACGTAGATTTCACTGTCTCCATCTCTCGTGGAGCTGAAGACAATCTTGGGTTTCCATGCGGCATAACCGCATTCAATTGCGTGCATCTGGATAAACGCGGACAAAATAAGCGCCGCTCCGAGCAAACGTCTAACTGTGAAAAACATCGTTTCCTCCTCCCTTGTAATTGAGCCGAAGTTTCAAGTACGATCAAGTGACTGGATAAGATCAACTGAGTGGATAGATCAAGCGAGTGATTAGCGAGTGCGATAGAGATCTTAAGGCGATAGTAAATCCCATGCGATAGTGGATCCTGTGTACATCATCTACGAACCGATGCTGGCATTTTAATCTTGCCCCAGATAGTTGTAGGGTGGGCACTGCCCACCATTCTTTGCTTTTTGTGGGAACAATCAAGGGAACGGTTAGTGACTGCGATAGAACTCCCATAGAGATCCCTCAACCGACTCTCTTACGGTGCGATAATCCCATCATCAACGACCCGCTGCCGGTCTTTTGATCGCGCCCCAGATGGTGACGAAGTTCGCGGCTGAAGACACTGACCATCCTACCGGAGCATACCAATCGGGCGCGGTATCATCGCCATCGTGCTCCTCACTGAGTTGTTTAAGGTGATTTCCATCGGCAGTCATCAAGTGAATCGTCTCATTTTGGAAGGGATCCACTGACACGTAGGCAATCGTGTCGCCGTCGGGGGACCATGCGGGACGCAATTTATCCGGTGGATTGTGCGTTAGCCTTTTCGGAAGTCCGCTGCCATCGGTTCTCACGGCAAAGATTTGAAGTCTGTTTGCTTCGTCTTGAGACTCATATGCAATCCATTGACCGTCGGGAGACGACGATGGATGGTCCGTAGCCGCCATGTGTTGGGTAAGTCGTTGCTGATTATTACCGTTCGCATCCATGACGTAAATTTCGGGCCATCCCGCCCAAAAGGATGTGAAGGCGATTCGAACCCCATCAGGCGACCAAGCTGGGTGAACGTTCAAACCTGCATGAGTTATCTGTGTCTTGTTTTGCCCGTCTGCGTCCATTACCCAAATCTGATTCCCTCCTTTGCTGCGAACGTACACAATCTTTTTTCCGTCAGGAGACCATGCCGGCCCCCGACTTACCGCGTCGTTAGTCAGTCTCATCAAATTCTGTCCATCGGAATCCATCACGTAAAGGTAATCAGCCTTGTTGTTTCTATCGGAGACAAACGCAATTCTTTCGCCGTCGGGAGACCACGACGGTTCCGTGTCATTCGCCTGATCATGCGTTAGTCTCACCTGATTACTTCCGTCAATTTCCATCACGTAGATGTCGCTGTTTCCATCTCTCGTCGAGCTGAAGACAATCTTGGGTCTCCCATCGGCGTAACCGATTGCCGCGATCTGCATCTGGATTAATAGAGAGAGCACAAGCGCCGCCGTAAAGAATCGTCTAGCCTTGATTGACATTTTTTCCTCCCTGACTACGAATAAGTGGGATTTCTCAAGCGATCAAGCTCGCGCGATCGAGATCCCTCAAGCGAGTAGATAATGAGCGCGATAGTAAATCCTGCGATAGAAATCCCCCTCCAACTCGCGACTCCCCGCACTGCAGCGCAGTGCAATGTCAATAGAAAACAGTCATCTCAGTTCTTGCACTCCGGAGGAGTGCCATGTGATTCTCACGGTGCGGTATCCAATCCCGATAGAGCCTGCCGTTCCCCGATTATAAGGTGGAATCAGGGAAACAAATAACGACCAATCAACTAAGCGGTCAAGCGAATGAATAAGGCGCAGGACTTACTATCGCCCTGGTATCTCTATGGGATTTCTATCGCGGCCATTATTCATTTCCTTGATCCTTCGCTATTCGCTCATTTGATCTATCCGGTCGGTTGATCGATAGAGATCCCTCAACCGACTCTCTTACGGTGCGATGCACCTATCATCAACGACCCGCTGCCGGCATTTTAATCTTGCCCCAGATGGTGACGAAGTTCGCGGCTGGGGACACAGACCGTCCTACAGGATCAAACCAATCGGGATCGGCATAATGGTCATCACGGTCCTCGCTGAGTTGTTTAAGGTGTTCGCCGTCGGAACTCATCAAGTGAATCCTCTTGCGATCGAAAGGAACAACCCATGACGAGTAGGCAATCGTTGTGCCGTCCGGGGACCACGCCGGCTGCAATTTGTGCGGCAGATCGTGCGTAAGTCTTTCGATACGAAGGCGTCCCGCGACTCTCGCGGCATAGATTTGAAAAGTATGCACTTCGTCAAGAGCTCCAAAAGCAATCCAATTGCCGTCGGGAGACCACGTTGGATTCGCCGTAAAATTCATGTCGGGCGTAAGTCTTTCCTGATTGCCGCCGTTCTCCTCCATAACGTATAAACCGTTCCCTCTGTTCCTTGTGGATACGAAGGCAATTCTTTTGCCATCGGGCGACCACGCCGGCTGTCTGTTCTTTCCCATCTCGGTTAACTGCGTCTGGTTACCCCCGTCGGCGTCCATTATCCAAACCTGTCTCCCTCCTCTGTTGCGAACGTATGCAATCTTTACTCCGTTAGGCGACCACGCCGGTTCCTGATGTGTCGAATCGTTTGTCAGTCTCTTTGTATTACCGCCATCGGAATCCATCACGTAGATTTGCTCGATTCCCCTCTCTCTGTTGGAGACGAACGCGATCCTCTCGCCATCCGGAGACCACGACGGATCATAGTCTCGCGCCGGATCCATCGTCAACCTGACCTGATTGCCTCCGACGACATTCATTACGTAGATATCGCTGTTATCCTCTATCACGGAAGTGATTGCAATCTTGGCAAGCGGCGAAGCGAAACCACGCGTCCCTATCTGCATCAGGAAAAACACCGACACAATAAGAGCCGCTCCGAACAAGCGTCTAGTTTCGAATAACATCTTTCCCTCCTTAATAATGAAATCAAGTGAGTTCGTAGGGTGGGCACTGCCCACCAGCCTTTGTTTTTTTGTCCGTAAATCTATATAGGAATGAATAATGACCGCGATAGAGTACCCAATATCAATAGAAGGTGATATGACCGATTCATTCACTCCGGAGGATCAAACGAGTGGATAGCGAGTGCGATAGTAAATCCTGCTAGACACCCATCAATCCATTCGTAGGGGCGCGGTTCCCGCGCCCGAATATGCCATGAAAACCACTCACGTTCAACCCCCGTAAGGGCGACGATTAAGCGACTGTTGTAGGGTGGGCACTGCCCACCAGCCTTTGCTTTTTGTCTGTAAATCTATTATAGGAATGAATAATGACTGATCAACTGAACGGATAGATCAAGCGACTGGACAAGGAGCGCGATAGAAATCCCATGGTAAATCCCGCTAGACCAATCGTAGGGGCGCGGTTCCCGCGCCCGAATATGCCATGAAAACCACAGAAATCCCATAACGACGGCGATAGCCAATCCTGCGATAGAGATCCCTCCACGCCCGACCCGCCCGTGTGCGCATCACTCGCCGGTTATGGTTTTGATGGCCGCAATTTGGTCGCGTTCCTGAACATAAAACTGGCTTATGACCCCGATATATCGCGTGCAACCGGCAATCCTCGAAATATGGATATCCTTCCCTTACCCCCGCCAATGGCACGCACATCATCTGACGCTGGACGCGATTTTCTTAAGCCTACCCCAAATTGTGATATAATTCCCTGTTCGATCAACCGGTAACTGCCCTGGATAAAACCAATCGGGTTCGACACCTCCCAGCCCCAGAACGGGGACGAGCGTGTTTATGGTTCTCTTTCTTATATCAATCGTGTAAATCCCGGGTCCGCCATGCCTGAAAGACTGAAACGCGATGGCATCGCTGTCCGGTGACCATGTAGGATGTTCGTCCCCCATCACGTTCGTGAGTTTTCTCTGCTTCTTCCCGCCGCTGTCCATCACGTAAATCCCATTCCCGCTCGCATACGCGATGCGCTTCCCGTCGGGTGACCATGATGGGGTAAGTTTGTCCACCAAGTCATCCGTTATTCGCCTCTGATGTCGTCCATCGGCATCCATTACGTAAATCTGATTGATGTTACTATCTCTACCGGAAACAAACGCTATTCTCTTGCCGTCGGGCGACCACGACGGTGAAAAGCCGGACTTGCGTATGAGTTGCCGCTCGTTAGTTCCATCCGCATCCGTCACAAAAATCACGTGCGGCGAATTATCAAGATCTTTTGGATGAAGAACGGCGGTGTACGCAATCTTCTTCCCATCGGGTGACCAGTCCGGTTGTACGTCCATCAACCCGTTTGTTAGTCTGACCGGATTCCAACCATCGGCGTCCATCACCCAGATTTGAAGGTAACCCTTGTTTCTGTTGGAGACAAACGCAATCTTCTTCCCGTCAGGGGACCATGTCGGCTGCACGTCTGTTATACGATTTACCGTTACTCTTTTCTGGTTTCTCCCGCCGCGATCCATGACATAAATTTCCCTGTTTCCGTCTCGCAAAGAGGTAAAGACAATCTTGGTCTTGGCGGCGGTGTGACCGTTCGCTGCCATGTGCATCTGGATCAACACGGAGACGATAAACAGTACAGCCAAGAATCGTCCGGCTTTGAATGACATGTGTCCCTCCGTGATTACGGATAAGCGGTATTTCTAAATCGACCGAATTTCGTAGGGTACGATAAAGTTCCCATAGTAAATCCCATGTTCCGCGTCGTGCCTTTCCCAAGACTCAAATGCCACGGTAGTGCTGTCAGGCGACCACGTTGGGTAACGATTGTCTCCGAAATTATACGTTAACCGCTTCCGGTTTCACCCGTCGGCTTGCATCACGTAAATCTCGACGGTTCCGTCTTCCATACTGGATGAAAAGGTTATTTTTCTGCCGTCAGGCGACCAAGACGGATGCGTGTCATACGCCGGTTCCTTAATCGGTTGCCTGCTGTTTCTTCCATTCGAATCCATTACGTAGATGGTACGGTTCCATTTTTCGGCGTCCCACGGATTAAGTAGGACATCGTACGCAATCCTCTTCCCGTCGGGCGACCAAGCCGGATGTTGGTCCCACACGCCGTCCGTCAGCCTAATCGGGTTTTTTCCGTCGGCGTCAATCACCCAGATCTGAATGTTGCCCCCGTTTCGATTGGATACAAAGGCAATCTTCCTCCCGTCCGGCGACCAAGTTGGATCGCCGTCATCCTCGTCGTGCGTTGTCACCCTCCTCGGGTTCCGCCCATCGGCGTCCATCACATAAATGTCGGGATTGCCGCCTCTGGTAGACGTGAAAGCAATCTTGGTCTTGCGCGCCGCATAGCCGTTCGCTGCAATGTGCATCTGGATCAACACGGAGGCGATAAACAGTACAGCCAAGAATCGTCCGGCTTTGAATGACATGTGTCCCTCCCTGATTTCGGATAAGCGGAATTTCTCAATCGATCAAGCGAATGGATAATGAGATCAAGCAAGCGGATAGCACGTGCGGTAGTAAATCCTGCGAGAGAGATCCGAACTAAAATTTTGTAGGCGGGGCATCTTGCCCCGCCCAGTCTCCTGTAAACGCGTGCATCTAGCAATTGACAATCCACTGATTCCTCCTCCTATCGCGTACCCTGCACACATCTCACCGGAGGCTGGACGCGGCATCCTTCAACCTGCCCCAGACGGAAATCTGGTTGGTCCCCGGAGAAACGGAGAGCCCCGCCGTATTCAACCAATCCGGCTGAAAATCTCCCTGCTTGTGTGCCTCGCCGATTGGCGCAAGGGCGCCGTCGCTCACATCGATCAAGTATATTCCGTGTTCCGCGCCGTGCCTTTCCCAAGACTCAAACGCGAGGGTGGTTCCGTCCGGCGACCATGTGGGGTACCGGTTCATCCTCTTCTCCGTAATCTTTCTCTGGTTCTCACCGTCGCTATCCATCACATAGATTTGGGAATGGTGAACAAACGCAATGCGCTTTCCGTTTGGCGACCACGCCGGCATGAATTTATTTTCCCGATCATTGATATTTTGCGATATCCGCTTCTCATTGCGTCCATTTGCGTCCATGACGTAAATTTCGGCAATCCTGTTTTCTCTGCGAGATGAATAGACTATTTTCTTGCTGTCGGGCGACCAAGACGGATGCCCGTCAAACTCTTGACCGTCGGTGAGTCGATTCTTGTTGCTTCCGTCAGCATCCATTACGTAGACTTCATAGTTCCTTTCCTCAAAGTCAACGTTCAATGCCTTTTTGCGATAGGCTTGGTATGCTATCTTTTTCCCGTTGGGAGACCACTCCGGATTTTGGTCCCACACGCCGTCGGTCAGTCTAATCGGGTTCCTTCCATCGGCGTCGATCACCCAGACTTGGATATAGCCCGCATTTCGATTGGAAACAAACGCAATCTTCTTTCCGTCGGGCGACCATGAAGGGTTGAGGTCCTCCGCAGAGTGTGTCGTAACCCTTCTCCGATGTTTGCCGTCGGCGTCCATCACATAGATATCGGGATTTCCGTCTCTCACCGATACGAAGGCTATTTGCCCCCTGTTTGCGGCGGTCCCGTGACTCAATAGCGGCTCTAAAATAGCCGATACCAGACATATCCCTAAGAAGATCAGAACTTGACGATTGAAATACATCTGTCCCTCCCTCGCCGTAAGAATCGAGCGTCAACCGCGGCACTGTAATCGCAATTTACTGTTTCCGTTTCAGCTCACCCCAACTGGTCTCCAACCTTTCCGCCCGCGGCACGGACAACCCGGATCGGCTCCACGAAGCCGAATAGTCGCCGACGCGCGGCGTTCTAGTGAGGTTGGCGGTACCGCTTCCGTCGGCATTTATCACATAGATGTCGGAAGTGCCGTCGGGTTCTTGCCTGTCGTAGACGATGCTCGATCCGTCGTTGGACCAACAAGGAGAATACTCGTATGCCCACCGCCGCTCTTCGGTCAGCATTGTGGGATTGGTCCCGTCCGCGTTCATCAGGTAGATATTGAATGGCGAAAACCAGAGACCGGGTTTGGGCGATGTCGAATAGGCAATCTTCCTCCCGTCTCGGTTTGAAGTGAAGGCGATCTTCCCGCCCTCACCGAAGGCGTGGTTTGACAGTAGGGTTAGCGCACTCGCAGTGAACAGTGCGACGGCGATTATTCGGCGTGGGCAGGTCCGTTTCGATACGCGGGATTTCACTTGTCGGACTCCTTTCACAGACCCCGCAAGCAGCGCCTTCCGGTCTCGGAAAGCGTGAAGCGTAAGATGTCGCCGAACTGGAAACGCAGATTATCGGCGGTTGGCGGTCGAGGCTTTAATCTCGCCCCGGATTGTGACGAAGTTTGAGGCTGGAGACACAGACAATGCCGGCTCTCCGAGCGGCGTAACCGTTCGCTGCCATGTGCATCCGGATTAACACCGAGACAACAAACACCGCCGCCAACTCTGAGTAGCATTGAATTCCTCCACGAGTGCAGATATCGACCATTATACACAAAAATCGCGCGATGTCAAGTGGGACGTGGTCTCAACGCCAATTCCCCTTGAAATCTCGGCGCTTTTCCGCTAAAATACCCCGTAATGGGGCAACCCTCTCTTTTCAGCGCCAAATCCAATCCAAACATAGGAGCCTGTGACGAACCATGAAAAGACTCTTGACCACGATTGCCATCCATACCGCTGCAATCCTTGCCGGATTGTCGATAGCCCTCATTGCGGTTCAGTTGAATCAACCGCGAGTCGTGCAAGACGAAAGCGCCGTATCTGACGCCAGCCGTGTACCGGCGGCGGACGACACGACCCTGCCGCATGAGTTCGACCAGCCAGGCGAGATTGTTGATATCGACACAGTTGTACATGTTCGGACGCACGGTGGGACTATCCCGGTAAAATTTGCTTTTGAATATCCCGATCCCGACACCCTCGACCTGATTCAAAGGCTTCAGGACGAAAATCGACGCCTGAAAACACTGCAACGGCTTCAATCCGATATGAAAAAGATAGATAGCGAGAATCGAAAGTTCAGGAAAGGAGCCAACACCCAGCCCAGCAGCCTTTAGGTCTCTTTACTTGTAGGGTGAGATGAACCGACTGAATGTGGAGGGATCGACTGAGCGGATATGGAGGGGGATTGACTATCGCACGGGATTTACTATCGCCCTCGTTATCCACTCGGTTGATCGCTATTCACTCACTTGATCGATAGAGATCCCCCTCGCCCATGCGATGGAGTTCTTCGCGCAATAGAAATTTCCTGCGCACCAGCCTTTACATTTCCCGTGCGTAGGAGGGGCATCTTGCCCCGATTGAATTCCTCAAATTCGCGATCAAGCAAAATCTTCCCTGTACCACGATCTGTTAGATTGCGATCAATTCCCTCCCCA
The DNA here is from genome assembly GCA_022827055.1 of Candidatus Poribacteria bacterium. GTDB lineage: Bacteria > Poribacteria > WGA-4E > WGA-4E > JAJDTR01 > JAJDTR01. Next base: position 15,747 of record JAJDTR010000118.1, on the reverse strand, counting down.
GCGACACGACTCTTTACGCGATAGCCAATCCCTATAGAAAACCCTTCCGATTCCCTGCGATGGCACCCCGATTGAAATCTTGATAGCGATAGTAGATTCTGATAAAACTCCCATAGCTAATCCCCGCTCCGGAGGAGTGGTATGTGGATAGAAAAGGGAAGGTCAATTCCCGCGCTCCAGAGGAGCGCCGTGTGGAATATGTCGAATCAATCGTAATATTGAAGTGACGTGTTAAATTTTTCTGATCGCTCTCCACTCATCATCCTACTTCCGAATTAGCCTTTCAATCGCCATCCCATCCGCCACATTTGATGTTGGCAAATCCCACAAAGCGTGTGCCATAATAAACTCTTGAGAATACCCATAACCACAAACCATAGGAGTTAGAAACCAAAATGGACGACAACACCGATGAACAGAAACAGTACCAGCACGAGCTGAAAACTGCATCGACCTGGCTCGCCGACGCACGTGAGTGGGTTCAGCTTGCCAATCAGATGCAATCGGAAACAGGGGCTTCGCCGAATACCATTTCGCCCCAGCCCAACAAGCAAAATGTCGCCCGGGGCTGCGTTGCGACCGCATTTCAACTCACGTACAATGCGCTCCTCGTCGCCGATGCTAAATGGCCTAGGCAAGACGACGGTCTAGCGCAAACACACGGAAGACTTCAGAAGGACACCCAGGACGAACTTGATGAATTGATTGCCGGCGCGGGGTTCAATGACCCTAGGAGGTTACTCAAGTTCCTCGACCGCAATTTGCGCGCCTACCCGGCACCGCCGCGTCCATTCTTTCCTGAAGAAGATGTCGAACAAGACGGAAACCACGAATTTCAGCTACCGTCAATGGCTCATTTGCTCGAACATTTCCGGGTGGCTGCAGAACGAAACCTAAACGATGCGAAGGCAGCCGCACCGCCAAGAAAACTCCATCCTGAACAAGAACCTAGGGAGGTTCTAGGAAAAATTCAAGAAATCGTGAACCTATCTCGCGATGGCGACTATATCTATCGCGGTGAGCCTGAAGAACACGACAAAGTATCCTCTAACCTGTACCGAACCCTTGAACGAAATCTCGCGGAGTCCACTGTTTCAGTCCAAGACATACAAGATGAAATGCTAAAGGAAGCTAAAGCCTTCGCCCAAGGAATGAATGAAGATGAGATTCCAACGCAACTACAGCACTACGGAGGAAAAACGAACCTAATAGACTTCACCCACGATTACCTCGTGGCTCTTTTCTTCGCCTGTGACGGCTCTCATGACGAAGACAGCAGAGTCATTTTGCTGGAGAAAGCCAAAGCACTTGAAAAAGGATGTGAACTGAAACCCCCTCTGACCTCGGAAAACCGTGTCATTGCCCAAAAAAGCATATTCGTAGTATCCCGAAATGGCTTTATTGGACAATGTTACAAATCCATCAAAATTCCACGGGCACTGAGAAAGCCGATGTTAGATTACCTGCATCGATATCACGGTATTTCGATGAGGACCATTTATAACGACCTAGACGGGTACAGCAGGTATCAGCGCCGCCATAAGAGTGCTTATGCGAAATTTGCCGAAGGGTTGGCATATCACATTGAGGGTAGGGACAACACTGAGAATGCTAACGAGGATTTTGATTGTGCTATTGGGCTCTATACGCGTGCCTTGAAACTTAATCCGCAGTTCGCTGGGGCGTACAATCATCGCGGCGCGGCGTACCTTGATAAATACGAATCAAATGCGCACGGCAACAGCGTGAACGAACGCACCGCCACGCTCAACTGCGCTATAGAGAACTTTGATAAGGCGATAAATATCTTACCTGAATATGCTTTTGCTCATCACAATCGCGGCTTGGCAAACTACCACTTGGGTCATTTCAAACGTGCCATCCAAGACTTCGACAGAGTAATATCACTCGAGCCTAACAACGCTGAAGCGTATAACGACCGTGGCGCCGCATTTAATTGCTTAAACAAGCACGCGCGTGCTTTGAGCGATTTTACCCGAGCTATCGGCCTAAACCCCAGCCTTTGGAATCCTTACTATAACCGGGGAAAGGCGTACTTTCGCACTGAAGAATACCGCAGTGCTCTGCATGATTTCAACAGGGCCACAGAACTGAATCCAAAGTCGGAAAGGTCTTATTTCTATAGCGGGTTGGCACGCGCCGCGCTAAAAGAGAAGGGCATGGCGATGGCGGACCTCACAGCCGCCAGAAATCTCGGTTTGGATATTGCCGCAGAATGTCATAAACGCTACCCGACCATCACCGCGTTAGAAAAATCAATCGGCGCGGCGTTACCCGAAGACATCGCCCAAATATTGGGTTACACCCGACCTCCAGCCGCGACAGCCAATTAATCCCCCGATAATCTTCCCTCTCCCTAAACCCCAAACGCGCAGGCACGTCTATGAAACTATACATCTCCTAACGGTGTATAAAAACAAGCTAGACACACTCATGTCTCCCGTGACCGAGACAGGCCCGCTAGCGGAAGTCGTTTCGCCTCCATGAAGTCTCCCGCTAGTGGGCTTTTTTATGCTTCGGCCGCACCAATCTTATCCTACCTACCTTCAAGCGACTGGTGCTTATGCGTTCCATCCCCCAATGACGCACCGCAGTCTGTAAGGTGAGATTAAGCACAATCAACTGAGTGGTTAACGAAGGCGATAGTAATTCCTGATAGAGATCCACAGGCACTGCCTTATCCGTTCCATTCTCTAAGTGAAAACCGCCGAATGCCCACCCCCGTTGGTTGCAGCCCTTCTCACCGGCTTTCTCCGAATCGGTTCCAGTTTCTCCCTTCCGCCCCTTGCTCGTCTCAACCGGAACCTGATGGAATCCATTTCCCCGCCTTTCCACACGAAACTCCGCCGAGAACTTCTCCGTAAAATCCGTCGCACCCGTTCCACGTATTCCAATGAACTACTTCAGATACCCACCACCTAACCTGTAGATGAATTAAACGATGGAATAGGGAGTGCGAACGCAAATTCCGTAGCGCGTGCGATAGCGAACTTCCCCCTAGCCGCACAACCGGAAGACTTGTAGGGTGCGATCGCCAATAATCAGATTCTCGATTACCTCTCCTGCTACGATCATGCTAGTAAGGGAATGACTGATAAGCACGATACTGTTACCATAGTTATTTTCGCGCGATGAAAGTCCTAGAGAACTCCTTTGCCCGTGAACTCCCCATTAGTCGGTCTCCGCCGTATCTTCCCGCATCCCAACACTAAAATGCTCTACGACCTATCTTTTCTAATGACAGCGGCGTCCCCCTAGAGTATAATATGTTACACGGAGATGGGTGCTCGCTTGCCTGAATCCTCTGAACCTTCCAACTTCAATCTCCTACAATTATGTGCGAAAGATGTTTTAATGGAACCAGGGGACAATATAGACATCGCATCGTGTAAAGCGAAGAGAACAAGATGGCAAATTGGCATTACTATTCGAATCTCATGCGTCATTTGGGAATTGAAGGGAGCGATAGGGGAAAAGAGGAGTGGTACGAAGAACGACTGCGTGTTGGGAAGAGGGCAAGAAAAAATCTTCCGATTCAAGGCGAATTGAATTGGCCTAATGCGAGTTTGCCTCCCGTGCCATCAGCGGTTATTCCCAAAGGTGGGATATCACGCTTGGGCCTCGTCAACAAAATCTGGGTACCTGGAACGAGAGATGAGATTCGCATAGGTGACGAATCATTTCTTGGTCTTCACGTAGATACTACGGTATATCCCGGATCCGTTTTGTTTTATATATGGAGAGGTCTCGACAGAAATATCCTTCTGCTAAGCCGTAAAAAACCAAAAATTATCCCTTACTTATGGAATACCTGGCTAGATTGCCGGAGATCGGATTTCGGACTTAATCACAAGTGTTATTGACGAAATACCAGAGTGCCCTGCGTGTATAGTCGAGTCGTGAATCGAGGAATAGTCGAGCTCACACACTCAATCGGCTGCCGGGGACGACGCCTCTTTCTCGTTCTCGGCAATCTGTTGGCGTACTGAAAGGAGTTACTACCGTCTAAATGAAAGAACTAATTGTAATAGCCGCCACTATAATTGTTTTGGTTGCCATTTGGTTAATCACGCACGTCATTAAACACAACTATTCTCGATCCTCATCAAACAGCGATTTGGAGGTTATGGGATCGAACCTGTCCGACGATGATTTTCGCGCTCTCGGCGACACAATTGATGTAATGATTGATCGTACTCTGCTCGAAGCTCAGCGAATCGATGCGCAGCAAGGGTTATCTAAGGATGACTTTCGCGCTCTCATCACGGGAATAGTTGATCGTGTTATGCTCGAAGTTCAGCAAACCTATACACAGCAAGGCTTGTCTAATGATGATATGCGCAATCTCGTCGAAGGAATAGTTGATCGTGCTCTACTCGAACGAATGCGCGCAATTGACGCGGTACACTTGTCTACGGACGATTTGCGCGATTTAACCGACACGGTTGACACAAATGTTGTGGGAGAACACGCTGACAACCTTGATGTGATAACCAGCAATCTGGACGACCCGCATTTGAAGTCGCTCTTATCCACCGATGGTTTACGCGAGTATGCCGAAACCGTTGATGAGGTGAAAGAGAAATTGAATGAACGCGAAAACAATGGTGAGTCGAATACAACCAAGGAATAGATAATATTGTCCGGTTTCGCAAACGTTTCCCGTATTCCCGCAAAATCCCGATTTCCAAGTGAGGGATTCCAACTACTACTCAAAAACTGGTAATAATGCGGAATCGAAGGTGATGCCCATACGACCTGCGTAGCCATCTAAGAAGAAATACAATGTTCATTAAATTCGGGGCGACATTTGCCTTAACCTGGATTCTATCGCGCGGATCTCGATTCAGCAATGCCGCGGCGTTACCACCACGCGCGTTGTCGATCAATATTCATACTGTGTGATTATTGAAGGCACTATGGGGCGGGAGTACAATGTTGCGCACGGCACAGCCAGGTCTAGGTCTAAGCAAGAGTTATACTTGACGCTGGTGAAAATTGCGTGTTTTCAAGCGTCTGGCGGTAGGTGCGGTTGGAAACCGCACCTACCGGGAACGTATGTCGCGACCTGGAGATCGCTCCTACAAAAGACGCAACTTCTGACAGCGCGGAGTATAGACGCCAAACTCACCGAAATTCGAACCGAGATAGAGCGGACGCTTGGAATCTCCAAAATATATCGTGGCGATTCGTTGAATTTGTAAAAAATTGTATGAGCGCTAATTCAACCATAAGATTTGATGATAACTTATCGCTCAAAGTGCTCCCAGGTATGCTCGAATGTAGCAAACAACTAATCCATCAATTTGAGTACAAAGAGGGACAACAATACTCGGGAGCGTATTTGATTTGTGCCGCTACATTTTGTGCACTCACAGGTGAGCTATCGATCAAGTATAAACTACAACAAGAAGGAACAGAAATCCCGAAAACACATGACCTGTATCGCTTATACCAACTATTGAACAGTGAAACAAGAGATGCCATTCAACAACTATTCGGTGAAGCGGTACCAGCTGCCGAGTTGCCCATTGGATGGAATAATGTGGATTCCATATTTATGAAAGCACGGCACGCTTATGATGGTTGGCGCTATCTCATTCAAACGCAAGAAGAAAAATCACCCATTATTGGCTTGCGCTCATTACATAACGCAGCTACAAGTGTGTTCATGGCTATCAACAGTTAGGTGAGACACTACTAACACTCCAAGCGTCCCCTTGCCACTATATTGATCCGAGATGACCTGCAATGCCTGCATGGAATTGACAACGAGTGCGCGGTCGCACGGTGTCGCCGACAGCATAGTCCGCTCTAAGCAAGAGTAAGGGTCTAGTGCCGCACAATTATTAAGTGAGATAGAAAGAGTTTTAACGCACACTAAAGAAGTATTTCGGCGATACATTAAAAACGAAAATAATGGTGGAATATTGGCTGAAAAATTATCATGTGAATTTGTAATATCATTTCTTTTACTGGACGAATAGGACGAATTACGTTTTGCGCTTCAATCTTCCTTAGCGGCTTATTGGGCCTGTTGTTCTCACTCGGCAGTATTTTCCTATTACACAAGGTGAATATTCCGGCTTCCTTAGGACTTACAGAATTGGCTATTGTCACCGTAGTTGTTATTCTGTCGTGGATAGTAGTGCTAGCGTCCTCAACAAAGCGATTACACGATGTGAATATGTCGGGATGGTGGAATCTGCTCGTATTTGTCCCAGTGATAGGGATTATCGTATTGTTGGCTCTATTCACGTGCCGCGGCGGCACAGAAGGGTCTAACCGATATAGTTCGCTAGAAGGCGACTGAACGCTTACCCTCAAACAGCCATCAAATCAGGGTCCGTCGGTAGAGTTGCGCAGCGCGAATCCCAACCTCATTAGCTACTCGAACGGTCCGCACACACACCCTATTCCCTCCTGTGTGCTTGACCAAAAAAATTTAGTAGTAACCCAAGTTGACACCTTTGGCCGCTAGGGGCACAGAAACCGAGTTTTTTCCAACATGGAAACGCGATATTGACGAAAATCAGACAAATTTACCTATAATTTAGCAATCGTGAACCAAAAACTCGGTTTCTTTGTCATAGGTAGCAACTTGCGTTAGTAAGTAGGATTTTCTATCACCTATACTTTGAGATTTACTGTCACAGACCACTAGCCACTGGAAACTGCTACTCTTCCACCCTTCCCCTCTTCCACTCCTCCCCGGCCATCAGCATCTACAACAGCGCAATCCCGAGCCTAACCTTCGCTTTCTGCCCGCCGACCCGCCGCTGACCAATCCCGAAACCCCTCCGCGTCAACTCCCGCCCGAAAGCGTTCTTCGATTTTGTACCCTCAAACCGTGTCTCGTAACACTCATACAGATCACTTGTCCGCGCGTACGTATCCTCCCTCTGGAAACAAAACGTCTCGACGAAACGCCCGACATCGTCCTGGTCGCGCCGGTACTCCTCCGTAGCCTCTCTCACCGCATCCGGTGGCTTCAGCCCATGCGTGTACCACTCGATGGCACCTCCTACAATCCACGCAAGGATAGCCGACTGAATGTCGGAGTTGCTGGTCAAGTGCTCCTTTAGCCGATTGTTTTTCCCGGTGCCCGCGAAATGCTGCGTGAAATTGACGAGGTGAATCCGTCTCCAGATACCGTCGTCGGCGCCCCGGATCTCGAGTTTGTGATTCCCGTACAGCCACGGCGTATCCGTCGGACGGTATTCGATTGGACGCTTCGCGTACGGGTGCCGCCCCTTCCGGGTGTCGCCGCCCGTCAGTTTCTTGACGAACGATTCGGCGAGCCGCGCCCCGCTTTCCACCTCGTCATGCACCACCATCCGAGCCCCCTTCATGTCCGCGACCGCGTACTGCAGCGCCGTTGGATTCTCGTATTGACCCTCCGCGCGCTGGATGGCGCCCGCCATTGCCGCTTGGCAGTAGCTGCCCATCGCTCGCCATATCGACTCGATAAACGTAGACTTTCCGTTTGCGCCGTCCCCGTACAAGTACAACAGACACTCCTCCCGCACCGAATCCGTAGCCGAATACCCCGCCGCCCGCTTCAGAAACTCACGCACCTCAGAGTCCGGTTGAATCTGCTCCATGAACCGATTCCACTCCTCGTTCTCATGCTCGATCCCCTTCCACTCGAACCCCGAATGCCGAGTCAGAAAATCCTCACGCCGGTGGTCGCGGAAACTCCCGTCCCGCAGATCGATTGTGCCGTTAGCGCAGTTGAACAAGTACCCCTTCGTATCAAAATCTTCGGGCACTGCCGCGAGGAGACTGCGCGCCGACTCGATGGCGGCTTTAATCTTCGCCTGAGAAAGACTTGAGGCGATATGCTTGAACAGCTTGCTTGCGGCGTCGTTGTCCGACAGCGGTTCAGCCTTGGCGGACAGCCCCAAAACGGTAGCCTTCATCTTTTCATTGATAGTGTTGTGCCGATCTACCGCCCACCGTTTGCCCGTCCAAAATAACCAATGATTGTTGTCGTCAACCCAACGAAAATCCTTCCCGTATTGTCGTGCGAACACCTCCGCGTTATAGGCGTCCGAATACGGCAACTCCGCAGATGTCGATTCCGCCGCACTCTTTTTCTTCCGTCCGCGCGGTACTTTCCCCTGCCATCCGTTGCGCTTGGCAAGGTCATACACGGTGCCGAGCGTAATCCCTCCCCCGGCGGTAAACGTGCGCCATTTGCGTTCACACGCCCCCGCTTCGTATTTGGACGGCGCGGACCGGCTCCACGCCTCCCACAGCGAAATATCACCTCCGTCATGGTGGATAGCCATACCCACCAGCAGCCACGTTTCATAGTCGTCGGGAGAGACATGCCGGAGCGCATCCGCCAACGCGTCGTCGTCGAGGGGAAATCTCTTGCCGTTCGCACCCTCCTTATGCGGCGGGCCAACGGTCGCGCCACGCCGAGAGGACTGAGCGCGAGGTTGCGCCGGGTGCGAGATAACCTCCCACGTGAGCGGAGTTACCTCCTCCGCGAAATAGGCGGACGAATCGTGCGCAAGCAACGTCAGGCGCGGCAGATCCTTGCCGCTCGAATCCGCCGCTCCCGAAAGCAGCTCGTCGTAATGCGCCGCGGCGGCGCGCCACGCCCCCGTGTGTGAAACGGCGTCGGTGGGTTTGGGTTCGACGGCGACCAGCACCTTGATACCGATCCCCGAAGGGCTGACAAACGCAGCCGCGGTATGAGCCGCGCCCGTGGCAATCTCCTTCACATGCACGAGGTCCCGACCTTCGATGTCGTCGTAGTCGAGCACAAGCAAGCCGGAGTGGGAAACCAGCCCCTTGCGATTGCGTCTTGAGAACACCCCCGCGGGCGTGAAAGCGGGGAGCTGCCTTCCCTTGAACTTCCGATAGGCAGGTTTGTTCTTCGCCGCCAGCGTGCGTGCCCGCGCCGTTTTACGCTTGAGTCCGAATCCGCCGCTCCGAACGCGCTGGATCACGGAAGAAAGCGGAGCCGTGATACCGCGCGTGTCGAACGTGTTTTGATAAACGCTCACGACAGTTCGAGCAAAATCTATTGTGTCGGTAGTGGCTGGCGGCGGAGAATCTGTCCGTATATCGCGCAATTCCATCGTTCGTGGGACTGGGTAATAAAGGCTAGTGCTCGGGATGTGAACTCGAAAAAGGGTCCGATGTGTTCTATTCCTGCTAAAATATACTATACAAATGTGAAGTATTCAACCCAAAATTACAATCCCGACAGACGCGCGAACGCGATAGAGATCCTCCACTATCCACTGTAGGCGGAGCATCTTGCTCTGCCGCGCCCGCCGGATCCATAAACGGACTGATTAAGGAAATCGCTGGCTAATCCCGATAGAGATCCTCAATGTCAATAGAAACGCTAAGCGTCCGGTTCTCGCCTCCACCCATCCCGTAGACGGAGCATCTTGCTCCGCCGCACCATCCGTAAACGGACCGATCAACTGAGTGAATAGCGAAGGCGATAGAGATCCCATAGATATCCCCCCGCCCCGCGTCTGGCCCAAAACTTGGTCCGCGGAGCAACCTGACCCGCATCTGGACCCAACTCTGGTGGGCGGGAATCAAGTGAGTGGATAGCGAGTGATCAAGAGAGTGGCTAACGAGCGCGATAGAACTCCCATAGAAATCCCCTTGCCCCGCATCGGCAAAGGGTTGTATTGCCCGTCACTGCCCCAACTCCCCGGCGCGAACCTCTTTAATCGTCGGCAATCTCGCTAATTTTCGAACCCTCACCCTCACCCACGACCAGCACCCCGAATTCCCTTGATCCGGCATCAAAGACTGTTGTAGAATCAAACCTGCCGCACGGTCCGCATGTCGATAACCGCCGTAACTTCCACCGACCCGAGAAGCACGAACAATTCGATCCATCGCATCGTCTTACAGTGCTATAAAGTCTGACATGTCCGCATCGACCTCAATCATCCTGTCCTCCCTCCTCATCGCCAGCCTGTTCCTGGAAAAGCTGTCCGAGTCGCTCAAAAACGATATCACCAAGTATGGACGCGCTCTAGGTCACGTGTGCGAGGTCGTTGGCCAATACCTCCTCGCCGCCGTCACGTATATATTGCTCTTTGATTTAATCGACCGTTTACTGTAGTTGCTGAGAGCTTGTATGAAGAGTGCGGTTTGTAGGGTGCGCACCGCGCACCAGCCTTTTAATCTGTAGGAAATCAAACGAACGAATAGATCAAGCGAGTGACTAGCGACCACGATAGTAAATCCTGATTTCCTGATCCATTTTCTCCGTTTGTAGGAGGGGCATCTTGCCCCGATAATTTGCTGCAGATTAGACTTTGTAGCGTGTAAGGTGGTATAAAGCAATCTAATAGAATCAACCGAACGAATAAGGAGTGCAATAGAAGATCTTGCGCGATAGCGATCCCAAGACGATAAAGATTCCCTCTCCACCATCCTTTTTTCTCTATTGGCTAGGCTCGGGGATTGTCATCTCTCCGAGTTCCTCTCTTACAGCCCGCCAACCTTTGTAGGAGCGAGCAACCGCCTTTACTGAATCACTAGCCAGCAACTGAGCGAATAGATCAAGGGAGGGGATAACGACCGCGATAGAGATCTCAAGGCGGTAGAGATCCACTGGTCACTGACCACTGCTTTCCCCATCTTCCCGTTGTCCCGGCTTCCCGCCGCACTTCTCGCCGGTTCCATACCAATTTCGTTTTCATCATTGAAATCCTTGAACGAAAATGATATAGTAGAAAAACCATACCCCAGTCGAACAAATCATCTGCTGCGATTGCATATTCTGACTGCCGCTAGGAGAATCTGCCATGCGTTATCAGATTAGATTGGCCCCACTTCGCTGCGCCCTGCTCCTCCCGCTGCTGACCCATGCTTCACCCCCTCCGTCCCGAACCTTGCTCGGAAGACGCCAGCCGGGACGGTTACCTTGGAGATACCGGACGAAAATGTGGATTTGCCCGGTCATAGAAATGGCTTTCCCGTCCGTCCCAATTCGTTGCCCCAAACGTCCAATGCGCTAAATGAGCGCTGAGACCAGCAAAGGAGATTAATCGTGGAACAACTCGGATACATCGCCGTCGGTGTTGTTTTGGTGCTAGTCGCGCTGGGGCTCCGCCGGATTAGGTGGTCCGACCTCAGACTGCTCAGATTCAGATCGGGTAAGTTGGCATGGACTCCCCGAACGAAGAACTCGATACTCCTGAGTGTCGCATTTCACGCTGTACTGGCGATGATTGGCGCGTTGTTCATTGTTACGAAGGACTTCGAATACGATGCTATGACGGTGGAGTGGGTGAATCTACCCCGGACGCTGCGGCAGTTAAAAAAACCGGAAGTCAAACCTCTCCTACCTCAAATCACACCCCTTAGAAAGGTGGAGGCGCATCGAACAGCCCCGGTGGCAAAACCGGAAACTGCGAAGGAGGCGGCAAGGCGATCGATTTCACTCGTGGAAAGGAATATCGATTTGTCGATAGGCTCGAGCGAGGCGAGCGTCGGAGAAATCGAAACCAAAGCCGAATTGGTTCCCAAGCCGCACGAAATACAGTTGTCGTCGCGGGAAGGGCAATCCGGAAAGAGCATGGTTACCGGAAGTGCCGGCGCCCCGGGCAGCAGCAAGGCGAAAACTACGGGAAAGAGCGGACTGGGGGCAACGATAAAATCGACCGGGACAACGGATTCAGCCAGCCTAGAGGGAGCCGACTTCTCGCATCTTGAGTCTGTACCCGATGACGAATTGGGTGCGATACTATCGGGCGAGGGAAAGGACATCTCCGGGCATATCCGCTTGATACGCTTGAAACATTCGCTTTCCGACTGGTGGCAGGACCCGACGGCACTGCCTAGCTTTATGAAATGGCTGATGGACAACACGCGCATTCGCGCGGATATGAAATACAAGGGCGGATCGCTTCGATTAACCGAACCCGATATTCAAGACGCTCCGTTAGTCTTCATGACCGGACACGACACGGACATCGCCGTCGGACGCGGCCTCAACAAAGACGGACCGTTGTCGGAGGGATTTACGGCGGCAGAACGTTCAGCCTTGCGGAAGTACATCGTTGAACGGGGCGGGATGCTATTCTTCGATGACTGCGGGTTCAACGGACTCTTTGCCCAACAGGTCGCGCTTGAGCTTGACAAAATCTTCCCGGAATATCCGCTCAAGGATATTCCGCACAACCACGAGATCTACAAACTTTATTACCAACTTCCCCGACCGCCCAGAGGGGGCGACGTGTTTTGGTCGGCTCCGGGCGCAGGGCAGGGCGCGCAAGGGACTTACACAGCCATCTCCTCCAGGTTCCCTTACCAAAAGGGGATATCCATTGGACGAAGATTAGCCGTCGTCTACAACCGCAAAGATTACATGTGCGCGATGGAGACAACGGAAGTCGATAGCAGGGCATTGCTGCGAGACAGACGCTCGACCGACGTCCACCGGTTCATGACCAACCTACTGGTCTACGCCATGAAATACGGCGGTAACACCGACAGGTCGCGATACCAGTCGCTTAGCCAGTGACATCCCCCGCCCCATGAAATCCTTTCATCTGACGGCACGGCGGCTGTAGGGGCGCGGTTCCCGCGCCCGTTCTTTTCCGATGGGAATACATCACCAGGTGGCGACCCCGGTCCGCCCCCAATTTTGTAGGTCGGGCTTCCAGCCAGACTTCAGGCGCGACCGCCCCGCCACGATTCACCGCCACCGTCTGTAGGAGATCAATGGAATGAATAATGACCGATCAAGTGAGTGAATAACGAACGCGATAGAGATCCCATAGAAATCTTCTCCAGGTCGCGATTCCCCGCACTGCAGCGCAGATCAAGCGAATGAACAATGAGTGCGATAGAGATCCTCAATGTCAATAGAATCGGGCGCCCCTCGTCTATGCACTCCGGCGTGAGATCAAGCGAATGATTAATGAGCGCGATAGAAATCCCCCATGTGAGACGTTGGGTGCGGAAACCAATCCCGATAGCGATCTAACCCCTCTCTATGTAGGAGGGGCATCTTGCCCCGATTGATTAAAGAGCGCACACCGACCGCACAGCGGCTGTAGGGGCGCGGTTCCCGCCCCCGTTTTTTTTCCGAAAGAAATACATCACCAGGTGGCGACTCCCCGCGCTGCAGCGCAATGCAATGTCAAGAGAAACGAATAACGCGCGCCTATGCACTCCGGCGTGAGATCAAGCGAATGGACAAGGGGAAAGATAGGCTATCGCGCTCCCTCCTCCGTCGCTTAATCTCACTTGATCATAGAAATGGTATAGTCAAGGAAACCTCCTGTCATGCAACCCGATCATTGCAAGACTATCTGTCTCGTTTTACTGTTGTCATGTCTCTCCTGCGCCGGAACGCCGAAACCCGTCGAGCCGCGCCCGATGCGCCACGTCGATGTTGCCCGCGTGGACGGCGAAATGGTTGACGTGAGAGAAATCGTTGACAATCTACACGATGACGACATATATCGGCAGGCGCGGGAGGATCTGTTGCATCATACCGACCGCGCCTTTCTCTCCTCTGCAACGGTGAGTCTGCTGGAATCCGTGCTGGCTGACCATTCTTGGGTCACCGCGAAGTATCAGGATTCCGAAGACATGAGGATACGCGCGGTCTGCCTGTTGGGGTTGTCCAGAAATCCCAAAGCGATAGCGATTGTTACCGACCGCATGTTCGGCGACCCCGCTTGGAGGGTAAGAGGGTCGGCAGCCGATGCTCTGGGTAGGTTGGCCGGAGAAAAGGCGTTGCCCGCACTGATCGCGGCGCTCAAGAAGAACAAAATCTCCAAACTGAATTCAGCGTTTCATTTTGCCGGCGACAAAGCGGTCCCCCTCATTATCCGGTGGATGGAAGAGGGCTTTGCTAAGAACGGCGGCCAAAATCTTGCCCACACGCATGTTTCACGCTTGCGCTGGATCGGGGACAGGCGAGCCATTGAGCCTCTTCTCCGAATCGTTGCGCATCCCGGTTCTCCCACCGATCCGAGAATTGACGTGGTTCGATTCGATGCCGCCGAAGCCTTGGCGAATTTTACTTCGGAGATTGGGTACTACTACGATCCGGATATGTATACCAAATATTTGGCAATTGATCCGGCGCCGCGGCGCGTGAATGGGAGAGTCACCGCCTCCGACCGCAAGCGAATCGTTAAAGCGCTTGAAAACGCCGGTTACGATGTCGAGAGGCTAATTTTCCCCTTCTCATTATCACCACCGGACGTTAGAAGCGAGTAGGAAGGAATTCGGACTGTAATACGAGTTTCGCTCGCAAATTCGCATCTCACCCCGCGCATTCCTTGTTCGGCGGATTGATGCATTTCAACGGAGGTACGATTTGATGAGTCATGTTCATAAAGGTTGTTCCCGGCGCTGTGTGGCTGCGATACTCATTGCACTTGCATGTTCAACGCTTCCGTCCGCAGGATGCAATACCAACAAAAATCTTCGGGTACCGGAACCAAATTCAAAACTCAAAGAACTCGGTGAATCCAACTGGGATTATCTGGGGGCACTCTGGCCTAGTGACGAAGAGTTAAGGCGCTACAGAGCGAGTCTATCAATCGTTCCTCCGGATGTCGTTGAGGGCGCATCTAGTGAGATTCGAACGTACATCAAGAAGGAGTGGCTGCCCGCCAACCTTGATAATCGACTCATACCCATGAACGATTGGGTGCGTAGGCAAAGAACTGTAGAACCTACACCCACTCATTATGAATGTGAAGTGGACGTTCTAATCGCCGAGCACAGCATTCAAGGATATAATATCCGGATTCAAGAATTTTTTCCATGCGTACGTGTTTTGATTTCCCCCGTAAAACCGAATAAGGAAATCGCGGATATAGAGGACTATATCAGCAATTCAATCTCAACGTTCCTTAATTTTCCACCCTCCAAACTCGGAAACATAGAGTATATGTTAGAACATACTCAAAATGGCACCGATAGGAAGATATTCTACGGCAAATTAACGTGTGAATGGAATTTGGATTGGGACGGGATACGTATCAAGGACGGGATGTTTACCGGTTATGAGCAGTTTCGACACAGAAAATGGTGGAACTCTATGACTGTCTGTACAGATGGAGATTTCATCTTTCTGTGTATCAGCGCATCGACTCCTGAAGACTATGTTGAGCCGACGCTTACAGCGAGAATAGACGACATTGCGGATAAGTCAAGGTTTTGACTGCAGCATTAAAGCGAGCAATTCGGTAGGCGGCAGATGAATCGAACGGACCTTCTAAACTGTACCGCATTTGATCGAATTATGAGATGTGAATCAAAACTGACTTTCATAACAACATGCAATTATCCCTGTCGGAATAATTCATTCAGCAAGTAACACTACGTCCTTGAATCTATGACAGGCTTTGAGAAGGTGTTCCTTCGTGGTCTGGTTTTCACTCCAGTGGATCAAGCGACTGAATAGGGAGCGCGATAGTAAATCCTGTGCTATGTCAATAGAACACGATTCCGCCCCGCGTCTGCACTCCAGAGGATCAAGCGACTGAATAAGGAGTGCGATAGTAGATCCTGTGCAATGTCGAGTGTTACGTGAGAGCACCCCATTATCCCTGTCGGAATAATTCGTTCAGCAAGTAACACTTGTCACTTGTAGAGTCCATTCTTTCGATCCAGAGGATCGACATGTTGATAGAATGCGATATGTCCAAATTTCCGCGCTCCAGCGGAGCGCAATGTGAATAGCGCATCATCAATTGACACTCATTT
>JAJDTR010000104.1 GCA_022827055.1 Candidatus Poribacteria bacterium | reverse complement strand
CTGCGAAGACGCTCGACGCATCGGCTCGAAAAACTATCGCACCCGCCCCTCGATTCACCTTGAAAAAGACGACAAGCACATACAGTTCGATCTGGGGCCCAACTTTATGGACCAGATCGACCGCAATAAGGTCGATTGGATTGACGCGGTGGTGTTTACGCACTGCCATGCAGACCATGTCAGTGGAACAAATGACATCGTAATGCCGTGCCGCAAGCAACAAATGGACATGCCTATTTATGGGCCCGAAGAGACCATCCGCATTTTGCAGCGCAATTTTGATTATATGTTCAGCAAGGATTCTTATCAAGGCGGCGGAATCGCCCACCTGATTCCGAACATTGTCGAGGAAAAATTCCGGATTGACGGGTGTGAACTGTTACCTGTTCCGGTCGAGCATGCTGCAGTGCAAACCTACGGCTACCGTATCGACAATTTCGGTTACGTTCCCGATGTTAAGCAGCTCCCTGATTCTTCAAAGAACCTGCTTCGCGGAATTGACGTGCTTATTGTCGACGCATTGAGCTTTAATTCGCGGCATCCAACCCATTTCTCCGTCCACGAGGCGATCGCGGTAAGCAACGACTTGCAGCCGAAAGAGACATATTTCACCCACATCATGCACCGCCTCGATCATCGCTATTTCTCCGCACAGTGCGAAGAACAAAATATCGACCTTCCCGACAACGTCCATCTCGCTTACGATGGTCAGGTTATTGAGATTTTCTAGTGCGCACACCGCTATCCGGTGATCGCACTAGCATCCGCGAGTCATTCCATCCAATCGCTCGGCTTGGCACAGGACTCTCAGAACTTGTGCAAACCGATGTTGTTCCCAGCCGGATCGACGAACACGCCAATATGCCCCATGCCGCCCGGAACAGCCGTCGGCGGCACAACTGTTTTACCGCCAAGACTCTCCGCTTTGTCCAGGCATGCCTGTATGTCATCCACTTGTATGTAGATTGAGACGTAGTTTGGCGGCATCTCTTCCGTCGTTTGCATAATGCCGCCAGGGATTCCGCCCTCGACATTCTCAATATACCAGTAGTCGCCGGCTGGGGCATGACGCGCAATTTTCCAGTCGAAGAGGTCGCCGTAGAACTCCTTTAATGCTTCACCATCCCGCCCTGCGATTTCAAAATAGACGACAGGTTTTCCCATAAGTCCCCCTAACTCCGTTGGATGAGCCAAGTATTAAGAATCAAATTTACATTTTGTGGAAGAAAGGAATTGAAGACCTACGATTCCATCCAGTCTTCCCTTCTTCCAATCTTCAATATCTCTACCTTCTGCTAATCGTTTTTCCCCTCTGGAGCTTTGTAGAGTCCAATACAGTTGCCGCTTGGATCACTGAACATTGCAATCGAACCAACGTCATCGCGGATAAGCATTGGCGGCACAATGGTCTTGCCGCCTAAGCCTTCGGCTTTGTCCAGATACGCGTGCAAATCATCTACCTGAATGTAGATAGTGACGTGGTTGGGGGGCATGTCCTCGGTCGTCGTCATGAGACCTCCTCCGATTCCGCCCTCCTCCGCACATACTCCTGCGTAGTTGTCCAAATCCTCAGCCACGGTTAAATTCCAATCGAAGAGTCCCGCATAGAACCCTTGAAGTTGTTCACCATCTCTACCGCCGATTTCAAAATGTACCACTGGTTGTCCCATTATTCCTCTCCTTTGAGTGAGATAAAGATTGCCCTCACAATGAGCGCCATGTCAAAAATTTTAGATTAGCACCACGATGGTCGTCAAGGTGAATTTGAAATAGATTGCTGACACGTTACCTACACCGAAGCAAATCTCAAAACTGACGGTAATATCCAACATGCCTAAGATAACCGATTTTTAGTGTAGACATCACGTTGCTTCGTGGAGTATTATGAGATAATAGAAATAGGCAACAGACCTCATGTTATAGTGAAACTAAGGCAAGACGCATCAAACAAGGATATGGAGCGCAAACCTGCCATAACTCGATTACCCGGATTACTGCTGATATTCATAGCCTTAATCACTCTCGCACCGGCTGAACTGTTCGTTGGAAAATTATATGCGGAGACAGCAAAAGTCAGCCCATCTAGCCAGAATCTCTCACCTTCGCAGGCCGAATATAAAGTGCTCCTTGAGCGCTTTTATGATACGGTCTACAACCTTCCGAATCTAGCTGAAGCCCAGAACGTAATAACCCCGGACTACATCGACCACAATCCCGTTAATACCAAATCGGTATCTGGAATTGAGGGTCTAAAATACACATCCAAGCTATTCCGAACCGGTTTTCCCGATTTAGTAATTGCCATTGAAGATTTGATTGTTGGCAGAGATAGAATAGTAGCTCGTATCAGAATGCGAGGAACACATCAGGGCGAGTTCATGGGGCTAAAACCTACCGACAAACAGATTGACGTATCGGCAGTCGAAATCTACGCGATTGTTGGCGAGAAGATAAGCGAACGCTGGGGAAATCTAGATGGCATCGCGTTATTCCAGCAATTAGGTGTGATTCAGACTCGGGAAACTCCAAAGGACCGCCTTTCCGAGAATAGCGAGGAATCTACCGAAGAGAAGCCGCCAAACGAAGTCGCCGAACGACCGAACTTGACAGAACTGAACGATTGGGAGAAACTTAAAGCCGCGTTCATGCGCGAGATTGGACGTGTACGCATTGTGGCGCTTGTGTCACCAAACTGACCGCTATGTCGTCGGGGGGTCTCCGAAATAATGAGAATCGTTCGCAACTCTGCAGACGACTATCCGGCTGTGTATGTTGTCTGGCAACCTGTCCTTCGAAGTGACAACCGCGAGGCTGCGGAAAGACGCGCCGATGAATTTGCCGACGATAGGATTCACCACTACTGGGACAAAGAAAGATTCACCGGAAGATTGTGGAAGCCCGTACTTGGCACGCGGGATATTCCGTGGGACGTTTATTTTTTGTACAACCCCGAGGCCCAATGGGAAGCCATTCCCACGTCTCCGGATTTCTGGATGCGACGGATGACCGAAGGGAAAATCCCGCGATTTCTCAAAAAGGTAAGCGAAATTATGGGCAAATAACTTCCCAATGGCCGATTACGCCTTCAATCCGTGTCCACAATTGTCCCTTCTTCTCCCCTGTAGTCAATAGTAGAATCTACGGCGATTGGGTTCTTCCGGTTTTCGTGTCTTTCCGCCTCCCCCATCCTCCATTTTGTCACTATCCCAATCTTCCTTTTCTCCCGACTCGCTTAACTCAACAGTCTGAAAATCAATACCCCCATGCCCAACGCAAAACAGTAGTATGAAAATCCTGTGAATTTCCCCCGATCAAGCGCTGCAAGTAGAACTCGCAATGAAATATAGCCGACCACGAAGGCTGTCAACGTACCAAATACGACAGCCATAGGGTTTACCGAGATGCTCGCTACATCCTTGAGTTTGAGCAAAACTGCGCCAAGGATTGCAGGAATGGAGAGAAGGAACGAAAATCGTGCTGCCTGTTTCGGAGAACTTCCTAGGAGTAATGCCAGTGAGATTGTAGCGCCTGATCTTGAAATCCCTGGGGTTATGGCTAACCCCTGAACGATTCCGATAAGTGGTGAATGCCAGAACCGCACAGGACAATCTCCCTCGACTGTGTTTCGCCTGAGTCTCGGTAACTGTAGGATAACGCCCGTCGTCATCAACATCATCGCGACGATTGTTGGTTTAGCGAAGAGCTCCTCAAGTTGTGGCTGAAACGCGATGGCGATTGCTCCCGTTGGCACAGAACCGAGCAAAATAAACCAGATGAACTTGAGGTCGTTTGAACTTCTAATAGCAAAAATTGGTCGTCGGTAAAACTGGTGATTCGTGAGCGCTAAAATGCTTGCACCTGCAAGTTCCCGAATCGATCCTTTATACGCGATGATGACCGCGCCGAGCGTTCCAAGATGTAGCATCACATCGAAAAATACCTGTGGCTCTTTCAAACCTAGGTAATGTTGCATCAGTGCCAGATGACCGGAACTGCTCACCGGCAGGAATTCTGTCACCCCTTGTAAAATACCGAGTATAACCGCTTCGAGAATGGTCATATAGCCAGTTTATAGCACTGCGACTGTTGTACCGCGGTTGTTCCGTACAACTTGATGACATAAAAAACGCCCCGCCTAAACTGTCTGATGCTAGTTCAAGCGGGGCGTTTTAGTTACGGATGATTCACTTTGTCTACTTGGAAATCAGCATTTTGCGCGTAGCAGCAAAACTGTCCGTTTTCAGAGTATAGAAGTAGACACCTGAAGCGACATGCTCGCCTGTACCGTTGCGTCCATCCCAATACGCGGCACTAGACTGTGTCATGTAGAAGCCAGCTGGCATCAGCCCCAGATCAAGTGTCCGAACAAGTTGACCGGAGGTACTATAAATCTGAATCGAAGCGAAACTGGACTCGCTGAGCTGGAACGGCATCCACGTTTCAGGGTTGAACGGATTGGGGAAGTTCTGTGCCAGTAGCGTTTTCTCCGGTGGCACATCACCAACCACCAGTGACAGTCGCAGGAACGCCTGTTTGATGTCCGCAACGTCAACCGTATGCGTGAACGGACCCGATACGATATGCCCGCCGTCATCAATCACCGTGATTTCCAGTTGATCGCCAGCTTGTATGACACTATTCCGATTGAGATCTGCCCACACGGCGGCAGAACGTACTTTGCCCTTTGAAATTGGATCGGTTGCAACAGCGCCGGTACGCAGGTTCTTCGCTACCAAAATATAGTTGGTATGCGGATCAGCTTTCTGCAAACTGCCGCTTACAACAAATGCCCATGCATCGCTAAAGGGATTTATACCCGGTGCCGTGGCGACCTGTTGGTTATCCCACGCCATACCCGTGAACGTCACGGAACCACCGTCGGGGGTGTTAACGATGTAGCCTTTTCCGCCTTCGATAGCGAACCCGTCGCCCCCTTCGCCTGCCGTAAACCCGACGAATTTCTGGCTTGCCGCGTCAAGTTTAATGACGATGGTAGCGCCTACCGCGTCCGCGAAGGATTGCGCCGTGTACGGCTCTGCAGGCATTAGCGGCAGAGAAATCATGTTCAGCCCCGCATTAAGCATCATGGAAAAGCTGGCCATCATTGGCTCTGGTGGAGTTTCCGGTTCGGGCGGAGTTTCCGGCGCTGGTACAGTGATTGCGCCGTCGGCGGTTGTTACGGCCAGGAGTGTCTGTAAAGAAGCGTCTGCTGGATCGGGAATCTGTATATTCGCGAGCTGGATCGATGAGTCTTTAGCTTCAACCACGTTGAATGATAATGTTACCACCGTCCCCATGTCGCTACCTTCACCGCTAAAACTAACTCCTGCAATACTCAGTGTTGCGAGACCGGTGTTCGCATCCGTCTCGGCAGTCGGTGCAACGGGAATTATTGCGCCGGGAAGAAAATCTCCGACCTGGACCCCGACAAACGAAAGCGCAGTCGGATCGAACATCACATCAATTCCATATCCCTTGATACCCGTGCCACCGGTAATGTTTACACTAACGGTAAGCGATTCGCCCGCCGCAGGAGATTCAATCTCCGCTGGATCTATCGAAAGAACCGTTTCCCCATATGTTGTCCCATGAAGAGCAAACAACATGACCAAAACGGTGACAAGCGAGGAAAACAATCCTCGGTTAATCATCTGGTCCTTCATCAAATTCTCACCTTTCATAATATGTTTGTCATTTCAAGAATTGAGACAGACACCATCTCAATTCAAGAATTGGTTGTGAAATTCCAAAACGTGTCATGAAGTCAATGCATAACACGGCAGTTTTCTGTTGTACCCAAATCTATTATGGGAATGCCTAAATATTACGTTGATTACATTATAACCCATGTGAACAACCTTTATCAATAGGTTTTTTACCGATTTGAGCTAGTTTTACGTATTTTCTTCAAACCATTTATCACTTACAGACACGCAATTTTGGGATGAGCATGGACTTCGTTACGGATTTCGTGACGTCAGGCGGCCGATTCGCTGTACAACTACGCCGTCCGAGCATATTTGTCTTTCACGTCCCAAGAATGTTTTCTCGCAATCTTCCGTCTTTACACTCCACTCTTCTTTCGTCAAACCTTGACCATCAAGCGATTGGATAACGAGCAGGACTTGCTATGGGGGCTCTATCGCACTCACTAATCGTTCGTTTAATCCTTCGCTAAGAGATCCATTAGCCGCTGCGTCATTCGTTTCATCTTGAAACCAATTGCATATTTTCGGTATGAATGCTAGAATGGACCTCGTTCTCGCTAAACGCTTCCCGCTTCTCTACCCCTGTATCTAATGCAAACGCCTGCAGTCAACGATAATAACCGAGTTAAGGGCGTACTATATATTGTGAGTACTCCAATCGGAAATTTGGAAGATATTTCCCTGCGCGCACTTCGAATCCTTCGAGAGGTGGATCTCATCGCCGCAGAGGACACCCGCCGTACACGGCAGCTACTCAGCCATTATGACATCCACACCCCGCTTACAAGCTACTTTGACGGCAACCAAGAAAGCAAAAGCGAAAAACTGATTGCCAGATTAACGACGGGCAATTCAGTTGCTCTAGTTTCGGAAGCCGGGACGCCTACGATTTCCGACCCGGGTCACCGGCTTGTCGTCCGGTGCATTGACGCCAAAATTGATATAATCCCGATCCCGGGACCAACCGCTTGCATTACGGCAGCTTCAGTCGCCGGAATGCCGCTAAACGCTTTTGTCTTTGAAGGCTTCCTCTCCCCCAAGTCGGGGAAACGAAGAAGACAATTCACCGCAGTATGCGAAGAAAACCGCACACTAATCTTCTACGAATCTCCCCACCGGCTAACACCCTTTCTCCAGGATGCTTTAGAGATTCTAGGAGATCGCCATGCCGTCGTTGCGCGCGAATTGACAAAAAAGTTTGAAGAGATTTTTCGTGGCACTGTAAGCGAGGCACTACGAAGATTCACGGTTACGCCTCCGCGTGGAGAGTTTACCATTCTAATTGCGGGCAATAGAAAATAAATTGTGAGGATGGTGTTCGTTAAGAAATACTAAACCTCAAATCAAACACAGCCTTCATCCACATTTGTGAAAGATGGCTTATGCAATCACCTCACGGTATCAAGTCCGAAGCGTTTCGTGCACCCGTAATGGCGAATAACGGTATGGTCGCATCGGCGCACCCGCTCGCTTCGCAGGCAGGAATCCAAGCGATGATGGCAGGCGGAAACGCCGTAGATGGAGCAATCGCGACTGCCGCCGCCCTCGGCATCGTTGACCCGGCGAATTCCGGCGTGGGCGGCGATGGATTCATCATAATCTACTGGGCGGAATCCAACTCTGTCACATGTGTCAACGCGACGGGACCGGCGCCCTACGCCGCCACGCGCGAAGTGTATGTCAAGGATGGCGGGATTCCCATGAGAGGCATTCGGAGCGTTTCCCTTCCGGGTATTGTCGATGGTTGGCTGTTAGCACATGACCGCTACGGTGCTCTAAGACTTGATCAGGTTTTCGAGCCGGCAATTTCGCTTTGCGAAAACGGCTTCCCGGTTGGCGAAAGTCTCGCATCTGGACTCAAAGGCACGATGACTCTCTTTAACGAAAGTCCATATTCGCGAGCGGTGTTTACCGATAATGGTAAACCCATTGCGGTAGGGCAGATGCTTTATAATAGAGATCTCGCGAACACGCTAAGAAAGGTTGCTTCAGAAGGACGCGGCGCGTTTTACGAAGGTGAAATTGCCAGAGAGATTGTCGAATTTAGCGAGGCATGTGACGGCCTTTTTACGGGGAAAGATTTTGCTGACTATCATGCACACTGGGACAATCCCATTCATACCAATTATCGCGGCTACGACGTTTATGAAATGCCTCCCAATTCTAGCGGACACATCTTACTCCAGGAACTAAACATCGTTGAGTTATTTGACCTTCTATCGTTGGGGCATAACACTGCGGAATGTGTGCACCTGATGGTCGAAGCGAAAAAACTCGGTTTTGCGGACAGGGAAAAATTCTTGGCGGACCCAGACTGGGCCGACGTTCCGATTGAGGGCCTGCTGTCGAAAGAATACGCTGCCGCGCAAGCGAAACGCATCGACCCCGAACGAGCGGCGGTGGATATTCCTGCTGGTGGCCCTGAACTGTTTGGAGATACAACGTGTTTCTGTGTTGCCGACCGCTGGGGGAACGTTGTTTCTATGCTTCAGAGCATACAGATGGGATTTGGAAGTGGTTTAATCGCTGGAAATACCGGGGTACTGCTTAACAATCGCATGACATACTGGCATTTGGAGGAAGGCCATCCGAACTGCCTCATGCCGGGAAAACGCGTGCGCCACACGATGAACCCCGTCATCGTCACCAAGAATAACAAGGCATTTCTCGCCTGCGGCACGCCGGGAGCGGACACACAGGTACAAACCAATCTCCAACTCATTACCAATATCATTGATTTTGGGATGAACGCTCAAGAAGCCGTGGAAGCGCCGCGCTGGCGCAGTCTGCAAAACCCGATGGAGTCGACCGTTCCGCACACCTGCTCAAACAACCTACAGCTTGAAAATCGATTTCTCCAAGAGGTGCGTGAAGGCCTTGAGCGAAAAGGACATGAGCTTGAGATCCTTGGCGATTGGCACGGCCCCGGTAACGCACAAGTTATTATCCGTCATCCGGAATCGGGTGCGCTCATCGGCGGATCCGATCCACGAGTGAACGGGTACGCCATCGGCTGGTGAAGCAGTGGTACGCCCCATCAAGAAAGTGGCCCCTTCACTTGGCAATGCGAAATCCGAGTACGAACTCCGTATAGTCCTTGCTGAAGAAATCAAAACTGATGCAGGTACTATGGTCGTGGTTGTAATACCAAGCGCCGCCGCAGACAACGCGGAAATTCGGGGCATCGTCGTCAAACGGCGTGCTCGTCCATTCCCACACATTTCCTAGCATGTCGTAACAGCCGAATGGACTGATCCCATCGGGAAATGCACCCACGGGTGTTGTATCTCCGGCACGAAGTTCAGCCGTATTGCAGCGCGGTTTGTCAACCTCATAACCCCAAGGAAACAAACGGTTATCATCCCCGCGCACTGCCCGTTGCCACTCCTCAAAACGAGGCAACCGACCTCCCGCCCAACTCGCGTACGTCTCGGCGTCGTCCGTATCAACCCATGTGACAGGATGATCTCCCCGTCCCTCCGCGTATGCATTTGCTTCCCATCCTTTCGGCGCGCGATGTCCAGTTTCCTGAACAAATCGCTGATACTGGGCGTTTGTCACCGGATATCGACCTATTTGGAATTCATCCACCTGGACCGGTTCCAACTCCTCGCCGATTAACACTTCACCGCTCGGCACTTTCACCGTACTGTCCAATAATCGCAAAGCACCTTCGCGAATTCCCATATCCTCGTGATCTAGCGCATATCCCAACGGCGATAGCAGCGATTCAACGGGCGGAGTCAATTCTCTTGGTGTATTTTCCCAATTCAGCTCCGCTCTCAGTAGACGACGGGCAATATCTGCCAGGGAGTCATCGTAGTGCCAGGTCCAATACTGA
This sequence comes from Candidatus Poribacteria bacterium, assembly GCA_022827055.1. GTDB lineage: Bacteria > Poribacteria > WGA-4E > WGA-4E > JAJDTR01 > JAJDTR01. The sequence continues at coordinate 15,954 of JAJDTR010000104.1, read as the reverse complement.
TTCAAAAGTTGCTGCAAGGAGTTCGGGTCAATGCGTTGCGCAAGCATCACTCGCTTTTCCCGTTGATCGTTCCAATCCCTCCCATCCAACTTCTTCAGTTTGACTACCTGCATTGTTCCAACTTGGGACTCTTGATCGAACGGCGCTATGTTTGACACGTTGAAAGAACGGTGTAAGGTGGGATCGATGGACCTAGATAGTGACTGGGATTAGAACTCCCCGATCGCCATCGTCTTATTCTACTTGATGCTTCGAAACCGGATTTCACCCGCGATTGCCAAATGCGCGATTAGCAGATTATTCCACGGGCACCCCTACCGACGCATGAATTTGAACAAATCGCCAGCACCTGCCCTCCTTTTCCAGCACCCCTGTCATGCGCAGCCCCAATTCTTCTCGAATCCCGCACCATTTGAGGCGCCACTGCTGTCGCGTGTAAAACCATGCGACGTTATCGCGCTCCTGCACATCAAGTTTCTCCAACCCAATGGAGAAATCCTCCGCGCACCCCACGTGATGGCGATAGTATTCAAGCGCATGTTCACCGCCCTCAATTACCTCCTCCGCATCCGTCCCGATCTTCACGTAGAATTCAGCGGAAGACATCATGCCCGCCAGACGTTCGATATCCCCTGACACCAAGGCATCAAAATACTCCGTTACCGCACGATATGCATCGGTGAGATTCGTAGAGGGCATGGTGTCTTGAAGAGGAGTAGAGCTACGAAGCGGATGTCTAAACGCGGGTTTGCGATTCTGCGGCACTGATGCAAACGGGATGGGACCGACAAAGCGGAAGGCGGGCGCAAATGAGCCTGCCCGCCTACCTCTCCCGTCCCATGATTGTCAGGCGGCTAACACTCTGCTTCATAGATTCCGATGAGTGCATCCCACAGGGCTACACTCATCGTCTCGCAAGCCCCCAACGCTTCTTCCTGTTCTTGCGATGACAGCAATTCAATCCGATCCAGCAGTTTTTCGCTCTCATGCTGGTTGTGCGAGTGGATTTCAAAGTAGGGTTCCACTGTTTGAGGCAGGTTGTAAAAGGCTTTTAAACCCTCAAGTTTTGACCGGGCAGTGGCGGGTTGTTGAGATTCAAAGGCGTAGAGCGCTCCAAGCGCCGTGGTCGGGTCGGAAAAAAGACGCTGCGCTGTACCGACCAATTTCCTAACCTGCGCGAGGCGTGGTTCCCCAGCCTCAGTGCCCAAGCATTGGGCAAATTCGTTCCACAGCTCCAGGTGTTCCCTTTCCTCTTGAGCGATTTCGTGATCCGCCAGCGTCTCCCATCCACTTGGCATAAGAGAAATGAGTGCGCCATATTCGCCGGCATAGGTGCGCAGTGCTTTCTGAGGCAATGTCCCATCACTCCATGCTCGATAAAAGGGATTTTCGAGCAGATTCCACCTTGAGATTGACTCGTCTAATCGATGCTTGATGTTCATCTTTTACCTCTTCTCCATCTGTGCGAATTGATGATCCTGTCCCGGATTATAGCACACGGGGTGCGTACTGTCAAGCGAACCAATTCGACCAATCTTCAATCGTCAACTTCGTGCTATTTTTCTTCACTTTGCGTTGGGATATTGCGACTGTCTACAGGCTCAATGCTATTTTTCCTGTGTCAAGCACGTCCTGTTCTTCCATCTTCTGATCTCCCATTCTTTAAGCTCATACTTGCTTAATTGAGCAGAGTATGTTATAATTAGAATGTCATGTTCCATCCCAATCTAACCGGTTAATTTGTCAGACGAGAGGTATAAGGAAAACCTAAATGGCTTACTACATTACGGACGAGTGCATTGGGTGTATGGCGTGCTTGACGAACTGCCCCGTTGATGCCATAACTGGCGATCGGAATAAGTTGCACATCATCGACCCGGGCGTGTGTATCGATTGTAGCGCTTGTGGAATGGTCTGTCCCGTTGAGGCTATTCGAGACCAGCACGGAGAGGTCTGTAAATTCATAAGGCGCCCGACGCATAGACCCATCGCAGTCATTTACGAAGAGCTCTGCTCGGGATGCGATTTCTGTGTACACATCTGCCCCTGGGATTGCCTCGAATTGAAAGATCCCGAGACGGGTGAACACGCCGAGAGTTTCTTCGGAATTTGCGAACTCGTCAAACCCAAAGATTGCGTCGGTTGCAAACTCTGCGAAGAGGTCTGCATTAAGGACGCTATTCGGGTTGAATCACCCGTTCTGGTGGAGCTGGAAGAGGCTGCCGACTAGAACGCTAGGATGGTTCATGATTAAGAGCATGACAGGGTATAGCCGGAAGGAAGCCAACACAACCTTCGGCGCCTTGACAATAGAAGCAAAGACATGGAACCACCGTCACTCCAATGTGTCCGTCCGCATCCCGCCTCTCCTTTCGCAGTTTGAACATCCCATCCGCACTACAGTACGGAGTCGCATCCACAGAGGACATGCGCAGGTCACTATCGAACTTTCCGAGATCGACACAGAATCGGGTTCCCACCTAAAGTTCAACCTCGCCTTAGCGCGGCAATATCATCAGGGTCTAGTCGAAATCCGAAACGAACTCCAACTGCCAGATGAGATTTCGTTGCAAGTATTGGCGCAACTTCCCGGCGTATTCTCACTTGGTAAACCGACCGTTGATGCACAATCGGCTTGGAATGAAGTTCAACCACTTCTGGAGCAAACGCTTGATGGATTGGATCAGATGAAACGCACGGAAGGTCAAGTGATGTCTGAAGCGATACTAGAACTTCTGAAATCAATTCAATCTTACCTCCGGAAGCTTGATGGAGCGCGCGAGAATCTGGTTGAAACAGCGAAGAACAAGCTAGAAACCCGTCTGAATGAACTCTTTGAAGGACACGTTGAGATTGACAAGAATCGCATAGTCATGGAAGCCGGTGTAATTGCGTCACGCTCCGATGTTACGGAAGAGCTTGTGAGACTTGACAGCCACTGTGGTCAATTCGAAAATTACTTAAGTGCGGAGGATCCGGTCGGCCGTCAACTCGATTTTCTACTTCAAGAGATGAATCGCGAAGTCAATACGATCGCTTCCAAAGCCTCACCAATGGCACCCTCTTCCCTTTGTGTTTCTCTCAAGACTGAAATCGAAAAGATTCGAGAAATCGTACAGAATGTCGAATAAACCATCTACCCGCCAGGGATCGCTGATTGTCGTCTCAGGCCCCTCCGGTGCCGGCAAAACAAGCGTTATTGACGCGCTTCTCCAATCCGATTCAACATTGACATGTTCCGTTTCTGCGACGACGCGTCCGCCCAGACCCAACGAGATTAACGGTGTTAACTATCATTTCCTATCACCTTCTGAATTTGAAACACGCCTCGGGAAAGGCGAGTTCGTCGAGTGGACTTGGTACGGCGGATACCGTTACGGCACATTAAAGTCGGAAATCGAGTCGCCTTCGGCGGAGGGTAAAGATCTTGTTTTCGAGATTGATGTCAAGGGCGCTATGGCGCTCAAATCGTGGAGCCCCAAGATTATATCCATCTTCCTTTTGCCACCCTCGTTTGCGATGCTGGAGAGACGCCTTCGCCGGCGGCAAACCGAATCAGATCAGGAACTTCAACAACGTTTGACGATTGCAAGGTCCGAAATAGGCTGGATCAAGGATTTCGACTACGGCGTCATAAATCCCGATGACAAGATTGATAAAGCCGTACAACAGATCCAGCACATTATTGCTGCCCAACGCTGCCGCATTAGTGAATCGTTCTTGGAGTGGACTACTGAAGAATTTTCACGCCCGACCTCGTAGAGTTGGATCTCGTTTCACAGGTTACATTTTCTGATGAAAGCAATTCTGATTGGAAATATGACATCGAGTAGTCTGGCAATTTCGGTTCATACCTTAATTTCATACCTGCGCTTCTCTGGCATTGACGTCAAAACTGTATAAAAGCCTGTGATAGTATGCGTTATCCTTTTTTCTAGAATGCTATTGGAAACCAAAATTTGGTATGAAAAGTATGAAATTATTCTGGATCACTTCATGACGTTTCTCGGGTCGCACCCTGAGATTCAAAGCCGGTTTTAAGCTACCTGTAGGGAGGGTACAAACACCTGCCTTCATACCTTCGAATCGCCCAGCGAACATTAACTCACCTAACAGACGCCGCCGCTTAAAACCTACTCTTCCTGAGGCCGCCCAACAATCTAAATTCCGGAGCGAGGCAATTCGAAAATGGAATACGAAAACAAGCAGATCATCCTCGGCGTAACCGGCGGAATCGCAATTCATAAATCCCTCGATCTGGCAAGCCAATTGGTCAAGCAGGGCGTTTCGGTGCACGTCGTGATGACGGAAAACGCGACACGATTGATTCAACCACTTCAATTCCAAGTCATCTCGCGAAACCCGGTGTTGCTTGACCTTTTTGACGTAGGCTCCAAGTGGAAACCCTTGCATATCGACGTTGCCGAACGTGCCGACCTCCTGGCAATTGTGCCCGCCACTGCAAACTTCATCGGCAAAATGGCAAACGGCATCGCCGACGACGCACTGAGCACCATCGCAATCTCCGTTCACTGCCCCATATTGGTTGCACCGGCAATGGAAGAGCACATGTACCACAACCCGTACGTTAAGGCGAACATTGAGAAATTGAAATCGCACGGCGCCGAAATTGTAGAACCAATTCACGGGGATCTCGCCTCCGGTCACCAAGGGATGGGGCGACTGAATTCTATCGACTGCATATTCAGTCGAGTGACTCATCTGTTGAATGGGCGGCAGGATTTAAAGGAAAAAAAGGTGGTGGTTACGGCTGGACCAACGCGAGAATACCTCGATCCCACGCGTTTCATTAGCAACCCTTCCAGCGGGAAGATGGGATATGCCGTCGCCGAAGCGGCGCAACGGCGCGGCGCGGATGTCACGCTCATCAGCGGTCCAACGACAGTTTCGCCTCCTGCCGGAGTGGAACTTTGTTGCGTCGAATCGGCGGGCGAGATGCAAGACGCGGTTCTAAGAGTGTACGATAAGGTGAACATCGCCGTGATGGCAGCGGCGGTCTCAGACTACCGTCCGCAGGAGTTTTCCCCAAATAAATTAAAAAAATCCTCCCATCAGCTAACAGTACCGCTTGAGAGAAATCCTGATATTGCCGAGATGCTGGGCAAGCGCAAGAGAAAACAAATTCTGGTCTGTTTCGCGGCCGAGACGGGGAATCTCTTGGAAAACGCCCAATCAAAGTTAATCAGCAAGAATTGTGACCTGATAGTAGCCAACGACATCTTAGCCAAAGGCGCAGGATTTGAACAAGACACCAACATCGTAACGTTATTGGACAACGCAGACAGACAGGAACAGTTGCCCCTCCTTTCCAAGAAGGAAGTCGCGGACATCATCTTGGATCGGGTCGTTGCTATGACTGAAGAACGGGGTTGAGCATCGACTGCGGTAGCAAACACATTCCGAGGAAGGTGGGAGTAATACCATTTCGCTTGAATGACAGTGCATAATATGTCTCAACTATATCGTTCTCGTTCTCCGTAGGCGGGAATCAAGCGAGCGGATAGCGAGTGCGATAGAGATCCTTCAACGGCGTGAACAACGACGGCGATACAAGATCCCCTTGCCCCGCCGGCTTTGCGCGGAGACCAGGCTTATTACGACACCACACTCAAGTTTCTTTACTTAATCCACCTAATCGATGCACTTGCATTTTAACGAAATGGTATAAGCACCGTACGCGGGACTATCTCGCCGCGAGTTGAAAGACGTGTCTTCAAACCTCAACCAATTAAGCCAACACATTATGCATCACGACAGCAAGCGATTAATTAGTGCGTCAGAAGCAGTTAAAGAAAATCTACTATTTCAAGTTCAGATTCTCTTTGCAGGGATGTTTTATCACTTTTTGACTTTCCTGGCATTCTTCGGCTTTTTGGGCTGCATTACAGGTACTCGGTCCGATACAGAACAATCAATTACCAGAGTTGATGGAGACGCGACAATACGGTTTCCTCCTAGCGGGACAGAGATGGTGTTCATTCCGGCGGGGGAATTTGAGATGGGCAGCCGAGATGGCGCACCTGATGAACAGCTTGTCCACACCGTTCGCCTAACTGAATTCTACATCGACAAATACGAAGTCACAGTCGGGCAATACCGAAAGTTCGTTCATGAAACCGGGGCGGCATTTCCCGACTGGGAAGAAGTGGCACGCTATGCGCAAACCGATCAACACCCAATGGTTAATGTCAGTTGGTACGATGCCGTGGCTTACGCCAAGTGGGCAGGAAAGACACTCCCCACGGAGGCACAATGGGAATACGCGGCGCGCGGCGGATTAAAAGGAAAGGTTTACCCTTGGGGAAACAAAGCACTTGATGTCACAAAGGCAAACTACGAAGATTCCAGTGCCGGAAAAACCGTTCCCGTCGGCTCATACGCGCCCAACGGTTACGGATTGCACGACATGGTAGGCAACGTGTGGGAGTGGTGCATCGACGAATATCTCGCGGATTTCTACGGGACGAGCCCCGACAGGGACCCGGTCGCAGGACCGCCAATATCTCTTCTGGATGACGGCTTCCGAAAAGTTGCCACACGCCGTGTAGTTCGGGGCGGCGGCTGGGATGCGGCTTCACGCAGACTTCGCGTGGCATATCGCGATGGAAACGGGCCAAGAGGCAAAGTCGATAGTGTTGGTTTTCGTTGTGTCCGCCCAATAAGATCGACAGTCAACAAAAAACCCCGATGAATTACAGGATTCTATCGGGGTTAATGATGTTGTCGATTCAAGCAATCTCAATCACACGGATTGAGGCGATATTCAAAATGTTAGCGGCTTGCATGGGCTTTATCGCCAGCCTCTTTACATTTCGAATACTTTGTACCGCACAGTCAGTCGTAACAAAACTGTTTGTCTAAGTCCTTGGCAAAAAAGAAGTCGCCGCCATGCCCGCAATAGTGGATTTCCGTGTCGGAACCAGGCAGTGGCGCATAGAGATAGAAAGCAGGCTTTAAGTTATCCCTAATGTCGCTGCCGGAAGGTTCCGTGGGTTTCTCCAATACCTCGATTCCCTCCTTGGTGACATTAAGAAATGATGTCTTTTCGGCTGTAAAGCCGATTATTTCGTAAGACCCGAAATTACCACCTTTGAACTTGTCGGGAACGCTGATTGTAAATTTGCCTCTTCTTTTCCCGCCAGTGTCGTTTCTCAGCCACCCTACAGCACCGATATATTCCGATTTCTGATTCACCGTGTCGTGCACCCAAGCAAAAATGGATTTACGTCCTTTGGGCATTTTTAACCCGATATAGCTACCTCTAAATTCATTCTTCTCCGGGTCGTATATGATGGTTCCCTTCGGTCCCACATCGTTTTTGAAATCATATCCGTCAATGAGTAAACTGCCGTACATCGGTTGAACTTTCGACTCTCCGTCCGCTTGATTATAGACACCAAATGCGGAAATAAAGATGGCAGTAATACATGCCAGTGTTAATACAATCTTCCGTTTCACAGAAAACTCCTTTCAAGTTGTTGTCCTTGGTCGACCTGAAGGTTGCCAGCACAAATCCCTCCTTGACTCGGTCACTGAACGTATTATATCATGAAGGCAAACTCGCGCCAACTCAAAAATTGCCGCAGCCGAAAGTATGACACCGCCTAATCATGCTAGAAATTAATCCTTAATACAGAAACTTCTTAGTAGAGGAGACGAATTCGTAATGTCTACAGCAACAAGCACAATCTTTGGTCTTGTGTTTCTAGGCCTCGGAAATGCCTCCGTTTTTTTGATGTATAAACTGTGGGGATATCCGTTCGACCACGAAACACGCACGAGCGCCGCCCCTCGATCGCTCATGCTTATACACCGTTTGATTGGCTACGCCTACGCAATACTATATGTGTTCATGATGTGGCACATGGTGCCCCGATTGTGGAACTATCAGATTGAATTGCCGCCGCGTACTGTTGCTCATTTAATGCTAGGCATCACGATTGGTGTGCTTCTCCTTGTCAAAATTACTATTCTTCGCTTCTTCAGACATTTTGAGGAAGCAATGCCATATCTCGGAACAACACTCTTACTGTGTACTTGGCTCTTAATCGGCCTCTCGGTACCGTTTAGTCTCCGCGAAACGACGCTCCAGACCAGTGCATTCAGCGAAGACGGAATGCAGAGGACACGTAAACTTCTGACTAATGCCGGCTTACCTCCGGAAGCGCCGCTCGACCAACTCGCGACCAAGCGGAAACTTAGGGACGGTCAAAACACTCTTCGGAAAAAATGTGTTCAGTGCCACGACCTGCGCACAATCTTGGCGCGTCCACGCATCCCATCTGACTGGGTTCGATTAGTCAATCGAATGACGATAAAACCGGTTATCGGAGAACCGATTGGAGAAAAAGAGTCTTGGGCAGTATCAGCATATCTAATCGCTATTACGCCCGACCTACAGATCGCCATGAAAGAACAGAGAAAACAGGAAATTCAGTCGGACATGGCACAGGTAGCATTTCAGTCAGCCTCGATTCCGTCTCCCGATGCAATTCAAAACCCGGACAGCGCAGTCATTCAAAACCCGGACGATGCGAGTTACGACCCGGAGGAAGCACAGATCTTGTTTGAAGATACATGTTCTCAATGCCACCCTCTATCAGATGTTGACATCGCACCCCCAACGACCGAAGCGGAAACCGGCGAGCTAATATCGCGGATGATTGACAACGGTCTTTTTCTTTTAGAGGAGGAAATTGAGATTATTGCCCGCTTCCTCAACGAAACCTACGTGAATCAATAATCTACGGCGTTGCAGTTTGGGTTCTGACTATTCTAGCGAGGTTCTGTCGCCCCGACTGGATTCTTTGATTTGCCGGGAGTAACGCTGACTCTTATTGAGTTTCTATGCGCAAATATTTTCTCCTCTCATCGATCCTTGATTTCCATGACTCCATATCAGAAGGTTCACGAATACCTGAGACGCACGGGAAAGCGTCCCAAAAAGCGTCTCAGCCAAAACTTCTTAATCGATCCAAATGTCCTACCGATTATCATTGACGCTATAGAGATAGAAGACACTGATCTTGTTCTTGAAATTGGCGCAGGACTCGGATATCTTACCAAGGCGTTGGGAGACAATGCGAAAACCGTGGTTAGCGTTGAGGTTGACGCCGATTTATACGCGGAGTTACACCGTGAGTTTGAAGATTATCCCCGAATTCATATTGTTCAGGCAGACATTCTCAAGTTAAACCTCTTCCCGATTCTCGGGGGCGTCCCCCGCCTTAACGCCAAAGTGGTTGGCAACCTTCCATATCACATTACTACGCCAATTCTCTGGAAGTTATTGGCGCACTATGAATTGATCGGTAGTTGCGTGCTGATGATGCAGACAGAGGTCGCCCAACGCATAGTTGCATCTCCCGGTGGCAAAGACTACGGTGCACTTTCTGTCGCAGTATCCTACTATGCCAGATCCGAAATTCTTCGATCTTTCTCATCAGATCAGTTTTACCCAATCCCCGGCGTGGATTCTGCTTTGGTACGACTAAATATAGGAGAAACACCCAGCGTTGAAGTTGGGGACGAAGCACTGTTCTTCAGAATTCTTCGCGCGGCGTTCCAATTTCGGCGCAAGACGCTGCGGAACGCAATGCTGCGAGCTGGACTCCCAGTGTCGAGCGGAGGACTTGATGAAGTCTTGGAAGAACTCCGCATTGACGGACGTCGTCGTGGTGAAACATTAGACATTCGAGAGTTTGCGTCTCTAGCGAATTCTATCAACCACAGAATTGATCGGACACTAACGCCACACTGAACAACATCAAGGGAGCGAATTATGACCGATCAACGTAACGATTAACGGAGTGGATAACGAAGACGATAGAGATAATCTAGTGAGGAATCAAGCCACTGAATAAGAAGATTAAGAGAGCAGATAGCGACCGCGATAAAAAATCGTGCGATAGCAAATCCCTCAAAGTACCGAATAGACCACGCGAGGGATTAGCAAGCACGATAGCTAATCTCGATTGAACTCCCACAGAGATTTCGCGCGATAGAATTGCACTCCTTACTCCACGACATAAGAACACGCAACACGCTGGAGATGTTCGAAAGTTTCAAATTGCCTCAACGTGAATTAGGGTGAAAACTCTCGGACTGGAGACCGGTTCATTTCTTCAAATGTCAACTCCCTTTGGCTTACGGGCACGTTTGCAAATAGAGTTGACCACGTCCACCTCCATTATGTAGAATAACACACACGGCGCGCTAGACTGCACGACGTGCGATAGGAATCTTTCTGTTTAAGTGTAAACGCTAGAAAATAGTACACTTCTGAACCGGCGAGCGGGAATAAGTTAATCGGACAACAGATTTTGAGGTTCAAGGGTTTTGGTGCTGGTGAAATCGGGAATTAGAAACACACATGGTGAAGAGGAGTTTGTGTGAATGAAGAAAGTGCGCGTGTTCCTGCTCATTTTGTTGTGCGCAGGTATTTTATCCAGCGTCAGTACGGCTTTTGGAGTGAGTTTCCTGAAGTTTGAACGTGAATTTTCAGGTAAGGGCTCAACAGACGGGGCTTTTAGCGCGAACATCCGCGTTGCGTTTGGCGCTGAAGGACAGATTTATGTGAGCGATGCCGACAATCGATTGATACAGAAACTCTCACCTAGCGGCGAATTTCTAATGCAAATCCCAGAGGATCCACACGCGATTGACAATAAACTGAAGAAACCGGGTGATATTGCAATCGATAGTAATGGAAATATCTACGTGGCTGAGACCACCGCACATCACATTGCTGATACTGATGACCCAAAGATATATATGTTTGCGCCGTGTGTCCACAAATTTGACTCAAGCGGCAAATTGATTCACACCTACTTTGTCGATCCGGTCGACGTGCGTCCAAAGCAAGTGTTGGCTGCTAGCTTAATCGTCGACGAAGAGGGAAAAACTGCATTTGGCGTTCAACCAAAAGGCCATGACCGCGCACTCCTTATCGCAGTGAACAGTCAGAACCGGCTTTTTGTGCTTGATGCGAAAAGGGGACGTATCCACGAGTTTGACGACACTGGGAAGCAGTTGCGTGTGTTTGGACGATACGGCGCGGGAAATGGCGAATTTGATCGGGACGCCTCCGACATTGCAATTGATACACGCGATAACGTATTGATTGCAGATACCGGAAATCATCGCGTTGTCAAGTTTGATTCCGAGGGAAAGTTTATCCTGAATTTTGGCGTTAAAGGACGCAACGATGGTCAATTCACGAAGCCCATTGTAATCACGCCCTTGATAACGGGCGAAATTTTGGTCAAGGATTCTAGCCAATTCAAACGACATTTGGGCGAGTTACCCAGTGGCAGCGTCTTAAGCCTTATTCCACCGACAGCAGCTGGAATAGGAGATTTCGTAGTTCAATCAGGTCGATCCCGCTCGGCGCTACTTGGTCAAGGATTCAAGGAGCAGTCCAATTTCGATGCCTTGAATCGCCGCATCCGTCTTCTGGAGGAAGCTGAGTATAGGCGCTATTTTACCGAATATTTTGATGATAACGAAGAAGGCGGCAAGGACGAAAATAGGAAAGAGGAAGATGAGGATCTGAAAGCGGCAACCATCCGAGCCACTGTTTACCATAACGTGATTATGCGTGTGCAGAGATTCGGCGGCAATGGTAAGTATCTAGGGCGAATAATATATCAAATTGATAAACAGAACGAAAAAAATCAGGATGTTGCATTTCTCGCGCTGGATGCACTTGGACATATCTACCTGAGGGATGGAAGCGACCTTGTCATTCGCCAATATTCAGTGGAAGGGTTTAGCCTAAGACCATCTCAGATGGACGGACTATATAATGCACGAGCAGCCAATGTTGATAATAGTTTTTCAGAGGACTACGAGGACATCGATCCGAATGCTGACATTCAAGACGACATTAATCAACTGGAATTGAGCAATGCTTTTCTCTGGAATTACAATCTGTCGGAGCGTTGGAGTCTGATGTTCGCCGACACGCTCTCATACAGCGAACTAGACGAGCGGTATTTAACACCACCAAAAGCCGAAGACAGTTACGACCTTCAGACAAAATCGCTAACGAATACCCTCGCGGCTAACCTAAAATTCATTACCGATCCAAATCCGTATCGTTACAAGGAATTGAATATTTACCTAGAACGGATTGATGGAACGTCAGATCTTGATCAGGCGGCAATCTTCCAAGAGGTCAACAAACAACGTCAGGACAGCGAAGGTGATGCCAGTGCCGTCTCGGTAGGGTTGAACTGGGATATACTGTCGAGAGCAAATCTCTGGGTGGAATATGCGAACTTCAATCCCGCAGATACAAGCCGTAATTTCGTTCGGCGCTATTTTGACGTGTCGGGAGATCTTTACGAAGTATTTGGAAGTCGTAATGAAATGAAGAAGCTTGCCGGTGAATTGACTATCAAATTTTGAGTCCGACTCAAATCAACGTGTCTCGCAACCTAATTCAAAGTCTGAATTCAGTAGCTAGCAGTTTATAATGACGAGACCACCAATGTACCCTACCTGCAACCTGAAATGGTTACAGAAAGGGCGATGGACAACTCGGTAAATACGGGCTATCAACACATTACTGTAGAACCAATTTCTGGTGCTCTCGGTGCGGAGATCCGTGGCGTGAATCTGTCGCAGCAGCTTGCATCTGAGGTGGCTGCGGAGATCCGTGCTGCTCTCCTTAACCATCTCGTAATATTCTTTCCTAACCAAGAACTCACCCCCCAAGAGCAACTTGCCTTTGCCCAGCACTTTGGCTCACCAATGGAATATCCGCAATTGAAGGGTTTACCAGACTGTCCGATGGTCACGGCCGTAACCAAATTGGAACACGAACGTGCGAATTTTGGTGGGGTGTGGCATTCCGACACCACGTATTTGGAGTATCCGCCTGCCTCGAGCATGCTTTATGCGGTTGAGATTCCACCCTACGGTGGTGACACGCTGTTCGCTAATCAATACCTTGCCTATGAAACCCTTTCAGACGGCCTTAAAGAAACGCTTGATGGTCTCGTCGCAGTAAATGTCTCCACGAAATCCGAGGTGTCTAAGACACGAGAGCACCGTTTGCGCGAGTCAGGTGACAAGTTGAAGGCGCTAGTAGGCACGCATCCGGTTGTACGCACGCATCCGGAGACTGGTCGGAAAGCTCTGTATGTCAATAACGCACATACACTAAAGTTTGAAGGGTGGACCGAGCGAGAAAGCCTGCCTTTGCTAAACCATCTCTTCAACCACCAAGTGAAACCAGAATTTACCTGCCGTTTCCGTTGGAGCAGAGGCTGCCTTGCGTTCTGGGATAATCGCAGTACTCAGCACAATCCGGTGAACGACTATCAAGGCTATCGCAGGGTCATGCATCGTGTCACATTGGCGGGTGATAAACCTCGTTGAGCCTAAAACCCGGAATCTGACTAGTAATTGGCTTCCGAACTGCTTGGACTGTCACATCCAAATCGTCTGTCGGTTCAGGCATCACATCTCGTGCTCATCGCCATTAACGCACCTTACTCACCATCGTAACTTCCGCACACGCCTAGCTCAAAACCACGTCGTAAGTCGTTGCATTGGTCTTGGTATGGGGGAGTTGCTCTTTCGACAACAACTCCTTTGTTCCAGGTCCAAACCGCTCCTGCTGGATTGACAAATCCAGCAGATTCTAATCTATAGAGAATCTCTATGTCCGTAGAAACCGATAGCTTTTTTCTTCTGCTCCGAAGCAATGGCTATTAAGGGTGGAGCGGTGGAAGATCTTCCGCCCTTCCACTCTTCCATCCTTCCAATCCCAGTCTTCCTAGTCGATGCGGAAGATGAACTTTTATATTGAAACTTGGTAACTGTTTAGTTCAGCCAAGAATAGTGGCAGAATTGATTTGACATGTATTACTCCCGACTATCGGCAGGGGGCATCCCTTGATTATATGTGGGAGGGGCATCTTGCCCCGATTTCCCGCGTTCACAATAAATCAACGCATTTAATAGTTACGCAACGGAAACCGATTACGTCAGGGCATCCCTCCCACTGGGTGTGTCCCTCATAGTTGGGTACATGGACGGACTCACGTTCGACTGAGGAATAAAGTGATTGTTCTGCATTTTCTGCAAGAAATCAATGGGTTAAACAGTTTCGAAACTTGCTTAAGTAGGAGCCAAATATGGCGAGATTAGCCCTAGGACTAGACTCCAGTACGCAGAGCCTGTCAGCAATAATCGTTGACATTGATAACGCAGAGAAGCTTTTCGAACATTCGCTAGATTATCGGAGGGATGATAGGATTAACAATTTTGGAATCGGACATGACTACATTATCCCGCCTAGGGTAGATGGTGAGGCGGACCAGCCGCCTGAGATGTTTCTGGCATCTTTGGATGTAATGTTCAACGATTTCCAAACTTTGGGCGTCGCTGTCGAAGACATTGCTCTCATTAACAGTTCCGGTCAACAGCATGGGCATGTGTATTTGAACGATCGGGCTGAAAGCCAGTTTTCACAGTTAAGGGAAGGAGGCTGCGGAGAATTATCACTCGCAATGTTACTTAGCGGGAGTTTCTCGTACCTAACAGCACCCATCTGGATGACATCCAACACTGTAAATCAGGCAAACTGTGTAAGAACAGGAGTTGGGGGAAGCGACACAATGATTCGCCTTTCCGGATCGAATGCACCGTTAAGGTTCACGGGAGCAGTGATTAGGCGAGTCGCTGAACAGTTTCCCGATGTTTATCGGGCAACGGAAAACATCCAATTGATCAGTAGCCTCATACCTTCAATTCTGACGGGAAATTCCAAAGCGCCGATTGATTTCGGCAACGCCTGCGGCATGTCCCTCATGGACTATGAAAAGAAGAATTGGTCACTTGAGTTGCTCAAGGCAACATCTGAGGGATTACCGGGAGGCGCCGGAGCGCTAGCGAAGAAATTACCGAACCTAGTACCTCCCGACGAAGTAGTGGGAAACATTGGAACATATTTTGTGGAAAAATATGGATTTCATCCGGAATGTAAGATAATCACCGGTTCTGGGGATAATCCTCAAGCGAAAACGCTCGTGGCGGGAGATTTACTCAGTTTGGGAACTAGCATTGTTAATATGGTGTCAACTGGTATCGACATGCGCGATTTGCGCGGATTGGCGAACTCCATGTATGACGGCGTCGGGAGACCGTTCATATTCGGCTGTAGGACGAATGGCGCGATGGTCTGGGATCGAGTCAGATCACTATACGGCTTGGAAAAAAAGGATTATGAACAAGGAGAAGCGGCGTTGAAGCAGGTCACACCTGGATCTTCTATGACCTTCTGGCAGCCAAACAACGAGTCATTTCCTCCTTCTGGCAGCTTCGATGTCGTCCGAGTTGCGCCTCACGCAGATACGGGGTTAGCATCAGACTATTCGGGAGTTATTGACACAAGTTTGGCTGCGGTGTACGTGCATTCCGAACAATTCACCGGAACAGGAGATGTGCCCTTGTACGTCACCGGCGGCGCAACAGACAGCCCGGAAATCTTGAGGCGTGTCGCAGCCATTTGGAATCGTGAGGTTATCCCCATTGAAAAAGGAGGACCGGCTTTGGGGGCGGCAGTCGCAGGTATTCATGCATACTGTAAATCTCGGAATGAACCGTTTTGCCTTGAGGATTATTGTCGTTCAGTCTTAAGAAGATCGATGCCGACTTCGCCGCTACCTGAGGATGTTAAGGCTTATCATTTTCCCGGAAAATTCCTTGAACAGTTCAACGTGGAGGAAGCTAAGATTGTCGCTCAACATCCAATCAGCCAAGCTCCCACGAAGGGTGGGGTCTAAGAGCCTGTTTGAAAAGTCCGAAATCGCCTTAGAGAAAGGACTATTTTGGGGTAAATGCCCTTGAGAACCTATTAGAAAAAGAAAAAAGTTGTCTGACGGTTGATGTTTACGTTTACTCATTGGAGCAGTTAAATCT
>JAJDTR010000122.1 GCA_022827055.1 Candidatus Poribacteria bacterium | reverse complement strand
AGATTTAACTGCTCCAATGAGTAAACGTAAACATCAACCGTCAGACAACTTTTTTCTTTTTCTAATAGGTTCTCAAGGGCATTTACCCCAAAATAGTCCTTTCTCTAAGGCGATTTCGGACTTTTCAAACAGGCTCTTAGAGAAATAGTATCGCCACTTCAAAATAAATGAGAGAAAGACGGGCCAATTTCAGGGAGTGCAACCAAATCGTTTTAGTGGTGTTTCACTGCAATAGGACGAGGATGATTCGCTATCCCATTTCTTTCCAGAATTAGCATTGGGTTGTCTCTTTGGCTCACGTCGGCAGAGGAGCAGTTAATGTTAACTCCAAAAGAACAATGGTGTCATCGTTGCAATCGCTATGTGGCGACTGAGGTAAAGCATTCCAAAGTTGGAAAACTCGGAAAGTTGGCGAAGATTGTTGTCTCCTGTCGAAAATGCCGCATGACGCTGAGTAGTAAGACAACAAGCGCGTCCGTCCTTGAGAAAATGACGGCGAAAGCACCGACGAATGAAGCGGTACATGCCGAAAAGGAATAGGAAACCTGTATCGTAGGGTTCAAGCAAATCTGACACAGTTGGTCTCAAAAACCGCTAGCGAAGAGAAACCGACAATCGTCCGAAACCCAAACAGGGATACAATCTTCTCATCCCGAATGTACTCTAATTTTTAAGGAGAAAATTCATGTTAAGTCAAGTCCGACGGTATAAATGGACAACTCTATTTGTTACCATGTTAATGGCTGCCATTATAGTCTCGCCTCTCTACGCGGCAAAGCAGGTTGAGTGGGAAAAATCCTTAAAGGAGGGGATGGAAAAAGCTAAAGAAGCCGGTAAGCCGATGTTGATTGACTTCTTTACGGAGTGGTGAGGGTCATGTAAGCGACTGGATGCCGCTACATTTCAAAATGAGAAAGTTGCCGAACTGTCGAAGAAATTCGTAAACCTGAAAATCGATATTGAAGCTGATCCGGATAATCTCGCTGCCTTCACGAAATACGTCCAAAGTCCTGGAGTTCCAGCAATTGCATTCGTTGATTTCGAGGGTAACCTCATCAGCGAGCCTGAAATCACATTAGCATTTGATCCAGAAAAGTTTGTTCTGGAGATGGAACATACTCTTGAAGTTGAGGAAAATCTCCAGCGGTTAAAGACAGAATTAGAGAAGAATCCCGACAATCCGAAAGCGAATGCCGAACTAGCGCTTATTTATCTGAAACGATACAACCTAGAAAAAGGAAAACCCTTAGCAGATAAAGCGTTTACTGTAGATCCGGAAAATAAAACGGGGCATTTGCCGGAATTACACGTTAACTTGGGGCTCTACTACGGCAATCACATTGATGACGAAAACGCTGAAGATTACTTCCGAAAGGCGGAAACTCATTTCCAAGCTGTCATTCAAAAATACCCTGAAAGTAAGGAGTATGAGCACGCACATTACTACCTTGCTGTAATCTTCATTGCTCAAGAAATGTACGACAAAGCGATCCCCCTGCTTGAAAAATTGAGCAATGCAACCGATTCAGATACTAGAACAGCCGCAATGCAGTATTTGGAAATCGCGAGAGAGAAAGCTAACGCACGGAAATGAAGAACCTTGCGTGGCGCTTTTTTGTCTTGATTCCTGTAGATCTCGTAGAGATGAACGCCTATACCGGTCACGGTATAGGCGTTTTTATTTCCGGAGACTATCAACCTCAGCCGCGTTCAGCATTCGATATTGACCAACGGGCAAATCACCCAGCAGCAGTGCTCCGATTGCCACGCGCTTCAGGAAGGTTACTTCATGGCCCACCGCTTGAAACATACGACGAATTTGCCGTTTCTTTCCTTCGTGGATAGTAATCCTGAACTGTGTACGATCTTTCCCGTGTGAGATCCGTGCAATTTTCGCCTGAGATGTAAATCTCCCTTCGATTCGGACTCCCTTGCGCAATTGGTGAATCGCCTTCTGGCTAGGTTTGCCACACACCCACGCGACATACGTTTTTTTTACTTCGTGCCGAGGGTGCGTTAAACGATGTGCCAATTCTCCATCGTTCGTCATAAGGAGCAACCCTTCCGTATCTCGGTCGAGTCGTCCCACGGGATAAATTCTTTCAGGAATATCCTTGATAAACTCCATAACCGTCGGACGGTGACGCTCATCGCGCACTGTCGTCACGTATCCTGGCGGCTTGTTGAGCATCAAATAGATTTGATCGGGCGTCCCTTCAACGCGCTGCCCATCAACTTTAACCAAATCTCTGTCGGGCTCGATGTGTGTACCCGGGATTAGTACACGTTCATCGTTGACGGTAACTCTGCCGGTTGCTATCCGCTTCTGCGCGGTTCGCCGTGAGGCGATGCCAGACTTGGCAAGATACTTTTCAAGGCGCATTAAGCACGTTTAGAGAACAAACTTTTTAATTTGAGGAGGGTGCAGGGGAAGTTTTCTATTCATTCCTGCTCGTTGGAGGTCCCGGAAAATCTTCCAGGCAATTCAGCTTGAAATATTTTTCGCAAGAAAGTAGGTCTCCGATCATCAAATCGAAGATGAGATTTTCGTGATAATACAGATTGGCTAGCCTGAATATAAAAAATCGGATGCAGAAGACAAATCTTAAAATTCTACGAGGTGGGAGACTATCTTCGAAATTTCCGATCTTCAATCCTTCTACTCACTTTCGGCACGGACGGTCCTTGAACGTGGGCAATTATCCACTTTCCTTATTTAACGCCTCAAGCATATCCGACAGGTGTACGAACTTCTGTCGAATCTTGCCTAATTCCGCGCCCTTCTCAACTTCGAGAAAATCGAGTTCCTTCCAATCGGAAAAAGTCAGATAGGAAGCCTCTTTTGATTTCAGAAACGACTCAATAGCTTCGGGTTCTTGCTCTTCGTGCATGGGAGCGGTTTCACCTTGAATGTCTTCTAACATTGCGTCAACGGTTTCACCGGAATCACCCTTATTCGTGCCCAAGAGTCCGGTGGGTCCTCGCTTAATCCAACCAACGACGTATTGTCCCCGAACCACCTTCCCGCTGTCGGGGTTCACGACGCGCCCTCGCTCGTTTGGAATGACTCCGGCATCCCGATCAAAAGGTACACCCTGCAATGGAATTCCGTGGTAGCCAACGGAGCGAAAGATGGCGCCGCAAGGAATGGTTTCAAACTCTCCCGATCCCCGAGGCCGCATTTCCCCCGACTCGCTCTTCACAAGCACGTTTCGCTCAATTGTTGCACCAACAACGTGTCCATTCTCCCCGACGATTTTCACCGGTGATCGTAGGAGACGAAGGTGAACTTTCTTAGTGCTTGCTCCGGAACCTTCCTGCGACTTCTCGGTCAAGTATTGGACGTTAGCTCGCGCCTGTTTGTCCGTTTCTAGTGACTTCTTGGACTCCTCATCTAGCACGACATCTGCGGGATCGACCACGATGTCCACTCCTTCAAGTGCGCCGATCTCCTTGATTTCTTTGGGAGTAAAAGCCGCCTGTGCAGCACCCCGTCTCCCTAGAATAACTATTTCCCTTATTTTGCTTGCGCGTAAGGATTCCAGTGCGTAATCTGCTATGTCGGTGCCAGCTAATTCGTCGGGCGACTTTGCAAGCATACGCGTCACGTCCATCGCCACGTTACCCATTCCAACGACGAGAGCCCGTTCATGCGACAGGTCAAATTGCGCATCCACATAGTCGGGGTGACCATTATACCAAGCAACGAACTCGGTAGCGGTATAACTACCCGACAACATCTCACCCGGAACATTAAGTTTGCGGTCTGTCTCGGCTCCGACAGCGTAAATTATTTGGTCGTAATGCGCCTGGAGATCCTCCAAATTAATGTCACGTCCAAATTGGACATTCCCAAAGAAACGAAACCGTGGATTCGTTGCAATTTTCTCATATCCCTTGATGATGGCTTTGATGTTCTGATGATCCGGAGCGACTCCAAATCGAACGAGACCGTATGGCACCGGAAGTCGATCAAAAGTATCCACCTCAATCAAGACATCTTTTCGCCGCAACAGGGCGTCAACCGCATAGAAACCGGATGGGCCTGCACCAACCACAGCCACTCGCAATGGTCTCTTTTCACTACCGAGGGGATATTCCGTTACTAAATTGGTCACGAAATCAACTTCCGAGGGAATAATTTAACTGAGTATAAGGAGGACCTCAAGGATTCGGAGCCATCCACTACGTTTTGACATGAAACTGCTCAATTTGCCAACCATTTTCCATAGCAATTCGGCGCAGTTTACGATCTGGATTTACGGCTACTGGGTGACCTACCAGCCGTAGCTTATGCACATCCGAATGGTGATTTCCGTAGGCGTAGGAGTCCGCCAGATTAAAAGCGTGCGTCTTCGTCAATTCCTTGACCAGTACGGCTTTATTCTCGGCATGCGGATTCAAACCCACTTGATGCCCTGTAATATAGCCGTCAACCGTCTCCAACTCATACCCAATCATTAGATCGGATTCCAGATAGTTGTGAAACCAATAGACAAGCACCTGTAACGATCCGGAAAGAATCACAATTGTCCTGCCTTCGGAACGGTGGAATGCCATGAGGTCGGAAACACGTGGGGAAATTCGATCAACGAGTCTTTCTTTGAAACACGATTCCGCCAAGTTACAGACGCGCTGATAATCCAATCCGTGAAGGTACATCTTGTATGCTTTTGCCCTGCGCAGATCTTGCGTTTTGAGAAAATAGGATGTCCAATCCAACAGGTTGGACATCGGGAGTTCGCCTTCCTTGAGAAGATATTTGAGGAAAACTCCCTCCGAAGAATAATCGATGATAGTGCCGTCAAGATCAAAGATTGCACACGAACTCATTGCGTCACTCCACCTTCTGTCCCAATGCTTTGCGATACGCCTTCACGGCGTGCTCCAGCCCCATGTAAACCGCGTCGTTAATCAAGTGGTGACCGATAGAAACCTCAAGTATAGGTAGATTTCGTAGCGGAGGTAAGTTGTCCAGATTCAAATCATGTCCGGCATTGATACCGACCCCCACCTCGACAGCTTTTTCAGCAGCTCTGACAAGCAAGCCAAACTCGTGTTCAACTTCCTGGTTTGTCTTCGCGGATGCGTACGGCTCCGTGTAAAACTCGATTCGATCCGCACCAACTTCTCTTGACATTTCAATCTGGTGAGGATCTGTTCCACTGAATAGACTCACGCGAATTCCCGCATCTCTAAGACGTTGAATAATCGGTTTTAGTTTGTCGCCGTCCCTGTCAAGATTCCAAACTGTGTGGCTCGTGATTTCTCCCGGAACAACCGGCACCAACGTACACTGCGTCGGACGAATCTCCGTTACCATGTCAAGGAAATCGGGGCGCGGATCGCCTTCAATATTATATTCTACGGTTACCATCTCCGCGAGTTCATAAACATCGTGTCGCTTTATGTGGCGTTGGTCCTGTCTTGGGTGAGCTGTGATACCTTGTGCCCCGGCGTCAATGCAAGTTTGCGCCGCCTGGGTCACACTCGGTAAATCTCCGCCCCTTGAATTTCTAAGCGTCGCAATTTTATTTACATTTACGCTCAAGTTTATCATAGGTTTTCACTCGGCGCAGTTCCAATTGCATTTTCTACCGGAACTGGTGAAAACGTGCTAGATACCGACACAGTCAAAATCTTGATTGACATGTCTTCATTGGCTAAATTATTATAACGTTGGCCAATATAACTCTTTGAGGCGGCGAATATATTCTCTATCTCGCTTCTCCAGCGCTTCGTCAAACCTTTCCGGATCAATGAACCACGGGGTGCCTTCTGCCAAGCGATTTTTGATTTTCTCATTCTCTATGCTACGCGGAGACCGTATATCCTCCGGCCATTTCCAAACACCCGACAGATCATAGTGTCGGAACGGCCCCTCATGCGGCATACGGAAACCAAAGGTAGAAACGACGCCAAGCTCAATGTCCTCTGCGGAGGCCATCCCTTCAGCCCATAATCGAAGCGCCTCGCCGCGCATTGCATCTTGTAACCGGTTAAGCAGATAACCCGGTAATTCTTTGCGAAGCCGAATAGGTATTTTCCCCGAGCGTTCCATCAAGTCACAGGTGATGTCGTATGTTTCGTCAGATGTCCCAGGCCCCTTGGCAACCTCAACCCCCGGCACGATGTGCGGCGGCGTAAAGTAGTGAGTTATGACGAGCTTGTCCTGCCTGGTAACATCAGAGCCGAAATCGCTAAGAACCAATCCCGACGTGTTGCTCGCCAATATCGTATGGCGCGGGCATAATTTATCAAGTCTGTTGAATAGCTCGCGTTTATCTCGCGATCTTTCGACAATCGCTTCCGTAATAAAGTCACTGTCCTTAGCGACTTCCGCCAAATCAGTGGTTGTCTTTATTCTGTCTCCGGCGTCATCGGCTTGTCTCCGGGTTATCAATTCCTCCTCAACAAAGAGATTCAAAGCCGACTTGATGGTAGCTATGCTCCGCGTAAGAACCTCGTCGCTCAAGTCGGAGATGACGGTGGAGTATCCGCCTAATGCAAAGTTGATCGCGATACCAAATCCCATCGTCCCGCCACCAACTACCCCAACCTGATTCACATCGCGTAGCTCCATCCTGCCCCCGTTCAGAAATTAAAAGCTAATCGCCGCGAACATACTAATTAGAGAGTGTGCCCTGACAGATTACCCGCAATTGTTAGCCGCCGTTGCTGTGTGAATGTCCGCGGCCGCGTAAATCCTTCTCCTGTTGGACCCGCAATCGTCATTGCCAAAAAACCTTCTCCGCCCAGCCCCGCACACGCATAAGAGGGCGCATTCACTACCACTATGTTGCAATCCATCGCCTTGTTAAATTGTGTAATTCTATTCATGTCATTGGTGTGGAGAATCGCAGTGTGCCCGCGCCCGCCTTCGGCTGCCACAGCGCCTTTAAGTGCCTCATCAAAGTTCCGCATTCGCGCTACGGGAAGGATAGGCATAAGGTACTCGTCAATGATAAAAGTATGGTCTGCCGGAACATCTGCGACGATCGCAACGGTGTTAGCCGATGCCCTTATTCGAGCCGCCTCCAAAATGACCCGCGCATCTTTACCGATAAAATCCTTGTTGACATCTCCATCCTTAATCACGGTGTTCTCCACTGCTTTGAGTTCATTTGCATTGAGCAAATAGCCCCCGTTTTTCTTGAGTTCTCGAATGGTTTCGTCTGCGGCAGATTCGACCACAAACAGCGCCTTCTCACCAATACAGAGGAGATTGTTATCAAAACTCGTCCCATCAATCGTATCTTTGGCGGCTTTTGCCACATCCGCAGTTTCATCAATAAGCGCCGCAGGATTCCCCGGTCCCGCCGCAATCGCTTTCTTTCCACTGGTCAATGCCGCCTTCACAACGCTGGGACCGCCGGTCGCTACGACCATGGAAATGTCATCGTGATTCATTATCTCTTTGGCTGTGCGCAGTGTCGCGTCAGCAACAGCCGTAAGCAGATTGGGCGGTCCGCCAGACTTCACTATTGCTTCGTTGATGACGCGCATAGTTTCATGCGTGCAGACTGCCGCATTCGGATGCGGACTGAACACAATAGCGTTCCCTGCGGACAGCATAATTATCGCGTGATTGATAACTGTTGAGGTCGGATTCGTCGTCGGTGTAATTGAGTTAATTACGCCGAACGGGACATATTCCACTAGCAGCGTTCCTTCATCGCCTGTAGAAGCTTCGGATCGCAAATCTTCCACCCCTGGCGAGAGATTGACCGCGCCTTCATTCTTCATCAGTTTGTGTGCCGCGTTTCCCATTCCCGTGTCTTCAACTGCTAAATCAGCGAGACGTTGGGCGTTTTCGAGAGCGGCGCGTTTAATCGCTTCAATGATCTCCGTACGCTTGGCAAACCCGAGTTGGACAAATTCCCCTTGCGCTTGCTTGGCAGCCATAATTGCTTGATCGGTGCTTGGATGAATTCCCGATTGCGATCTGGAACCAACAGGGACTCTCGAACTTCTTGCCGGCGCGCTTTGAATACGCCCTTCACTTCGAAGATTATTGATGACTTGCGATACAATCTCTTCAATCTGTTCAGGGTTAATTTCCGCCATGTATACCTCCGATTCCGGGCGATAGATGAATGGACTGAAGACAAAGGATCAGGTACGGTTTAATCCTCTCCGTCGTCCAATACCGAATTCCCGATTCTTCGCCCCTAAGAAAGCATATTTTCCACGTCTGAGTGTGGACGAGGGATGACATGTACAGAAATAAGTTCGCCAACATCCTTTGCGGCTTCCGCACCCGCGTCCGTTGCAGCTTGGACAGCGCCCACGTCGCCTCTCACCATAACGGTAACATATCCTGCGCCAATTTGCTCTCTGCCAATCAGCGAGACATTCGCCGCCTTAACCATTGTGTCGGCTGCCTCAATGGCAGCAACAAGACCTCTTGTTTCAATCAAGCCCAAAGCTTCACTCGCCATGTCGTTAAAGACCTCCCAAGGGTTAGAACAGTAAAACAACTGAATAAGGGTTGATTACCCGACAGATTCCTCATACATATCTGTCAGTGGTTGTTCATAATAGCATAATATTCCGGCTCTTGCAACCTGCTCTTTTCAATTTGAATCAAGACATAGCTAGTAAACAGCCCACAACCTCTCGCCCTTCATCTTGCTTCTATCCGTGGCTCCCCCGGTAAATCCACAGTTGACTCTACCGGTCATCTATAGTATAATTAATGTGGTGGTTAAGACTTCGATTGCGATTGTTACGATCACGAGACGACAAATGAAAACCTGCCTTCTGTTGCCAGCCTACAACGTATCCCGCACCGTAAAACGAGTCATTCGGGAAGCCAATCTTTTTGTCGGAGATATCATCGTTATTGACGATGGTTCACGCGATAAAACCGCCGAAATTGCACTCGCATGTGGAGCGGTGGTTCTGGAGCATACCCACAATTGCGGCAAGGGCATGGCGTTACGAACCGGATTTGACTATGCGGTTCGAGCCGGATACCAACTCATATTCACCATGGATAGCGATGGACAGCACAATCCTAGTGATCTACCGAGATTCCTGGATCACTTTCGACTGGTAGATTCAGACATTCTCATCGGCGGGCGTTTTGAAGACAGGGCCGCCATGCCGCTTCATCGCCAATTAAACAACAGGTTGATCTCTACGGTGGGTTCGGCACTATGTGGACAACATGTGCCAGATTTTCAATCCGGCTATCGGTTGATAAAAGCTGAGGTTCTGAAGGCGGTGTCATTGAAAACGGAGCACTACGAGACCGAATCGGAATTGTTAATCAAAGCTAGTCGTCTTGGATTTCGGATTGAGAGCATTCCAATTCGGTCAGTCTATGGGGATGAAATCAGTCATATCAAGCCGCTCCGCGAAATGCGGCTGTTTA
This sequence comes from Candidatus Poribacteria bacterium, assembly GCA_022827055.1. GTDB lineage: Bacteria > Poribacteria > WGA-4E > WGA-4E > JAJDTR01 > JAJDTR01. The sequence goes on along the minus strand of JAJDTR010000122.1, from coordinate 4,161 downwards.
CAAAACTACTCATCGCAAGTCTCCGTGACAGATAACAGACTTTATAACTGTTTAGTTCAGCCAAAACGAGTGGCAATATTAGTTTGGCAGTGTATCGCGCCTGACTATCGGCAGCGGGGCATTCTTGGGTTATATGGGGGAGGGGCATCTTGCCCCGATATTCCGCGTTCACGATAAATCAACTCCCTAAACAACTATGCAATGAAAATCCACTTTCGGTAGGGAATCGCTCCTGCATCGGGGCAGGGGGGATCTCTATGGGAACTCTATCGCATTCGCTATTCGCTCATTTGATCGGTCGCTTTTCGCTCCCTTGATCCCCTCCTACAAGGGATATCGCTCGCATGTTGGGTACATGAGAGAAATTGCCATCGGTCGTGGAATAAAGGGAGCCTTGTATTCGCCGCAAGGAGTCAATGGACTAAACAATTACCAGACTTTGATGCAATGATGCACACCTCCCTTCGCACTGAGCGCTTGGCGAGAATCAAATCCCGGAAAGTGTCCTGCATGGTCCCGACTTAGATGATTTTTGTAACTAATGACGACGGTATCGAATCGCCCGGACTGACTACCCTCGCGCAGGCGCTGGAGAGCATTGATGAAGTTTATATCGTGGCGCCGGATCGTGAACGCAGTGCGATCGGGATGGCAATCACGCTTGACCACCCCTTGAGATCCAAGCAAGTTGACAATCACGCATGGGCGGTTGACGGCACCCCGGTTGACTGCGTAGACCTCGCGGTGAGTGCATTGCTTCCGGCACATCCGAAGTTGCTGGTTTCTGGCGTTAATCACGGACAAAATCTGGGGCATGACATCCATTTTTCAGGCACGGTGGCGGCGGCGAAAAAAGCCACCTTCTTGGGAATTCCGTCAATGGCGGTGTCGTTAATCTCTGGACCGCCCTACCATTACGAGACAGCAACCTCTGCTGCCTGCCGACTCGCAAAACTTGTCTTGGCGAATGGATTGACGCCGGGGATTCTGCTAAATGTAAACGTGCCAAACTGCCCCCTTTCCATGATTAAAGGCTTTGAAGTAGCGCGCCAAGACCTGGGGACATACAGCGCAACCGCAATCAAGCGTGTGGACCGCGTGGGCAAACCTTACTATTGGATCGGCGGAGAACGCGCTCAAGTGGATGCGCGGGAGGACTCGGATCTAAACGTTGTGAAAAGACGATGCGTGTCAATTACTCCTGTTCAGCTTGACTTTACAGCGCACCATGAAATCGAGCCCCTGAAACGGCGGTTGAACGATGAAAACTTGGAAGAGGATGTAGAGATAGGCGTTGAATTACGTAATTCTGATTGTTAAAGGTTTTTTGATTGGTCTCGCCAACATTATTCCGGGTGTCAGCGGAGGCACATTTGCACTTATACTGGGAATATATGAACGTTTGATTAGGGCGTTGCACAATATTGGCGTGAAAACAGCGCAAAGATTGTTGGCTGCCGTAACTTTGAAAAAGACGGCGATATCTAATGCTGTGTTAGAGTTGCGTCGAATTGACTTCGGTTTCTTAGTGCTTCTGGGAATCGGTGCAGTTATTGCCGTTGTTGCAACCTCTAAATTGATGATTTATCTGCTCAATGAACAACACGATCCGACTTACGGTTTCTTCTCCGGGCTGATTCTGGCTTCGATCGCCATTCCTGCCAAGTTGCTAAAGGGATTCGGTTGGAAAGAACTGCTGGCTCTCATAGCCGCTGCTACGCTGACCATCGGACTCTCAATGAGCATGGGCGAAAAAAACCTTGAGAAGCAGCAACAGAAGCAAAGCCTTGAAGCTAAAGAATCTTCGGAAGTTGCTTCAAATGATGCGGTAGTTATTAGCAGATTTTCGGTCGGCAAATTGGCGCACCTGTTTCTCAGTGGTGCATTCGCCACCTCGGCAATGATTCTCCCTGGAATTAGCGGTGCATTCGTATTGCTCCTTTTCGGCTCCTATTTTGACATTCTCACAGCCATAAACAATCGAGATTTGTTCGTATTGTTGATTTTTGCTGCAGGCTGCGGCATTGGACTCTTGGCGTTTACGCGTTTGCTGAATTACGTTTTCGAGCACTTCTACAGTTTGACAATCTCCTTCCTGATAGGCCTAATGGTCGGTTCGTTGTATGGACTCTGGCCCTTTCGCAAATATGAAATCATTGATGGCGAGCGCGTTGATCTTGCCCACATTGTTCCGGAAGTAAACGTGAATCTGATGGTCACGGGCGTGGCATTTCTGATTGGAGCAGGCATTATTCTAACGTTTTCTCGGTTTGAAAGAAACTAGCTGAAACAGATGTGTCACAGGGGAGTTTTCTTGCTTAGAAGGTTTCAATCGATATTCGCCGATCCACTTACAATGTCCCTTTTCAGGATTCACCTAAATCACCGACACAAACTGAGGTCATGAAAACCGTCGGTTTTTTTGTCAATACCTCGAAATCTCAGGCTGCTCAAGTCGTCGTTGACGCTTCCAATTGGCTTCAACGTCACGGAATTAAGCCTCTCATTCCTGATGAACAGGCAAAATCTCTCGGTATACCTCGCTGTGGGGTAGACGAAAACGAAGTTGTCGCGCAATCGGACGTTTTGTTGGTACTCGGTGGAGATGGGACGCTCTTAAGTGTTGTACACACTCCCATGATTGAGCACGTGCCAATACTTGCCGTCAATCTTGGTCACCTGGGTTTTCTCACAGAAGTTTCGCTAGATGAGCTTTATCCTGCACTAACCAACATTCTAAATGGAAGTTTCAAGATTGATCGGCGGATGATGTTGGAAATTAGTGGAGGCAACGACGATTTGGAGCATTCACGTTCCTTCGCACTCAACGAGGTCGTCATACGCCACAACACACGGCTCATCGAATTAGACACGTATATTGATGAGAAACCTTTTATCACCTATAATGCCGATGGCTTAATCATCGCCACCCCCAGCGGTTCGACCGGATATTCTCTTGCCAGTGGCGGAACAATTGTTGAACCGCGTCTTGACGCAATCCTTCTTACACCGATTGCGCCCCACTCGCTCACTGTACGCCCTTACATTGCACATGGCGACTCGGTGATTACAGTAGCCATGAAATCCAACTATAGCAGCGTCAATTTGTTCGTTGACGGGCCGCGTGAAACGCATTGCCTCGCACCTGACTGTTTAATCCGCGTTCGCAAAGCAGAAAAAACCATTAAGCTCATCCGTTCTCAACGCCGAAGCTACTACGAAGTCCTACGAACAAAACTCATGCTGGGAGAGGGTCGTAAACCTCGTACCTGAATCGCCAATCGCAAAACTTAACGACGGGAAGTGGCTGGTAAGTGGTTGAAATCGAATCCCCGTTTGTCCCATGATTGAAGAACTTTCTATCCGCAATGTTGCCCTCATCGATAAACTCCAACTGGAGCTTGCCCCAGGGTTAAATGTGCTAACCGGCGAAACCGGAGCAGGTAAGTCGGTTATACTGCAGGCTGTAGGGTTGGCGCTAGGTGAGCGTGGAATAGCTAGTGTGGTACGCCTTGGCGAATCCAACGCAAGAGTCCAAATTTCCGTCGCACTGCCTCCGAATCATCCCGCGTGGCAACGGCTGAGCGACTCCGACTTGGTTGACGAAGTGGATGCGGCGGACCCCTTATTCCTATCTCGGCAGATTAATGCAAGTGGGCGAAGTCGCTGCCATGTCAACGGGCAGACGGTGAATCTTCGACTTATGCACGAAGTTGGCGACCTGCTGGTTGACATACATGGTCAACATGATCATCAGTCGCTGTTTCGTCCCGACGTTCACCTCGACCTGCTTGACGCTTTTGGCGAGCTTGAAAAACAACGCGCGGAGTTAGGACAGAAATATAGGGAAATCCAAGATTTACAGCAGCAACTTCATAGCCATTCTCAAATGTTGGAACAGGGCCAACGTGAGAAAGAACTATTGGAATTCCAAAGTAAAGAACTCGACGAGGCGGAGCTGCAAGAAAATGAAGAAGAATCCCTCGACGAGGAACGCCGCATCCTGAGTAATGCGGAAAATCTCTTTGAAGCTTCAAGCTTGGTTTACGAACAACTCTATGGCGGGAGTCAACCCGACTCCGCTATTCTCGACCTTCTAAGGAACGTGCGGGGAACCGCCTCCAAACTAGGGGAGATGGATAAGCGCTTGAAGGAATTGAG